>JASCPH010000019.1 GCA_029959545.1 Microbacteriaceae bacterium PS02066 | reverse complement strand
TCTCCCCCCTCCCCCCGCGTACCCCGATGTATGGGGGCGGCCCGTTCAAACCCGGGCCCCGCCCCTTGACGAAGGAGCTCGCGATGAGCAGCACAGCCCCCGCCACCCCGCGCAACGCCCCGGACCCGGAAGCGTCAGGAAAGCCAGACTCCCCGGACGATCTTCACAAGAGGTCCTGGAAATACGTACTGCGGAAGACGATCCGTGAGTTTTCCTCGGACCAGTGCACGGACGTCGCCGCGTCGCTGACGTACTACGCGGTGCTGTCGCTCTTTCCGGGCCTGATTGCGATCTTCTCTATACTGGGTGTCGTTGGGCAGGGAAAAGCCGCCAGCGACGCGGTGCTGGGAATCATCGAGCAGGTCGCTCCCGGCGACACGGTCGACACGATCCGCGGGCCGATCGAGCAGATCGCCGAGACTCCGGGTGCCGGTTTCGCTCTCATCACCGGCATCCTGCTGGCCATCTGGTCGGCATCCGGCTACGTGGGCGCGTTCAGCCGCGCCATGAACCGGATCTACGAGATCGAGGAGGGGCGGCCGTTCTGGAAGCTGAAGCTCACCCAGCTTCTGGTCACCGTCATCACGATCGTGCTGCTCGTGATCGCCTCAATCCTCCTCGTGGTCTCCGGCTCCGTCACGACAGCCATCGGCGACGCACTCGGCCTCGGCGACGTCCCCCAGACGATCTGGTCCATCGCCAAGTGGCCACTGCTGGTGTTCATCATCGTGCTGGTCGTCGCGATCCTCTACTACGCCACCCCGAACGCGAAGCAGCCGAAATTCCGGTGGATCAGCATGGGAGCGTTGCTGGCGATCATCGTGCTCGCTCTTGCCACCACAGGCTTCGGGTTCTACGTCGGCAACTTCTCCAACTACGACCGCACCTACGGCTCCCTCGCGGGCATTATTATCTTCCTGCTCTGGCTGTGGATCGCCAACCTCGCCCTGCTGTTCGGGGCGGAGTTCGACGCTGAGCTCGAACGCGGCCGTCAACTGCAGGCAGGCATCGCCGCGGAGGAGGACATCCAGCTCCCACCACGTGACACCCGCAAGAGCGACAAGGCCGCCGCGAAGGAGCAGGAGGATGTCGAGAAGGGCCGAGAGATCCGACTGAACGCGGACCCGGACGACGACACAGCCGAGGGGACCACCACTCGAGGAACGCCTCGGAAACGTTGACGGCTGCCCGGTCCTGGACGCCCACGCCGTGGCTATTGGGTCAGCTCTCCGGCGAGACGGTTGAGGAGTACTTCCAGCGATACCTCGAACTCTTCGTCGGAACGATCCTCGCTCAGAAGAGCCCGAAGCCGGAGCACCTCCGGCGTGTCCTGCAGGCTAATGCTGCCGTCGCGCTCGGGGATATCCGCGGCTCCTTCGTCCAGCGGTTCTTCCACCGGGCCCGTCTCAGCTCCCCGGACCGCGGACTCCAGCAAGAGTTGACCGAGCAGGAAGCTGCTGAAAGCACGGTACGCATCAACCGCTTGAGCGTCGGTGAACCCATGCCCCAAGAGAGTGCTGAGGAAGGTGTTCACCACCTCGACGCTACGAAGCGGAGGTCTCAGCCAAGGCGCCGCGGGATGCCGGGTCGCCACCAACGGAAACGCCTGCGGATGATCGATCGCTATCTGACGCACCTTATGGGCGAGATCCTGCAGAAAGCCTTGCCAGTGCTCCGACAACTCCTCATCCAGATCGGATGTCAACCGTCCGAGGAGCAGAGCGATCACACCCTCAAGCAGATCCTCACGCCCGTGCACATACCGGTAGAGAGACATGGCCTCCACCCCCAGCTCCTGGGCGAGGGAACGCATCGAGAGGCCCTGCGCGCCTGAGCGATCAATCTGACCAAGAGCAATCTCGATAACGAGTTCACGGCTCAGGCGGCCGGCCGCTGACCGTCTGGGCTCCCGGCTGGATCCCTTTGGCATGACGTGCCATCCCTCCCACCGGCCAAAGCCCCCACGCTATCCGCTAGTGCACATAGGACCGACCGATATATGCCCACGGTAGCCCTGCTTACAACGTAAGCGGGGCTACCGTGTCTCGACGCTGTCCGAGACTCACCAAGCGATTCCGACCACCAGACGGGTTGAATTCGATCACAAACACCTCCACCCCCGCCTCTTCCTCAGCGGCCTTCCCGTGTAATTCGTGAATCGCCGCCGCCCAAGGCAACGCCGCCGCCAGCACCCCGGCCTGTGCCACCGCGTACCCAGCCGAACCCCTAGGGTGCAGGATCGTGGCCCGGCGAAGATGTTCGGGCCACGATCCTCGCGGGAGCGACGACAGTGGCGGATCCAATGAGCGAGTCTGCATCGAGGAACTGCTTTGGCCCGAGTGATCGTTCCGTCTCGGCAGCCCGGGTGATTTTCGCTCGGCCACAAGTGGTACATGGCTCTTGCCGAGAACGATCGTTTTCGGTGCGGTCCCTAGGTGCGGTGCGAAACGGCTGCCGCAAACGGTCGTCACAACCAGCAAGCGGCAGGGGATTCCGGCGGACTCGCGCGCCAGGTGACGCGACGCCTGTCGCGATTCGGGTGGCACTCCGTAGGGGATCCGACCTTGGATTCGGAGGTGATACTTGACTCTGACACTGTGGAAGGCGAAAGAACTGAGACATGTTATCCATCGGAGCCTTCGCGCAGATCGGCCAGGTGACCCATCGGATGCTGAGGCATTGGGATACCGCTGGTCTGCTCGTACCAGCTCACGTGGACGAGTACAGCGGCTACCGCTCCTACGATCCCTCGCAACTTGAACGCTTGCATCGGATCGTCGCACTGCGCCAACTCGGCTTCGGTCTCGACGATATCTCGTCGATTCTCGACCGCGGAGTCGATGCAAATCGCATCTCCGCACTATTGCGCATCCGGCGCGCTGAGGTCGAGCAGGAACACCGCATCGCCGCTGACCGACTCGTTGACGTGGAACGACGGCTCCAACTTATCGAGAAGGAGAACCACATGTCCCAGATAGAGATCGTTGAGAAGTCGCTACCCGCTGTCCGCCTGGCTGCCCACCGCGTCGTCGTCGCAGATCAACCTTCGGTCGCAAGTGTGGTGGGCCCCGCCTTCGATGCCGTTGCCGAGATCATCGGTGATGAGTGTGGAGCTCTGACGACGCCGATCGCACAGTACGAGACGATTGAAGACGGTCTGCAAGTCATCGCCGGCTACGCCTACAACGGGCCAGTCCGCGATGGGATCGAACTTGTTGACCTGCCCGCTGCCGAAGCAGCCGTCTGCGGCATCCATCTCGGTTCCATGGCACACATCGCCGAGAGCTGGCAGGCGATCCACGCTGAGATTTTTGCTCGCGGGCTTGTCCACGCGGGACCATGTCGGGAACTGTATGTCCGGGCAGTCTCGGAAAACCAATCCGATTGGGTGACCGAGTTGCAGCAGCCCGTGCGTCGCAGTTGAAGACCGTCTACGGTGGGCACGCCGTCATAGTTTTCGGCGCGTGCCCACCTGCCGGAAACGATCGTTTGTGGGACTGTCAGTCACTCGTGGGAACGAGCGGTCCGCAAACGGGTGCCGTATCGAAACCTCATTTCGGGCCGTTCAGTTTCGGGCCGGTGTTTCGCGAGACTGTCCCCACGCCCTCTCCACGCCCGCTGCGCGGACGCGGAGCCTCTGGGCGCGTGGGCCCATCCCCGTCACGAGAGTGCGGGTAAACCCCGTGATCTCGTGACGGAAATGCAGTCTCGGTGGGCGGATGCGGGGTCAGCTGCGTGAGAGCGCCTCCGACAGCTTCACGCGTGCCCCCATCCGCAGCAGCGAGCGGCTGTAGATGCGCGAGCCGACCCAGATCGCCAACACGCACGTGATCGCGAGGACGACGAGCGAGACCAGCGGCTCCCACCACATCGCGTCGCCGAGGTAGAGGCGCAGCGGCATCGCGACCGGAGCCGAGAACGGCACGTACGACATGATCGTCAGCACGAGCGGGTTGTCGTTGAAGAAGATGACGAGGAAGTACGGCAGCATCACGAGCATCGTGAGCGGTGCCGTCGTCGAGCCGATGTCTTCCATGCGCGACACCATGGCGCCGGCCGCGGCGAACAGGGCCGCCAGCAGGATGAAGCCGAGCAGGAAGAAGATCGCGAACCACACGATGGGCCCGCCGAGGCCGGTGAGCACGAGGTCCTGCCCCGTCACCGAGAGCCCGACGATCGCGATCGCCGCGAGCACCACGATCTGACCCATCGCGAGGATCGTGTTGCCGATGATCTTGCCCGCCATGAGAGCCCGCACCGGAATGGCGGAGATCAGCAGTTCCACGACGCGGGTCTGCTTCTCCTCGACGACCGACTGCGCGATCGTCCCGCCGAAGGTGGAAGCGGCGAGCAGGAACACGAGGCCGAACCCGAGGGCCACGAAGTACCGCAGCAGGAAGTCGGTGCTCGACGGGTCGAGCAGGTGCACCGGCGGCGACTGGCTGAGGATCGGCAGCAGGCCGGACGGCAGGTCGTCCTTGCCGACGACCGTGTAGTCGAACGCACCGGACGCTGTTGCATCCGGAACGTCCGCGGTGGGGACGAGAGCAGCTTCCACGGTGCCGTCCGTGACCAGCGCCATGGCGGCGTCGGAGGAGTCCGCATCCGTCACGTCGAGTCCTGCGGCGCCCGAGACGACGGGTGCGGTCGCCGGCGTCACCGCTACCTTGATGCCGCTCGTGTCGCTGGCCGTGAACCCGCCCCAGACGACCGCGCCGAGGGCGAGCACGAAGAGGATGACGGTCGAGATCACGAACGACTTGCTGCGCAGCTTGGAGCCGATCTCGCGCTCGGCGACCAGCCAGACGCTCTGCGCGGTGGTGGGGGCTGTGGGGACGTGCGCGTTCATCGGATGACCTCCCGGAAGATCTGCGTGAGAGTGGGGCGCTGCGGCGAGAAGGCGTCGACGTCGCCGGAAGCCGCCGCGCGAGAGAGGACGGCGCGGGCGGTTTCGGGGGAGGCCTCGAACACGGCCTCCCCGCCGGCGAGCTCGACGACGGTGACCTCGGGGACGTCGCGGAGCCAACCCAGGTCGCCACCGGTGACGAGCTCATAGCGGGGCGAGCTGTACTCGGCGCGGAGCTGCTCTCGGCCGCCCGCGGCGCGGATCGTGCCGCCCGCGATGATGACGAGGTCGTCGCAGAGGCGTTCGACGACGTCGAGCTGGTGGGATGAGAAGAGCACGGCGACGCCCGCCGCGGCGCGCTCCGCGAGCACGCCCGCGACTACCTCGACGGCGAGCGGGTCGAGGCCCGAGAACGGCTCGTCGAGGATGAGCACCTCGGGTTCGTGCACGAGGGCCGCGGCGATCTGCGCGCGCTGCTGGTTTCCGAGCGAGAGGGTCTCGACCGTGTCGCCGAGGCGCTCGCCGAGTCCGAGGCGGTCCAGCAGCTTCTCGGCGTTCGCGGTGGCCGCGGCCTTGCTGTAGCCGTGGAGGCGGGCCAGGTACGCGATGTGCTCGCCGACCTTCATCTTGGGGTACAGGCCGCGCTCCTCGGGCATGTAGCCGAAGCGGCGACGGTCCTCGCTCGTGATGGGCGTGCCGTCGATCTCGACCGTGCCCGCATCCGCCGCGAGCACACCCAGCGCGATGCGCATGGTCGTGGTCTTGCCGGCGCCGTTGCCGCCGACGAAGCCGGTGAGTCGGCCGTTCTCGACGGTGAACCCGACATCGTCGAGCACCCGGCGTGTGCCGTAGTTCTTTGTCACTCCTGACAGGCGCAGCATGCGTCCTCCTTGATCCGTGCTCCGACGTTACGTCCGCAGCATCCCCGCGCACCTCCCTCCCCGGACGGGTTCGTGCCCTCCCCCTCCCGGCGGAGAGCCCTCCTCGCCGGATGCGGCCGAGTACCGCGACATCTGCACGACGCGCGGTGCAGGAGTGACCTGGCGGGGTGGATGGGACGCCCTTGGAGCCGCCCGTCGTGCAGATGTCGCGCTGCACGCGGCGGTGCCGCATCCGGGATGCCGGCGGTGCCGCATCCGGGGGCCTGGCGGTGCCGCATCCGGGATGCTCAGCGTGGGCGGGGCACCGCGCGGCCGCCGCAGCCGCGCCACAAATGCGCAACCGCGGCAGAGATCAACAGGTGCATGTGCGCAGAAGTGGCGCATCTGCGCACATGCGACGCAACTCGGGCAGGGATGTGCTGAGGGGGAAAGGGGTCAGGCGAGGCCGTGGCGATGGGCCAGGACGACGGCCTGCACACGGTCGCGGGCACCGAGCTTGGCCAGCACGTTGGACACGTGGGTCTTCACGGTCGCCTCACCGATGTACAGCCGCTCGGCGATCTCGCCGTTGGACAGCGCATCCGCCATGAGGCGGAGCACCTCCTCCTCGCGCTCGGTCAGCGGGCTCGAGACCGGCAGTGGGTCCGGAGCGGATGCGGAGACCGCGGGGCTCGCGAAACGCGCGATGACGCGCCGGGTGACCTCCGGGGCGAGCAGCGCATCCCCGGCGGCGACGACCCGCACCGCGGCCGTCAGCTCCTCGGGCCCGGCATTCTTCAGGAGGAACCCGGAGGCACCCGCATCGAGGGCGGCGAAGAGGTAGTCGTCGCGGTCGAAGGTGGTCACCACGAGCACGGCCGAGGGGATGTCGGGGTCGGCGATGATCCGCCTGGTCGCCTCCAGCCCGTCGAGGTCGGGCATCTGCACGTCCATGCACACGACGTCGGGTCGCAGGGCCCTGGCCTGGGCGATCGCCTCGGCGCCCGTCGCCGCTTCGCCCACGACCTCGATGCGATCGTCGAGGGTCAGGATGGTGCGAAAGCCCGCCCGCATCATGGCGTGTTCGTCGGCGAGGACGACCCGGATGCGGCCGCTCACCGGGCGTCCACCGCGACGAGAGGGGTGAGGGGAACGCGCACGCGCACGACGAATCCTCCGTTGGATCGGGGACTCGCCTCGATCGTGCCTCCGGATGCGGCGGCGCGCTCCCGCATCCCGATCAGGCCCATGCCGGGGGTGATCTCCGCCACCGGACGCCCGGTGTTGGCGACTTCCAGCTCGACGCCCTCGGGTGCGTAGCGCAGGCGCACATCGGCGCGCGCACCGGGGCCGGCGTGACGGCGGGCGTTGGTGAGCGCCTCCTGCGCGATCCGGTACAGGTTCACCTGCACCGTGTCGGGGACGTCTCGCTCCTCGCCGATGAGGCGCAGCTCCGAGGCGACCCCCGCCGCACTCGCCTCGGCGACGAGCTTCTCGAGGCCTTCCAGGCCGACGGATGTCTCCTCGCTCGTATCGCCGGGCGTCCGAAGCGTCTCGAGCAGATGGCGCAGCTCGCTCAGCGCCGAGCGTGCCGACTCCTCCACGCGGGCGAGCGTCTCGCCCGCCGCCTGAGGGTCCTTGCTCAGCATCATGCGTGCCGCGCCCGCCTGCACTCCCATAAGGGAGACATGGTGGGCGACGACGTCGTGGAGCTCGCGGGCCAGTCGCACCCGCTCCAGCGCCACCGCCTGCTCCGCGCTGCGCTCGCGCTCGCGTTCGAGCTCGGCGGTGCGCTCCTCGAGCAGGGTGCGCTGCTGCCGGCTCGCCCAGGTGCGTTCGCCGAAGAGGTACGCGCCGCCGAAGTAGAGCGCGTTGATGAGAAGGGTCAGCAGCATCGAGGCGACGTAGGGCGAGAAGGCGCCCGCGCGCGAGAAGCCGTCCTGGTCGATGTCGGCGGTGGCGTCGACGAACATCGTGACGAGCAGCCAGACCGCCATCCCGGCGATGATGCCGATGCGCGTCCACATCGCGCGGCGCCGGTGCGGCGACCAGGCGCCCACCGTGTAGATGGCGATGAACATGGCGATGTTGCCGGCGTAGATCTCGGGCACGCGGAGGGTCACGGCGGCGAAGTACGCCGTGCAGACGATGACGGCGACCGTGGCGGGCCAACGTCGGCGGACCGCGAGCGGGACGGCGAGGACGAACGCGTAGGCGACGGCGGCGGCCATGGAGCCCTGGTGCTCGCCGTAGATGCCGGCGACCGACGAGAGCGCAGCGCTGATCAGCGCGCCGACGCACATCGCGGCGGCCAGCAGGAGATCACCGCGCTGTTGCGCGGGCGTGAGCGGCAGCATCCTTCCAAACTAGAGCGGGCGCTCGGATGCGGCATCCCCCGCCAGACGGAGACCATTGACGCTTCGGAGGGCCTCTCCCGCCGGTGTTCCACTGTCACAGATCGACGCCGCGGCGTCGATCTGAGACCGGGGAACGGTGCGGTCAGCCGAAGATCATGGGGCGGTCGTCGTCGTCCTCGTCGCCCGCGAAGTCCAGGTCGACCACGACGGGAACGTGGTCGCTCGGGATCTCGCCCTTGCGTTCGTCGCGGTGGATGGCCGCCCCCTCGACGGCGTCCGCGAAGGCGTGCGAGCCGAGGATGAAGTCGATGCGCAGGCCCTCGTTGCGGGGGAAGCGCAGCTGCTTGTAGTCCCAGTACGTGTAGCCGGTGGGCACCAATGGGCGCACGGTGTCGCTGAGGCCCGCATCCAGCAGGGCGCGGAACGCCTCACGCTCGGGGGGCGAGACGTGCGTGGTGACGCCCTCGATCACGGTCGGGTCGCCGTTGTCGGCGTCGGTCGGTGCGATGTTGAAGTCGCCGACGAGGGCGAGCGGCAGATCGGGGTTCGCCGCGAGAGTCTCGCGGGTGTATCCCGTCAGCGCAGCCAGCCAGTCGAGCTTGTAGAGATAGTGCGGGTCGTCGAGCCCGCGACCGTTGGGGACGTACAGGCTCCAGACCCGCACGCCGTCGATCGTCGCGCCGATGGCGCGGGCCTCCTGCGGGAGGTCGGGGCCCTCGTGGCCCTTGAGGAACCCGGGCATGCCGGGAAAGGCCGTCTCGACCTCGGTGATCGGCTCACGGCTGGCGATCGCGACGCCGTTCCACTGGTTCAGGCCGTGCGCGACGACGTGATAACCAGCCTCCTCGAAGGCCGCGTAGGGGAATTGCTCCGGCTTGCATTTGATCTCCTGCATGGCCAGGACGTCGATGTTCTCGCGGACGCAGAACTCCACGGTACGAACGACGCGTGCTCGGATCGAGTTGACGTTCCAGGTGGCCAGGCGCATGCCTCCAGCCTAGAACCCGGGCCCGACGCCGCACGCCGGACGCCGATGGCCTTCGATGAGGCGGAGGGCACGTTCGACACGGACGAGACGCAGACCACCTCGACGGCATCCGGCGGGTTCTCGACCGACGGGTCCTTCCACTTCGGTGGGGGCACCTCCACGTTCAAGGGCAAGCAGTCGCGGATGACTCGCAGCTTCGTTGCCGGCACGCGCGTGACGACCCCGGAGGGTGATGGCACCTCCGCCGGCTGGTCCTTCGACACGGACCGCATCAAGCAGCGGTGTCATCGTGAGGTGCACGATCGGACGCTATCGCGCTCGTGTTAGTCCCGGCGCGCATGGGGTCGGATGCGGTCGGCCGCGGCGTAGCCTGCGCCCATGACGGTGCCCAGAGCGCTTCGCGTCACCCTCCTCATCGTGGCGTGGTTCAACCTCGCCTCGGCGCTGGCGGGGATGATCGGGCTGACGCTGGGCAGCGGGATGGGGGTGCCGCTCGAGTGGCTCGAGGGCACGCCCTTCTCCTCATACTTCTGGCCCGGCATCATCCTCGGTGTCGTGGTGGGCGGGATCCAGGCGCTCACCGTCGTCGCGCAGTACCGGCGCTACGCCCTGGCCTGGGGGCTGCACGCGGCTGCGGGGCTCGTCATGATGATCTGGATCTTCGTCGAGCTGGCGCTGCTGCTGGTCTGGTCGCCGCTGCACGGCATCTACTTCGTCGCCGGCCTCGTACAGACCGTGCTCGCGGTGCTCGCCCTCGGCGCGTGGCCCCGTCCTCTCCTCTCGCGCACGCCCGCGGTGCGGATCGGTCCTCGCCCCTAGACTCGACGGTGTGACCGCCGCATCCACGCCCGAGCTCGAATCCGACCGCCAGGCGCTCATCGCGCTGATCGGCGCAGAGGCCGTCTTCCACGGCGACTTCACCCTCTCGAGCGGCAAGAAGGCGTCGTACTACGTCGACATGCGCAAGCTGACGCTCGACCACCGTGCGGCGCCCGCGATCGGCCGGATCATGCTCGACCTGATCCGCGACGTCGACGGCGTGGTCGCCGTGGGCGGGCTCACCCTCGGCGCGGACCCGATCGCCAACGCGGTCATGCACGAGTCGGTGCACGCGGGCACGCCCCTCGACGCGTTCGTCGTGCGCAAGGAGCCCAAGGACCACGGCCGCGGTCGCCAGATCGAGGGCGCGGATGTGGCGGGCAAGCGCGTCGTGGTCGTCGAGGACACCTCCACGACCGGCCAGTCCGCCCTGAAGGCGGTCGAGGCGCTGCGCCGCGAGGGCGCAGAGCCCGTCGCCGTCGCCGTCATCGTCGACCGCAAGACCGGAGCCCAGGCCGCCGTCGAGGCCGAGGGCCTCCAGTGGCTCGCGGCGATCGACCTCGACGACCTGGGTCTTCCCGCGCAGTGATGGCTGCCGTCCGCATCCGCAGTTCAGGAGATCTGCGTTCTGCAGGACGGATGCGGCGCAATCGTCCTGTGTACGGGATTTCTCCTGCGGGGCGGTGGTGACGGTGGACGATCGCACCCTCATGCTGCTGGTCGCGCTCGTCATCACGGCGGGCGCGCTGGTGATGTTCGTCCTGCAGCTCATCCGCTTCCTTCGCCGCGAGCGCGACGATCGAGAGCGCGACGACAGGGAGCCGCGCGACGACTGAGGATCCACGCAGCTGTGGATAATCTCTGCGCGGGCTGTGCGCTCCGTGCCACCCTTCCGGGACACCCCTCGGAAAGGACACGCGCATGAAGAAGCCCACTCGCCTGGCCGCCGGTCTCCTCGCTGCCGCCACCCTCACGGGAGCCGGTGCTGCAGCCGCCGCCCCGGCGTTCGCCGACTCGACCGTCGAACCCTACGGCTTCCCTACCAAGGGCATCTGCCAGATCGCCGAGCAGGTCACGGGTTGGGCCATCAACGCGACGGGTGGCGAGATCTTCGCCGGAAGCTCCTGCGGCTACATCGGTCCCGACAAGCTGTGGGGCTTCAGCATCACCTACCGCTGATTCAGCCGCTTCCGTCCCCGCATCGTCCTCAGGATGGTGCGGGGACGCGTTCGTTCAGATGTCTTCAGGCATCTCCGACTCGACGGGTTCCGGTGCGATGAGCTCGGCGACGGAGGTGAGCACCTCGTCGGGGCGGAAGGGGTAGCGCTCGATCTCGGCCGGGTCGCTGATCCCGGTCATCACGAGCACGGTGTGCAATCCCGCCTCGATGCCCGCGACGACGTCGGTGTCCATGCGGTCGCCGATCATGCCGGTGTTCTCGGAGTGCGCGCCGATACGGTTGAGCGCCGAGCGGAACATCATCGGGTTCGGCTTGCCGACGACGTACGGCTCCTTGCCTGTGGCCTTCGTGATCATGGCGGCGAACGATCCCGTCGCCGGCACGATGCCGTTCGGAGTGGGGCCGGTCGCATCCGGATTGGTGACGATGAACCGCGCGCCCGCGTTGATGAAGCGGATCGCCTGCGTGATCGCCTCGAACGAGTACTGGCGCGTCTCGCCGACGACGACGTAGTCGGGCTGCGTCTCGGTCATGACGACGCCCGCCTCGTGCAGCGCGGTCGTGAGCCCTGCCTCGCCGATGACGAAGGCGGAGCTGCCGGGCATCTGCGACTTGAGGAACTCTGCCGTCGCCAGCGCCGAGGTCCAGATCCGCTCCTCCGGAACGTCGAGCCCCGATCGCTTCAGCCTCGCGCTCAGATCGCGCGGGGTGAAGATCGGGTTGTTCGTGAGCACCAGGAAGGGTGTGCCGGTGTCGCGCCACTGCGCGAGCAGCTCGGCCGCCCCCGGGATCGCCTGGTTGTCGTGCACCAGCACGCCGTCCATGTCGGTGAGCCAGCATTCGATGTCGTCGCGCGTGCGCATGGCTTCAGCCTAGGGCTCCCGCGGGCGGTATCCGAGCCCTCGGAGCCAGGTCATAGCGGCGTCCGAGGGGCGGCCAGGCTACCCGGGCGCGAAGGAGTGCTCAAGAGTGAAGGAGGCACCTCGCGCAGCGCACTAGGGTCGTACGCGTGAGCGCTCGCGAGGCGGACTGGGATCCGCACCGGCTGCCCGACCTGACGGGCCGCACCTACCTGGTGACGGGCTCGAACGCGGGCCTCGGCTACTTCGCCAGCGAGCAGCTCGTGAACGCCGGCGCACGCGTCATCATGACCGGCCGCAACCCCAATCGCCTGGCCGCCGCTCGTGCCGCGGTGTCGGCCCGCCTGCCGCACGCGACCGGCACCGCCGAGACGCTGCTGCTGGACACGAGCAACCTCGGCTCGGTGCGCGCGGCGGCCGCCACCGTCCGTCAGCGCGGCCGCCTCGACGGCCTGCTGCTGAACGCGGGGATCGTGCATCCGCCCGCCCAGCGCGAGACCACGCGAGACGGCAACGAGCTCGTGCTCGCCACGAACGCGCTCGGCCACTTCGCCCTGGCAGGCGCGCTGCTGACCACGCTCGCCGCCCGTCGCGGCCGGATGGTGTGGCTCGGCAGCATGTCGACCTCGATCTCGAAGTACGACCCCACCGACCCGCAGCTCGTCGAGCGCTACTCGCCGTGGCGCGCGTACGTGCAGTCGAAGGCCGTCACCACGGTGGTCGGCCTCGAGGCGGACCGGCGGCTGCGTGAGGCGCGCGTTCCCGTGACGAGCGTGATCGCCCACCCCGGCTACTCGACGAGCGGCCGCACGGTCGGCATCCGCGGGGTCAACGAGCCTTCGCGCTGGGGTCGGTTCCTCGACAACCTGCAGGCGCCGATCACGCAGTCGAAGGAGCACGGCGCCTGGCCGCTGGTGCGCGCCCTCGCCGACACCGATGTTGAGGGCGGGCAGATGTGGGGCCCCGGCCGCGTCGTCGCCGGGCCGCCCCGGGCCGCGCAGCCGACGGCGTTCCTGCGAGAGCCGGCGATCGGCGAGCGACTGTGGCTCATGTGCGAGGCGGCCACGCGGATGCGGTGGCCCTTCGAGGCTGCACGCCGCTGAGTGCGGCGGGCGCCGCATCCGATCGCGTCAGGCGGAGAGCCAGATCGCGTCGTGCGCGGCGACAGGGATGCTGATCTCGGTACCGTCCACGCGGACGCGGAGGTCTGGAGCGGGCTCGAGCACCTCCACGCGGTGGTCCACATCGAGACCGCGACGTTCGAGTTCGCGCAGCAGGTCGGGATCGCGGTCGTTGACGCGCAACACGCGGCCCACGTGCCCCGCTTGCGCGTCGGCGAGCAGCACGAACGGCACGCGCTCCACCTGGCCGAGCATGTCGGGGATGGCATCGCCGTGGGGATCGAAACGTGGCCGTCCGAGGCGTTCGTCGATGCGATCGAGCAGCCGATCGCTCAGTGCGTGCTCCAGGATCTCGGCCTCGTCGTGCACCTCGTCCCAGGTGTAGCCGTACTCGCGCACGAGCCACGTCTCGACGAGGCGGTGGCGACGCACGATCGCCGCCGCCCGCGCGAGGCCCTTCTCGGTCAACGTGATCGGGCCGTACCGGCGGTGGCTCACGAGACCCGCAGCGGCGAGCTTCTGCACCATCTCGGTGACGCTCGACGGCGCGAGCCCCAGCTGCTGCGCGAGCTGCGAGGGCGTGATCCGCTCGTCCTGCCATTCCGTGTGCTGGTACACGACCTTCAGGTAGTCGTCGACGGCTGCGGATGTGGGCACCCCGTCAGGCTACCCGCCCGTGATGACGAGCCAGATGAGCAGCGCGTTGAGAGCGACGAGGAACACGGAGGCGGCCGCGCCGGCGACCGTCGTCGCGATCCGATTGCGGTACCTGCCGAGCAGACCGCGCTGCGCCGTCAGCCAGACGAGGGGGATGAGGGCGAACGGGATGCCGAACGAGAGCACGACCTGGCTCAGCACCAGCGCGAGCGTCGGGTCGAGTCCGAGGCCCAGGATCACGAGGGCGGGGATGAGGGTCACGAGCCGCCGAGCCAGCAGCGGCACGCGCACGTGCAGCAGCCCCTTCATGATCTCGGAGCCGGCGTAGGCGCCGACCGAGGTCGAGGCCAGTCCGCTCGCGAGCAGGCCCACCGCGAAGAGCGTCGCGATGACGGGGCCGAGTCCCGCAGACAGCGCCGCGTACGCGCCCTCGAGCGAGTCGGTGCCGGGAACGCCGGCGAGGCTGGATGCGGCCAGCAGCAGCATGATGAGGTTCGTCGTGCCGGCGACGGCCATGGCGATCGTGACGTCCCACCGCGTGGCGCGCAGGAGCCGGCGCTCGCGATCGGCGGGGGCCGCATCCGTCAGCGGGAAGCGGTCGCGCGCCAGCGAGGAGTGCGCGTAGATCGCGTGCGGCATGACGGTCGCGCCCAGGATGGATGCGGCCAGCAGGACAGAGTCGGTGCCCTCGAACCGCGGCACCAGGCCCTGCACCAGGCCGCCCGCATCCGGCGGCGAGAAGATGATCCCGGTGCAGAACCCGATCACGATGACGATGAGCATCGTGATGACGACGGTCTCGAATGCGCGCGCGCCGCGGCGCGATTGCACCGTCAGCACGATCATCGACACGACGCCGGTGATCACGCCGCCCCACAGGAGCGGGATGTTGAACAGCAGGTTGAGCGCGACCGCGCCGCCGATGACCTCGGCCACATCCGTCGCCATCGCCACGAGCTCGGCCTGCAGCCAATAGAGCCGTCGGGCCCACGGACGGCGGATGCGGCGGCCGAGGAGGTCGGGCAGGCTCTGGCCGGTGACGATCCCGAGCTTCGCCGAGAGGTACTGGATCAGCCAGGCCATGAGGTTGCCGAGCACCACGACCCACACCAGCAGGTAGCCGAACGTCGCACCGGCGGTCATGTTCGCGGCGACGTTGCCCGGATCGAGGTAGGCCACCCCGGCGACGAGCGCCGGTCCGAGCAGCCACGCCATCCGACGCGCGGGCGCCTGCACGGGCGCGGCGGTCAGAGTTTTCGGCATGCCGAAACCGTATCGTATCTTTCGGCTTCCCGAAAAATACTCTTCCATCGAGTAAGAAGCGACGGCGGGCGCAGCTAGCCTGGGGGGATGACGGATGCGGGCGAGCCGGAGGACACGACCTCGGACATCGCTCCCGAGCACGGCGTCGGACCCTGGGAGGGGCCGTGGCCCGACGACGCGCATCTCGATCCCGACCTCCTCGCGGCGGGCGACCGCCGAAACGTGATCGATCGCTACCGCTACTGGCGGATGGACGCGATCGTCGCCGATCTCGACGCGCACCGGCACGGTTTCCATGTCGCGATCGAGAACTGGCAGCACGACATGAACATCGGCTCCATCGTGCGCAGCGCCAACGCCTTCGCCGCCGCGGAAGTGCACATCATCGGTCGCCGCCGCTGGAACAAGCGCGGCGCCATGGTCACCGACCGTTATCAGCACGTGCGCCATCACGACGACGTGGCGGCGTTCGCGGCGTGGGCGACGGCGGAGAACCTTCCCGTCATCGCCGTCGACAACGTGCCCGGCTCCGTCCCCGTGCAGGATGCGGAGCTTCCCGAACGCTGCGTGCTCGTGTTCGGTCAGGAGGGGCCGGGGCTCTCGCCGGAGGCGGTGGCCGCCGCATCCGGGGTCGTGGAGATCTCGCAGTACGGTTCCACGCGGTCGATCAACGCGGCCGCCGCGGCCGCCGTCGTGATGTACGAGTGGTGTCGCCGCTGGGCGCGCTGAGGGGCATACGCTCCCGCAACATCGCGTGACGTGGACTGTTCCTCCCGAACCACGGAGGACACACGTCGCACACGCGCCTGAGGTGCGTGACCGCATCCGGCTCTTCCCTTCGTGTCTCGCTTGTGCACGTCTGGCGCGCTCCACCCGTGCATAAGTGAGACACGAACGGGGTGCCCGGGCATGCGTGTCCCGCTTGTGCACGGAACAGCGGGTGTTTGGGTGAACGTTTGAGACACGCAGTAGGGTGTCTCGCGCCTGCGCCTGCGCGCGGCGCCGAGGGGCTGTGCGCGCCGCGGGCAGGGGGATGCGGCGGTGCGGCGCGCCTCGGGTCGGCATGCTCGGGCAGGGGGATGCGGCTGAGCGGCGCGCGGGGATGGCGCGGGCTCGGCGCGCGGGGATGTCGCGGGAGGCTGCTCAGGCGGGGATGCGCATCCAGGCTCCGGTGCGCACGCGCCAGCCGAGGGTGACCGCGCGCGCCAGCATGTAGACCCCGAAGAACGCGACCGCGAGCCAGGCCAGACCGGCGGCCCCGGCGGCCCCCGTCCACAACACCACGAGGAGGGCCGGGACGAACGGCACGAGGTTGGCGAGCCCCGCGAGGGCGAGGTACTTGCCGTCGCCGGCGCCGATGAGAACGCCGTCGAGCACGAACACGACGGCGCACAGCGGCTGGGCGACGGCGAGCACGATCAGCGCGGGCTGCACGAGTGCGGCGATCGCCGCATCCGAGGTGAAGACGAGGCCGATCATGCCCGAGAAGCCGCCGATCAGCGCCCCCACGATCACGCCGAACCACACGCCCCACGCCACCGTGCGGCCGAGCACCCGGCGTACGAAGGCGGGGTCGTCCTCGCCGAGCCCGCGGCCCACGAGTGCCTGCGCGGCGATCGCCAGCGCGTCGAGGGCGAAAGCGGCGGTCGAGAAGATCGTGAACGCCACTTGCCAGCCCGCGAGCTCGGGGGTGCCGAGCGCCGTCGCCACGGCGACCGTCGCGAGCAGGGCTGCGCGCAGAGACACGGTGCGCAGGAACATCCAGCCGCCGCTGCGAGCCGCGCCCGACACGCTGTCGCGCCGCGGACGGATGGATGCGTCGTGCCGCCGCGCGAGCCGACCCACCACCAGCGCATACACGGCGACCATGCCCCACTGCGCCACGACCGTTCCGACCGCGGAGCCGGCGATGCCCCATCCGAACCCGTAGATGAACAGCCAGTTCAGCCCCGCGTTCGCGGTGAAGCCGGCCCCGGCGATCCACAGGGGAGTCACCGTGTCCTGCATCCCGCGCAGCAGACCCGTCGCCGCGAACACGATCAGCATGGCCGGCAGGCCCCACATCGAGATGCCGAGGTACGCCTCCGCCTCCGCCGCGACGTCCGCCGCGGGAGCGAACAGGCCCACGAGCGTGGGGGTCGTGAGATCCCCGACCACGGCGAGGATGAAGCCCAGCCCGAGGGCCAGCCACATCCCGTCGATGCCGGCGGTCACCGCCGAGCCGTGCTGGCCGGCACCGAAGCGACGCGCCACCGCGGGCGTCGTCGAGTAGGCGAGGAACACCATCAGCCCGACGATCGTCTGCAGCACGGCCGACGCGATCCCGAGACCCGCGAGCGGGACGACGCCGAGGTGACCGATCATGGCGGCGTCGATGATGAGGAACAGCGGCTCCGCGATCAGCGCGCCGAGCGCAGGCACCGCGAGGTTCAGGATCTGCCGATTGAGTGTCGCCGCCACCCCTCGACCCTATTGACCCGCACCGACGCGCCGCATCCGCCCCCCTCTTCTGCCGCGAGACTGCATCTTCATCACGAGATCACGGGTAAACAGAGTGATCTCGTGCTCGAAATGCTGTCTCGCGGGAGGAAGGGGCGCGGCGGCGGGTCGGGAGGGGAGGGATGCGGCGGCACGTCGCGGCGGCTGGAGCCCCCACTCAGCCCGGCGGCATATCCTGTGCGCATGACCGACTCCCCCCGTTCCGGTCTCGCGCTCGACGAGCTGAGCAACGAGATCCGCCCGCAGGACGACCTGTTCCGCTACGTCAACGGCGAATGGATCGCCCGGACCGAGATTCCCGAGGACAAGGCGCGCTGGGGCTCCTTCCACCTCCTCGCGGAGCAGGCCGAGAAGGACGTCCGCGCCATCATCCTCGAGTCGCAGGATGCCGAGGCCGGCACCGAGGCGCGCAAGATCGGCGACCTGTACGCGAGCTTCATGGACACCGAGCGCATCGCCGAGCGCGGCACCGAGCCGCTCGCCGATCAGCTGGCCCGTGTGGATGCGGTCAGCGATGTCCCCTCCCTGCTCCGACTCGTGGGTGAGCTGGAGCGCGACGGGATCGGCGGCATCGTCGAGCTCTACGTCGAGCCCGACCCGGGCAACCCGCAGCGCTACCTGCCCTTCTTCATCCAGGGCGGCCTGTCGATGCCGGACGAGAGCTACTACCGGCTCGACTCGTTCGAAGAGACCCGCCAGGCGCTGCGCCAGCACATCGAGCGCATCCTGACGCTCGCCGGCCTCGCGGATGCGGCGGATGCCGCGGAGCGCGTCGTGGCGCTGGAGACGGAGCTGGCCTCGCACCACTGGGACAACGTGCGCAGCCGCGATGCCGTGGCGACCTACAACCTCAAGACGTGGGACGAGGTCGTGGCGATGGCGGGCGTCGACCTCGCGCCCTGGCTCGAGGGCGTCGCCCCGCACCATCCGGACGCGTTCGCCGAGATCGTCGTGTCGCAGCCGAGCTTCGTCGAGGCGCTGGGGACGGTGCTGACCGAACAGCGTCTCGAGGACTGGAAGGCCTGGCTGCGCTTCAAGATCGTGCACGCCGCCGCCGCGTTCCTGCCCGACTCGTTCGTCGACGAGAACTTCTCGTTCTACGGCACGCAGCTCACCGGCGTTCCGGTCAACCGCGAGCGCTGGAAGCGTGCGGTCAGCCTGGTGGAGGCCGCGCTGGGCGAAGCCGTCGGCAAGGTCTACGTCGAGCGGCACTTCCCGCCGACCGCCAAGGCCGCCATGGACGAACTCGTCGCGAACCTCATCGAGGCCTACCGCCAGTCCATCTCGCAGCTGGAGTGGATGAGCCCCGAGACGCGCGAGCGGGCGCTCGCGAAGCTCGACGCCTTCACGCCGAAGATCGGCTACCCCGTGAAGTGGAAGGACTACTCGGGGCTCGAGCTCGATGCCGCAGACCTCGTCGGCAACGTCCGCCGTGCGCACGTGCACGAGCACGACCGTCAGCTCGGCAAGGTGGGGCAGCCGATCGACCGCGACGAGTGGTACATGACGCCGCAGACGGTCAACGCGTACTACAACCCGCTCATGAACGAGATCGTGTTCCCCGCCGCGATCCTGCAGTACCCGTTCTTCGATGAGACCCGGGATGCGGCCGCGAACTACGGCGGCATCGGCGCGGTCATCGGTCACGAGATCGGGCACGGGTTCGACGACCAGGGCAGCCGCTTCGACGGCGACGGGTCGCTGCGCGACTGGTGGACGGATGCGGACCGCGAGGCCTTTGAGCAGCGCACCAAGAACCTCATCGCCCAGTACGACGCGCTCGTGCCGCAGGGGCTGCCGGAGGAGAACCACGTCAACGGCGCCCTCACGATCGGCGAGAACATCGGTGACCTCGGCGGGCTCGGCATCGCGATCCGCGCGTATCGGCTGTCGCTGGGGGATGCGGAGGATCCGGTCATCGACGGGATGACCGGCATCCAGCGGCTCCTGCTCAGCTGGGCGCAGATCTGGCAGCAGAAGAGCCGTGACGCGGAGGCGATCCGTCTGCTGACGATCGATCCGCACTCGCCGAACGAGTTCCGCTGCAACCAGATCGTGCGCAACATCGATGCGTTCTACGAGGCGTTCGAGGTGACCGAGGGCGATGCGCTGTGGCTCGACGCCGACCAGCGCGTCACCATCTGGTAACTGCGCCGTGACCCGTCGGGCGTAGTGTCGCCCGCATCCCCGAGCCCGAACCGGTAGGAAGGACCTGCGCCGTGCCCAGCTCTCCCGAGGCCTCTCGCGGAACGGAATCGGCGCCGCCTTCGCGGCGGGGAGCGAAGCGACTTCCGCGCCGCGCCGCTGCGGGTCGGCGATCGTTCACTTCGACCCTGAAAGCCCTCGACGCGCTTGCGGCGTCGGGGGCGCAGGTCTCGGTGCGGATCGATGACCTCGACCTCGGTTCGGCGGTGCTCGCCGGCGACGACTTCCGCAGCCTGCCGATCGCGGGCCTCGGGGTCGTGCCCCTGCTCGTGGAGACGGCCGCGCAGTTCGAGGCGGGAACCCTGGATCCGCTGGAGATCATCGATCGCGCCGGCATCGAACCCGTCGCGGTATCGGGTGTCTGGCAGCATCTGAAGGCGCCCGCGCTGCCGCTCATCGATGTGGCGTTGCTCGCCGCGTCGTCGGGCGACGCTCTCGCGGCCAACGCGCTCATGTCTCGGGTGGGGCTTCCGGCGGTGCGCGCCCGCGTCGAGCAGCTGGGGCTCACTCGGTCCGCCCTGATGGACAGCTTCCGCGATACGCGCGGCCCCGACGATGCGCCCCATGTGGCGCTCGGTGCGGCCCGCGAATACGCACACCTCTTCGCGGAGCTCGTGAACAGCACCGCGGTCAGCGCCGGGGTCAGTGCGCAGGTCGCCGAGTGGCTGAGCCACGGTCACGACCTTTCGCTCGTCGCCGCCGCCACCGGGCTCGATCCGTTCGCCCACGACAACGACGAGCACGGGCTGCTGTTCGTGAACAAGACCGGGCGGGCATCCGGCATCCGCACCGAGGCGGGAGTGCTGGCCGGACCCCGTGCCGGCGTCGCCTACGCGCTGTTCGTGTGCTTCGACGACCTGTCCATCGCGCACCGGTTGCGGGTGCACGACGCCTTCCGGGTGCTCGGTGTCGAGCTCATGGAGTACGTGTACTGACCGCTCACCCGTGCCTGCGCGCGCGTCGCGCGAGCAGGGCGGCAGTCGCGCCTGTGCCCAGGAGTCCGGCTCCTGCGAACGCGAAGGGGAGCGGGTCGACGCCGCTGTGCGCGAGCTCCGCGACGCCGGGCGCGGACACCGCGCGGGGACCTGCGTGGGGCTGGGCGCCACGGCCCACTCCGCACCCGCTGTCTGGAGTGCGCGCCGCAGGCGCCGCGAGGCAGGGCGTTGTGTGTCGGGCATGGCCGGACGCTGTCGGCGCGGAGGCCTGAGGACGACGATCGCTGACTCGCCCTCACTTCCGGCGGCCTCGACGGCGACCGCCGCCTCGTGACCACGCGAATCCCGGAAGGCGCGCTGCCAGAATGGGGCGGTGAGCGACACCCGACAGGCGCCGACCGTGAGCATCGGCCGCAAGCGGTCGCCGGCACACCAGATTCTCACCCTTTTCGGCGACTACTGGTGGGGCGTGGACGAGCCGTTGCCTACGGGGGCGTTGCTGGCCGCGATGTCGGATCTCGGGGTGAAGGAGCCCGCGACGCGGGCGAGCTTGACGCGATTGACCGACCGCGGGCTGCTGATCATGAGCAAGTCCGGGCGGCGCACGAGTCACGCGCTGACGGAGCGCGGCGCGTCGGTGCTGGCAGACGAAGCCCAGTGGCTGCGGCGCTTCGGCCGCGAGGATCCGGCGTGGGACGGTCTGTGGAGCGCCGTGCTCTTCTCGATCCCCGAGAAGGAGCGGCCCCTGCGACACGCTGCCCGCACGCGGCTGCGTTGGCTGGGGTACGCCCCCCTTTACGACGGCGTGTGGATCTCGCCCTTCGATTCCGTCGACGCTGCGGTGGACGCCCTGGGCCGGCTCGGGGTCGGGCAGGTCTCCACCTTCCGGGGAGTGCTGGCCACAGCGCCGGGCGACAGTCCGACGCGCGCGTGGGACCTGTCCGAGGTGGAGGGGGACTACGCCGAGTTCCTCTCGCGGGTCGGCGACGGCGGGCGGGAGCTCGCGCCCGCGGCGGCACTCGAGCGGCGCACCTCACTCATGCTCGCCTGGCAGTCCTTCCGGCACGCGGAGCCGGGCCATCCGATGCGCCTCATGCCCGCGGCGTGGCCGCGCGAACGCGCACGCGAGGCCTTCGTCGCCGTGTACGACGCTCTCGGACCTGCGGCGGAGGAACGGATGCGGGAACACGTCGCGGCCATCGAGCCGGCGCTGGCTCGTATGGTCCGCCCGCAGCGGCTTTCCTGAGTGCGCCTTATGTAAAGATTCATTGACGCTCGTAACAATTACTTCTACTCTCATCCCCGAGGGGGCGCAACGAGGCATCCCCATGACGATGACGTCACATCGGAGGATCTTGCATGATCAGACATCGACGACCTCGCGCGAGGATGCTCGCGTCCGCCGCTGCCGCGATCGGAGTGGTGGCTGCGCTCGCCGTTCCGCTCGGATCGGCCGCCGCCGCGGACGACCTCTCGCTGACCGTGCTCTCCGGTCGCGCCGACACTGTCACGGGAGGCGACGCCCTGATCGCGGTGGACGGCGCGGACGCGGCGACGGTGGTGACCGCGGACGGGCGAGATGTCACCGCTTCGTTCACCGTCGTGAACGGGCGCCTCATCGGCCTCGTCGAGGGTCTGCCCCTCGGAACGAGCGAGGTGACGGCGCGATCCGCGTCGGGCTCCGAAACCCTCGAGATCCAGAATCATCCCGCGTCCGGTCCTGTCTTCTCCGGCCCCCAGCATCCGATGTACTGCACCGCATCCGGGGCGCCGTGGAACCTCGGGCCCACGGATGAGAACTGTCACGTCGCCGAGGCGCGCGTCAGCTTCCGCTACCGCACGACGGGCGGCGCCTGGGCCGACTATCCCACCGACGGTTCCACGCCCGGCGACATCGCCACCGCGACCGTCGAGGGTCGCACCGTGCCCTATGTGGTTCGGCTCGAGCGCGGCACCATCAACCGCGCGGTCTACGAGACGGCGATGCTCGCCGGGCCCGCCGACCCCGCGCCCACGTACACAGCGCGCGCGGCGGGCTGGAACGGCAAGCTCGCCTACACCTTCGGCGGCGCCTGCGGCGTGGGCTACTGGCAGGGCTCGAGCACGGGCGGCGTCGAGAACGACATGCTGCTCTCGCGCGGCTACATCGTCGCCTCGGCGACCTTCAACGTCTTCGCGCAGAACTGCAACGACGTCACGAGCGCGGAGACCGCGATGATGGTCAAGGAACACGTGATCGAGCAGGTGGGGCCCGTCACCTACACCATCGGTTCGGGTGGTTCGGCCGGCACCATGCAGCAACTCCTGCTGGCCAACAACTACCCCGGCATCATCGACGGCGTCATGGGCGACATCGGCTACCCCGACGAGCGCACCACGACCGTCGCCGGACACGACTGCACCAACCTGCTGGGGTTCTGGGGCTCGCCCGCGGGGTCCGGATGGACGGACGCGCAGAAGCTCGCCGTCACGGGTCACGCCCAGCTGTTCACCTGCACCGGCTTCACCTGGTTCACCGGTGTCGACAACCCGCGCGCCGGCTGCAACGCCGCCGTTCCGATCGGCGACCGCTGGTCGGAGACCAACCCCGACGGGCTGCGGTGCACGATCGCCGACATGGTGCAGAACGTCTACGGCGTCGACGGCCAGGGCCGCGGACTGCGTGTCGTCCCCGACAACGTGGGCGTCCAGTACGGTCTGGCCGCTCTCCAGTCGGGCGCGATCTCAGCCGAGCAGTTCGTCACGCTCAACGAGAACGCCGGCGGAATGGATGTGGATGGCACGCGCACCTCGGCGCGGTCCGAGGCGAGCATCGAGGCCATCGAACAGGCGTACCGCACGGGCCGGATCAACCTGATGACCGGTGGGCTCGCCTACACGCCGGTGATCGAGATGCGTCGCTACACCGACCCGACCGGCGACTTCCACGAGCGCTACCGCTCCGCGATCATCCGTGAGCGGATGCTCGACGCCTACGGCAACGCGGACACCCACGTCAGCTGGACGAGCAAGGACGCGGGATACGCGAGCGCGATGTACACCGCCGGCCTCGACAAGCTGGAGGAGTGGCTGGACAACATCGTCGCGATGGGCGGCTTCGGCGACCGGGCGCGGACGGTCGCGGCGCGTCCGGCCGGTCTCGGGGACGGGTGCTACACCGATGACGGATTCGTCTCGGAGCAGCTCGACTACGGGAACACGCAGAGCACCTGCAACCAGTTGTTCCCGTATCACTCCGAGCCCCGCTACGTCGCGGGAGAGTCGCTCTCCCGCGACGTCCTGAAGTGCCAGCTTGCGGCGCCGGTGCGCGCGGACTACCCCGTCATGACCGACGGGCAGTGGGAGCGGCTGACCGCCGCCTTCCCCACGGGCGTCTGCGACTGGTCGAAGCCGAGCCAGGGCCGGGTGGACTACGCCGGCGTCTGGCAGAGCTTCGACACGCAGCCGGATGCGGCCCTCGAGCCGCCCGTGATCGAGGGAGCGGCCCGCGTGGGCGCCGAGCTTTCGGTGTCGGCGGAGAGCGCGACGCCCGGCGCGACGTTGGGCTACCAGTGGTTCGCCGACGGCGTCGCGATCGAGGGCGCCGTGTCGGCCTCGTTCACGCCCGAGGCGGCGCACGAGGGCGCGGCGCTCACGGTGCGCGTGTCGGTGGTCGCCGAGGGCTACCGGCCCGCATCCCGTGTCTCCGCCGCGACCGCCCCGGTGGCCGCAGCGTCGTCTCCCTCGAATCCGCCGTCGCCGTCGCCGAGCGCGTCGGTCTGGGCGACGGTCGACGTGGGCGACGGTCGATTCGAGCAGGGCGGTACCCTCGTCGCGCGGGTCACGGGACTCACGCCGGGTCAGCGCATCGCCGCCGAGATCCGCAGCGATCCGTATGTGCTTGCGGGGATTCCCGCCGCGGATGCGGAGGGTCGGATCACGATCCGTGCGACGATACCCGCGAGCATCCCCGCGGGTGCGCACACTCTCGTGATCGCGTCGGGCGATCTCGAACCGCTGCGCGTGCCGATCACGATCGTTCCCGCGGGCACGCTGGCCTCGACCGGTGGAACGGTTCCGTGGGAGCTTCTCGCTCTGGGTGCGGGGGTCCTGGTGCTCGGCGCAGGCGCCGTGGTGTTCTCGCGACGTCGCGGCCAGGCGCGCTCCTGAGCGGATGCGGGGAGGTGCGCGACGCCTCCCCGCATCCGCTGCGCTGCGATCGGTGTCACGGGGATTAACTCAGGCCCGGCTGTTCGCCCGCGCGCAGTAGCATCGCGGGGTGAGCACTTCAGCGCCGTTCCGTGCCGACATCGTCGGAAGCTTCCTCCGCCCGCCGGGCCTCGCCGCCGCTCGCCGCCGTCACGCGACGGGCGAGCTGACGGATGCGGAGCTGGCTGCCGTCGAGGACGCGGAGATCGTCGACCTCGTCGCCCGGCAGCGCGCCGCGGGTCTCGAGGTCGCCAGCGACGGCGAGTTCCGTCGGTCGTGGTGGCACTTCGACTTCTTCGGGATGCTGGGCGGCGTCGACATCGTGGAACTCGACCACGGCATCCAGTTCCAGGGCGTGCAGACCAAGCCGCGCGGCATCGAGGTTACGGGGCCCATCCGGTTCGACGACGCCCACCCGTTCCTCGCGCACTACCGCTCGCTCGCGGCGATCGCGGACGGCACCGGTTTGCTGCCGAAGTTCACGATTCCCGCGCCGACGGTGCTGGACTTCCGGCTGGAGCCGGGCCACATCGACGGTGCCTTCTACGACGGGCGCGAGGCGATCGTCGACGACCTCGTCGCCGCCTACCGCGACGCGCTGGACGCGTTCTACGCGGCGGGCGCGCGATACCTGCAGTTCGACGACACCGCGTGGGCGTACCTGTGCTCGGAGGCGGAGCTTGCGAAGGCGCGTGCCCGCGGGATCGACACCGACGACATCGCCGAGCGCTATGCCGACCTGCTCAACCGCATCCTGGACGGCAAGCCCGCCGACCTCACCGTGACCACCCACGTCTGTCGCGGCAACTTCCGATCGACCTGGATCTCATCCGGTGGCTACGAGCCGGTCGCCGAGCAGCTGCTGGGCAACACCGCGTACGACGGGTACTTCCTGGAGTACGACTCAGAGCGCGCCGGCGGATTCGAGCCGCTGCGGTTCCTGCCCGAGGGCGACAAGCGCGTCGTGCTGGGGCTGGTGACCACGAAGACCGGCGAGCTCGAGAGTGCCGACGACATCCGTCGCCGCATCGACGAGGCCGCAGCCTTCGCGCCGCTCGATCAGCTCGCCCTGAGCCCGCAGTGCGGGTTCGCCTCCACGGAGGAGGGCAACGAGCTCACCGAGGGTCAGCAGTGGGCGAAGGTGCGGGCCGTCGTCGACATCGCCGCATCCGTCTGGAGCTGAGCGGGTTCAGCGCTTCTGCGGCGCCGGGATCGGCTCGCCCTTCATCGCCGCCTCGTCGATCTCGGCCTGGTTCGCCAGGAACGGCGTGCCGTGCGTGTGGAAGGTCGGTACGGTCTTCGCGCCCCACGCCTGGCCCTTGGCCCGCTCGGCCTGCGACCACTCCACGACCGGCCAGTCCGGGTCGAGGATGAGGCGCGCGCCGGCGTTGGCGAGCTCGATGCGGTTGCCGCCCGGTTCCCACACGTAGATGAAGAACGTCTGGTTGATGGCGTGTTTGTAGGGCCCGAATTCGATGTGCACGCCGTTCTCGAGGAAGATGTCGGCGGCCTTGAGGATGTCCTCGCGGGTGTCGGGGGCGAGAGCGAAGTGGTGGAAACGACCGCGCTCGCCGGTCCAGTCCTCGCTGTAGACCACGTCGTACGACTTCTGCTGGAACCGGAACCACCAGGCCGCGTATCCGCCGCCGTCCAGGCGCACCCGCTCGGACTCGCGGGCACCCATGACGTCGCGCCAGAACTCGCCTGCCTTCGTCACGTCGCTGGCGAGATAGTTGATGTGGTCCATGCGGCGGGCGTTCACACCGCGTCCGGGGAACGCGGACGCCTGGTTCTTCAGTGCCGGGCGATCCTCGTCGTCGGCAACGTAGTGCTCGGTGTCGTAGTAGATGCCCATGAGGTGGCCGTCCGGGTCCTCGAACTCGTACGAGCGGCCCACGCCGACCTCGGGCTCGCGCCAGCCGTGGCCGAGCCCTGCTGCCTCGATGGCCGCGACGCGACGCTCCAGCGCCTCGGGGCTCGTGACGCGGAACAGCGTGCGGCCCACGCCGTTGGTGTCGGATGCGGTGAGCTTGAGCGTGTACAGCTGGTACTCGTCCCAGCAGCGCAGGTACGCGGAGTCGCCGATGCGGGCGACCTCCCGCATCGCGAGCAGGTCGCGGAAGAAGTGCAGGCTCTCCTCGAAGACCGGGGTGAACAGCTCGACGCCGCCCAGATGTGCGAGGTCGAAGTTGTCGCGCGTTGCCATGGTGTGTCCTCTCTGACGGTCAGCGGCGGGGTCGCGGGAAGACGAGCCCGTCGAAGATCTTTCGTGCGGTGCGGACCGACGACGAGCTCGCGCGCCAGCCGGAAGTGGCGTCGCCGGTGACGGCGACGGTGGCGGCGAAGGTACCGCCGGGGTGTTCGAGCAGCGTCTGCTCGTCGTTGTCGAGCACGGCGAAGGCGGAGCCGACGGCGCCCGGGATGCGGATGCCGGCGGCGACGGATGCGGCCATCAGCACCCCGATCGTCGGGTGCACGCGCGCGGGGATGAAGGCCCGGGTGCCGACGGCGCCGCCGTGGCGCGGCGGCGACAGCAGGAACATCTTCGGGACGGTCTGGGTCGACACGTCGCCCAGGCCGAAAAGCGGGCCCGCGGCCCGGCGGATCGTCTCGATCCGCTCGCGGAGCTCGGTGCGGGACTCCAGCTCTTCCGGGCTCTCGTCTCCGGCGACGTCGAACTCGGCGGCATCCATCAGCACGACCGGCATCCCGTTGTCGACCAGCGTGACGCGATGGCCCGCGATCTCGTCCGTCATCGACCCGGTGGGAAGCAGCGGCTTCTGTCCGCGGGTGGTCAGTGCGATCCGGCCGGCCGTACCGGGCACGCCCGCGATCGCCTCGTCGCCGTCGTAGTCGACCCGCCCGCCCGGAGTGGCGAAGCGCGCCTCGGCGATGTCGCCCGTGTTGAGCAGGCGGATGCGCACGACGGTTTCGCCCGCATCCGCCGCGACGAGTCCGCGCTCGATCGCGAACGGGCCGATCGCGGCCAGCAGGTTGCCGCACGTCTGCGCATCGGCGACAACGGGCTCATCCACGCCCACCTGGAGGAAGAGGTAGTCGATGTCGCAGTCGGGATCGCTCGAGCGTTCGACGACGGCGACCTTGGAGGTCAGCGGATGCGCGCCGCCCAGTCCGTCGATCTGTGCCGGATCGGGGCTGCCCATGATCCGCAGCAGCAGGTCATCGCGCTCGGACGGATCGGCGGGCAGGTCCGTCGAGAGGAAGAAGGCGCCCTTGGAGGTGCCGCCGCGCATGAGCAGGCAGCGGATGCCGTCGCGTACCGGATCAGGAGTCGGCATCGCGTCGCTCCGCCTGAGGCACGTAGGCGATGCCGAGCTCGGCGATGACCGGTCGCAGGCCGTTGATGTCCATGGAGCTGGCCCCGGCCTCATACTTCGCGCGGTTGGTCGCCTCGCGCGCCGCGCGCGAGCGCGCCGCATCGAGAACGGCGGCCGCCCGCATCCGCGGAACGACCGTCACACCGTCATCGTCGGCGACCACGATGTCGCCGGGCTCGACGACGACGCCGTCCAGAACCACTGGGACGTTGACCGAGCCCGGGCTGTCGCGCAGGCACCCCTGCGCCGAGACGTAACGGCTCCAGGCGGGGAAGCCCATCGCGCGCAGTTCGGCGGTGTCGCGCACCCCGGCGGAGGTGACGTATCCGCGTACTCCCTTGACCTGCATCTGCGTGGCCATGAGCTCGCCGATGTGCCCGAACGGGGACGGTCCGGTGGCCACCACGACGATCACGTCTCCGGCGCGAGCCTGCTCGATCGCGATATGCACCATGAGGTTGTCGCCGGGGGCGGTGAGCACCGTGATGGCGCTCCCGGCGATCACCGACCCCTGCTGGATGGGGCGGATCGCGCTTCCGGCGTACCCGGTGCGGCCGAGCGCTTCGTGGACGGTGGCCGAGCCCAGCGCGGCGAACGCGTCGACGAGGTCGGCCTCTTCGCGCGCGATGTCGGTGACGACGACGTGCCCGCTCACTCCAGTACTCCGGTGACCTGCGGGAAGTAGCGCATGTACGCCTCGCCCATCGTGTCGTGGGCGAGGCCGAGGTTCGGGCCCGCGTTGCGCTTGACCTGCACGCCGCGGCGCACCGCCAGGTCGCTGTAGTAGGACCACATGTGCTTCTGCGCGGGCAGGCACTCCATCGCCTGCCGCTTGAGGGGGAAGGCGGCGGTGATGTCCAGCAGGACGTCCGGGACGAAGCCGCACTGCTCGGGCTGGTGCGGTTCGAAGAAGAACACCGGCGGGGCGCCGATGATCGTCTCCTTCGTCGGGAACGAGCCGTCCGAGTTCGCGACACCGATCGCCTGGGCCAGCACCCGCGCCTCCAGCGCCATGCGCGCGGCGGCCGGGTGGTCTCCGTTGTACGGGTCGTGCAGCGGGTGCGTCAGCACGACCGTGGGCTGCACGCGGCGATAGACGTCGACGAGGCGCGCGACCGCCTCCGGGGACTCGCGCAGCGGGTAGTCGCCCAGATCCAGAAACTCGATGTCGGCGCCGAGCGCGGATGCGGCCGCCTCCGCCTCTGCACGACGGATCTCCTTGATCTCCTCGAGCGACTTTCCCGCCAGCCATTGGCTCGCGGACTCGCCGCGCTCGCCGAAGCTCAGGCAGACCACCGTCGCGCGCTCGCCGCGCATCGTGGCGGCAGCGATCGCACCGCCGGCCCGCCAGACGAAGTCGCCCGCGTGGGCGCTGACCACGAGTAGCGCCGGGGTGACTGCAGTCATATCCGCTCCTTGGTTCGGCGGCGTCGAGCCGGCGCGTGACGGCAGGCGTCCGGAGTCGACGCCGATGCCGATTCGTGGGCTCAGCGAATCACACTGGCTGCAAAATGGTCAAGATTTTGTTGACAATCTGGAGCGGCGAAACCACTATGGGCAGAGGTAAAAGCCGCCTATCATCGCGGCAGGCCCACAGACGAGGAAGTCGAGGCAATCATGGCGCGGACGCTGCAGGAGCTGCTGGACGAGCGAGGGAACACCGTCGAGATGCTGCGCAACTCGCAGCTCGGCACCTATATCTACCCGGTCGTGCCGGCCGAGTTCACCAACTGGCGGCGTGAGCAGAAGGCGTGGCGCAAGACAGCCGTGCTCTACGACCAGACGCACCACATGGTCAACTTCTTCGTCTCGGGCCCTGACGCGCTCAAGCTCCTGAGCGACACGGGTATCAACTCCTTCGCGAACTTCCCGGTGAACACCGCCAAGCAGTTCGTGCCGACCGCATCCAACGGCGGTGTCATCGGTGACGGCATCCTCTTCCACGAGGCCGAGAACGAGTACGTCTACGTGGGGCGCGCGCCGGGCGCCAACTGGCTACAGTTCCACGCCGAGACCGGCGGCTACGACGTCGAGTTCCGTTACGACGACCGCTCGCCCTCGCGCCCCTATGGCGCCGCCGTCCACCGCGACTACTACCGCTTCCAGATCCAGGGTCCGAACGCCTGGGACATCATCGAGAAGCTCAACGGCGGACCGTTCGAGAAGGTGCGCTTCTTCCACATGGGCGAGATGACGATCGCCGGGGAGCAGGTGCGCACCCTCCGTCACGGGATGGCGGGCGCTCCCGGCCTCGAGATCTGGGGCCCGTACGCCCAGCACCAGAAGATCCGCGACGCCGTGCTCGAGGCGGGCCGGGAGTTCGGCATCGAGCCGTGCGGATCCCGCGCCTACTCCTCGAACACGCTCGAGTCCGGGTGGATCCCCTCCCCGCTGCCGGCGATCTACTCGGGCGAGGGCGAGCGCGCGTACCGCGAGTGGCTGCCCGCCAACAGCTACGAGGCGATCAACGCGCTCGCGGGGTCGTTCGTCTCAGAGAACATCGAGGACTACTACCTGAACCCGTGGGAGCTCGGCTACGGCTCGTTCGTGAAGTTCGACCACGACTTCATCGGCCGCGACGCGCTCGAGAAGATCGACCCGGAGACTCAGCGCAAGAAGGTCACTCTCGCCTGGAACGACGAGGACCTGGCCAAGATCCTCACGAGCGTCATCGACCGCGAGGGCGTCGGCTACCAGTTCTTCGACCTCCCGAACGCCAATTACGGCTCGTCGAACTACGACGCCGTCATCGACGCCGACGGTAACAACGTCGGGCTGTCGCTGTTCACGGGCGTCACGGCGAACGAGAAGCGCGGACTCTCGCTCGCGACCGTCGACCGTGACGTGCCGGTGGGTGCCGAGGTGCGCGTCGTCTGGGGAGAGCCCGACGGCGGGTCGAAGAAGGCCACGGTCGAGCCGCACGAGCAGATCGCGGTGCGCGCCGTCGTGAGCCCGGTGCCGTACGCGGTCACCGCGCGCGCCGAGTACCAGGGCGGGTGGCGCACCACCGGAAGCCTCTGAGCGAGCGCCCCGCGCGACGAAGGGGTCGCGCGGGCCGCTCCGGAACCTCGGGTGCCTCGGCGCCGGCGTGACGCCCCCACATCTCTCTCGTTGGGGGCGGCCCGCATGTCAGGGGATCCGCTCGCCGTGGATGGCCTCGAACCGGCCGGAGGAGCCGCGGATCGCACGGGCGACGGTCTCGAAGAGCCAGTCCAGCGCGGCAGGATGCTGGGAGCTCGATCGTCGGTAGAGCGCGATCTCCACGGGCGGCATCTCGAACGGCAGTGGGCGCACCACGAGAGGCCACGTGTGCGCCCATCCGAGCGCGATCGTGTCGGGCAGCGTCGCGATGAGGTCGCGGCTGCGCGCGAGAAGCGGCGGAAGCGACGCGAGGTGGTTCACAGCGATGCGGGCATCGACCTCGATGCCGTGCGTGCGACGCGCCTGTGCGAGAGCGGGCGCGCCGGAGTCGCTGGCGACGGCGACGTGGGATGCTGCGGCGTACGCGTCGCGCGTCAACGGCTCGTCGGCGAACGGATGCGCGGCCGACATCGCGACGCCGTAGCCCTGCGACTTCAGCACCGTCCGCCCGAAGGGACCCGGCACGTGGGAGGGCGTCACCGCGAGATCGACGACGCCGCGGCCCAGCCAGTCAGGCAGGGCGGCCACATCCATCGGCACGACCTCGATCCGCATCCGGGGAGCCTCGGCGCGCACGGCCCGCACGATCGCGGGGAGCCAGCCGATCTCACCGAGCTCGGACAGCGCGATGCGGAACGTGCGGTCGGAGTCGGCGGGTGCGAAGCGGTGCACGCCGTCGAGAGTGCGGTCGACGGCGGCGAGGGCATCGCGGAACCCCGGATAGACGCTGTCGGCCAAGGGGGTGGGCTCCATCACGCGGCCGACGCGTCGGAACAGCGGGTCATCCAGCTCGCGCCGCAACCGCCCGAGGGCCTGGCTCACCGCGGGTTGGGTGACGTAGAGGCGACGCGCGGCGCTCGTGAGACTCCGCGTTTCGGCGATCGCCACGAACACGCGGATGAGGTTCAGGTCCACCGTCTGCTCCCGACTGAGGCATCCTTGCCTCCGCATAAGTATGGGTAATCGAGATACCTCCCGTCGATGCCGTCGGATTTCTTAACCTGTGGATGCGGGCACGGCCGCCCGTCCGAACGAGGGAGTTCACATGTCCGCATCCGCTTTCGACGCCATCGCCCGCGCGGGGAGCACGGTGGATCTGCTCCGCAATTCGCAGAGCAAGCCGACGATCTTCCCGGTGACGCCGGAGTTCAGCAACTGGCGCAGTGAGCAGCGGTCGTGGCGGGAGAGCGTGGCGCTGCTGGATCAGTCGCACCACATGACCGACCTGTTCATCTCGGGGCCAGACGCGCTGCGGCTGCTGAGCGACACCGGCGTCAACTCGTTCGCCCGGTTCCCGGTGGATGCGGCGAAGCAGTTCATCGCCGTCAACCACGAGGGATACCTGATCGGCGACGCGATCCTGTTCCACCTCGAGGAGCAGGTGTTCGATCTCGTGGGTTGGTACATGGTGCTGGACTGGGTGCAGTTCATCGGCGAGACCGGCGACTACGATGTCACCTTCGAGCGCGACGCGAACACGCTCATGCGTGAGCCCGGTGTCGACCCCGTTTTCTACCGCTATGAGCTGCAGGGCCCGCACGCGCTCGCCCTCATGGAGAAGCTGATCGGCGCGCCCGTGCCGCCCACGAAGTTCTTCGGCATGGCCACGTTCGAGATCGCCGGTGTCACCGTCCGCTCGCTGCGGCACGGCATGGCGGGTCAGCCCGGATTCGAGCTTTTCGGGCCGTGGGCGGACGGCGCCCGCATCCGCGAGGCGATCATCGCTGCGGGGGAAGAGTTCGAGCTCGTGCTCGTGGGGGCGAAGGCGTACTCGTCCGCGAACCTCGAGTCGGCGTGGGTCCCCTCGCCGCTGCCCGCCATCTTCTCCGGCGAGCAGATGGACGACTACCTCGCGTGGCTGCCCGCCGCCCGCCTCGGCTCTCTCGCCGGCAGCTTCGTGTCGGACCGCATCGAGGACTACTACCTGACGCCGTACGACCTCGGCTACGGGCGCAGCGTCGCGTTCGATCACGACTTCATCGGCCGTGCTGCGCTCGAAGCGCACGCGGCCGCCGAGCAGCGCGTGAAGGTCACGCTCGTCTGGAACCCCGACGACCTCGCCGCCGCGCAGCGCTCCCTCGTCGAAGACGGGCTGCCGGCGAAGTACATCGACTTCCCGAAGGCGCGGTACGGCCTCTATCAAGTCGATCGCGTGCGCGCCGACGGCCTGGATGTGGGCATCTCGCACGACTGCGGCTACATCACGAACGAGCAGGCCTTCGTGTCGCTCGCGAGCATCGCCGCCTCGCACGCCGAACCCGGGACCGAGGTGGTGCTGACCTGGGGTGAGGACCCCAACTCCGCCAAGCCCGCGGTCGAGCGGCATCGGCAGGTCGAGATCCGCGCGACCGTCGCCCCGGCGCCCTACTCCCGCTTCGCCCGGGAGAACTACCGCGCCGGGTGAGGGGGGCGGGTCGCCCCTCGCGCGGCCCGCCCCGCATCCGTGTCTCACTTGTGCACGCGAATCAGCCGAGAGGCGTGAACGATCGAGACATCAGGACCCGGCACCCTTCCCGTGTCTCAATCACGCACGCGCAGCGCTTCGTTGACCTGCAAAAGTGAGACACGGAGAGGCGCTGCGCTGGGAAACTTTGCGAGGGGCGGCCCCGTGTCTCAACCCTGGCCGGGTGCGCCGTACATGCTGCCGTCGGGCAGGGGCGGGCAGGTGGCGGTGTCGGTCTGGGCGGCGACCGCAGCCCGGATGGCGACGTCGGCATCCGTCTTCGCGAGCGTGTAGACGACACCCTCCTGCGCGCCTTCGGCGGGGATGTAGCCGATGATCGCCGAATCGGATCCAGGGCCATCCTCGGCCAGAGGCCAGAAGCGTGTAGTGATGAGGTCGGCCGGGGGGTTCTCGAGCAACCAGGTGCCGGCCGCGGCGACCGTGGTGTTCGGGACCAGCCAGTAGCCCCTCAGCTCTTCGTAGGGGCCGCACGGCCATGCGGTGCCCGAGTTGAATAGGATGGGCGATTTCTCCAGACGAACGGCCCCTGGCGGCACGCTTGCCGCATCCAGCCACGCCTGGGCTTGCGCAAGGGCCGCCGCCTCTCCGGCGGAGGGCGCCGGCGACTCGCTCGTCGCGACGGGAGCCGGTTCCGCGCCTTCGTCTGCTGCGGTCGCGCCGGACGCGCACCCCGTCAACGCGACACAGGCTAAGAGGATCATCACGGGAGCCGAGAGTGAGCGAAGCCGCATAGCCCCAGCATAGTGTGGGCTCAGTGCCGCATGACGAGACCGATCAGGCGAGCGCCCGCGCGCGGCCCGGGCCGTCCTCGAAGCGCCCGCGCGCGGCCCGGGCCGTCCTCGAAGCGCCCGCGCGTCGCCCGAGTATGTGTCTCACTTGTGCACGTGGTTCGCCCGGTATGCGTGAACGACTGAGACACGCAGCGCATCTCAACGCATCCGTGTCTCGCTTGTGCACGTGAGTCGCCCGCTCCGCGTGAACGATTGAGACGCGCAGATTCAGGCCTGCGAGAGCGAAGTCCGCGAGAGCGGGAGTGCGCGAGAGCGTGCAGCGGCCGGAGGCGGCGGAGGCGCTCTAAGCGAGGGTGAGGAACAGCTTCTCGAGCTCCTCCACCGTGAGCCGGTTGTCGTCGGTAGTCTCGCCTGCTGCGTCCTCGCCGGCCGGGGCGTCGGTGAGGCACTCGCGCATGGCGGTCGAGATGATCGCGAACCCGGCGCGGTCGATCGCGCTGCTGACCGCAGCGAGCTGCGTGATGACGTCGCGGCAGTCGCCGCCGTTCTCGACGGCCGCGATCACCGCGGCCAACTGGCCCTGCGCGCGCTTGAGTCGGTTGGCGGCCTTCTTCACGGCCTGGGCGTCGTGCAGGGAACGGTGGTAGGTATCCATGGTGTCTCCTCGGTGACGGATGTTGGATCAGGCGGCTGTTCCGGCGACCCAGGTGCGGTACCCGCCGTCGAGGTTGCGGACATCATGTCCGAGCTGGGCGAGCAGTCGTGCCGCGGTGTGCCCGCGCTGGCCCACCTGGCAGTGCACGACGATCGGCCGGTCGCCGAGCTCGCGGTGTCGGGTGCGGATCTCGTCGAGCGGCAGGTTGATCGCGCCGGGGATCGAGCCCGCGGCGTTTTCGGTCGGTGTGCGCACGTCGACCAGAATCGCACCGTGGTCGAGCGCGGCGTCGAGCTCGTGCCACTGCAGCGTGCCTGTGGCGCCGGAAGCGACGTTCTCCGCGACGTAGCCGAGCATGTTCACGGGATCCTTCGCGGATCCGTACTGCGGCGCGTAGGCGAGTTCCAACTGCGACAGCGCGCTCGCTGTCAGCCCCGCCGCCATCGCGACGGCGATGATGTCGATGCGCTTGTCGACCCCCTCGCCGCCGACGATCTGCGCCCCGAGGATGAGGTCGGTCGCCGGGTCGACGAGCAGCTTCATCGCCATCGGCTGCGCACCCGGATAGTACGTGGCGTGCGACGAGGGATGCGTGTGGACGATACGATGCGGGCGCCCTGCATCCCGAAGGCGCCGTTCGTTCCAGCCGACGAGGGCGATGGTGGTTCCGAGCAGCCCGAGGATGGCCGTGCCGAGCGCAGGTGTCGCATCGATCGGTTCGATTCCGGCGATGTCGTCGGCGACGGCCCGGCCGTGCCGGTTGGCGAGGCCGGCCATCGTCACAAGTGTCGGTGCGCCGTCCAAGCTGTCGCGCTTCTCAACGCCGTCGCCTACCGCCCACACGTTCGGTGCGGAGGTGCGGTGGCGTGCGTCGACCGCGATCCCACCGGTCGGGCCGAGGCGGATGCCGGCCGCATCCGCGAGGCGTCGGTCGGGGCGTACGCCGCTCGCTTCGATCACCAAGGACGCCTCGACCGCGCTGCCGTCGCTCAGGTGAACGAGCCGCGGCTCCGCGCCCGTGACGGTCACCCCGAGCCGCACATCGACGCCCGCGTCGCGAAGAAGAGTCAGGATGGGGGCGGCCATCTCGGCGTCGAGCGGAGAGAGCACCTGCGTGCCGCGGCTCACAAGCGTCACGTGTGCGCCGCGGGCGAGGAGATTCTCGACCGCTTCGAGTCCGATGAAACCGGCGCCCACGACAACGACGCGCGGTGCCGGTCCGGAGGCGTCGAGCACCTCGAGAACCCGGTCGACGTCTTCGACGCTGCGCAGCGTGTGCGTCGGCACGTGCTCGGCGGACGGCCCCGGGGTTGCGGTGGCGCCGGTGGCGATGACGAGCTCGTCGTAGTGCTCGATCCGCTCCGCTTCCGATTCGAGGTCACGCACCGTCACCGTCTGCGCGGCCGTATCGATCCCGACGACCTCGTGGCGCACGTGCACGTCGAGCGCGAACCTGCTCTGAAGCGACGCGGGTGTCTGCAGCAGCAGGGAGGACCGATCCGCGATCACGCCACCGACGTGGTACGGCAGGCCGCAGTTCGCGAACGACACATGCGCCCCGCGTTCATACACGGTGATTTGCCGCGCCTCGTCGAGTCGACGCAGTCTCGTCGCCGTGCTCATGCCGGCGGCGACTCCTCCGATGATGATCGTCCTCATGTGATGAATAATACCCCCGGGGGTATAGCTTTCAACAAGCGACCGCGGAGAGCGGCGCCCCGAGAAGAAATGGAGCAGGCAGATGTGTCGACAGGTGGCGTGCCGCACGTGCGGCAAGACGACGTGGGCGGGCTGCGGACAGCACGTCGACGAGGTGATGCGCGGCGTACCGAACCGCGATCGCTGCGAGGGTCACGAGCCGCAACCCGCAGGCGGCGGGCTCTTCGGGCGCCTCTTCCGTCGTTAGGCGGGCCCTCACGCGGGCCGGTGCCCCTGCTCGTCGAGCGACCGGCGGGCGCGCCGCAGGAGCGAGGCCAGCGTCTCGCGCTCGGCGTCGTTGAAGTCCGCGAGCATGAGGTCCTCGACCACCGCGATCTGCGGATCGAGGGACGCCAGGGCGGCGGCGCCCGCATCCGTCAAGTACAGCAGGATCCGCCTCCCGTGTGCCGGGTCGCTCTCCCGCCGCACGAAGCCCTCGGACACGAGCGGATCGATGATCCCGGCCATCGTCTGCGCGCGCACGAAGGAGCGACGGGCGAGCTCGGAACTACTGATGCCGGGGCGTCGGTCGAGCACGGTGAGCGCCGTGTACTGCGCGCCCGTCATCCCCGCCGCCGCACACGCGGCGAGAAAGCGAGGGCGCAGGGCCAGCTCGAGTTGCTTCACCGTGTACACGAGACTGCCTCGCTGTGCCGACATCCGGGCCTCCTCCGCGGCGATCACGCTAGCGCACCCGCGGCGGGAACATGCAGCGCGCGTCCGACTCACTCGCCGGACGCGACGACGCGCGTGCCCAGCTCATCGACGAGGAGTGCCTGGTCGTCGCGGAGCGGTTGCAGGCGGTAGTCGCCGCCGTACGTGTGGAGGATGCGGTCGATCAGTTCCGGCGGGTACGGCGGGAGCCGCCCGTCCTGCGCATCCGTCACATAGCCGATCGTGAGCCTGCGACCCGGAACCCCGCTCGCGTCGGCCAGGAAGGGCGCGAGAGCTCCGGATTGCCAAGACAGCAGGAGAAGCGCATGCCTCGACGCTACGCGGCGCCATCGACGCCTCGCGGTGCTCGGGTGTTGACGGATACCTGCGCACGCTCTACTGTTTCAGGCATCCTGAAATTAGCGCAAGGATGCGCAAGGAGGACACCGTGGCCGAATCCACCCGACTCATGCTCACCATGGCCGATCTCGCCGATTCCGCCGGCCGCGCGTTCGGACCATCGTCGTGGCGGCAGATCACGCAGGACGAGGTCGACCTCTTCGCGCGCGTGACCGGCGACGACAACCCCATTCACCTCGACGCCGAGGTCGCCGCGGCGACACCGTTCGGCACGCGCATCGCACACGGCCTGCTCACACTGAGCCTGGTCGTACCGCTCATGGCAGAGGTCTTCGAAGTCGAGGATGCGGGCATGGGCATCAACTACGGGCTCAACCGCGTACGTTTTCCGGCTCCCGTGCCCGTCGGCAGCCGCATCCGCGTCTCGGGAGAGGTGCGCACCGCGAGCGAAGTCGCCGGAGGTCTGCAGATCGAGGTGCCGGTGACCTTCGAGGTCGAGGATGCGGTCAAGCCCGCATGTGTGGCGGAGCTGGTGCTGCGCTACTACCACTGACACGCCGAGCGGACGCCGCCGTCCGCGCTCGGCTGCCCGCCGCCCGGCGGGCGACATCGGACGAAGGGGTTCGGATGAGAGGCCACTACAGCGACGTGTGGCAGGAAGTCGCGCGTGCATTCGGTGACCGACCCGCGATCGTCACGCCCAACGGCACCATGACTTACGGGCAATTCGCGCGCGACGCCGGCGCGCTGTCGGGCCACCTCGCGCAGGCAGGGCTCCGGCCGGGGGACTCGGTCGCGATCCTGCTCTACAACCGCCCCGAATACCTCGTGACCCTCTTCGCCTGCTTCGCCAGCGCGATCGCGCCCGTTCCGCTGAACTACCGCTACCGCGGCGTCGAGGTGCGTGCGCTGCTCGAGGACTCCGGTGCGAGGGTGCTCGTGTACCCCACCTCGCTCGCGGATGTGGTGCGCGATGCGCTCGAGGGCTGGGAGCATGCGCCCGAGCTCATCGTGATCGACGACGGTCCGAGTCCCGTGCCCGCGGCCGGGACGGCCTGGACGGATGCGGTCGCCACCGAGCACGAGCTTTCCCCGACGCCGCCGGAGGGAGCGGAACTGCGCCTGTACACCGGCGGCACGACGGGCAAGCCCAAGGCGGTCGTCTGGGCCGCAGAGGACATCCTCTCGGTGCAGCTCTACTCCATCTACCGCAACGGCGGGGCTCGAGGTACCGACGTCCATGGCCGGGGTTCTCGCCGCCGCCACGGACCCGCCACCCACGCGCACCCTGCCGCTCGCGCCGTTCCTGCACGGCACGGCCCTGTTCACGTCGATGAACACCCTCGTGCTCGGCGGCACCGTGCTCATCCTGCCCGCCGCGCGGTTCGACGCCGACGCCGCGGCGCGTTTCGCCCTCGACGAGCGGGCCACACGCGTCATCATCGCCGGCGATGCCATCGGGCTGCCGCTCGTCGAGGCGCTCGAACGCACCGGCGTCACCGGCTTCGGCGAGGTTCATTCGATCATCAGCTCGGGGATGCGGCTCAGTGCCCACGTGAAGCGCCGGTTCCACGATCGGGCCGACATCGTCATCACCGACCTGCTCGCGTCGACGGAGGGCGGACCCTACGCCGTCAACGTCACCGCGTCCGCCACCGATCTGCCGGGCGAGCTGCGCCTGCTGCCCGGCGCGGTCGTGCTCGACGAGAACCTGCAGCAGGTACAGCACCTCGACGGGGGACGCGGCATCCTGGCGTTCCGCGGCACGCTGCCCAAGGGCTACTTCCGCGACGAGGAAAAGACACGCGCGACCTTCCCCGTCATCGACGGTGTGCGCCACGTCATGCCCGGCGACTGGGCTCTCTCCCACGGCGACGGGGCGGTCGAGCTGCTCGGCCGCGGAAGCTCCGTCGTGAACACGGGCGGCGAGAAGGTCTACCCCGCGGAGGTGGAGGAGGCGCTGCTCGCCTTTCCCGCCATCGGCGACGCCATCGTCTTCGGGATGCCGGACAAGCGCTACGGCGAGGTAGTCACCGCCGTCGTCGTCGCGTCCGACGGGGCGGCGATCGACGCCGAGGCCCTGCGCACGCACCTGGACGCCCGCCTCGCCGGGTACAAGAAGCCGCGGCACCTCGTGATCCGCGACACCCTCGAGCGCAGCCCCCACGGCAAGGTCGACCTGCCGCGCCTCAAGGCCGGGCTGCAGGCGCTGGTCGCCGGCGTCGACGCCCCGACCGGCACCATGCGCATCGTGCACTGACGCCCACCATCCATCCACGACGGTCAAGGAGGACCGCTCATGACACAGAACGACTCGGCCACGCCGGCCGTCGTAGACCCGGGCATGGCCCGCGAGTCGCGGCGCGTGATCGGCGCCACCTTCCTCGGCACCACCATCGAGTGGTACGACTTCTTCCTCTACGCCGCCTGTGCCGCGCTGGTGTTCGGTCCGCAGTTCTTCCCGTCGGACGATCCCGCTGCGAGCCAGCTCGGAGCTTTCGTGACCTTCGCTTTCGGCTTCGTCGCGCGTCCCTTGGGCGGGATCCTCGCCGGGCACTTCGGGGATCGCATCGGACGCAAGCGGATGCTGGTGCTCTCCCTCTTCGTGATGGGCGGGGCCACGGTCCTGATCGGCCTCGTGCCCAACTTCGAGGCCATCGGCATCGCCGCCCCCATCCTCCTCGTCGTGCTGCGTCTGGCGCAGGGACTCGGCGTCGGCGCCGAATGGGGAGGGGCCGTGACGATGGCCATCGAGCACGCGCCGCCGCAGCGCCGGGCGCTCTACGGAGCGGCGCCGATGATCGGCCTGCCCGCCGGGCTCATGCTCGCGAACCTCATGCTGATCGTGCTGCTCGCCGTCACGGGGCCGGATTTCCAGGCGTGGGGATGGCGGATCGGCTTCGTCATCAGCGTCGTGCTCGTCGTCGTCGGTCTGTGGACCAGGCGCCGCCTCGGCGAGAGCCCCCTCTTCGAGTCGGCCGTGAAGAACGCGCCCGCCCGCGTGCCCTTCATGGAGGTCTTCGCCCGGTTCACCCCGCAGCTGATCGTGACGATCCTGATCGCGGGGGTGCCCTCGATCCTCTCCTACCTCGTGCTCACGTGGGCGCTGAGCTACGGAACCGCCCAGTTGGGCTACGGCCAGAGCGCGCTGCTGTGGATCGGCATCGCGTGCTGCGTGCTGCAGATCGTCATGATCCCTCTGCTCGCACGGATCGCCGATCGTCGGGGCCTCGTGCCGATGGGAGTGCTGGGCGGCATCCTCATGGCCGCGACGGCGATCGTCTTCTTCCTCCTGTTCAACACCGGAGAGATCTGGCTCGCCGCAGTGGGCACGATCCTCGCGCACGCGTCGACGTCGTTCGCCTGGGCGGTCGTGCCGCCGATCCTCACGCGCACCTTCCCGAGCCGACTCCGTTACTCGGGCGTGAGCATGGCGTATCAGTTCGGAGCGATCGTCGGCGGCGGCATCGCGCCGCTGATCGCGACCTCGCTTCTGGCGGCGACGGGCTCGACGACACCCGTCGCCCTGTACGTCGTGGGCGCCTCCCTGCTGATGGCCGTCTGCACGATCGCGTGGGGGAGGTTCCGCCCGCCCGTGGACGACGCTGCGTGACCCTCACGCGCGCCTCAACGCCCGCGAGACTGCATCTCCCGCACGAGATCACTGTGTTCACCCGTGATCTCGGGCGGGAGATGCAGTCTCGGGATCAGTCGGGTAAGCGGAGGCGCCGGAGCTTCTTGCGGCCGAGAACGGCGGCGACCGGCTTGACCCACAGGATCTCGCCGAAGCGGTAGTCCGCCCCGCGGGCTAGCTAGGCGCGCGGCGAGGTCGGGCCGCAGCATCCACAGGTATCCGCGGGCCAGCTCCGCGTGCACCGAGTTCGACACGATCTTGATCACGTCGGCGGCCTCGATCAACGGGATCGCGTTTTCGATGTTCTGCCACGTCGACCTGCTGGTCGGCTCGAGCACGGAGGGGCCGCGGTAGCCGAGCTCGTCGCGGGCATACGCCTCCATGATCTCCGCCTCGGGGATGGGGCCTTCCACCGTCCCGCCGCAGAACACCAGGATGCTGCGGGTCGCCGTCGGGTCGATCGAGCGCAGCCCTGCCCGCACGCGGTAGCGGTTCTCGCGGTTGGCCCGCGGTCCTCGGTTGCCGTAGCCCAGAACCACGATGGCTTCCGTGCCGCGCGCGGATGGTGAGCCGAGGCGTCGCCGGCTGGCGCGCCAGTGGGTCACCTCGCCGAAGGTGAGCACCGCAACCGCTACGGCCGTCGCGGCGGCCAGGGCGAAGCGGAACGGGCGCACGTGTTCAGGATAGGAGTCGCGTCACGTCCCGGCGTCCTCGTGCTGGACCGCCACGCCCGCGAGACTGTCCCCACGCCCTCTCCACGCCCGCTGCGCGGACGCGGAGCCTCCAGGCGCGTGGGCCCATCTTCGGCGCGAGATCACTGTGTTTGCCCGTGATCTCGTGTGAGAAATGCGGTCTCGCGGAATGGAGGGGGGAGGTAGTGGGGGTCGTTGCTCAGGTTCACTCGCGACCGAGTCGCTCGAACCAGGCCAGCGTGCCGCGGGTCATGTCGTCGGGGGTGCCCAGCTCGTCGAGCAGGTCCAGCGCATCGCGCACCTCCTGTTCCCGTCGCGCCCGATGCGCGTGGGTTCCGGTGATCAGACGCTCGACGAGGGCCGGTGCGTCCGGTCCCAGCTCCGCCGTGAGCTGCCCGCGCATCCAGTCCGCCGCATCCGCCGCCTCCGCGGCCGTGAGCGTCTCGATGAGGAGAGTCGCGAGGCCCTTCATGAAGACGCTCCGCACCATCTTCAGACGCGCGGCGGCACCGACGGGTGCGTCGATCGTGTCGATCGGGACCCCGAGCGGGCGCAGCGATTCGGCGAGGCGCGCCGCGCCTGGGCCGCTCGCGAGCAAGGGCGTGCGGATGCCGGCGCGTGTGACCGGCGCGAGCACGGCCACATCCGCCACGCGCACGCCGGCGCGCGCGGCGACCTCTGCGACCCGGGACTTCACCTCCGGTGCTGCCGTGTTGAAGTCGGCGTACAGCGCTCGGGGTAGCAGCAGCGGCGCGACCTGCTCGGCCACCGACACCGCGGCGTGCGTGCCCACGAGGCTGATGGCCACGTCGGCGGAGATCACCGCCTCGGCGAGGGTGTCCACGCGGGGAACAGCGGGGTCGGCCTGGCGAGGATCCGGGTCGTACCCGCGCACCTCCGCGCCCGCGCGTGAGAGCCCGACGGCGTAGCGGCGCCCCGCTTCGCCGAGCCCGATGACGGCGATGCGCGTCATGTGCGGACCCTCGGTGCTGCATCCGCGCGCTCGGCGAGGTCGGCGATGTATGCCCACGACTTCGCCGACACGCCCGCATCCGGGCGCGGACCGTGGACGACGGCCGCGTCGTCGAGGCCGGAACCGTACAGGGCGCGCAGCGCACGGGTGATCCCGGCCGACGCCACGCGCAGGGTCTCGAGAACGGCCGCGGCCGGCGAGCCGTCGTTGGGCACGACGGCTCCGAGCGCGGCATACACCTCGCCCTCGGGCCCGCGCACCGGGACGGCCATGCCCCGTGACTCGAGGTGGATGTGGCCGGACGCGACCGCGAACCCGTCGGCGCGGACGCGGGCGAGCTCGGCGCCGAGCACCTGCGGATCGGTGATCGTGTGCGGCGTGTACGCGCGCATCGGGCTGCGCAGCACCTCGTCGACGACGCCGGCAGGTGCGTGCGCGAGCAGGACGAGCCCGTTCGAGGAGGCGTGGAGCGGGATGCGCCCGCCGATCAGCGTCGCGTTGACGACCGCGTCCGGCGCCGACATCCGTTCGATGAACAGCACGTCGAGCTCGGCGCGCACGCCAAGCTGCACGTGCTGACGGATGCGGGCGTGCGCCGCGGCGAGCCAGGGACGTGCGACCTCGCGCAGCCCGAGCGCGCCGGGGGTGCGAGAGGCGTACTCCCACAGTCGGACGCCGAGTCGGTAGGTGCGGTCCGGGAGCCGCTCGAGCAGCCCCTCCTGTGTCAGTTCCGCAACCAGCCGATGCGCGGTGGACACGGGGATGCGGGCGGTGCCTGCGATCTCGCCCAGTGTGAGGAACGGGTGCAGGGCGTCGAAGGCGTCGAGCACCCGCAGATGCCGGTGCAGTGCCGACTCGCCGGCCGATCCTCGCGCCATCGCGACTCCTCCCGCTACCGGGACCCTACCGCGCGCCCGGCGCGCGACTCAGCCAGAACTCGACGTCGCGGGACGCCCCGAGTCCGCCAGCTGGTTCTGGCTGAGTCGTGCCGGCGCGGCCGGCAGCCGGCGCTCAGGCGCGATAGACCGTGCGCGCCCACTCGTGGTACGGAGCCGGGGCCACCGTCGCTCGCACGATCACCTGGCGGTGGTTCTGATCGACCGAGTCCTTGGACGAGATCGGATCCTCGCCCCACACGATCTCGACCTCGTCGCCGTCGGGCATGTCGGCGTCGAGGGTCGCGAGCGACATGTACAGCTGGTCGTAGGCGATGTAGCCCGCATCCGTCGAGATGCCGACGCGCTCGCCGCCGCGGCGCACCTCATCCATCTGGTACAGCCCGTAGCGCGCCTTGGGGAAGTCGAGGAACTTCGCGGGGGTGCCGGGCTCGAGCTGCGAGCGCACGACCGCGGCGACGTCGTCGGCGTTCCACAGCAGCGTCACCTTGCGGCGGCGGGGGTTCTCCGCGTGCCGCTCCAGCGCCTCGCGGCCGTGGAAGTCGTGGTCGAAGCGCACCGAACGGCCGAGCCCGATGTCGTACGGCGTCAGGTAGAAGTCGCGCACGTCGTCGGAGGTGAGCGATCCCGCCACCGAACCGATCCGCTCGGCGGGCAGCCACGACCGGTACTCGGCCATGTCGTCGTCGAAGACGGCGGGGAACGGCGTGGGGACCCAGCCCGACTCGAGGGGCGTGGCCGAGTAGGCCTTCGCACCGACACGGCGGATGCCGAACTCCTCGCCCGCATCCAGGATGGTCTGCAGCACGTGCTCGTTGTCGGCCCACGGACCGAAGAACTCGAAGCCCGGCTGCCCGGCCATGCCGTGACGCAGGGCCTTCACCGCGCGGCCGCCGATGGTGACGTCGCCGATGTGGAAGAACTTGATGTCGGGCGCAGGGCCGCCGAACAGCTTCTCCATCACGCGGTCGGCCTCGGGGCCCTGCAGCTCGTAGCGGTAGAACGTGGGCGGGCCCTGGCGCATGTGCGAGTTCGGTTCCAGGCGTTGATGCACGTCCTTGCCCTGCGCCGCGGCCTTTTCGAGGGTGAAGCGCACCCAGTCGATGAGGATGTGGTGGCCGATGAGTACGAGGCCCTCGGGGGCGTCCTCGTTGTAGAACAGGATGCCGTCGCCCACGAGGTAGCCGGACTCGTTCACGCTGATGAGCTGTTTGGCCACGCCCGGGCGGAACGTCGCGAAGGTGTTGGGCGAGATCGAGGAGAGCACCTCGATGAGGTCGCTGCCGCCGAGGAACAGCTGCGTCATGTGATGGGACTGGTCCATCAACGCGACGGTGGTGTTCCAGGCGCGCTGCTCGTCGCGCCAGTTCGTGAACTCGGGGGCGACCGGGAACGTGAACGCCGGCCAGTTCTGGTTGCGTAGCAGTTCGAGCGGGTTTCCGGTGCGTTCGATCGCCGCAGCGAGGGATTCGGATGTCATCGTCGACCTTCCTTTCGTCGAGCCGAGCATGCGCCGGACGCGACCGGTCGTGTGATCGATTTCCGTTCATGCGAAATCTCGACGGCGTCGAGCGCCACCCGCGAGAAAGTGTGATCAGAACGTGCCCGGAATCGACGCCAAAATCGTTGACAATCTTGGTGCGACTCCGTACCGTCCCAGGAACGGGGCGAAACCCCGGTCTCGCAATGACGCGGCGACACCGAAAGGCGGCCATGGCGGCTCGACTCACCCTCACAGACGTGAACCTGCGGTTCGGCGGGATCACGGTGCTGCACGATGTCGGCTTCGAGGTGGAGCCCGGTCAGATCTTCGGCCTCGTCGGACCCAACGGCGCGGGCAAGACCTCGCTGTTCAACTGCATCAGCGGGCACTATCGGCCGAGTTCCGGCTCCATCACGATCGACGGCGACGAGGCATCCGGACAGACCCCGGCGCACCTCGCGCGGCGCGGACTCGCACGCACCTTCCAGCATCCCGCGCTGCAACTGCACGCATCCGTGCTGGAGAACGTGATGCTGGGCGCGCACACACGCCTACCCGGAGGGCCAGGCGAATGGGCGATGCGAATGCCGCGCACGTGGCGCTCGGAACGGGAGATGAGCGCCGAAGCGCTGCGACTGCTGGAGCGCTCCGGTCTCGGCTGGGCGGCGAACCGCCACGCGGATGAGCTCTCGCACGGACTCCACAAAGCCATCGAGCTGTGCCGGGCACTCATGTCGCACCCGAAGCTGCTTCTCCTGGACGAGCCGGCCGCGGGCCTGCCGCATTCCGAGGTCGAGCAGCTCATCGCGACCGTCCGAGCCATCCGCGACGAGGATGACATCACCGTCGTGATCGTCGAGCACCACATGGGCCTCATCGCGGCTCTGACCGACCGCGTGGTCGTGCTCGACCACGGCCGCAAGCTCATGGAGGGCTCGGCCGCCGAGGCGCAGAGCGATCCGCGGGTGATCGAGGCCTACATCGGCAAGGAGGCCGCCGATGACGCTGCTTGAGCTCATCGATGTCACCGCGTCGTACGGCCCCGTGCAGGTGCTCGACGGAGTGTCGCTGAGCGTGCCTGAGGAGGGAGCCGTCGGCATCCTCGGCGCGAACGGCGCGGGCAAGACGACGACGCTCCGCGCGATCAGCGGGATGGTGCGCACGACCGGCACCATCCGTTTCGACGGGCGCGACATCCGCGGGATGCGGCCCGAGAAGGTCGCGTCGATCGGCATCGCGCACGTGCCCGAGGGGCGCGGCACCCTCGGAGCCCTGACGGTGCGCGAGAACCTGCGGGTCGGTGCGTACCAGCGGCGCGACCACAAGGCGATCCAGGGCGACATCGACTACTGCCTCGACCTGTTCCCCAACCTCAAGGAGCGCTACCGCTCGCACGCCTCGGCCTTGTCGGGTGGGGAGCAGCAGATGCTCGCCGTGGCGCGCGCCTTCATGGCGAGGCCCCGGCTGCTCCTGCTCGACGAGGCGTCTCTGGGCCTCGCCCCGAGCACAGCGCGCACCGTCTACGACGCCATCGCGAGGCTCCGTCGAGAGTCCGGCATCGCGATGCTCGTGGTGGAGCAGAACGCGACGCTGGCCTTCCGACTCGTCGACACCGCGACCGTGCTCGAGACCGGCCGGAACGTGCTCACCGGTACGTCGGCCGAGCTCAAGGGCATGGACGAGATCCGCCGCGCCTACCTGGGAGGTTGAGAGTGGGAACCTTCATCCAACTCATCATCGACGGGCTGTCCGTCGGCTCGGTCTACGCCGCCCTCGCCCTGGCGATCGTGCTCGTCAACCAGGCGACCGGCCTGATCAACTTCGCCCAGGGCGGGATGGCGGTGCTCTCCGCCTACCTCGCCTGGTGGTTCACGGGGGTCGGGATCCCGCTGATCCTCGCGATCCTGCTCTCGGTGGGCGTCTCGTTCCTGTTCGGCGCCGTCGTCGAGCGGTACCTGATGCGCCGGTTCGAGGGCGGCGACCCCGACACGGCCGTTGTGGTCACGATCGGTCTGCTGACGCTCATCACCGGCGTCTGCGGCTGGCTCTTCACCTACAACAACCAGCAGTTCCCCTCGCTCTTCCCCCTCGACACGATCTCCGTGCTGGGAGCGTCGGTGAGTGTGCGCTCGATCGGGACGACGGTGGTCATCCTCGCGATCATGATCCTGCTGCAGGCGCTGTTCGCCGGCACGAAGCTGGGCCTGGCGCTGCGGGCCGTGGCCGTGAACCCGCAGTCCGCGGCCTTCTCCGGCCTGCCGGTGAGCCGCCTGCTGATGGTCGGATGGGGGCTCGCGGCGGGTCTCGGCGCGGTGGCTGGCGCGCTCGTCGCCCCGCAGCTCACACTCACTCCCGGGATGATGGACAACGCCCTCGTCTACGCGCTGGCCGCCGTCATCCTCGGCGGACTCTCGAGCCCTGTCGGCGTGGTCGCGGCGGCGTGGATCATCGGTGTCCTGGAGAACCTCGCCGCGGTCTACGTGCCCTTCATCGGCTACGACCTCAAGGTCGCGGTGCCCTTCGCACTCATCTTCGTCGTGCTGCTCGTGCGACCACAGGGCCTGTTCGGCCGCAGAACGGTGGTGCGTGTCTGATGGCTTCCGCCGCATCCGTCTTCTCGCGTCGCTGGGTACGCATCGTCGTCGTCCTCGCGGTCGTCGCGCTGCTCCTACTCCTGCCGCTCACGCTGCCCGAGTTCGCCAACCAGACCATCGCGCGCATCGGCGTCTTCGCCGTCGCGGTCCTGGGGCTCAACGTCGTCATGGGCTACACCGGCCAGGTCTCGCTCGGGCAGATCTTCTTCGTCGGACTCGGCGCGTACGTCACCGCGTACGGCGTGCAGAACGACTGGAACATCGCCCTCGTGTTCGTGCTCAGCATCCTCATCCCCGGCGTCGTCGGACTGATCATCGCCCTCGCTGCGGCGCGCCTGGGCGGTCTCGCCATCGCCATGGTCACCATCGCGCTGCCGATCGTCGGCGTCCCGCTCGCCAAGAGGCTGTCGGATCTGACAGGGGGGTCGCAGGGCGTGTCGGCGCGTTTCACGGACGCGCCGGAATGGACCGGTCTCTACGACGATCAGTGGCAGCTGTACCTCGTGATCATCATCGGAGGCATCGCCTTCCTGCTCACCCGCAACCTCGTGCGGGGCAAGTACGGCCGCGCGTTCGCCATTGTGAAGGACAACGAGGCGGTCGCCGCGGCGATGGGTGTCTCGCCCTATCGGTACAAGGTGCTCGCCTTCACCGTCGCGTCCCTCATCGGCGGCGTGAGCGGCTTCCTCTACATGGTCGTCGTGCAGTACACCTCGCCCGAGACCATGAGCTTCGGGCACTCCATCCAGCTGCTCGCAGCGATGGTGATCGGCGGGGCCGGCAGCATCATCGGGTCGCTCCTGGGCGGCGCGTACTACGTGCTCGCACCGCAGCTGACGAACCTCGTCGACCCCAACCTGACGGCCGTGCTCCAGGGTGCGCTGCTGCTGCTCGTCCTCTTCGTGTTGCCGGGAGGACTCGCATCCCTCCCCGCGCGACTGAGACGGATGCGGCGTCGCTCCGATCGCGGACCGAGCAACTCATCGTCCGGCGACATTCCCGTGTCGCCCGGAACCGAGGGAACCACCACAGAGAGGCAGAATCACCCATGAATCTGAGGAAGAGGAGTGTGCTGGGCATCGTCGCCCTCACGTCCGCTCTCGCACTGACCGTCGTCGGTTGTTCGCGCGGCGGGGGAGGCTCGGACGCCACCGGCGGCGCCGCCGCCGCGAGTCCCGGCATCACCGACACATCCATCAGCCTGGGCATCACCACGCCGCTCAGCGGCGGTACCGCGGGCCCCGGCACCTGCACGGTCGCCGGCATCACGGCGTACTTCGGTGCGAAGAACGCCGAGGGTGGCGTGACCTTCGGCGACGGCAAGACGCGCACGGTCGATATCAAGGCGCTCGACGACGCCTACGACCCGCAGAAGGCCAAGGCCAACTATGACCAGCTGAAGGACAGCGTCTTCGCGATGACGGCGGGTCTCGGCACGCCGACCAACCGCGCCTACCGCGAGGCGGCGATCGCCGACGAGGTGCCCCAGGTGCTCGTCATGACGGGCGACCCGATCTTCAGCGAGACGAACGAGAGCCCCTGGCAGCTGGGCTTCGTGCCGATCTACCAGAACGAGGGCGAGGCCTTCGGCAAGCTCCTGGCCGCATCCGGCGAGAACCACAAGGTCGCCGTGCTCTACCAGAACGACGACTACGGCGAGGGCTACCTCGAGGGCTTCAAGAGCGCGGTCGAAGGTGCGAGCAACATCGAGATCGTCAAGGAGCTCACCTACGAGGCGACCGACACGGCCGTCGACGCACAGCTGACGGAGCTCGCGAGCTCGGGCGCGGATGTGTTCTTCAACGCGATGTCGATCACTCCGCTGGTGATCTCGTCGCTGCAGAAGGCCCAGCAGCTCGGATGGAGCCCGAGCTGGTTCCTGCCGTCGAACACGTCGAGCCCGACCGCCATCCTGCAGCCGGGTGGCGCCGACGCCTTCCCCGGCGTGTACTCGGTGTCGTTCTCGAAGGCACCTGCGAGCCCCGCGTTCGCCGACGACGAGGACGTGCAGACCTTTCTGGCCGGCCTCAAGCAGTACGCCGACTACCAAGACATGCCCGCCTTCCCGCACTGCATGTGGAGCTTCATGGTCGGAGCGACCCTCGAGCAGGCCTTCGAGAAGATGACCGAGCCGACGCGCGAGAACTTCATGGAGGCCCTGCGCTCGATCACCGACTTCCAGGCGCCGCTCATGCTCGACGGCACCGCCGTCGACACCACCGTGGACGGTCAGCCGGCCGTGTCGTCGGTGGTCGTGCAGAAGTACAACGGACAGGGGTACACCACGGTCGAGTCCTTCGGCTGACCCGCATCCCCCTCTAGATCCCGCGAGACTGCATCTTCGTCACGAGATCACGGCTAAACCCCGTGATCTCGTGCGAAAGATGCAGTCTCGCGGGCGTTGTGGCGAGGACGGCGACGGAT
>JASCPH010000018.1 GCA_029959545.1 Microbacteriaceae bacterium PS02066 | reverse complement strand
GCGCAGGCGCACGGGGCGCTGCTTGCGCCGGGCGAGCGCGCGGGCGAGACGCGCGCCGAGGGTGTCCTTGCGCCGCTCGGCGCCGAGGCCCGCGGCGATCGAGTCGCCCAGCACGAGGAGCTCGATCGGGGTGCCGTCGTAGCCGGGACGCCAGACGCGGTCGGCCGACGGCGCCTGCTCGCCGAGCGGCTTGCCGATCTGCCGCCGGGCGTGCGCGGCCTGGCGTCGCAACACCTCGCGGGCGGCGGCGAGCGCGAACGCGACCACTCCGGCGGTCGCGGCGACCGTGCGCGCGGGGAATCGGATGCGGGCCACGCCCCCATCCGAACCCCTCGCGGTGAACGGGTCGTGACGGCTGGGTGACCGATCGGCGCCCCGGCGGTTCACACCGCTGCAGTAGGGTGCCCGACGTGACCGGCCCCACCCTGCAGCGACGCCTCGGCCTCGGCGACGCCATCGCGATCGGCCTGGGCTCGATGATCGGCGCCGGAGTGTTCGCCGTCTTCGCCCCCGCCGCGCAGGCCGCGGGTGCGGGACTGCTCGTCGGGCTCGCGATCGCGGCGGTCGTCGCCTTCGCGAACGCGACCTCCACGGCGCAGCTCGCCGCCGCCCATCCGGTCGCGGGGGGCGCGTGGGCGTACGGTCGCGCCGAGCTCGGCCCGTGGGCGGGATTCGTGGCGGGTTGGGGGTTCGTGATCGGCAAGCTCGCGAGCTGCGCAGCCATGGCTATGACGTTCGCGGCCTACGCGGCTCCGGCCGGCTTCGAGCGGCCCGTGGCCGTGGCGGCGGTCGCAGCACTGACGATCGTGAACCTGCTCGGTGTCACCCGCACAGCCCGACTCACCCGCATCCTGGTCACGATCGTGCTGCTGTGCCTCGCCGTCGTCGTGGCCGCGGGCGCCGTGTCGCTGCCGGCCGGCGCCGGCTGGACCGGCGGCGAGGTCAGCCCGTACGGGGTGCTGCAGTCGGCGGGGCTCCTCTTCTTCGCCTTCGCCGGGTACGCCCGCATCGCCACGATGGGCGAGGAGGTGCGCGACCCCGCCCGCACGATCCCCCGAGCGATCCTCGGCGCCTTCGCGGGCGCGCTCACCGTGTACGCGATCCTCGCCGTGCTGTGCCTGTTGGTTCTCGGCCCCGGACGGCTGGCGGCCGCATCCGCTCCGCTGGCCGAACTCGTGTCGGCCGCGGGCTGGGAGTGGGCGCAGCCGGTCGTGCGCGTGGGTGCGGCCGCCGCGTCCCTCGGCGCGCTCCTCGCCCTCATCGCCGGCATCGGGCGCACCTCGTTCGCGATGTCGCGCGGCGGCGACCTGCCCGGCTTCTTCGCCGCCGTGCACCCCTCGCGGCACACGCCCTACCGCGCCGAGATCGCCGTCGGGGCGATCGTCATGGTCGCCGTCGCCCTCGTCGACCTGCGCGGCGCGATCGGGTTCTCCTCGCTCGGCGTGCTCGTGTACTACCTCGTCGCAAACCTCGCGGCGCTGCGACAGGATGCGGCGCACCGCCGCTTCCCGCGCGCCCTCGCCGCCCTCGGGGCGGCGGGATGTGCGGTGCTCGCGGTGACGCTGCCGTGGCAGGCCGCCCTCGCCGGGGCGGGTGTGCTCGCTGTCGGCGTGGTGCTGCGGCTGGTGTTCGGTCGCCGCGGGGCTACGCGAGCGGCTTGAGCTCGAGCTCCGACGGGTCGTCGCCGGCGGCGACCGTCGCGAACGCCGTGTAACCGTCGGCGGCCGCGCGCTCCAGCAGCGCCTTCAGGTTCTTGGTGCGCTGCTCGAGCCGCACGCGCGAGCCCGCGGTGACGAGCGCCGACTTCACGCGCACGAGCTCGGCGACCGGCACGTCGCGGTCGTGCACGAGCACGACGGCGTCGAATCCCGCATCCTCTCCCGCCGAGACGAGGTCGACGATGCGCTCGAAGCCGATCGAGAAACCGACCGCCGGCACGTCCTGCCCGAGGAAGCGGCCGATCATGCCGTCGTAGCGTCCGCCGCCGCCCAGCGAGTAGGGCGCGGAGGGGTGCGCGAGCTCGAAGATCGTGCCCGTGTAGTAGCCCATGCCGCGCACGAGGAACGGGTCGAACACGAGCGGCACCTCGTCGAGCCCGACCGCGGCGCTGACCGCCTCACCGATGCCCACGAGGTGCGCGACGACCTCGTCGGCGATGCCGTCGGGCAGCTGCGCGCGGATGTGCGCCTCGCCGAACGCGGTGCTCGCCGCGGCGGGACGGGCGAGGAAGGCCGCGAACGCGTCGACGGCGGATGCGTTCGCCCCGCGCTCGCGCAGCTCCGCCTCGACGCCCGCGGGTCCGATCTTGTCGAGCTTGTCGATCGTGATCAGCACGCCGGCACGCTCGGACGCCTCGAAGCCGAAGACCTCCAGCATCCCGTCGAGGGCGCGGCGGTCGTTGATGCGCACGCTCGCGCCGACGAGGCCGAGCGCGTCGAGCGTGTCGAGGGTCGCGACGATGAGCTCCGCCTCGGCGCGGGATCCGGCGTCGCCGATGATGTCGATGTCGCACTGCACGAACTGGCGGTAGCGCCCCTTCTGCGGGCGCTCCGCGCGCCACACGGGCGCGATCTGCACGGAGCGGAAGACGCCCGGAAGCTCGGCGCGGTGGGAGGCGTAGAAGCGTGCCAGCGGCACGGTGAGATCGAAGCGCAGGCCGAGGTCGCTGAGGGCGGCGGGGTCGTCGGCGGCCGCCGTGATCGCCTCGGGCGACAGCGCGCGCTTGAGCACGTTGAACGCGAGCTTCTCGTTGTCGCCGCCCATGCCGGCGTGCAGACGGTCGTAGTCCTCCATGACCGGCGTCTCGATCTCGTCGAAGCCGTGCGCGCGGTAGCGGTCGCGGATGACGGCGAGCACGCGCTCGCGGCGGGCCTTGTCGGCGGGGAGGAAGTCGCGCATGCCGCGCGGGGGGTTCACTGCTGGCACCAGACCATCATCCCAAACCGGCCTCGGCCCGACGCACACCCTCCTCCAACGCGCGCGTGCGGGTGCGCAGCGCCCGCTCCGCATCCCACCCCTCGGCCTTCGCCCGCGCCACGAGCGCGAGCAGGGCGTCGCCCAGCTGCTCCTCCGAGGTGATCTCGAGCGGGCGCGCCGGGATGGCGGCGCCCGGGGCCCGGCCGACGACCTTCTGCGCGCGGGCGAGCGCGGGCATCGCGGCGGGGATCCCGTCGAGCACGCTGCGTCGCTCGCGCTTCTCCGCCGCCTTCGCCGCGTTCCAGTGCACGAGCACCTCTTCGGGCGTCGTCGCCGTCTCGCCCGCGAACACGTGCGGATGCCGGCGCACCATCTTGTCGGCGAGATCGCCCGCGACGTCGTCGATGTCGAACGGGTCATCGGCATCGCGCGAGGCGATCTCGGCGTGGAAGAGCACCTGCCACAGGAGGTCGCCGAGCTCCTCGCGCAGCTCCGCGCGGTCGCCGTTCTCGACCGCGTCGATCACCTCCGCGCTCTCCTCGACGAGGTAGGGCACGAGGGCGGCGTGGTCGATCTGCTGCGACCAGACGCACCTCTCACGCACCGCGTGCATCACCTCGGCCGCGCGCCGAAGACCATCGGAGGCCGCATCCGCGTCGTTCATACCCTGCGCTCCTCGCGTCGGTAGTGCCGTGCCCGCCATGCTACGAGCACGGCGGCGACCACGAGCGAGACCAACGACCCACCGAGCACGCCGAGCGTCGCCTCGTCGCGCAGCAGGCCGTCGCCCGCGAAGGCGAGCTCCGAAAGCAGCAGCGAGACGGTGAACCCGATGCCGCCGAGCGCGCCCGCCGCGAGCAGGTCGGCGAACCGCAACCGACCGTCGGGCTCCTCGAGCCGCTGCGCGAGCCAGCCGAAGACGGTGATGCCGAGGATCTTGCCGACCGGAAGCGCAATCAGCACGCCCCAGAACACCGGCTGCAGCTCGTCGAGTCCGACCGACGGGATGGCGACGGATGCGGCCGACAGCGCAAAAAGCGGCAGCACCACGCCGTTCACCCACGGATCGAGGGCGTGACGCACACGGGCTGCGGGGCGCGGGGCCATCGCGAGTCCGAGGGCGACGCCCGCGATCGTGGCGTGCACGCCGGAGAGGTAGACGAGCACCCACACCAGGATGCCCAGCAGCACCAGCACGATGCCGAGCGGCACGCGGTTGCGCTCGGTGAGCCGGCGGCTCAGCAGCGCGAACAGCACGACGCCCACGAGGGCGGCGAGCAGGAGGAAGAGGTCGACGCCGTCGGTGAAGAGCACGGCGATGAACACGATGCCGACGATGTCGTCGAGGATCGCGAGCGCCAGCAGGAATGCCCGCACTCCGGTCGGCAGGCCGCGGCCGAACACGGCGAGCACGCCGAGGGCGAAGGCGATGTCGGTGGCGGTGGGGATCGGCCAGCCCGCAGACGACGAGGTGCCGAGCGAGAACGCGAGGAAGATCGCGATCGGCACCAGCACACCGCCTGCGGCGGCGATCGCCGGCTGCACCGCACGCCGCGGCGAGCTCAGCTGCCCGGCCGTCAGCTCGTGCCAGAGCTCGATGGCCGCGACGAAGAAGAAGATCGCGAGCAGGCCGTCCTGGATCCAGTGGCCGACCGAGAGGGAGAACACCCCGGGGATGCCGACATAGGCGTCCTTCACCGCGGCGACGCCGGGAGCTGCCGGCGAGTTGGCCAGCACGAGGCCGAGAGCGGCCGCGATCAGCAGCACGACGGCGGGGAAACGTTCGGAACGAAGCAGGCGCATCTGCCCTCCAGGGTGGGGAAACGGTGTCCGTCGCCAGGCGACGAGGCGACCAGACTTCCCGCCACTCCGGTATCCATCGTAACGGGACGCCGCGCGTGTCATTTGTGGTGTCCGGCTCCCAGTACCGTTGTTTCCATGCTCGAACCCACCCCCACCGAGGCCATTCGCGTCGTCGGACGCCACGAGGCGGGGCAGGAGATCCCCGATCAGATGCGCGCGGACGTGCGCGTGCTGGGCTCACTGCTCGGACAGGTGCTGCAGGAGAGCGGCTCGACGGGTCTGTACGAAGACGTCGAGCGCCTCCGCGTCGCGACCATCCAGGCCTACACCGACCCGAGCGACGAGGCCTTCGAGCGCGCCGCCGAGATCGCCGACTCCTTCACGATCGAGCGCGCCGACGAGGTCGCGCGCGCTTTCACCGTCTACTTCCACCTCGTGAACCTCGCCGAGGAGCACCAGCGCGTGCGGGTGCTGCGCGAGCGCGACGGGCAGCCCGAACCCGAGGGTCGCACCGACTCGATCCGCTCGGCCCTGCGGCAGCTCGCGTCCGAAGTCGGCGACGACGTGGCGCTCGAGCGCCTGCAGTCGCTGCGGTTCCACCCGGTGTTCACCGCCCACCCGACCGAGGCGCGCCGCCGTGCGATCTCGACCGGCATCCGGCGCTTGTCCGAGCTGCTCGACGAGTACGACTCCCTCACCGAGGGCGGCGTCGACCAGCGTCGCGCACGCCGGCGGATGCTGGAGGAGATCGACACGCTCTGGCGCACGGCCCCGCTGCGCGCCGAGAAGCCGTCGCCCACCGACGAGGTGCGCGCCATCATGGCCGTCTTCGACGACACCCTGTTCACGTCCGTCCCCCGCGTTTATCGCCGCGTCGACGACGCGCTCGGCGAGGGCGCCGGCAACCGTCCGCCGCTCGTGCGTCCCTTCGTGCGCGTGGGCACGTGGGTCGGCGGCGACCGCGATGGCAACCCCTTCGTCACCGCCAAGGTCACGCGCAAGGCCGCCGGCATCGCGAGCGAGCATGTGCTGCTGGGCCTGGAGCGCGCCGCGCTGCGGATCGGGCGCACGCTGACCCTCGACGCCACATCCACCCCTCCGAGCGAAGCCCTCGTGGCCCTCTGGAACCGCCTCCGCAGCGCCGACGAGGAGGCCGCGGCCGAGATCGCCAAGCGCTCCCCCAACGAGCCGCACCGCCGCATCCTGCTGATGGTCGCGCGCCGGATCGCCGCGACCCGCACCCGCAACGCCGACCTCGCCTACCGCGACCCCGAGCACCTGCTCGCGGACCTGCGCACCGTGCAGCAATCGCTCGCGGATGCGGGCGCCGCCCGTCAGGCCTACGGCGCCCTGCAGCAGCTGGTGTGGCAGGTCGAGACCTACGGCTTCCACCTCGCCGAGCTGGAGGTGCGTCAGCACTCCGCCGTGCACAAGAAGGTGCTCGCGGAGCTCGAGGCCGGCGGCGAGCGCAGCGAACTGACCGAAGAGGTGCTCGAGGTCTTCCGCGCGATCGCCTACATCCAGGAGCGCTTCGGACCGCGCGCCGCGGGCCGCTACATCGTGTCGTTCACGCAGTCCGCCGAAGACCTCGCCAACGTGCACCGGCTCGCGCGGTACGCCGTGGGCGCGGACGGCGCAGCGCCCGTGCTCGACGTGATCCCCCTGTTCGAGACGTTCGCCGACCTGCAGGCGGCCCCCGGCATCCTGGCGGAGATCGCCGAGCATCCGGAGTTCGCCGCGCGGCTGGACGCCACCGGCCGCCGCCTGGAGGTCATGCTCGGGTACTCCGACTCCTCGAAGGATGTCGGTCCGGTCGCCGCGAACCTCGCCCTCTACGAAGCGCAGGCCGAGATCGCCGCGTGGGCGCAGGCGAACAACATCGAGCTGACCCTCTTCCACGGCCGCGGCGGCGCCCTCGGCCGCGGCGGCGGGCCCGCCAACAGCGCGATCCTCGCGCAGCCGCCGCACTCGGTCGACGGCCGCTTCAAGCTCACCGAACAGGGCGAGGTCATCTTCGCCCGCTACGGCGACCCGCAGATCGCCATGCGCCACATCGACCAGGTGGCCGCCGCCATCCTCATGGCCTCCGCTCCGTCGAACGAGGCGCGCAACCGCCGCGGCGCCGAGATGTTCGCCGAGATCGCCCAAGTGCTCGAGGACTCCTCGCGCGAGCGGTTCTACTCGCTCGTGAAGGCACCCGGCTTCGCGCCGTGGTTCGCCACCGTCACACCGATGGAGGAGGTGGGACTCCTCGCCCTCGGCTCCCGTCCCGCCCGCCGCGGCCTGTCGGTCGAATCTCTCGAAGACCTCCGCGCCATCCCGTGGGTGTTCGCGTGGTCGCAGGCGCGCATCAACCTCGCCGGCTGGTTCGGGCTCGGGACGGCCTTGGAGACCGTCGGCGACGAGCAGCTGCTGCGCACCGCCTACGCCGAGTGGCCGTTGTTCCGCGCGATGATCGACAACGTCGCGATGAGCCTCGCGAAGGCCGACGACCGCATCGCCCGCGAGTACCTCAGCCTCGGCGACCGCGACGACCTCGCGCAGCTCGTCATGGAGGAGATGTCGCTCACGCGCGACTGGGTCGTGCGCATCGTGGGCGGCGACGCGCCCCTCGCGAACAAGGCCGTGCTGCAGCGCGCCGTGAAGCTGCGCAGCCCCTACGTCGACGCGCTGTCGCTCCTGCAGCTGCGGGCGCTCCGCGCGCTCCGCGACGCCCCGGCCGACGCCCCGGCCGACACCGCCAACCAGCGCCTGCTGCTGCTGTCGGTTTCCGGCGTGGCGGCGGGTCTCCAGAACACCGGCTGAGCCGCATCCGGCGCCGCTCGGCGCCACCCTTGCGCAGGAGATATCCCGCCATCAGGACGATCCACCCGGAATCCGTCCTGATGGCGGGATTTCTCCTGTTGAGGGGACGCGCGCGGATGCAGCCGCACCTCAGTCGAGGAGGCGGTCGTCGTCGTGGCGCGCGAGGCTGCGGCCGTAGCGCTCCGTGAGCTGCACCATGAGGTCGGGGGTGTCGCGGTCGAGACCGAACACGTAGCCCGGGAAGTCCAGCTCCTGCTGGCGCGCCCAGATCTCGTCGTGTTTGTCGGGCGAGACGACGATCGCGGGATCCCCCACGGCGACCCAGCCGATCGGCACGACCGAGCCCTCACCGAGGTGGGTGCGCAGGTGCACCGTGGCGCCGATGCGCACCTCGCTGCGGCGGTCGATGCGCGCCCCGTTGAACACCCGCGCGCCCGTCGCGATGAAGACCTCCTCGGCGATCGTCGCCCCGGCGATGCTCGCCGTGGGACCGATCAGCGTGTGATCGCCGACGTGCACCGGGTTCGCGGCCGTCGCCCGCACGAGGGCGTTCTCCATGACGATGACGTGCTCGCCGAGCGTCAGCGGTCCGCCCTCCGAAGTGAGGACAGCGCCGTGCAGGATGCGGCATCCCGCCCCGACCGTGACGTCGCCGCTCAACACGGCCGTGGGTGCGACGCTGGCCGACGGGTGGACCGACGGCGCGGCGCCGAGGTGCTCGTAGCGCATGCCGTCACCCTAGGGCAGCGCGCGTCGAGGCGACAGGTGCGGCGCCGCTAGGGTGGGAGCGTCCGCATCCGTTAGGAACGTCGCGCCGCGCGCGATACCCGGCCAGAGAGAACCACGTTGACCGAGACCTTCGCCGCGCTGCCCGAAGCCGTGCGCTCCACCTTCGCCACCGTCCTCGCCCGCAACCCCCACGAGCCCGAGTTCCAGCAGGCCGTGCACGAGGTGCTCGACTCGGTGGCTCCCGTCATCGAGCGCCACCCCGCGTTCGCCGAGCTCGGCATCCTCGAGCGCATCGTCGAGCCCGAGCGGCAGATCATGTTCCGCGTGCCGTGGGTCGACGACGCCGGCACCGTTCGCGTGAACCGCGGCTTCCGCATCCAGTTCTCCTCTGTGCTCGGCCCCTACAAGGGCGGGCTGCGCTTCCACCCGACTGTGAACGCGTCGATCGTGAAGTTCCTCGGGTTCGAGCAGATCTTCAAGAACGCGCTCACGGGGCAGGGCATCGGCGGAGCCAAGGGCGGCAGCGACTTCGACCCGCACGGGCGCTCGGACGCCGAGATCATGCGCTTCTGCCAGTCGTTCATGAACGAGCTGTACCGGCACCTCGGCGAGCACACCGACGTTCCCGCCGGCGACATCGGGGTGGGCGCGCGCGAGATCGGCTACCTCTTCGGCCAGTACCGCCGCATCACCAACCGCCACGAGTCGGGCATGTTCACCGGCAAGGGCGTGCAGTGGGGCGGCGCCGAGGTGCGCACCGAGGCCACCGGCTACGGAGCCGTGTTCTTCGCCGAGGCGATGCTCGGCGTCGCGGGCGAGAGCCTCGAGGGGCGCCGCGTGAGCGTGTCGGGATCGGGCAACGTCGCCGTGTACGCCATCGCGAAGGCGCAGCAGCTCGGCGCGATGCCGGTGACCGCATCCGACTCCAGCGGCTACGTCGTCGACGACGCCGGCATCGACCTGGGCCTGCTGCGACAGGTGAAGGAGACCGAGCGCGCGCGGATCGCCGAGTACGCGGCCCGCCGACCGAGTGCCCGCTTCGTGCCGGACGCCCGACCGTGGGAGGTCCCCGTCGACGTCGCATTCCCCTGCGCCACGCAGAACGAACTCGACGAGACGGATGCCGGCAGCCTCATCGCGAACGGCGTGCGTGCGGTCGTCGAGGGAGCGAACATGCCCTCCACCCCCGGTGCCATCGCCGCGTTCCGCGGCGCCGGTGTGCTCTTCGCGCCCGGAAAGGCGGCCAACGCGGGCGGTGTCGCCACCTCGGCGCTGGAGATGAGCCAGAACGCTTCCCGCCAGCGCTGGACCTTCGCCGACAGCGAGGCGAAGCTGCGCGAGATCATGCGCGACGTGCACGACGCCGCGTTCGACGCCGCCGAGCGCTACGGACGCCCCGGCGACTACGTCGTCGGCGCCAACAGCGCGGGCTTCGAGCGCGTGGCCCACGCCATGGCGGCGCAGGGCGTCATCTGACGTCAGGCGTCGGGTGCCCGTGTGGCGGCCGCCGCACGCCTGCCGACGGCCGCGCCGTAGAGCACGAAGCCGAGCATCGCGGCGCATCCGGCCAACACGATCGCCGCGAGCCCCGCGGAGGGCACCGGCAGCAGCGCGCCCAGACCCGCGACGACTCCCGCGATCCCGCCCCGGATCGTCGCCTGCTTCGCGCGGATGTGGGCGGCGAGCCACGCCTCGTCGCTCGCCATGGTGACGGAGGTGCGGATACCGGCGATGGCATTGCGCTTCAAGCGACCGGATGCGGCGGCCAGCGCCATCCAGATCATGAGGCAGCCTGAGCCAACCATCACGACGGCGAGCAGGATGCGGATGAACAGGTCGTTGTCCATGGGGTACCTCAGGCCGCGGGGGCGGGCTCGGGAACGGGGAACAGCGCGTCGAGCAGCTGGCTCGTCCAGGCGATGAGCTCCGCGTCCCCCAGCGGCTCACCACCGGCGGTCGGTAGCGGCACGACGAGCGCCTCGCCCGAGGCCACGAGCTTCGCCTTCGGGTACAGCCGCTGCATCCGCACGCGCAGCGAATCGGGCAGATGCGCGGGCGCGACACGGAGGTTCGGACCCATCGCGACGACGTCGGCGAGCGACGAACGCGCCGCCCGACGGCGGAGCCGCGCGACCGCCACGAGACCTTCGACCTCGGCCGGCGGTTGCCCGTACCGGTCGGTGAGCTCCTCGATCACGAGGTCGATCGCGTCGTCCTTCGCGGTCGCCGACGCGGCCGCCGACAGCTTCTGGTACGCCTCGAGGCGCAGGCGCTCGCTGTCGATGTAGTCCTCGGGGATGCGGGCCTGCACGGGCAGCTCGAGGCGCAGCTCGGTCTGCCCCTCGGTCTCCTCGCCGCGGAAGGTGGCGACGGCCTCGCCGATCATGCGCAGGTACAGGTCGAAGCCGACGCCCGCGATGTGACCGGCCTGCTCGGCGCCGAGGAGGTTGCCCGCCCCGCGCAGCTCCAGGTCCTTCAGCGCCACCTGCATGCCCGAACCGAGGTCGTTGTTGACCGAGATGGTCTCGAGTCGGTCGGCGGCGGTCTCGCTCAGCGGCTTGGTCTCGTCGTACAGGAAGTACGCGTACGCGCGCTCGCGCCCACGCCCGACACGGCCGCGCAGCTGGTGCAGCTGGCTGAGACCGTACTTGTCGGCACGGTCGATGATGATCGTGTTCGCGTTGGAGATGTCGAGGCCGGTCTCGACGATCGTGGTCGAGACGAGCACGTCGGCCCGGCGCTCCCAGAAGTCGTCGACGACCTGCTCAAGCTGGTGCTCCCCCATCTGCCCGTGGGCGACGGCGATGCGCGCCTCCGGCACGAGCTCGGCGAGATCCGCGGCGACCCGCTGGATCGACGAGACCCGGTTATGCACGAAGAAGACCTGTCCTTCGCGCAGCAGCTCGCGCCGGATGGCTGCCGCGATCTGCTTGTCGTTTCGCGGCCCGACGTAGGAGAGGATCGGGTGCCGGTCCTCGGGCGGGGTGGCCAGCGTCGACATCTCCCGGATGCCGGTGACCGCCATCTCGAGCGTGCGAGGGATGGGCGTGGCGCTCATCGCGAGGATGTCGACGTTCGTCTTGAGCTTCTTCAGGGCGTCCTTGTGCTCGACGCCGAAACGCTGCTCCTCGTCGATGATCATCAGACCGAGGTCTTTGAAGATCACCTTCTCGGTGAGGATGCGGTGCGTGCCGATGACCATGTCGACGGTGCCGTCGGCGAGGCCGGCGACCACATCCTTCGCCTCCTTGTCGGTCTGGAAGCGCGAGAGCGCGCGCACCTTCACGGGGAAACCGGCGAAGCGCTCGGAAAACGTCTCGAGGTGCTGCTTGACGAGCAGGGTGGTCGGTACGAGCATCGCGACCTGCTTGCCGTCCTGGATCGCCTTGAAGGCGGCGCGCACGGCGACCTCGGTTTTACCGAAGCCCACATCCCCCGACAGCAGGCGGTCCATCGGGATCGGCCGCTCCATGTCGGCCTTGATCTCGTCGATCGTCTGGAGCTGGTCGGGGGTCTCGGCGAACGGGAACGCCTCCTCCAGCTCGCGCTGCCAGGGGGTGTCGGGGCCGAAGGCGTGCCCCTTGGCCGCCATCCGGGCGGAGTAGAGCTTCACGAGCTCGACCGCGATGTCGCGAACAGCGCGGCGCGCCTTGCTCTTGGCGGCGGCCCAGTCGCTGCCGCCCATCTTCGACAGCGCGGGCGCCTCGCCGCCGACGTAGCGCGAGAGCAGGTCGAGCTGGTCGGTGGGCACGTAGAGCTTGTCGCCCGGGTGGCCGCGCTTGGAGGCGGCGTACTCGAGCACGAGATACTCGCGCTTGCTCTTGACCGCGTTGCGGCCGCCGCTGGAGACCTCGCGCTGCACGAGCTCGACGAACTTGCCGATGCCGTGCGTGGAGTGCACCACGAAGTCGCCCGGCTTGAGCTGCAACGGGTCGACGACGTTGCGCCGGCGCGAGGCGAGCTTCTTCACGGCGCGGGTGTCGCTGCCGATCGTGCGGCCGTAGAACTCCGACTCGGTCAGCACGGCGAGCCGCGCATCCGCCACCTGGAAGCCGCGTTCGAGCGTGCTCACGACGACCGTGGCGAGCCCCGGCTCGGGCGGCTCGGTCAGCGAATCCACACGGCGGGCCGCGATCCCCCGCTCGGCGAGCACGTCGCGGGCACGGTCGGCGAGCCCCGCGCCGGATGCCGTGACCACGACCGCCCACTGCTCGGTGAGCAGCTGGGCGACGTGATCGATCGCGCCCTCGACGCTGCCCGCGAAGGACGGCACGGATGCGGCGGCGATCCGCGTGACGCCGGCGTCGTCCGAGAGGCCCTCGGCGGCCGCATCCGCTGCACCCGAGTCGAACGAGGAGAGCTCCCACCACACGTCCGTACGCGCGCGGGCGGCTTCGTGGAGCTCCGGCAACGAGAGGAAGTCGCCGGAGCCGAGGTCGACCGGGGTGTCGGCGCCCGCCACTGCGGCGCTCCACGCCGCATCCAGGAACTCCTGGTTGGTTTCGGCGAGGGTCGTCGCACGGGTCGCTGCGCGCACCGGGTCGACGACGGCGACGGCGCTCGCGCGCGGCAGGTAGTCGACGATCGTCACGAGGCCGTCGACGAGCGCGGGGATGAGGGACTCCATGCCCTCGACGGGGATGCCCTCGGCCATCTTCGTGAGCATGCCGGCGAGCGACGGGAACGCGTCGGCGAGGCCGAGCGCGCGATCGCGCACCTCGTCGGTGAGCAGCAGCTCCCGACTCGGCAGCAGGTCGATCCGGTCGATGTCGCCGGGCAGCGAGCGCTGGTCGGCGACGGAGAACGCGCGGATCTGGTCGACCTCGTCGCCGAAGAACTCCACACGATAGGGGTGATCGGCGGCGGGCGGGAAAACGTCGAGGATGCCGCCGCGCACCGCGAACTCGCCGCGGCGCGAGACCATGTCGACGCGGTGATACGCGAACTCGACGAGACGTACGACGATGGCTGCGAGGTCGTGGCCGCGGCCTCCGACGCTGAGGCGGATCGTGCCCGCATCCCCGAGTCCGGGAACGATCGGCTGGATCGCGCCGCGCACGGATGCGGTGACGACCAGGGGCGCGGCGCCCTCCCACTCGGCGATGCGCTGCAACACGGCGAGACGGCGGCCGACGGTCTCGGCGCTCGGGCTGAGGCGCTCGTGCGGCAGGGTCTCCCACGCCGGGAAGTGGCGCACCTCCGCACCGGGGAGCAGTGCCTCGAGCGCCGGGCCCAGCGCCTCGGCGCGGCGGCCGGTGGGGGCGACGGCCAGGAGAACGGCCGGCTTCCCCGCCTCGCGGCGCCGCTCGAGCAGGGCCGCCAGCAGCGGGGCGTCGAGGCCGTCGACGAGGGAGAAGTCCCCGTCGACGGATGCCGCCTCGGCTGCGTCTCGGAACGTTTCTGAGCGCGCGAGGGCGCGGACGATCCCGGGAACTGTCACCACAAGAGTCTACGGCGCCCCGCCGACACCCGCTCCGGCGGCCGCTCCCCGGGGGGTGCCCCGCTCGCGCTCCGGGCGCAGCGCACTGCACCGGCGAGGGAGCCGATCACTCCGGCGGGGCAGCCATCATGTCCGAGAGACCCGAAACGCGACCGATCGGCCCCCGCTGCCGCAACACGCGTCCCCCGAACATGGGATGCGGCATCCCATGTCACCGAGACTGCATTTCGGGCACGAGATCACGGGATTTACCCGTGATCTCGTGCGGAAAATGCAGTCTCGCGGGGGCGGTGCCGCTCGCTCCGGGCAGGGGCCGCCATCATGTTCGAGGGACCAGAAACGCGCCCGACCGCGCCCGGAGACCGCAACACGCGTCCCCCGAACATGGGATGCGGCATCCCATGTCACCGAGACTGCATTTCGGTCACGAGATCACGGTGTTTACCCGTGATCTCGTGCGGAAAATGCAGTCTCGCGGGGCAGATGAGGCCAACCCCCGGATGCGGCAGAGTGCGGGTACCCGGTGGGCGCGCGGCGCGGGGTCAGGCGCGGGGGGCGTGCCAGCGCTGCTGGGCGGCGACGAGGCCCTCGTCGACGAGGAGCTCGACCGCATCCGCCGCATCCGAGACGAGGATGGGGAGCGTCTTGCGCTCGGTCTGACCGAAGGCGTCGAGCACCCAGTCGGCCGGGTCCTGGCGGCCGGGAGGACGCCCGATGCCGACGCGCACGCGCGGGAACTCCGGCGTGCCGAGCGCCTTGGCGACGTCGCGGACGCCGTTGTGTCCGCCGTGTCCGCCGCCCGTCTTGAGCTTGAGGGTGTCGAAGGGGATGTCGAGCTCGTCGTGCACGACGACGACGCGCTCGGCGGGGATGTCGAAGAACTTGGCGAGGTTCGCGACCGGCCCCCCGGAGACGTTCATGAACGTGTTGGGCTTCGCGAGCACGAGCTTCGGCCCCCCGGGGCGCAGCCACCCCTCGGCGATGCGCGCGCCCGCCTTATGCACCTTGAAGCCCTCGTTGCGACGGTCGGCGAGCTCGTCGATCACCATCTGACCCACGTTGTGGCGCGTCGCTTCGTAGCGCGGTCCAGGGTTCCCGAGTCCCACGATCAGCCAAGTGTCGGCCATGTCATCCCTTCCGGAGGCGACGCGAGTGCGGTGTTGAGGCGGACGTAAAACAGGAGAAATCCCGAACGCAGGACGATTCTCGCGAATCGATCCTGTCGTCGGGATTTCTCCTGTGCGGGTGAGGCGGAATTACTCCGCGGACTCCTCGGACTGCTCAGCAGCGACCTCGGCGTCGGCCTCGGCGATCTCGTCCTCAGCGGCGAGGGTGGCGGCGGGCACCGAAACGGCGACGACCAGCGTCTCCGGCTCGGTCACCAGCGTCGCACCCTGGGGGAGCTTCAGGTCGGCGGCCGTGATGTGCGTGCCGTCCTCGAGGCCCTCGACGTCGACCTCGATGTTCTGCGGGATGTGGGTGGCCTCGACCTCGAGCGACACGGTCGTCGCGTCCAGGTTCGCGATGGTGCCCGCGAAGGGCTCGCCCACGACGACGACGGGGACGTCGACGGCGACCTTCTCGCCCTTCTTCACGACGAGCAGGTCGATGTGCTCGATGATCTGGCGCACCGGGTCCTTCTGGACGTCCTTGACGAGGGCCAGGTGGTCCTTGCCGTCGGCGGTGAGCTCGAGCAGCGCGTTCGCGCGACGGATCAGCAGGGCGACCTGGTGACCCGGCAGGGCGAGGTGCACGGGCTCGGTGCCGTGGCCGTACAGGACGGCGGGGATCTGACCGGCGGCGCGGAGGCGACGGGCGAAGCCCTTGCCGAACTGCGTGCGCACCTCAGCGGTGACCTTGTTGTCTTCCGACATGATGATTCTCCTTGCGGGCCCACGGGCCCCAGATCGGGGATGGTTCGACTCGAACGCGAGCGCGTGAGGAAGCCGTAGGCCTGCACACCCTCGTCGATTACGGATGCGGATGCCGCATCCCTCGCCGAAGTTCTCGTCAACTCTACCAGTGCCGCCCGGTAGCATGGAAAAGATGCGCCCGCCGGCGCGAGCCCCGATCGAAAGGACTCCCCCGTGGACGCTCAGCTCGCCTCCGACCTCCTGCTCGGCTTCATCGGCCTGCTCTCGCTCGGATCCCTCATCGGCGTCATCGGCGCCTTCTGGTCGATGGGCCGCCAGAACTACCGCAAGTCCTGACTCCGCGGCGGCGCCCGACGTCGCACGGCATCCTCGCGGCGCGTGGGAACACTACGATTGGCGTGTTCCCACCCTTCGTTCGAGGAGTATTTTTCGTGACCGAGGCATCAGCCAACATCGGAGTCGTCGGACTCGCCGTCATGGGGTCCAACCTGGCCCGCAACCTCGCCTCGCGCGAGGGCAACACGGTGGCCGTGTTCAACCGCAGCTATGACAAGACCGAGCACCTCGTCACGGAGCACCCCGAGGCGGGCTTCGTCCCCGCCTCGACGTACGCCGAGTTCGCCGCGTCGCTGCAGAAGCCGCGCACGGCGATCATCATGGTCAAGGCCGGCGGCCCCACGGATGCGGTCATCAACGATCTCGTGCAGGTCTTCGAGCCGGGCGACATCATCGTCGACGGCGGCAACGCCCTGTTCACCGACACGATCCGCCGCGAGAAGGCGGTGCGGGAGACCGGCATCAACTTCGTCGGCGCCGGCATCTCCGGCGGCGAGGAAGGTGCGCTGAACGGCCCCTCGATCATGCCGGGCGGCTCGGACGAGTCCTGGGTCACGCTCGGACCGATCCTCAAGAGCATCGCGGCCGTCGCCGAGGGCGAGCCCTGCGTCACGCACGTCGGTCACGACGGCGCGGGCCACTTCGTCAAGATGATCCACAACGGCATCGAGTACGTCGACATGCAGCTCATCGGCGAGGCGTACGACCTCATCCGCCGCGGAACCGGCAAGTCCCCCGCCGAGATCTCGGAGATCTTCGCCGAGTGGAACCGGGGCGAGCTCGAGTCGTACCTCATCGAGATCACCGCCGAGGTGCTCAAGCAGGTCGACGCCGCCACCGGCAAGCCGCTGGTCGACGTCATCGTCGACCAGGCCGGCGCCAAGGGAACGGGCGCCTGGACCGTGCAGACCGCGCTGGGTCTCGGCATCCCCGTCTCGGGCATCGCTGAGGCCGTCTTCGCCCGCTCGCTCTCCTCGAAGCCGTCGCAGCGCGCCGAGGCGACGTCGCTGCCCGGCCCCTCCTCGACCGGGACGGTCGCCGACCCCGAGGCGTTCATCGAGGACGTGCGCCAGGCGCTGTACGCGTCGAAGATCATCGCCTACTCGCAGGGCTTCGACGCCATCGTCGCGGGCGCCGAGCAGTACGGCTGGGACATCAAGAAGGGCGACATCGCCAAGATCTGGCGCGGCGGCTGCATCATCCGCGCACAGTTCCTCAACCGCATCACCGAGGCATACGCCGAGAACCCCTCGCTGCAGGCTCTCGTGCTCGCCCCCTACTTCCGTGACGCCGTCGCGACCGCTCAGGATGCGTGGCGCCGCGTCGTCATCGGCGCCGTCGAGACGGGTGTTCCGACTCCCGCGTTCTCGTCGTCGCTGGCCTACTACGACGGCCTGCGCGCCGACCGCCTGCCGGCCGCCCTCATCCAGGGCCAGCGCGACTTCTTCGGAGCGCACACCTACAAGCGCATCGACAAGGAGGGCACCTTCCACACGCTGTGGTCGGGCGACCGTTCCGAGGTCGAAGCCGTCGACACGCACTGATCCCGCGATGACGGACGCCGCCGTGCGCGGCCGCCGGAGGACGCTCCTCCTGGCGGTCGCGACGGCGGCGTATCTCGTTGTGCTGGCGCGCCTCACGCTCGTGCCCGATGACGCGGCCGGCACCGGCGGCATCCTGAGAGCGTGGGCCGAGACGTTCGCCGCGGCGCCCCTGACCCGGTGGATCACGTTCGATCTGCTGGAGTTCACCGCCAACGTCGCACTGTTCGTGCCCGCCGGTGTTCTGGGAGCCCTGTGGCTCGGGCGCCGGTGGTGGCTCGCCATCCCGATCGGGATCGCCATCAGCGCCGGGATCGAGACGACGCAGCATGTGGCCATCGCGGGCCGCGTCGCCGACGTGCGCGACCTCGTCTCGAACACCGTCGGCACGGCGCTCGGCGCGCTGGCGATCGCGGCGATGCGCCGCATCCGTCGCCGCTGAACGACCGCGGACGCACGTCTGCGGCGGAGCCCCCGAAGACGTGCCGCTGCTGTGGGGGAAGCAGCGACACGCCCTCGGCGACCCCGCCGCAGATGCCGGGCTCAGCGCGTGATGTCGCGGACCGTTCCCTTCTCCAGACGGAGACGCCGCGATGCGCGCCGCGCGACCGCGGAGTCGTGGGTCACGACGATGAGGGTGAGTCCGTCGCGGTTCAGGGCCTGCAGCACCTCGAGGATCTCGTCGCGCATGTGCTCGTCGAGGTTGCCGGTGGGCTCGTCTGCGAGCAGCACGCGAGGCTTCTTCGCGATGGCTCTGGCGATCGCCACGCGTTGCTGCTGCCCGCCCGACAGCTCGCCCGGACGGTGGCCGCCCCGCTCGGCGAGCCCGACGTGCTGGAGAGCGTCGGCGACGCGCTGCGCCCGCTCCTGCTTCGTGAGCTTCAACGGCTCGAGGCCCATGTCGACGTTCTCTGCGGCGGTGAGCGTCGGGATCAGATTGAAGCCCTGGAACACGAATCCGATCTCGTGCGCCCGGAGCTCTCCGAGCTGAGCGTTGGTGGCACGGGCGATGTCGGTGTCACCGAGGAACACATGCCCCTCGGTCGGCCGGTCCAACGCGCCCAGCAACTGCAGGAACGTCGACTTGCCGCCTCCGGTCGGGCCCTGGATGGTGACGAACTCCCCCTGCGCGATCTCGATGTCGACGCCCGTGAGCGCCTTCACGACCCGGCCCTTCTGCTGGTACGTCTTGGTCACGCCGCCGATGCGGTAGGCGGTGGTCGCAGCCGAAGCCGCTCCCGATGCCGTGGTGTCGGTGATGGTCATCTCAGTCATTCCTTGTCCTTGATTCGAGTCAGGCCACGGCGCGAAGCGCCTCGGCGGGGCTCAGGCGGGCGGCGCGCCATCCACCGAAGGCTCCGGCGACGAGCCCGGCAGCAACGGCCAGTCCCACAGCGGCGAGGATGATGCCCACCGAGATCGGTGCGCTGAGCACGATGTCGGATGCGGTCTGCGCCGCCTGTTGGCCGAATCCACCGCCGCCGCGGCCTCCCGACCCGCCAGGCCCCTGCATCTGCTCCGAGGTCGCCGAGATGGTCGGCGAGGCGATGTTGATAGCGAAGACCGCGATCAGACCGATCACCAGGCCGCCGACGCCACCGATGAGTCCCTGCACGACCGACTCCCCCGCGACCTGCCCGATCACGCGGCCGTTGGACCAGCCGATCGCCTTCAGCGTGCCGAACTCGCGTGTACGCCGCGAGACGCCCGAGATGGTGAAGAGGACGGCGAGCGCGACCGCGACGACGAGCACGAGGATCGACAGCCACGTGCCGAGGCTCGTGATCAGCGAGGACGCGCTGGAGAGCGACCCGGAAACGGTGGAGGCCAGGTCGGACTGCGAGCTGACGGTGGCGTCGGGCAGTTCCGCCTGGATCGCGCTCTGCACGCTCGAGATCGCGTCGGCCGACGACGCCTGCACGTACACCGTCGACACCACGTCGCCGACGCCGGCGAGCGACTGGGCGACATCGAGTGGGATGTACACGTTCGCCGCCGTGTCGGCCTCACTCGATGCCGAGGCCACGATTCCGACGATCTCCATCTCGGTGCCCCCCACATCGATGGTGCCGCCCACGGAGAGCTCGTTCGTGGTGGCGTAGGTGGCGTCCAGGACAGCGACGTTCTGTCCCGCGTCGTCGGCGTCGAGAAGGCGGCCGTCGGACACCGTCACCGCCGACAGCGGTCCCACCGAGGCGTCGTCGCTCGTGATACCGAGCACCGAGAACGAGTCGAGATCGAACGATCCGCCGCCGAAGCCGCCGCCACCGCCGCCGCCGCCGGACGGAGGCTCACCCTGGGTGGCACCCGACGAGCCGTCGGTCTGCGTGGGCGCCTCGGGCAGCTCGCCCGAGAACGTCGTGTTCGTCAGCGCCAGTGCGCCGGATGCGGCTGCGACGCCGTCGACTCCGGTGATGGTCTGCACGGTGGATGCGTCGAGGGTGCCGCGCATCATGTCCGTCATCAACCGCGACTGGCTGAGCGACGTGGTCCCGTCGTCGCCGGTGGAACCGCCGTCCTGGCCGAACTCGAACTGCGGCCCGCCGCCCTGGCCGGGCTCCGCCTGGGCGCCCGTGACCGTGAGGTCGGTGCCGACGCCGTACACGGATTCCAGAGCCTGCGCCTGCGCGTCCCGCACGCCCGCGGCGAGGGAGTTGACGACGATGACCAGGGCGATCGCGATCGCCAATCCTGCGGCGACGATGATCGTCTGTTTCTTGCGGCCGGCCAGCTCCCGGCGCAGGTACGTTCCGTACATGAGTCTCCTTCCGGCCACCGGTGCGGGCCGTCTCTGCGAAGGTAGGGACCGGGAAAATGCGACCCGCATGCGGCCGTTATGTCTCAGCTATGCGACGATGTCTCTCGAGCAGACCGAGGAGCACCGCCTCTCACAGCGGGCTCATAGCCGGCTCCATAGGAACGGCATAGATTTACCCTCACAATCGGAGGCATGACTTCGATGGCTCCCTCCCCCTCTCTGCACCGCGCAGACGGCACCGCTCCGCGCGTCCTGGTCGTCGATGACGAACAAATGCTCACCGATCTCCTCTCCATGGCCCTGCGGATGGAGGGCTGGGACGTGCGCGCCGCGGCGAGCGGTTTCCAGGCCCTGCAGGCCGCGCGGGACTTCGCACCCGACGCCATGGTGTTGGACGTGATGATGCCCGACCTCGACGGAATGGCCGTGTTGCAGCGGCTGCGCCAGTCGGGCAACGACGTGCCCGTCCTCTTCCTGACGGCGAAGGATGCGGTGGCCGACCGCGTCGCCGGACTCACGGCTGGAGGCGACGACTACGTCACCAAGCCGTTCAGCCTGGAAGAGGTCGTGGCACGACTGCGTGGACTCATGCGTCGCGCCGGCACGGCCCAGGCGGGCGAGGCCGAGCCGATCCTGCGCGTCGGCGATCTGAGCCTCAACGAGGACAGTCACGAAGTCGAGCGGGCCGGCACGGAGATCGAGCTCACGGCGACCGAGTTCGAGCTGCTGCGCTACCTGATGCGCAACCAGCGCCGCGTCGTGTCGAAGGCCCAGATCCTCGACCGGGTGTGGAACTACGACTTCGGAGGTCGATCGAGTGTCGTCGAGCTCTACATCTCCTACCTGCGCAAGAAGATCGATGCCGGCCGGGATCCCCTCATCCACACGGTTCGCGGCGTGGGCTACATGATCAAAGCCCCGCAGTGACGAAACTGCATCCTCGCCGCGCGCCACGACAGCTGACGCTCCAGGCGCGGCTCATGGTCGCCGTGATCGGGATGGTGGCGGTGATCCTGGGCGCGGTCGGACTGGCCACCGGGACAATCCTGAGCTCGATCATGCAGGACACGTTGAACACGCAGGTGCAGGCGCTCGGCCAGCTTCGTGTCTTCCCGAACGACACGGCGCAGGACATCCTCGATCGAGGTCGCCAGGAGTCGGGGGCCCTGCTGGTCTACCACGGGCCGAGCGGCGATCCCACGGGCGCCTACGTCGTCGACGAGTCCGTCTCCACGCTGACCACCGATCAGGTGTACCAGTTGATCAACTCGGTGAAGCGCACCGGTCTGGACACCATCGTCATCGACGGCCTGGGTGAGTACCGCGTCTACACCACGGGGACGGCGATCGTCGGTCTGCCCACGTCTGAGGTGACGGCGGTCATGGGCCAGATCCTCACGACGGTGGCACTCGTCACGGTGGGCGGTCTCCTGCTGCTGGGCGTCGTGCTCGCGATGGTCATCCGCCGGAGCCTGCGGCCCCTGCGGGAAGTCGCAGCGACGGCGCAGCGCGTAGCCGCCCTGCCTCTCGCGGAGGGGTCTGTATCCATCACGGAGCGCGTCGCGGCATCCGAGGCGGACGACCGCACCGAGATCGGCCGCGTGGGCTCCGCACTCAACACGCTCCTCGATCATGTGGACAGCTCGCTGGAGGCACGACAGCGCAACGAGGAGCGCATGCGTCGCTTCGTCGCCGACGCCAGCCACGAACTCCGCACACCACTCGCATCCATCCGCGGGTACTCCGAGCTCTCGCTGCGTGACAGATCCCTCACGACCGATACGGCGTCCGCGCTGGAGCGCATCCAAGCCCAGTCGCTGCGGATGACAACGCTCGTCGAAGACCTTCTCCTGCTCGCACGGCTCGAGGAGGGGCAGGAGCTCGTCTACGGCGCGGTGGATCTCTCCCGGCTCGCCGTCGAGGCCCTGGGCGACGCGCAGGCGGCCGGCCCCGACCACAACTGGCAGCTCGACCTCGACGAGGAGCCCGTCGTGGCGGCGGGCGACACGGGCCGACTCACGCAGGTGCTCGCGAACCTGCTCGCGAACGCACGAACGCACACCCCCGCCGGCACCACCGTCACGCTCTCCGTCAAGCGGGAAGGCTCCGAAGCGGTGCTGCGCGTGCACGACGACGGGCCGGGCATCGATCCGGCGGTGCGAGACGAGCTGTTCGAGCGCTTCGCTCGCGGCGACCTCTCCCGCGCACGAAAGACCGGTGGAACCGGGCTGGGCCTGTCCATCGCACGGGCGATCGTGGAGGCGCATGCGGGCTCGATCACCGTGGTCTCGCAACCGGGCGACACCACGTTCTCCGTCCGCGTGCCCGCCAAGCCCATTGATCCGGGATCGGTCGAAGCCGAGGCCGATCCGAGCCGCTAGCGTGGTGGGGTGACCACTCCGATCGATCCCACCACCACCTCCGCCTGGACGGATCTCGCCGCTCTCCGTGACGGGTTCTCCCCCGATCTGCGGGGCTGGTTCGCCGCGGACGCAGACCGCGCCGCACGCCTGAGCTTGCCACTGGCCGACCTGCACGTCGACCTGTCGAAGAACCTCGTCACCGACGAGATCCTCGCCCGGCTCGTGGAGCTCGCCCGCCAGACAGGCGTCGAGAAGCGCTTCGCCGAGATGCTGGCGGGCGTGCACATCAACACGAGCGAGGACCGCGCCGTGCTGCACACGGCACTGCGTCGTCCCGCAGGCGCCGAGCCCGCGCTCGTCGTGGACGGCCAGCACGTCGACGAGGACGTGCAGTCGGTGCTCGAGCTCGTCGCAGCCTTCGCCGACCGGGTGCGATCGGGCAAATGGCAGGGTGTCACGGGCAAGAAGGTCACCCACGTCGTCAACATCGGCATCGGCGGATCCGATCTCGGTCCCGTCATGGTCTACGAGGCACTCAAGCCCTACGCCGACGCCGGCATCCAGGCGCGGTTCGTGTCCAACATCGACCCCACCGACCTCGCCCAGAAGACCGCGGACCTCGACCCCGAGACGACCCTGTTCATCGTCGCGTCCAAGACGTTCACGACGCTCGAGACGCTGACCAACGCCCGCCTTGCGCGGGACTGGCTGTGGGCGGGGCTCACCGCATCCGGCGCCATCGCCGACGACGAACAGGCGCGGACGGATGCGGTCACGCACCACTTCGTCGCGGTCTCGACGGCCCTCGACAAGGTCGCCGCTTTCGGCATCGACCCCACCAACGCGTTCGGGTTCTGGGACTGGGTGGGCGGCCGCTACTCCGTCTGCTCGGCGATCGGCCTGTCACTCGCGATCACTCTCGGCCCCGACGTGTTCCGCGAGCTGCTCGCCGGCTTCCACGCGGTCGACGAGCACATGCGCACCACGCCGCTCGAGCGCAACGTGCCCGTGCTCATGGGTCTGTTGAACGTCTGGTACAACAACTTCCTCGGTGCGCAGTCGCACGCCGTCCTCCCCTACGCGCAGCAGCTGAACCGGTTCCCCGCGTACCTGCAGCAGCTGACGATGGAATCCAACGGCAAGTCCGTGCGCTGGGACGGCTCCCCCGTCACGACCGACACCGGCGAGATCTTCTGGGGCGAGCCGGGCACGAACGGACAGCACGCGTTCTACCAACTCATCCACCAGGGCACGCGACTGATTCCGGCCGACTTCATCGCGTTCGTGAACCCCGCCTACCCGCTGCGCGACGGCGACCGCGACGTGCACGGGCTGTTCCTGGCGAACTTCCTCGCCCAGACCAAGGCGCTCGCGTTCGGCAAGACCGCCGCGGAGGTGGAGGCCGAGGGCACCACCGGTGCGCTGGTCGCCGCACGCACGTTCGCGGGAAACCGTCCGACGACATCGATCTTCGCGCCCGCCCTGACCCCGGCGGTGCTCGGCCAGCTCATCGCACTGTACGAGCACATCACGTTCACGCAGGGGGCGATCTGGGGCATCAACTCGTTCGACCAGTGGGGGGTCGAGCTCGGCAAGCAGCTCGCCCTGCAGATCGCTCCCGCGATCGAGGGCGACGCGGACGCGACCGCGGCACAGGATGCGTCGACCCGCGCGCTGCTCGACTACTACCGCGCCCACCGCACGCTCTGACGCACGCGGCGCCGCATCCGTTTCCGGGTGCGGCGCCGCGGCGTTGTTGTTCCCACCTCCGGGCGCAACCGTACGGCCCCGCCTCCCCCGTTCCCGAGTTGCGTCGCATGTGCGCAGATGCGCCACTTTTGCGCAGATGCACCAGTGATTGTGTGGCGCAGGTGCGCAGAAGTGTGGCGCTTCCGCATCCGCATCCGCTGGCGACGCCGTCGGCGGCGAGCCGTTTCGAGCGTGGCGAGGACGCCGCTCGACCGGCCGTATGCAACCCTCCGCAGTCTGGCGCTACAGAAATGCGCAACCGCGCCAGCGATCATCTGGCGCGGATGCGCAGAACTGTGGCAGTTGCGCAACCGCGACGCAACTCGGACACAGGGATGCCGGAACCGCCCGGCGCGGGGTCAGTAGCCGCTGAAGGCGTCCGTCGTGATGCCGCGGGCCTTCTCGAGCGCGGGCGCGAGGTCGGCGATCAGCCGCGGCGGGCCGGAGACGTAAGCGTGGCGCTGGCCGATGTCGGGCACGACGCGGGCGAGACGCCCGGCATCGATGCGCTCGGGACCGGCCCACGTCCAGTTCGCGGGCAGCGTTCCCGGATCGTCCGGCGTGAACACGACGACCGGCGCCCCGGATGCGGCGAGGTCGTCACGGAACACGAGCTGACCGGCATCCGACGCCACGAACACGAGCACGATGTCGCGGCGCACGCCACTCGCCGTGAGATGACGCAACTGCGACACGAACGGCGTCACCCCGATGCCGGCAGCCACCAGCAGCACGGGTCGCGAGGTTTCCTTCGGCAGCACGAAGTCACCCCAGATCCCCGTGACGGCCAGCTTGCTGCCCGGCTGCACCTCGCCGAGCGCCTTCTTGTACGAACTCTGCGGCCCCACGCCGTCGCGGTACGCGACACGGACGGTGGGCAGATCCTCGGGCGCGGAGACGATGCTGAACTCCCGTCGGGTTCCTCGGGCGTCGGCGCGGCGGTGCGGCACGTCGAGCTCGAGGTACTGCCCCGCCCGGAACGCGAGACCGCGCTCGGCTCGGAACACGAGCTCGCGCACCGTGGCGCTGGGCGACCGGCGCTCCACGAGGGTGAGACGCACGGCCTGGCGCAGGCAGAGCAGGAACGCGATCAGGTTGCCGATCAGCAGCGCCCTCTCCTGACCCAGCGTCATGTATCCGACCGGAATCGGCCAGCCCGCCAGCACGCCGACGACCGCCGCCACCGCGTACTGCTGCCAGCGCCGCGGCGGCAGCGTCAGCGGCTCCGAGAGCATGAACGCCCCCAGGAAGAGGAACGGGGATGCGGTCAGCACCTGTCCGATGACGGTCCCCACATCGATGGCGAGTCCCGCCTGCTGGTACTGCACGAAGACCCGGACGAGGTTGACGACGACGGCGACGACGACGAAGAGCCCGACGACGCGGACCTTCTCGGTGCGCCAGAGCACGACGAGCCCGAGCAGCAGCACCGGTCCGAACAGCACGGGGGTCCCCACCCACCAGGCCGAGCCGCCGATGCCCGAATCCAGCGGGAGGAGCGCGGACACGATCGTCACGACCGTCGCCCCCACGGCCGCCGGGTTGAAGATGTGGCGACCGCGCCAGGCGAGCAGGTACTTGGAGACGGATGCGGCCAGCGCGGCGATCGCGATGCCCACAAGCCCCATCGGCTCGATCGTCGGCCGCAGCACGAACAGCAGGATCACGGAGGTGATCAGTGTGGACTCGGTGCGCAGCGGCAGGTGGAGCAGTCGCTGCGCGGTCGTGTCGGCGAGGACGCCGACGATCATCAGCACGGCCGCGGTGACCAGCAGCTCCCACGGTGTGGGGACGACGAGGCCGAAGAAGGAGAGCACGAATGCGATGGCGGCGAGCACGCCCAGCGCGAGCTGGACGAGCCGGTACATCGACAGGCGTCCGAACAGGGCGGTGACCCGATTCGCGCCGGCGGTGAAGGAGGCGATCACAGGAACAACTCGGCTTTCTGGTCGGCGGACCATTCGACGGTGCCGTCGGTGGTCATTCTCACCCACGACACCCCCCATTCGGCGGCCAACTCCGGGCCGCCGTCGAAGAAGAGTGCGGTCGCCGCGGCATCAGCGTGCATCGCATCGGGTGCCAGCGCCCACGTCGCGGCGATCGTGCGCACCGGAACCCCGGTGCGGGCATCGAGCACGTGGTGGAGGCCCTCGCCCCACGCCCTGCGGTTGACCGCGGACGCGCACAGCGCCGCATCCTCGACCTCGAACACGCCGATCGCCCGTGAGGGGTCGAAGGGATGCTCGAGACCGACCCGGATAGGTCCGCCGCGCACGGCCATGTCTCCGCTCGCGTCGACGACGAAGCCACCGGCCACGGATCCCTCGAGGATCTCGGCGACGAGGTCGACCAGCCGTCCTTTGCCGAGCGCGCCCACGTCCAGCAGCGCCGGCTGCGCGAGGCGCAGGGTCTGCGCGTCCCACTCGAGCACCTGCCGCCACGACGGCGCGGGAGCGGCCCCTCGGTCGACGAACGAATAGGCGGCGTCGTATCCGCGACGGGCGAGGCTCTCCCCCACCAGCGGATTCACCGCGCCGGCCGTGGCGGCGTCGAGCTCGCGGTACGCGTCAAGCATCGCCGCCGCGTCAGCCGGCGCGGCCGCCTCGCCGCCGTCGACGGCGAGGCGGCTCACGAGGGAGTCCGGGCGGAACCTCGACCACTCCTCGTCGAAGCCCGCGATGACGGAGCGGATGCGCGTGCGGGTCGGGTCGGCGACGGGCTCGGCTGTCTCGATCTCCCAGCGGGTGCCGATCGCATCGAACCCCCACAGCTCGGGCATCAGGCCTTCGCTTCGGTCTTGATCTCCTCGATGGCCTTGTTGAAGCCGCCGCTCGTGAGCGACGAGCCGGCCACACGACTGACCGAGATCTCATCGATGTCCTTGCCCACGACGACGTCGGAGATGCCTCCGATGAACTGAGACTGGTACTGCTGCGACTCGCGCGCCTGCGGATCTCCGGTCACCTCGACCGAGGTGATGACGTCGTCGGCAAGTGTGACGGTGACGCTGATCTCTTCGACGCTCTCGGGCGTCTGGTAGGAACCGGACGCCGTGTAGGTGCCGTCCGTGTACGTCGTGGTCCCGGTCGAGCTGCTGGTCGAGCTCTCGGTCGTCGCTGTCGAGCTGCTCGAGCTCGGCGTCGACGCGGTCTCCGTGCTGGTTGACGCGGTGTCGGCCTGCGAGGAGCAGCCGGCAAGGGCGAAGGCTCCAGCGACGCCGATGACGGCGGCGGCAGTGCGGACGGGGCGGGGTACGGCGTTCGTGCGGATCATTTTCGGTCCTCCTGGATGCGGTGCCTCGACAGACCGGCGCGGCGTATGCCGTGCTCGTCCCTCGCGCTGTCGTAACCGTCCGCTGCATGCGGCGGCATGGACCATCCTGCGCAGCCGACTTTTGCGACCGCTATGAATCCCGGGGACTGTGGATAAGAACCGTCAGGCGGCGCCGTCGAACATGCTCGTGACCGAGCCGTCCTCGAAGACCTCGCGGATCGCGCGGCCGAGAAGCGGTGCGATCGGCAGCACGGTGAGCGCGGGGAAGCGCTTCTCTTCGGGAAGCGGGATCGTGTCGGTCACCACGACCTCGTCGATCGACGCATCCTGCAGCCGCTCGACGGCGGGGTCACTGAAGACGGCGTGCGTGGCGGCGACGATGACGCGCTCGGCACCGCTGGCCTTGAGCGCCTGCGCCGCCTTGACGATCGTGCCACCCGTGTCGATCATGTCGTCGACCAGCAGGCACACCCGGCCCGCGACCGAGCCGACGATCTCGTTGACGGTGACCTGGTTGGCGACATTGGGGTCGCGACGCTTGTGGATGATCGCCAGCGGAGCACCGAGGCTGTCCGACCACGTGTCTGCCACCCGTACCCGACCGGTGTCCGGCGAGACGACCGTGAGCTTCGCCCGGTCCTCGGGAGTCAGGGTGCGCTCGAAGTACTCGAGGAGCACGGGCTTCGCGAACAGGTGGTCGACGGGGCCGTCGAAGAACCCCTGGATCTGGGCGGCGTGCAGATCGACGCTCATGACACGGTCGGCACCCGCGGTCTTCAGCAGGTCGGCGACCAGGCGGGCGCTGATCGGCTCGCGGCCGCGGCCCTTCTTGTCCTGACGGGAGTACGGGAAGTACGGCGCCACGACGGTGATGCGCTTGGCGGATGCGCGCTTGGCCGCATCCAGCATGATGAGCGTCTCCATGAGCCACTCGTTCACCGGCGGGCCGAAGCTCTGCAGCAGGAAGAAGTCGCAGCCGCGGATCGAGACCTCGAAGCGGGTCAGGATCTCGCCGGAGGCGAAGGTGCGGTACTCGGTGGGAACGAGCTGCGTACCCAGCTGCGCGGCAACCTCGGTCGCCAGCTCGGGGTGCGAGCGCCCCGAAGCCACGACGAGACGCTTCTTGGTCTTGGCGACCAGTCCCGGAGCGATTCCGCGCTCGCGATCCAGGTCGACCGTCTTATCTTTGCGTGCCATCGCCAGCTTCCTGTGCGGTCCGTGCGCGCTTCGCCGCATCAGCTGCGGCCGTGCCCGGCCTGTTGTTCTCGACCCATCCCTCGACGTTGCGCTGAGGGGCGACGCTGAGAGCCAGGGCACCGGCCGGAACATCCTTGCGGATGACAGCTCCGGCACCGGTTTTCGCGCCGTCTCCGATCTTAACCGGCGCCACGAACACATTGTGCGAACCGCTGTGAACCTCATCGCCGATCTCGGTGCGGTGCTTGGAGACGTCGTCGTAGTTCGCGGTGATGGTGCCGGCGCCGAGGTTGACACCGCGGCCGATCGTCGTGTCGCCGATGTAGGAGAGGTGGGGCACCTTGCTGCCCTCGCCGATCTGCGCGTTCTTCGTCTCGACGAACGTCCCGATCTTGCCGTCGGCCGCGAGCGTCGTTCCGGGGCGGAGGTAGGCGAACGGTCCGACGTTCGCGCGCGGTCCGATGACGGCCAGGGTCGCGTCCGTGCGGCGCACGACCGCATCCTCGCCGACCTCGCAATCGGTGAGGCTCGTGTCGGGGCCGATCGTCGCGCCCGCGGCGACGGACGTCGCGCCCAGGAGATACGTGCCCGGGAGCACCGTCACGTCTTCGGCGAGGGTCGCGTCGACGTCGATCCAGGTCGTCGCGGGATCCAGGATGCTGGCGCCGGCCAGCTGCCAGCGACGCACCGTGCGGGCGTTGAGGATGCGGGCGGCCTCGGCGAGCTGCACCCGGTCGTTCACGCCGAGGGCGGCGGCCGGATCCGGCGACTGGCCGACCGCGATGCGCTCACCGGCGCGTCGGGCCAGCGCCACGACGTCGGTGAGGTACTTCTCGCCCTGCGCGTTGGCCTGGCCGACATCCTGGAGGTGACGGCGCAGCGCCGCGGCACGGAAGACGTACACGCCCGCGTTGATCTCGGCGACCTCGGCCTCGTGGTCGGTCGCATCCTTCTGCTCGACGATGCGCTCCACATCGCCCGACGCGTCGCGCAGCACCCGGCCGTAGCCGGTGGGGTCGGTCAGGACCGCGCTGAGCAGCGTCACGGCCGCTTCGCGCGCCCGATGGGTCTCGACGAGCGCCTGCAGCGTCTCGGCCTCGAGCAGCGGCACGTCGCCGCTCAGCACGAGCACGTCGCCGTCGAAGGCGTCGAGGCCCGCAAGGCCGAGCTCGACGGCGCGTCCGGTGCCGGGGATCTCGTCCTGATCGACGACGACCGCGTCGGGTGCGAGGGCGGCGACAGCCTCGGCGACGAGGGTGCGCTCGTGCCGCACCACGACCGCCACGCGCGCGGGTTCGAGGGCGCGCGCCGTGCGCAGCACGTGACCGACGAGCGGTTGCCCGGCGAGCGGATGCAGCACCTTGGGAAGACGGGAACGCATGCGCGTTCCCTGACCGGCGGCGAGGACGATGACGGCGAGAGGCGCCGTGAGCGATTCCGACATGCTCCGCCGCCAGGACTCGAACCTAGACCTCACAGCTCCAAAGGCTGTCGTGCTGCCATTACACCACGGCGGACCGCCCGCACTCGGGCGGGCTCCCCCAGTCTGCCACCTGCGGACGGACCCGCCCGCATCCGCTCCTCCGCCGCGGTGCACGGGCGGCGGCGTGGGCGCACCGCATCCGCTCGTAACCATCGCCCCTCACGTCCCGCGAGACTGTCCCCACGCCCCCTCCACGCCCGCTGCGCGGACGCGGAGCCTCTGGGCGCGTGGGCCCATTTCGCACGAGATCACGGGTAATGACAGTGATCTCGTGCAGGAAATGCAGTCTCGCGGGGAAGAGAGATGGGCGCCGGTCGCCATAATGGCCTCATGGCGACAGAGAGCGACGAGGTCGACCGCATCGTCGGGTCGTGGATGACCCAGCGCCCGGACCTCGACTTCTCGCCGCTCGAGGTGCTCTCGCGCGTCGACCGCCTCTCGCGTCACCTCGACCGCGCCCGGCGCGAGGCGTTCCGCCGCAGCGACCTGGAGCCGTGGGAGTGGGACGTGCTCTCCGCGCTGCGGCGCTCCGGCGAGCCGTACCAGCTCAGCCCCAAGCAGCTGCTGCAGCAGACGCTCGTCTCCAGCGGCACCACGACCAATCGCATCGACCGGCTCGTGGGGCGCCGGCTCGTGCGCCGCGAGGCGGATCCGGCCGACGGCCGGAGTGTCCACGTGATCCTCACCGACGAGGGCCGTACCCGCGTCGACGCGGCCATCACCCGCCTGGTCGATGCGGAGGCACTGCTGCTGCAGCGACTCTCGCGCAGCGACCGGGACCGCCTCGCCGCCCTGCTGCGCAAACTCTCCCTGGGATTCGACACATGAGTGACGACACGATCGCAGCCCCCGCCCCGGATGCGGCCCGGCACCGCAAGCTGCAGCGCTGGTTCGACAACCGCTTCCGCACCCCCGTCGCCGTCTACGGCCTCATCGTCTACACGACGGTCGTGCTGATCGCCGATGAGGAAGGCCCCGTCAGCGAGCTGCTCTCGGTAGCTGTCAGCAGCCTTGTCGTCTTCTACCTCGCGCACGTGTTCGCGCACACCCTCTCGGACCACGGGCGCCACGGCCTCGGCACCGCAACACGGCTCGCCTTCGTCCACTCGCTCGGCATGCTCTACGCGTGCGCGCCGTCCACGATCGCCATGATCATCACGGCGTTCTTCACCTCGGATGCGGGCGACGTGCAGGATGCCGGCATCTGGGCGGCTATCGCGATGCTCGCCATCCTCGGTTTCTCCGCCTACGCCCGCACCGGTGCGAAGCTCTGGGTGCGGCTGCTCGGCGCGGTCGGCACCGCGTTCCTGGGCCTGCTCGTGGTGATGCTGGAGTTCTTGTTGCACTGAACGACGGCGCTCAGCCCAGCGAGAAGCCTCCGTCGCCGGTGAGCACCTGACCCACCACCCAACTTCCTGCGGCGCTGGTCAGCCAGGCGATCAGTTCCGCCGCATCCTCGGGACGGCCGAAGCGTCCGAACGGCGTCGTCCGGAGGTACTCCTCGACGCCGTCCAGCGGACGGTCCGCGGTCTCGGCATCCAGGTAGCCGGTGTTCACCGGACCCGGGTTCACCGTGTTCAGCACGATGCCGAGCTCCAGCAGCTCCGCCGCAACGGATGCGGTGATGCCGGCGAGCGCGGCCTTGCTCGTGGCGTAGGCGATCTCTCCCCGCATCGGCCCGTGGACCTGACCCGAGGTCATCCAGATGACGTGGCCCTGCGGCGCTGCGTAGGGCTTCGCTCCGCTCACGCGCTCCCCGGGGCGCCGCTGCTCGTCGCGGCTCGGAGCCTTGCGGCGGGCGAACTCCGCCGTCAGCAGCAGCGTCGAGCGTGCGTTCACCTGCCAGAACGCGTCGAGACGCTCGGGTGTCATATCGAGGATGCTGCCGTCGTCGCCGCTCTTGGCGTGATTGCAGACGAGGATGTCGACCGCTCCGGTCGCAGCGGCGGCCGCATCCATCACCCGGCCGATCACTCCTTCGTCGGCGAGGTCCGCGCCGACGTCGGTCAGTGTCGCTCCGGGCGTGAGCTCGGCACGGATGCCGGCGCGGACCGCGCCGAGATCGTCGGCTCCCCACGGCTGTTCGGTGTCGTGCGGACGATGGTGCTGGATGACGAGGTGCGCGCCGCGGGCGGCGAGTGCGCGGGCGACGGCGTAGCCGATGCCGCGACGGCGCGAGACGCCCGTAACGAGAGCGGCGCGGCCGCTCAGCGGAAGATCTGCGTGCATGGGTGAACCCTTTCCGAAGCGCGCGAGCGCGCGTGTGCGGGAGAAGAAGGCGGGTCACGGGCATTGCATGCTGCGAGCGTACCAACCGCATCGAGCGTGCAGGGCGGTCATCTAGCCTGGAAGCAACATGGCTCATCTACTCGGCGGCGAAGCCCTCCATCTCGAATACCCGACGAAGGTCGTCTTCGACTCCGTCTCGCTCGGCGTGAACGAGGGCGACCGCATCGGCATCGTCGGCCGCAACGGCGACGGCAAGTCCACCCTTCTCGGCATGCTCGCCGGCCGCACCGAGCCCGACAGCGGGCGCGTCACCGTCCGCGGCGGCGTCAGCATCGGCGTTCTCGATCAGGCCGACACCCTCGTCGATGGGCGCACGATCGGCGAGAGCGTCGTCGGCGACCGCCCCGAGCACGAGTGGGCCGGCGACGCCCGCGCCCGCGACGTCATCGCGGGGCTCCTCGGCGACCTCGACTGGGATGCGGATGTCGCGACCCTCTCCGGCGGACAGCGGCGACGCGTGGCACTCGCGGCTCTGCTCGCCGGCGACTGGGACGTCATCGCCCTCGACGAGCCGACCAACCACCTCGACGTCGAGGCGATCAGCTGGCTGGCTGCGCACCTGAAGAAGCGGTGGCCCGCGAACGCCGGCGGACTACTCGTCGTGACCCACGATCGGTGGTTCCTCGACGAGGTGTGCACCGTGACCTGGGAGGTGCACGACCGCATCGTCGAGCCCTTCGAGGGCGGCTACGCCGCATACATCCTGCAGCGCGTCGAGCGCGACCGGCAGGCCGCGGCGATCGAGTCGAAGCGCCAGAACCTGGCTCGCAAGGAGCTGGCGTGGCTGCGGCGCGGCGCACCGGCTCGCACGTCGAAGCCGAAGTTCCGCATCGATGCGGCGAACGAGCTCATCGCGGACGTGCCCGAGATCCGCGACAGCGTCTCCCTGCGCTCCCTCGCCGTCGCACGACTCGGCAAAGACGTGGTCGATCTGCTCGACGCCTCGGTCTCGTACGACGACCGCGAAGTACTGCACGAGGTCGAGTGGCGCATCGCCCCGGGCGAGCGCACCGGCATCCTCGGCGTGAACGGCGCCGGCAAGTCCACCCTGCTGGGGCTCGTGTCGGGCGAGATCGCACCGACAGCGGGACGCGTGAAGCGCGGCAAGACCGTGCAGGTCGCGACGCTCTCGCAGCGCATGGACGAGCTCGACGAGCACCTCGATTCCCCCGTGCGCGTCGTTCTCGCCGGCCTTCGCACGACCTACTCCTTCGGGGCGGGGTCGAAGGCGCAGGAGCTCACCCCCGGTCAACTGCTCGAACGTCTCGGCTTCTCCAGTGCGCAGCTCTCGACGCCGGTGAAGGACCTCTCGGGCGGCCAGAAGCGGCGCCTGCAGCTGCTTCTCGTGCTGCTCTCACAGCCCAACGTGCTGATCCTCGACGAGCCAACCAACGACCTCGACACCGACATGCTCGCGGCCATGGAGGATCTGCTCGACTCGTGGCCCGGCACCCTCGTCGTCGTCTCGCACGACCGGTACTTCCTCGAGCGCGTCACCGACCAGCAGTACGCGATCCTCGACGGCCGCTTCCGGCACCTGCCGGGCGGCGTCGACGAGTACCTGCGCCTGCGTGCCGCACAGCCGGCGAGCACGGGGGCGGAGCGCCAGAAGCCGGCGGATGCGGCGGCCGCCTCCCCCGGCCTCGCGGGCGCCGAGCGCCGCGCCGCCGAGAAGGAGCTGTCGGCGATCGACCGGCGCCTCGCGAAGCTGCAGACCGAGATCGCCGCCCTGGACGCCCGGTTCGCCGACGCTCACGACGACTACGACCGGCTGCTCGAGCTGCAGCGCACGCGTGACGCGTACGTCGCCGAGGTCTCGACCCTGGAAGAGCGCTGGCTGGAACTCGGCGAGGCGCTCGACGACTGAGCGCCCCACCGAAGGTCCATCAGGCGGGGACGGCCTCGCGCGGGTGCTCGACGCACCAGGCGAGGCAGGCGCGGATCTCGCCCAGCACGTCGTCGGGTTCGACGTCGAGGGCGATGGTGTCGGCCACATCCCCCACCGCGCGCTTCTCACCGAGCAGCGCCGTGTCGGCGGGGTGAAGGCCGAACTCGCGTCCGACCGCCTGCACCTCGGCCTCGCGGGCCTCGGAGGCGGGGAGCAGGTCGCCCAGCGGCACCACCGCGACATCGTGCGGGTCGCGACCGACCGCCTCGCAGCACAGTTCGAGGAACTGGGAGTGGCTCAGCTCGTAGGCGCTCAGGGTGTACCGGTTGCCGTGGGTGCCACGCTCCATCGCTCCGACAGCGGCCTGCGCGACCTGGCGCACCGTGACGGCGGATGTGGACCCGCCCAGCACCGGGATCGGACCTGCGCTGGCTGCGACCGCATCCAGCACGGCCTGCCAGCGGGGACGCTGCCCGGCCACGACGCCGAAGATGTACGGCAGGCGCAGCACCATGACATCCATCGCGCCGTCGCCCTCCAGCACGGCGACCTCCTCCTGCGCGTAACGGGAGCGCGGGTAGGCGTTGCGGGTGCGGAACCCGAGCTCGGGCCAGCGCTCGCCCCACTCGGCCGTGTCGGAGCCGAAGACGATGAAGCGCCCGACGCCGGCTGCGCGCGCGAGGCGGGCCAGGCGCTGCGTGGGGACGACGTTGGCCTCGTAGTAGAAGCGGGATGCGGGTGCGGGGGGCAGCGTGCGCTCATCGGCGCCCATCGCGAAGAGCACCGCATCCGTGGCCGTGAGCAGGTCGGTCAGCTCGCCGTCGGTCATCAGGTTCAGGTCGCCCCAGTGAGCGTCGACCTCGACGGGCAACTCCGGCGCGTCGGTCGCGGGAAGCGCGAGCGTCGCGACCCGATAGCCGCGTCGCAGGAGCTCCTGCGTGGTGTGGTAGCCGAGCAGGCCGGTGCCGCCGACGACGAGTGCGCGTTGCATGATGAGCCCTTCCGCGCCGATCCCCTCGGCGCCCTGTGTCTTCGACGGTAGGCGCGGCGATCACGGCGCAGCAGGGGCGAAGGTCCCACGACGCTGAGAACCCCCGGCACGGTGCACGCCGGGGGTTCTCAGATGACGGATGCGGTCAGCTCAGGCCGTTGTCCGCCAGCCACTTCTTGGCGATGTCGGCGGAGGACGACTTGTCGACCGTGCTCTCGACGTTCAGTGCGACGAGGCCCTCGGGCGTCAGCGCAGCGCTCACCTTGTTGATGACGTCGGCGATGTCGCCGGCGACGTCCTTGTTGACGAGCGGAACGACGTTCGACGCGAGGAACAGCGACTTCGGATCTTCCAGGACCTTCAGCTTCTGGGTCTGGATCTGCGGGTCGGCCGTGAACACGTTGGCGACATTCACCGTGCCGGCCACGAGGTCCTCGACCGTGGTCGCCCCGGTCGCCTGGAAGGTCACGTCGATGCCGTAGGTGCTCTTGAGCCCCGTGGGTCCGTACGGACGGTCGGCGAGCTCGGGCGGCCCGCCCAGGGTCAGCGGCTCAGTGACCTCCGAGAGGTCTGCGATCGTCTCCAGCCCCCACTGCTCGGCGAACGCCTCGGTGACGGTGTAGGAGTCCTGGTCGCTCGCGGTCGACTGGTCGAGAACCGTGAGGTTATCGGGCAGTGCCTCCTTGAGCGCGGCGTAGACGTCGTCGGACGAGCGCGCCTCGGTGTCGGGCTCGAAGAACTGGAGGAGGTTGCCGGTGTACTCCGGGAACAGCGTGATGGCGCCGCTCTCGAGCTCGGGCAGATACGCATCGCGCTGACCGATCGTGAAGTCGCGCTGCACCGTGAAGCCGGCACCCTCGAGCGCCTGGGCGTAGATCTCGGCGATGATCTCGTTCGAGTAGTAGTCCTGCGAGCCGACGACGATCGTGTCGGACGGCGCCTTCGTCTGGTCGCCGTCCGAGAGCGGGTCGGAAGAGGACGCGCAGCCGGCGAGGGCCAGCGCCGAGGTGAGTGCGACGGCGCCGACGAGGGCGACGCGGCGGCGGAATGCTGTGGACATGGTGTTCCTTCCTGGTGGATTCGGGACGTGTGCGGCAGGCTCAGGCAGCCTGCACGGGTCGGGAGCGCAGCCGCCGCGGCATGCGCGACGACGCCTGGACACGGATGCCGGCGGGCACGGCGGCGCGCTGTGCGAGGGCGAGCAGCGCGTCGAGCACGAGCGCGAGAAGGGCGACGACGATCGCTCCACCGAGCACCTGGTCGATCCGCCGCAGCGGAATGCCCTGGATGATCGGCAGGCCGAGGCCGCCGAGGCCGACGTAGGCGGCGATCGTCACGGTGGCGACGACCTGCAGCACGGCGGAGCGGATGCCGCCGACGAGCAGCGGCAGGCCGAGCGGGATCTCGACGCGCCACAGGATCTGCCACTCGGTCATGCCCATCGCGCGGGCGGCGTCGATGACACGCCGATCGATCGCCTCGAGCCCGGAGTAGGCGCCGGCGAGCAGTGCCGGGATGGCGAGCACGACGAAGGTCACCACCGCCGCCTCCGGCTTGTGCAGCACGCCCATGAGGAGCACCAGCAGCACGAGCAGGCCGAACGACGGCACGGCGCGGGCGGCACCCGACACGGCCACCGCGATCTCCCGGCCGCGACCGGTGTGGCCGATGGCGAGGCCGACGGGGATGGCGATCGCGCCCGCGATCGCCACCGCCACCGCCGTGTAGCCCAACTGCTGCAGCAGCAGCACCGGCAGTGCGCTGGGGCCGCTGTACTGCTCGGGCGAGAAGAGCCAGAGGATCGCATCCCAGAAGACGTTCATGCCGTGGCCTCCGCTCGGGCGGCTGCACGACGACGGGTCGGGCGGGCGGCGCGGCTCCACGGCATGACCAGGCGGCCGAGGAGAACGAGCAGCAGGTCGACGACGAGCGCGAGGATCACGACGGCGACGACACCCGCGAAGACTTCCTCGAGGATGCGGCGCTGCAGGCCGTTCGTGAAGAGATAGCCGAGGTTGGTGACGCCGACGAGGATGCCGACCGTGGCGAGCGAAATGGTCGACACGGCGGCGACCCGCAGCCCGGCCAGGATCACGGGCCCGGCCAACGGCAGATCGACGGCGAAGAACCGCCGGAAGCCGCCGTAGCCCATGGCCGTCGCCGCCTGACGCACGCCCGCATCCACCGAGTCCAGCCCGTCGGTCACGGCGCGCGTGAGGATCGCGATCGCGTAGATCGTGAGGCCGACGATGAGGTTGAATTCCGTCGGGATGCGGTAGCCGAGCGCCGTGGGCAACAGGATGAGCAGAGCGAGGGACGGAATCGTGTAGAGCAGCCCGGTGACGGTGATCACCCAGCCGCGCAGCAGGCGGTACCGCCATGCCACCCAGCCGAGCGGGATCGACAGGACGAATCCGACGACGATCGCGATGAGGCTCTGGCGCAGGTGGTCGAGAGCCAACTCCGCGATCATCCCGAGGTTCGCGAGCACCCAGGCCATCTCAGTCGCCGTTCTCGACGAGCGCGCCCTGCGTGCGACCCTCGGCGTCGACGACCACCGTGCGCCCGCCCACGTCTTTGAGTCGCAGCGCGCGCTTGCCCTTGTCGGCGCCGATGAAGGCCGACACGAAGTCGTCGGCGGGCGCCTGCATGATCTCGCTCGGGCTGCCGACCTGGAGCTTCTGCGCCCCCTTCGCGAGGATGACGACCTGATCACCGAGCAGGAACGCCTCGTCGATGTCGTGCGTGACGAACACCACCGTCTTGTCGAGGTCGCGCTGAAGGCGGATGAGCTCCTGCTGGAGCTCGGCGCGCACGATCGGATCGACCGCGCCGAACGGCTCGTCCATCAGGAGGATGTTGGGATCTGCGGCGAGGCCGCGGGCCACGCCCACGCGCTGCTGCTGGCCGCCCGAGAGCTGGCTCGGGTAGCGGTCGGCGAGGGCCGTGTCGAGCCCGACGGTCTCCATGAGCTCGAGCGCCCGGCGCCGTGCGTCACGGCGAGAGGTGCCGTTCAGCACCGGCACGGTGGCGATGTTGTCGGCGACGGTGAAGTGTGGAAGCAGACCGGAGTTCTGCATGACGTAGCCGATCCGCCGGCGCAGCGCCACGGGCGAGCCCGTCGACACGTCCTCGCCGTCGATCTCGATGACTCCCGCGGTCGGCTCGACCATGCGGTTGATCATGCGCAGCAGCGTCGTCTTGCCGCATCCCGACGAGCCGACGAACACGGTCGTCTGGCGCGACGGGATGACCAGGGAGAAGTCCTTGACCGCACGCGTGCCGTCGGGGAACTGCTTGTCGACGCCGCGGAACTCGATCATGCTCGGTCCCGGGCGAGGCTCACTCGGTGACCTCGACTTCTTTCCAGAAGGCCACGTACCCCGAGAAATCCGCACCGACCTTCTCGATCGCGCCCGGGTAGGGCTCGGGATAGGACCACGCGCGGTCGGCGAGCTCCCGGCCGTCCGCGGTGACCGTGAAGTAGTGCGCCGCACCCTTCCACGGGCAGGTGTACGGCGTCGGGCTGTCGACGAGCACACCTTCGGCGATGCTCGCCGGCGGGAAGTACCAGTTGCCCTCGATGCGGATCAGATCTTCCTTCGGAGCCTCCGCGAGCACCGTGTCACCCAAAAGAGCCTTCATCGCCGCCTCCCAGCCGCGCCACACCTCCGCAGAACCGCGGAGGAGCACCCACGTTACCGACCCCCGGCGACACCGGCGCCGAAGGTTGCGTCACGCGGCGTCATGTGCTCGCCGCGCTCAGTACCAATAGCTGAGGCGCACTGGCAGGTGCCAGCCGAACAGACGGGCGAGCGCCACCGGATCCTCGGCGCCGATGCGACCGGCCGCGGCGAGGGTGACCGCCGAGACCTGACCGAGGACGATCGCGGCGAGCTCCGCGACGCCGAGGCGCGCGTCGGCGTCGTCGGCGGTCTCCGTCGCCGACGCGATGCCGTCCGGTCCGACCGTCAGGCGGAACCTCCCGCCCGCGAGATCCAACGGGTCGTGCACGTCGAGCACGACCGACCCGGAACCCTCGTACCTACGAGCCCCCAGCAGCGCGGGCGTGTCGAGTACACGCAGGTAGTGGTGGTCGCGAAGAGTGAGGGTCGCGGCGCGGCGATCCGAGATCATCCACAGCAGCGGCTCGTCGACGGCCAATTCGCTCGCGCGTACGGTGCCGATGAGATCCATCTCTATGAAGAAGCGCCACAGGCCCGCGTACGCATCCGCATCCGCCGCCATGAGGTTCGCGACCGTGACGGTCGAACGGGTGAAGTCGTCGTGGTTCTCCTCGACGGAGTACAACGCGAGACCCGTGATCTCACCGGATGCCGCCGTGTACTGCACGGCGCGGGTGTGGCCGGGCTTCTCGGCGTCGGCACGGGTCCCGGCGAAGCGGTCCCAGTGTCCACGGGGCATGTCCACCTCGCCCGGTCGCACGATCCGGACGCGGTCGAACAGCTCGGGGGCGAGCTCGCGCCAGCGCTCGCGAGAGATGAAGTCCACCCGGCCGGAGGGTGCCGGCCCCATCCATGCCGCACGCTTGACGTCGATGTCGATGCTCGCCGCGGCGACCGCCTGCGCGAATCCGAACCGGCCGTAGAGCGTCGACTCGCTCACCGTCAGGCTCGCGACCGGCAGCCCGAGCGCCGCGGCCGTGCGCAGCTCGCCCTCCATCATCGCGCGCCAGATGCCACGCCTCCGGTGCGTAGGCGCCACGGTGACGGAGCTGATCGCGCAGGAGTCGACGACGCCGCCGGGCACGGTGAGCTCCCCCACCCACGAGGCGAGGGTCCCCACAGGCACCTCGGGCTGGGGAACGGACTCGTCGAGCACGGCGATCATGCGGCGATGCCCGCGGAATCCGCGACCCGTCTCGCGCTGCGCATCCGTGGGCTCGTCTCCCAGGAAGCCACGGGTGACCGCGGCCTGCCAGCCGTCGAACGCCCGATCGTCGTCGTCTGCGAGACGCACGAGCTGCAGGCCGTCGCTCGCCAGACGCGCAGCGGACGTGGCGTCGACGGGGCCCTCGTGCTGACGGGCGATGAGGTCGTGGGCAGACATGCGTATCCTCCTGACGAGCGGCGCGCTCAGTCGATGATCCGGGCTCCGGGCACCGGCCCGTGCACATGGTGGGCGACGTGCCCGCTCGCGCTGAGCACGATCTGGAGCTCGATCGCCGCTTCGGCGTCGGCGGCGAGGAAGGCGAGTGTGGGGCCTGACCCGGAGACGAGGCCCACCAGGGCGCCCTCGCGCTCCCCCGCCTCGAGCACGTCGCCAAGCCTCGGGCGCAGCGTCAGGGCCGCGACCTGCAGGTCGTTGCGAGCGGATGAGGCGAGCATCGCGGCATCCCCCGCTCGAAGCGCGTGGAGCACGTCGTTGTCGACGAGCGGCCGACGCGAGGCGGGCGAGATGTCGAGCGCATGGCGGGCGCGATGCTCGTCGAGCGCGCGGTACACCTCGGGCGTGGACAGGCCGTCCTGGCTCGTGACGATCACCCAGTCGAAGCGTCCGCGGGCGAGGGCCGGACTCAGCTCGTCGCCGCGTCCGACGCCCACCGCCGTGCCGCCCATCAGAGCGAAGGGTACGTCGGCTCCCAGCCGCGCGGCGAGCGCGTGGAGCTGCGCCGCTCCCAGCCGGGTGTCCCACAGGGCGTCGCAGGCGAGAAGAGTCGCCGCCGCATCCGCGGACCCGCCCCCCATGCCGCCCGCGACGGGGACTCCCTTGTGGATCTCGAGATGCACCCCGCCCCGATAGCCGGTCTCCGCCGCCAGGAGCCGCGCTGCGCGGACGGCGAGGTTGCGGTCGTCGAGCGGCACGCCGGCCACATCCACGGAACCCGTCACCTCGACGCTGATCGCGTCGGCCGGCGTCGCCCAGACATCCTCGAACGCCGACACGGCCTGGTACGCGCTCGCGACGTCGTGATAGCCGTCGTCCTGCACCTGCCCGACCTCGAGGAAGACGTTGATCTTCCCCGGGGCGCGCACATGGACGCGCGACGACGCTCGCGAGATGCTCACAGCTTCGAGGACACCGCCCAGAGGTCGACGTCGATGCCCTCCGCGAGCGCGTCGATGCGCTCGAGCTCCTCCGTGTCGAACGCGGGGCCGGCCAGAGCTGCCAGGTTCTCGTCGATCTGCTCGACGCTGGACGCGCCGATGAGCGCGGACGCGACCGTCCGCTCGCGCAGCACCCACTGGATCGCCATCTGCGCGAGGGTCTGCCCCCGCTCCTTCGCCACCACGTTGAGTCCGCGCAGCGCCGCGATCGTGGCGTGCGAGAGCGGCTTATCGGGCAGCGAGCTGCGGGTCTGCGAGCGCTGACCGCGGCCGTCTCCGAGATACTTGCCGGTCAGCAGGCCCTGCGCCAGCGGCGTGAAGGCGATGGCCGACATCTCCTCCTGGCGCAGCACGCCGGTCAGACCGTCCTCGACCCAGCGGTTGAGGATGGAGTAGGCGGGCTGGTGGATCACGAGCGGTGTTCCGAGGCTGCGCGCCACCGCCGAGGCGACGGCCGTGCGCTCGGCGCTGTACGACGAGATTCCGACGTAGAGCGCCTTGCCCTGGCGCACGAGGGTGTCGAGGGCGCCGATGGTCTCCTCGATCGGCGTGACGGGGTCGACCCGGTGCGAGTAGAAGATGTCGACGTAGTCGAGGTTCATCCGCTTCAGGGACTGCTCGGCGCCCGCGAGGATGTGCTTGCGCGAGGCGTAGTCGCCGTAGGGACCGGGCCACATGTCCCAGCCCGCCTTCGACGAGATGATCAGCTCGTCGCGGTAACGACCGAAGTCTTCGCGCATCATGCGCCCGAAGTTCGTCTCCGCGGCGCCGTAGGGCGGGCCGTAGTTGTCGGCGAGGTCGAAGTGCGTGATGCCCCTGTCGAAGGAGTGACGGAGGATCTCGCGCTGCTTGTCGAATGCGACGTTGTCACCGAAGTTCCACCACAGTCCGAGCGAGATCGGCGGCAGGTACAGACCCGATCGGCCGACCTGGCGGTAGTCCATCGCACCGTAGCGCTCGTCGGCGGCGGTGTAGGGACGGTGGATCTCGGGGACGTTCGGACGGAAACGCGGCGCATTCACCCCTGAAGCCTATCCACGGCGACCTCCGAGCGCGGGCTCTTGCGAAACTCGCCCGAAACGCGCGCGGTCTACGCTGACGAGATGGTCTCTCTGTCTGCTCTTCCCGCCGGCCCCCACCCCTGGGCGGCGCTTCTGACGCGTGAGGACATCGTGCTCGAAGCGGGCATGCTCCATCTCCGTCACGACGATCTCTCCCCGCTCGACGCGCACCTCGCGGATCTCGCGATGGTCGCGGACGCGCTGACGGATGCCGGCATCGAACCGCTGCTGATCCGCCACGGGCTCCGCGACGAGGCGATCGTGGTGGATGTGGCCGATCAGGACCGCGCGTGGAAGGCCGTGACGCGGCTGTGCGTCCGCGAACCGGTGTACGTCAAGCCCAAGGGCCTGAGCGCGGTGCCCGCCCCCGACCACACCCCGCGCCGCGGCGCACCGAGCGCCCTGCGCGTCTTCCGCCCGCGGCTGGCCGGATCGCTGCGCTACGGCGCATCGCACGGCGTGCGCCTGGAGTTCTGGCGCTTCGGCGCAGAGACGGTCGAAGCCCCGCACGCCAACGCGCTGACCCGGCGCATCATCGCCGCCGCCGACATCGAGCGCGTCAGCATCCAGCGTCACGACCGCACCTGGCAGAGCCTGCGGGGCATGTTCGACCCGCATCCGAGCGAGATGGTCGACGACATCGACATGGTCTTCTCCTGGGTCGACGGCTCGTCGAGCGAGTTCCAGCGTCAGCGCGCGGCGCAGATGGCCGGTTACGTGGTCGGCGAAGGCGATGACGGACCGGCCCGCTACCGGCACGTCGACGAACTGCGCTACGCGCTGCGCAGCGTCTACATGTACGCGCCGTGGGTGCGTCGCATCTTCATCGCCACCGATTCGCCGACGCCGCCCTGGCTCGCCGACCACCCGCGGGTGAGGGTCGTGCGCAGCGAGGAGTTCTTCGCCGACACCTCGGTGCTGCCGATCCACAACTCGCACGCGGTCGAGGCACAGCTGCACCGCATCGACGGTCTCGCCGAGCACTTCCTCTACTCGAACGACGACATGTTCTTCGGGCGGCCCGTCGCGCCGGAGCTGTTCTTCTCCCCCGCCGGCGTCTCGCAGTTCGTGGAATGCGACGTGCGCATCGGTACCGGGCCGAACGCTCCGCACCGCAGCGGCCACGACAACGCGCTGCGGGTGAACCGGGAGCTCCTGCGCGAGCGCTTCGGACGCACCATCACGCACGATCTCGAGCACTGCGCCACGCCGCTTCGGCGCAGCGTCATGGCCGAGCTGGAGCAGACGTTCGCCGAGGACTTCGCGCGCACCGCCGCATCCCGGTTCCGCTCTGCCACCGACATCTCGGTGACGAACAGCCTGTACCACTACTACGCCGCCTTCACCGGTCGCGCCGTCGCCACGACCGCGCCGCGCACCCGCTACTACCAGACGACCATGGCGGAGTCGCTGCGACGAATGAGCCGGCTGGCCGAGCGCCGTGACGTCGACATGTTCTGCCTCAATGACGGCGGCTCAGCCGAGGTTCCGGAGGAGGTGCGCGTGCGGGTGGTCACAGAGCTCCTGGAGCGCATGTTCCCGGTGCGCGCCCCATGGGAGCTTCCCGCGGTCAGCGAAGGATCGGGATGGGAGCGGTCGGAGGCGTCCGCCCTGCGCTGACGTCCTGGGCGATGCCCGCCGAGTGCAGGCGGCGCTGCGCCTCGAGCGGATCGATGTACTCGAGCGGATGCGGTGCGTCGACCGTGACCACGGAATGGACGACGGTCTCGGCGAACACGTGCACCAGGTTGTACGACTGTGCGCCGTCCTGCGGACGGGTGCCTCCGACGGGGACCGTGAGGTCCTGCGCGTAGCAGGTCGAGGATGCGACCGAGACCGGGATGCCGGCGAACGTCGCGAAGGTCGAATAGTGCAGATGGCCGGCGATGATCGCCCTCACGTCGCTCCCGCGCAGCACCTCGGCGAGCGCGCGCTGATCGCGCAGCTCGACGCTGGCCGCGAGTGGCAGCACGCTCGGCACGGGCGGGTGGTGCATGGCGAGGATCGTGCCCAGCGGCGCCGGCTGTGCCAGCTGCTCCCGGAGCCACGCGAGCTGCGCGGGGCGCAGTTCACCGTGGTGCGCGCCGGGGACGGTGGTGTCGAGGGTGATGAGGCGAAGCCCGTCGATCTCGTCGACGCGGTCGAACGGCGTCGTGGCGGGGGCCGCATCCAGCAGGCGCGCGCGGAACGCGCCGCGCTCGTCGTGGTTGCCCATCACCCAGAACACCGGCGCTTCCAGCTGCCGGGCGAACGGCTCGACGAGGCCGCGCAGTGCCGTGTAGGCATCCGCCTCGCCCAGATCGACGAGGTCGCCCGTGAAGACGATGCCGTCGGGGCGGATGCCGCTCGCCTCGATGCGCTCGAGCGCCCGCTCGAGCAGGCGGAGTCCGTCGACGCGGTCGAACAGCTTCGGCCCCGGCGCTCGCAGATGGGTGTCGCTCAGGTGCAGCAGTACGCGTTCCGCCGCCGGATACTCCCCAGCACGCATCGGTTCGTCCCTTTCACGGGCCGCTCGGGCGCGGCCGTCGTTCCCGCGAATGTTACCGGCATGTTTCGTACCGGTGGCTGAACACACGGTGAATCCCTCAGTTGCAGCCGGTGACGATCCGGGGCGGGAGAACTCAGTCGGAGGGGACGACGGGAACGTTCATGCGGACACCCGCGCGATCCGCTGGAAGTCGTCGATCGTCAGCTGCTCGCCTCGGAGGGTCGGGTCCACGCCCGCCTCCTCGAGAACGGCGCTGGCGGATGCGGCCGAGCCGCCGAACAGCCCGGACAGCGCCTGGCGCAACATCTTGCGGCGCTGCTGGAACGCCGCGTCCACGACGCGGAACGTCGCCACGCGCTCGGCCTCGTCGCCGCGCGCCGCGGCGTCGCGGCGGAAGCCGACGAGCACGCTGTCGACGTTGGGCACGGGCCAGAACACCTGGCGCGACACGGTTCCCGCGAGCCGCCAGGCGCCGTACCAGGCGGCTTTGACGCTCGGAGCACCGTAGATCTTGGACCCGGGAGGTGCGGCGAGTCGTTCGCCGACCTCGGCCTGCACCATGACCACCCCGCGCTCGAGGTGGGAGAAGTGCTCGAGGAAGTGCAGGAGCACTGGCACCGAGACGTTGTACGGCAGATTGGCCACGAGCACCGTGGGCTCCCCCGGCAGCTCCCGGATGGTGAGCGCATCCGCATCCACCACGCGCAGCATCCCGTCGCGCACCCCGTGCGCTCGCGCCGTGGCCGGCAGGCGCTCGGCGAGACGGTGATCGATCTCGACCGCCACCACGCTCGCGCCGGTCTCGAGGATGGCGAGCGTGAGCGAGCCGAGCCCCGGTCCGACCTCCACGACATGCTCACCGGCGGCAACACCGGCGACCTGCACGATCTTGCGCACGGTGTTGGCGTCGACGACGAAGTTCTGCCCCAGTTTCTTCGTCGGAGTGACATCGAGCTCGGCGGCCAGCGCGCGGATCTCGGCCGCGCCGAGCAGGTGCACGGTCATGTGTATAACCCTAGACAACCGTCGAGCCAAGTCCGACCCTGAGAGAACGCTGTCAGCGTTAGGGTGACGAAATGACCACCGAAGCACTCCCCACGGGGACGTTCTCGATGCGCAGTCCGTTCGGACGCCGGGCGATCGGACTCTCCGTCGCCGCGGCCGTGGGCGGGTTCCTCTTCGGGTTCGACTCCTCCGTCATCAACGGCGCCGTGAAATCCATCGAGGCCGACTACACGAAGGAGCCCATCCTCACCGGCTTCGTCGTGGCGGTCGCGCTGCTCGGCTGCGCCGTCGGCGCCATCCTCGCCGGCGCCCTGTCCGACCGTTTCGGGCGGCTGCGCGTCATGCTGCTGGGCTCCGTGCTGTTCCTGGTCAGCTCCGTCGGCTCCGCGCTGACCTTCAGCGTCCCCGACCTGATCGTGTGGCGCGTGCTGGGCGGTCTCGGCATCGGCATCGCCTCGGTGGTCGCCCCCGCGTACATCGCCGAAGTGGCCCCGCGGCAGATCCGCGGGTCGCTCGCGTCGCTGCAGCAGCTGGCCATCACGCTCGGCATCTTCGCCGCGCTGCTGAGCAACGCGGTGCTCGCCGACGCGGCCGGCGGCGCCGACGACACGCTGTGGTGGGGGCTGGAGGCCTGGCGCTGGATGTTCCTCATCGGCGTCGTGCCCGCTGCCGTGTACGGCATCCTCTCGTTCACGATGCCCGAGTCGCCCCGCTACCTGCTCGCGCGGGGCCGGACCCAGGAGGCGAAGGAGATCTTCGCCCGTCTCGTGCCCGCCGCAGACCTCGACAAGACCGTCAACGAGCTCACGACCGCCATCGAGACGGATCGTAAGAACGCGAAGGCCAGCCTCGCCGGCCCCGCGCTCGGGCTGAATCCCATCGTCTGGATCGGCATCATCCTGTCGGTGTTCCAGCAGTTCGTCGGCATCAACGTGATCTTCTACTACTCGACGACGCTCTGGCAGGCGGTCGGTTTCGACGAGAGCAACGCGCTGCTGGTGAGCGTCATCACCAGCGTCACCAACGTGCTCGTGACCCTCATCGCGATCTTCCTCGTCGACCGGGTGGGCCGTAAGCCCATCCTGCTCACGGGCTCCGTGCTGATGGCCCTCTCGCTGGGCGCCATGGCCCTCGCGTTCTCGTTCGCCACCGGTGAAGGCGCGGACATCTCCCTGCCGGGCGCCTGGGGGCCGGTCGCCCTCGTCGCGGCGAACCTGTTCGTCGTCGGCTTCGGCGCCTCGTGGGGACCGCTGGTCTGGGTGCTCCTCGGCGAGATCTTCCCCAGCCGCATCCGCGGAAAGGCCCTCGGTGTGGCCGCCGGTGCGCAGTGGATCGCGAACTTCCTCGTGTCGTGGACCTTCCCGGAGCTGTCGTCCTGGTCGCTTCCGCTGACCTACCTGATGTACGCGATCTTCGCTGCCCTGTCGTTCGTCTTCGTGCTCTGGAAGATCCCCGAGACCAAGGGCATGGAGCTCGAACAGACCGAGACGCTGTTCGTCAAGAAACCCCGCCAGAAGAAGTGAGAGGAGCCGACATGACCAACAACTCCAAGTCGCACGAGGAGATCCGCGAGGAGCGGGAGAAGGCGCAGAAGGAGAAGGATCGCCTCGAGGCGCAGGAGGAGAAGCGCCTCGACGACGAGGACCGCTGAGCCCGCATCCCCCAACAGGAGAAATCCCTCCTTCAGGAAGATCAGAGGCAGATCATCCTGCAGGAGGGATTTTTCCTGCGATGCGGATGCGGGCGCCGTCAGTCGAACGAGCCGTAGACGGCGAGCGTGTTGGCGGCCAGCTGCGCGGCCAGTGCGTCGGGGTCCATGTCCAGCTCTGCGGCCATGAAGCGCACCGTCACCGGCACGAGGTAGGGCGCGTTGGGACGCCCTCGGTACGGGGTGGGGGTGAGAAACGGTGCGTCGGTCTCGACGAGGATGCGATCCAGCGGCGTCACGGCGAGCGCGTCGCGCAGGTTCTGCGCGTTCTTGAACGTGATGTTGCCCGCGAACGACAGGTAGTAGCCGCGCTCGGCCGCGATCCGCGCCATGTCGGCGTCGCCCGAGAAGCAGTGGAACACCGTGCGCTCGGGAGCACCCACCCGCTCGAGTGTCTCGAGAACCGCCTCGTGCGCGTCGCGGTCGTGCATCTGCATCGCGATGTCGTGCTTCTTCGCGAGCGCGATGTGCGCCTCGAAGCTCTCGTGCTGCGCGTCCAGACCCTCGGGCTCGGTGCGGAAGAAGTCGAGACCCGTCTCTCCGATGGCGCGCACCCGTGGCTGGGCGGCGAGCTCGTCGATGACCTCGATCGCCTCGCCCAGCTGCCCTGCTGCCGCATAGGCGGGCGCCTCGTTGGGGTGGATCGCGACGGCGGCGAGCACCCGCGGATGCGAGGCCGCCGCCCACGCCGACCAGCGGCTCGACTCGACGTCGCCGCCCGCCTGCACGACTCCGACGATGCCGACGGATGCGGCCCGCTCGAGCTGTTCGTCCAACGACATCGCCTCGTCGCCGTCCTGGATCTCCAGGTGGCAATGGTTGTCGTAGAGGGCGACGCCCAGGGGCTCCGGCGAGGGCGGGTAGCTGACGTCGCGGCTGCCCTTCTCGCGCTGGCGCACGTACTGGCTGGGATCGCTCATCGGCTCGCCTCGGTCGTCGAGCGGGCGGAGCGAGACGGAACGCGCACCATCAGGCCGTCTGCTCGACGCGCGGGAACAGCGGAGAGAGTCCGTTGACGCTCGTGCCGGGTCGCAGCGCGCCCCAGACACCGGCTTCGCGCAGCGGCTGGTCCTGCAGCCGCCCGAGCGACTCGGCCGCCCCCAGGGCGATCCACAGCTTCTCGGTCGCGACGGGCATGACCGGCGACAGCAGCACGGCGAGCGCGCGCAGTCCCTCGGCCGCCGTGTAGAGCACGGTGCCGAGGCGCCCCGCCTGCTCCGGATCCTTGGCGAGAGCCCAGGGCTCGTTCTCGGTGATGTAGCCGTTGAGCGCGTCGACGATCGTCCAGATGGCCGTGATCGCCTCGTCGATGCGGAAGCGCTCCATCGCCGCGTCGGCGGATGCGGCCGCATCCGCCACGGTCTGCTGGATCGCCAGATCCGCGTCGGTGTAGGTCGCCGGCGGCGGGACGATCGCCTCGAAGTACCGCTCGATCATCGCGACCGTGCGCGAGGCGAGGTTGCCGAAGCCGTTCGCGAGCTCCGCCTGGTAGCGCGCCGACAGGTCCTCCCAGGAGAACGAGCCGTCCTGCCCGAAGGCGATCGCGGAGAGGAAGTAGAAGCGGTAGGCGTCAGAGCCGAACACGTCGGTGATCTCCGTGGGCGCGATGCCGGTGAGCTTCGACTTCGACATCTTCTCGCCGCCCACGAGCAGCCAGCCGTGTGCGAAGACGCCGCGCGGTACCTCGAGTCCCGCGGCCATCAGCATGGCCGGCCAGATGACGGCGTGGAAGCGCAAGATGTCCTTGCCGACCACGTGGTACGCGGGCCAGCGGCGTTCGAAGTCCTCCTCGTCGACGCCGTAGCCGATCGCGGTCGCATAGTTGAGGAGCGCGTCGACCCACACGTAGATCACGTGCTGCGGGTCCCACGGCACCTGGATGCCCCAGTCGAACGCCGAACGCGAGATCGAGAGGTCCTTGAGGCCCGAGCGCACGAAGGAGACGACCTCATTGCGCGCCGACTCGGGACGGATGAAATCGGGGTTCTCCTTGTAGAGCTTCAGCAGGGGCTCGGCGAACTCGCTCAGCTTGAAGAAGTAGTTCTTCTCCTGCAGCAGCTCCAGCGGCTTCGAGTGGATCGCGCAGACTTTGAGCCCCTCGAACGCCCCCGTGCCGTCGAGGATCTCGGACTCCGGCTTGAACTCCTCACAGCCCACGCAGTAGAGCGCCTCGTACTCGCCCGCGTAGATGTACCCGCGGTCGTAGATGGCCTGAACGAAGCGCTTGACACCCTCTTCGTGGCGCTCCTGGGTCGTGCGGATGAAGTCGTCGTTGGCGACGTCGAGGCTCTCCAGCAGCGGGAACCACGCCTCGCTGACGAGCTTGTCCACCCACTCCTGCGGCGTGACGCCGTTGGCTGCGGCAGCGCGGAGCATCTTCTGGCCGTGCTCGTCGGTGCCCGTCAGCATCCAGGTGTCGTCCCCCGACTGGCGGTGCCAGCGCGCGAGCGTGTCGACGGCGACCGTCGTGTACCCGTGACCGATGTGCGGGACATCGCTCGGGTAGTAGATCGGCGTCGTGATGTAGAAGGAACGGCCGTTGCTCACCCGTAGATTCTAGGCGGCGCCTGAGGGACCCGCCGCCCTGTGACGGGTCGACTCAGGCACTGTCTCGCACGACCAGCTCGGTCGGCAGGGTGATGCTGCGCCGCGGCGCACCCTCGATCACTTCGAGCAGCAGAGTGACCATCTCGGCGCTGATGCGGTCCCAGGGCTGGCGCATGGTGGTCAGCGGGGGCTCATGCGCAGCGGCGAATCCGGAGTCGTCGAAGCCCGCCACCGCGACGTCCTCAGGCACGCGGAGGCCTGCTCTGGGAAAGGGACGGCTCCGGCTGGGCGGCGAGCTACGCCGGCGAGTACGACCCGAACGACGCGGGGGTCCACTACGGAGGCTCCGCCTGGGACAACCAGGCCCTGTTCGCCCACGACGGGACGCCGCTGGAGTCTCTGAACGTGTTCTCGTACGCGCGTACCGGCGCCGTCGCCCCTCGCGAGGTCACCGCCGTCGCCTCCCCCGCGGTGACGGTGGCCGACGGTGAGGAGATCACGCTGCCCACCACGGTGACGGTCTCGTACAACGACCTGAGCACCGAGGAACAGGCCGTCACGTGGACACCCGGCACGGCGTGGGTGTCGGGCCCGGGCACGTACGTATTCCGCGGAACGACCTCGGCGGGCCTGTCGACCAGCGCGACGGTCACCGTGACCTCGGCGAACCTGCTCGCGAACCCCGGTTTCGAGGAAGACGACACGTCCATGTGGCGAACGGCGGGCACCGGTCTGACGGTGGGTGCATGGGACGACCCGCGGACCGGATCGCGATCCGCCCACTTCTATTCGGCGGATCGGTTCTCCTTCACGCTCGAGCAGTCGGTGGGACCGGTGCCTGCCGGCACCTACCGATGCGGCGGCCGATCTCACGCAGCTGAGCACGCTGGTCGCCCGCGCCGAGGGGCTGGAGCGGTCCCGGTACACACCCGCATCCCTCACCGCGGTCGACGACGCGCTGGAGGTCGCCCGGTTCCTGAGCGGTGCGCAGTCCCCCGCCCAGGAACGGGTGGACGCGGCCGCGGCTCTGCTCTCCGCCGCGCTCGACGCCCTCACCGAGATCGAGACGCCGGGGACGGACCCGGCACCCGGCTCCGGAGACCCCGTCGCGACCGAGCCGCAGCGCGAGCCGGCATCCTCGCCCGCCGCGCTCGCCGCCACCGGCCGGGAGGCCCCGCTCACGCTCTTCGTGGCGGCGACGCTGGTGCTCGGCGCCGGCCTCGCCCTGCTCGCACGGCATCGCCGCGTGCGCAGACGCTGCCCGCGGCGCCGGCTCCCGCCCA
>JASCPH010000017.1 GCA_029959545.1 Microbacteriaceae bacterium PS02066 | reverse complement strand
GCCCCGGCATGCAGGCCTGCCGGGGCTGCTCGTCCGCGCGCACGCCGTCGTCGGCGTCGACCCGGCCTACCCCGGCCTCGGCGCGGCACCGGCCATCGAGGCGGCGCTGGCCGCATCCGGTACAGCGCTCGCGGAGGTCGCGGCGTTCGAGATCGTCGAGGCGTTCGCGGCGCAGTCGCTCGCGGTTCTGGGCCGCCTGGGACTCGCCGACGACGACGCCAGGGTGTGCGCCGACGGCGGGGCGCTGGCGCTCGGGCATCCCTGGGGCGCGAGCGGCGCCGTCGCGCTCGTGCGGCTGTTCTCGCGGCTGGTGCGCGCCGAACACCCGGCCGGGAGCATCGGGGTCGCCGCCGCATCCGTGGGTGGGGGCATGGGCATCGCGATGGTCGTGGAGGCGGTGAGGTGAACGCCATCCGCCTGGAGCGGCTCGGAGTACGACTCGGCGACCTCGATGTCCTCCGCGACCTCGATCTCGACCTCGATGCCCGCACGGTCGCCGTCGTCGGCGACAACGGTTCCGGCAAGTCGACGCTCGCCCGTGTGGTCGGCGGACTGGTCCCGCCGACCACCGGAACCGCTGCCGTGCTGGGGCTCGACCCTGTTCGCCACGCGGCCGAGCTCCGTCGCCGCGTGGCGATCGTCTTCAGCAATCCCGACGCGCAGATCGTCATGCCGACCGTCGCCGAAGACGTCGCCTTCTCGCTGCGCGGCGAGAAGACCGGCCGTGCCGAGCGGGCGGACCGGGTGGAGGGCGCGCTCGGCCGCTTCGGGCTCTCCGACCTCGGTGACCGGTCGGCGCACGACCTCTCGGGAGGGCAGAAGCAGCTCCTGGCACTGTGCGGCGCATTCGTCCGGGAACCGCAACTCGTCGTCGCCGACGAGCCTACCGCCTATCTCGACGGCCGCAACGCCCGGATCGTCGCCGACCATCTCCTCGCGGACACCGGGCATCGTCTGCTGCTCGTGACCCACGACCTCGCTCTGGCCGAGCGCTGCGAGGTGGCCGTGCATATGGCAGGGGGTCGAGTAGTCGCCGTCGGCGAGGCGCGGGACATCGTGCGCTCGTACGCGGCGAGTCTCGGATGCTGAGCCTGTACCGACCGGGCGCCGGACCGTGGCATCGGATGCCGGCCGGTCGCAAGACGCTTCTGCTGCTCGTCCTCGTGCTCGCGGTCTCGCTTCTGCCCGCCACGTGGCTCTCCTGCGCCGTCGCCGCGGGTCTCGGTCTGCTCTGCTACGCGGTCCCCGGGACGGGATGGCGACAGCTGGCGCGGCAGGTCTGGGCGCTTCGACTCCTCATCGTGATGAGCTTCGTGGGGCAGGTGATCTTCCTCGGGCCGGAGGCGGCGACGATCGGCACGGTGCGCATCGTCGCCGCCGTCGTCCTGGCAGCTCTGCTCGCCCTCACGACCCCCGTGACAGCACTGCTGGCGGTCTTCGAACGCGCACTGACACCCCTGCGCCTCATCGGCCGGGACCCGAGCCGGGCCGCCCTCCTTCTGGTCGTGGCGTTCGGCGCCGTTCCCACCCTCATCCGCCTCGCGCGTCAGGTCCGTGAGGCGCAGCGCGCCCGAGGCGCTGGTCGCGGCATCCGCTTCTTCGTCGTGCCGTTCCTCATCGTCGCCCTCAAACACGCCGACGAACTCGGAGAAGCGTTGACCGCGCGCGGCGTGCGCTGAGCTCAGAGGGCGCTCGAGTCGTACTTCCCCGCACCTCGCTGCGCCGCGATGACCTCCGTGTCGGTCGTCGCCCGGCCCAACGCCCCTGCCTGCGGCCCCCGCCCCGCACGCTGCGAGGAACGCATCCGGACCTCGACCCACTTGGCGATGCCCGCGAGCACGAGACACAGGGCGATGTAGATCGCGGCCGCCACCATTCCCGCTTGCAGGATCGGTCGGTCGTACTGCGCCTGCGTGCCGATCAGCCGCGCGTAGTAGAGCAGCTCGTTGTACGTGATGATGTAGCCGAGCGCCGTGTCCTTCAGTGTGACGACGAGCTGCGCGACGATCACCGGCAGCATCGCCCGGACGGCCTGCGGGAGCAGGATGAGGCGCATCACGCCGGCCTTGCGCAGCCCCAGCGCGTATCCCGCTTCGCTCTGTCCGCGCGGCAGCGATTCGACGCCGGCGCGGATGACCTCGGCGAGCACGGAGCCGTTGTACACGGCGAGTGCGATCACGACGGCCCAGTAGGCCTCGAGGCGTACGCCCACGACCGGAAGCCCGTAATACAGCAGCATCATGAGGATCAGCACGGGCACCGCGCGGAAAAGCTCGATGATGGCCGTAGCCGGCCAGCGCACCCAGGCGTGATCGGACATGCGCCCCAGCGACAGGACGAATCCGAGGACGACGGAAGCCACGGCGGCGGCGGCGAACGCGGCGAGCGTGCGCCCGGTGGCCGCGAGGATCTGCTCCCACACGGTCGCGAAGGTGAAGATGTACCACTTCTCGGCGGAGAACTGACCGGTCTCGATGAATCGATAGACGACGAAACCGCCGAGGCCGAGGATGACGAGCACGGTGATGACGCCGATGATCCGGTTGCGGATGATCGCACGACGACCGGGCAGATCGTACAGAACGGAGCTCATCGCGCCACCCTCCATCGGTTCTCGAGTCGTCGCTGGACGAGTGAGAGCGCCAGCACCATCACCACGAAGATCGCCGCGACCCACAACAGCACCACGAGCGCGTTCTCGCCCCGCTCGCTGAGATTCGCCCGGATGACGCCGAGTTCGGCCACCGAGAAGCCGGCGGCGATGGTCGTGTTCTTGAGCAGCGCGATGAGCACGCTCATCATGGGCGGCACCACAGAGCGGAACGCCTGCGGCATGATCACGAGCGTCATCACCTGCCCGAACGTCAGCCCGAGCGCCCGAGCGGCTTCCGCCTGACCGACCGGCACCGTGTTGATGCCGGAGCGCAGGACCTCGGCGACGTACGTGGCGGTGTAGATGCCGAGCGCCCAGATCGCGAGCACCGTGTAGCCCGGATTCGGCAGATCCAGCGCCGGGTATCCGAAGGCGAAGAAGAAGAAGATGACCGTGAGCGGGGTGTTGCGCACGATGTTCACGTACACCGTCCCGACGGCGCGGGCGATCGGCACCGGGGAGACGCGCATCGCGCCCACGAGCGTGCCCAGCACGAGCGCGATGGCCGCACCCGCGAAGAAGAGCAGCAACGTGTTGCGCAGTGCGACACCCCAGATGTCGAGGTTGTCGACGATCACGTTCATCTCAGAGGTCCTCACCGTGATCCGGTGAGGGCGGTCCCGCCGGGGAGACCGCCCTCACCTCAGGGTCCGTCAGCTGGCTGCGTCGACCGCGGGCTGCTCGACGGTGATCCCCGACGCGCCGAGGTTCTTGTCGAAGATGGCCTGCCAGATGTCGCCGCCGTCGGTGAACATCTCGTTGATGTGCTCGAGCAGGACGGTGTCGCCCTTCTCGAGGCCGACGCCGTAGCGCTCCTCGCTGAACGGCTCACCGACGACCTTGAGCTCGTCCGGGTACAGGGCCGCGTAGCCGATGAGAATCGCCTGGTCGGTGGTGACCGCATCCACCTGGCCGTTCAGCAGCGCCTCGACGCAGGCCGAGTAGACGTCGAACTCGGTCGTGGGCACGCCCGGGAAGTTCGCCTTGATGTTCTGGATGGGCGTGGACCCGGTGGCCGAGCACACGTTGGTGTCGGGGCCGAGGTCCGCCTCGCTGGCGATGTCGCTGTCGCTGGCGACGAGCAGACCCTGACCCGTGATGAAGTAGGGACCGGCGAAGTCGATCTGCTCCTTGCGCTTGTCGGTGATCGAGTAGGTGCCGACGTAGTAGTCGATGTCGCCGTTCACGATCGCCTGCTCGCGGTTCGCCGAGGCGATGGGCTGGAAGGTGATGTCTTCCTCGCCGTACCCGAGGGATGCGGCGATCCACCGGGCGATGTCGATGTCGAAGCCGGTGCGCTCGTTGGTCGTGACGTCGAGGAAGCCGAGTCCCGGCTGGTCCTCCTTGACGCCGACGATCACGCCACCGCGCTCGGTGATGCGGTCGAAGGTGGGGCTGCCCTCGAGCGAGACGTCGCTGGCGGTCTCGAACCAGACCGAGCTCTCGTCGGTGCCTTCTGAGCCGCCGGCGGCACCGCCGGGGGTCGGCGATCCGCTGTTGCACGCCGTGAGGCCGAGGGCGGCGACGGCCGCGAGTCCCAGAAGGGCGGTCAGTCGTGTGGTGCGCATTTCTCTCTCCTTGCTGTGGGGGGATTGGTGCGGAAAGAACGTGCGGGGGTCAGTGAGTGATGAGCTTCGAGAGGAACTCCTTCGCCCTCTCGCTCTTGGGCGCGGTGAAGAAGGCGTCGGGAGCGGACTCTTCGACGATGCGCCCGTCGGCCATGAAGACGACACGGTCGGCGGCCTTGCGCGCGAAACCCATCTCGTGCGTCACGACGATCATGGTCATGCCCGACTCGGCGAGCGAGGTCATGACGTCGAGGACCTCGTTGATCATCTCGGGGTCCAGGGCGCTGGTGGGCTCGTCGAAGAGCATGACCTTCGGCGTCATGGCCAGGGCACGGGCGATCGCGACGCGCTGCTGCTGTCCGCCGGAGAGCTGGGCGGGGAGCTTGTTCGCCTGGTGCGCGACGCCGACGCGCTCGAGAAGCGTCTTCGCCTCGCGCTCGGCATCCGCCTTCTTCATGCCCTTGACCTTGATCGGGCCGAGTGTGACGTTCTCGAGGATCGTGAGGTGCGAGAAGAGGTTGAACGACTGGAAGACCATGCCGACGTCCGCGCGGAGGGATGCGAGCTGCTTGCCCTCGCTCGGCAGCTTCTCGCCGTCGATCGTGATGGTGCCGCTCGTGATCGTCTCGAGCCGGTTGATCGTGCGGCACAGCGTCGACTTGCCGGAACCGGACGGCCCGATCACCACGACGACCTCACCGCGGTTGACGGTCAGGTCGATATCGGTGAGGGCCTGGAAGTCGCCGTAGTGCTTCTGAACGTCGCTGAGGACGACCAACGGGTCGCCGCGACGCACGGTGATGTTCGAAGTCGGGGGCGCGGCATCCGAGGGCGTCATCTGGACAGACTATGAATCGCCCCAGCGCGCAACCCGACCTCTTAACGGATCTCTCACCGACTTCTAACGTTCGCCCGGTCTGGGCGAGGCGTCAGCTGCGCTGTGCGAAGGCGGACTCGTAGAGGCACACGCTCGCGGCGGTTGCGAGGTTGAGGGACTCCGCGCTGCCGTAGATCGGCAGCCGCAGCGCCGCATCCGCGAGCTCGAGCGCCGAGTCCTCCAGGCCCCGCGCCTCGTTGCCGAACAGCCACGCCGTCGGCTGGGCGAGCAGGCCCGCTGCGCGCGCGTCGAGGAGGTCCTCCCCCTTGACGTCCGCCGCGACGACGCGGAGCCCCGCCGTGCGGATGGCGCTGACGGCGGTCTCCAGCTCGCCGGCGCGGGCGAGCGCGATGTGGAAGAGGGAGCCGGTGGTCGCGCGGACCACCTTCGGGTTGTAGGGATCCACGGTGCGCCCGGTCAGCACGACCGCGTCGGCGCCCGCCGCGTCGGCCGCGCGGATGATGGTTCCGAGGTTGCCGGGATCGCGCACCTCCTCGCTGATGGCGAGCAGGCGAGGCCCGGCTGCCAGCACGTCGCGCAGCGATGTGGGGAACTGACGGGCGACGGCGACGATCCCCTGCGGCGTGACGGTATCGGCCATCGCCTCGAGCACCGGCTCGGCCGTGTACTCGATCTCGAGACCTGCCTCCGCCGCGGCATCTCGTAGGTCCTGGTGTCGCTCGAGGGCGGTCGGGGTCGCGAACAGCTCCACGATGCTCTCGGGTCGGAAGGCGAGGGCTTCGCGCACCGCCTGCGGGCCCTCGAGAAGGAACAGGCCCGTCTCGTCGCGGGCAGCCCGCTTGGCGAGTTTGGCGACGGCGCGAACGCGTGGGGATCGGGGATTCTCCAGCACGTTCCCAGTCTAGGGTGACGCGGGTACGCCGAAGGGGCGCCCTCCGTAAGGAGGACGCCCCTTCGGGGTGTTCTGATTACGCCGAGGCCTTGGCGGCGTTGACGTCGGACGGCAGAGCCGCCTTCGCCGTCGCCACGAGCGACGCGAACGTGGCGGGCTCGTTCACGGCGAGCTCGGCCAGGATGCGGCGGTCGACCTGCACACCCGCGAGGCCGAGGCCCTGGATGAAGCGGTTGTAAGTGATGCCGTTCTGGCGGGCAGCGGCGTTGATGCGCTGGATCCAGAGGCGGCGGAAGTCGCCCTTGCGCTTGCGACGGTCACGGTACGCGTAGACCAGCGAGTGGGTGACCTGCTCCTTGGCCTTGCGGTACAGGCGCGAACGCTGACCGCGGTAACCGGAGGCGCGCTCGAGGATGACGCGACGCTTCTTGTGGGCGTTTACCGCCCGCTTGACTCTAGCCATTTCTTTCCCTTACTTACGTGCGTCGGCGATCAGAGGCCGAGGAGCTTCTTGGCCTGCTTGGCGTCACCGGGAGCCAGGACCTGCTCCTGGTTCAGACGACGGGTGCGACGGCTCGACTTGCCCTCGAGGTTGTGACGCATGCCCGCCTGCTGCTTCATGAGCTTGCCGCTTCCGGTCAGCTTGAAGCGCTTCTTGGCACCCGAGTGGGTCTTCTGCTTCGGCATCTTCTCTTCCTTCGTTGTGACTCCCGCGTGGCGCGGGATCAGGTGTGTGGCCTTATTCGGCCGCGTCTGCGGTGGCAGGCTCCGGGGCATCCCCGGTGCGTGCCTGACGGGCGGCTTCCTTGTTCGCCGCGCGCTGAGCGTTCTGCTCCGCCTTCGCCTCGGACTTGTTCTTGTGCGGGGCGACCACCATGACCATGTTGCGTCCGTCGATCGTGGGGTTGGACTCCACGGTGCCGAACTCGGCGACGTCCTCTGCGAACTTGCGCAGCAGACGCACACCCTGCTCGGGACGCGACTGCTCGCGCCCGCGGAACAGGATCATCGCCTTGACCTTGTCGCCGGCCTGCAGGAAGCCCTCGGCGCGCTTGAGCTTGGTGATGTAGTCGTGAGCTTCGATCTTCAGGCGGAAACGCACCTCTTTGAGGACGGTGTTGGCCTGATTGCGACGCGCTTCCTTGGCCTTCTGCGCAGCCTCGTACTTGAACTTGCCGTAGTCCATGATCTTGACCACGGGGGGCTTCGAGTTCGGGGCCACCTCGACGAGATCGAGGTCGGCCTCTTGGGCCAGGCGCAGCGCCACCTCGATGCGGACGACGCCGACCTGCTCACCCGCGGGTCCGACGAGGCGGACCTCGGGAACGCGGATGCGGTCGTTGGTGCGGGGATCGCTGATGCGGAACTCCTCTGACGTAGCGGATGGGGCCACCGGGATGTCGACGACATTCCCGGGCGGAAGAAGACCACGCCACCCGGCACGACGCGAAGCGCCGGCTTTCTCGCACCCTGACTGCCCCCTCGGGAGGAGGCGGAGTGCAATGACCCGGTAGCCTGGAGCGGCAAGCGCGGGTGGGATGTGATCCTCTTTCGATCGGAGCAGACGCTCCGGTGCTCGCCCACTTTAGCAGAAAGAGCAACGTGGACTCGACTGAGTACGACCAGGCCGCCGACATCGACGCGCAGGCACGCGCCAACCAGGAGCGCTGGGAGCGTCAGGAGGCCGCGGCCACTGCGGCATCCCGCGACATCGCGGACGTGCCCGCGGTGGAGGTCATCACCACCACCGCCGTGCACCTGCTCAGCGCCGCGGCCGTCAAGGTGGGCCTCGCCGACGACCCCGAGACGCAGACCGACCTCGACGAGGCGCGCAAGCTCATCAATGCCCTCGCGGGTCTCATCACGGCCGGAGCGCCGGAGATCAGCGACATGCACGCGCGATCACTGCGCGACGGACTGCGCTCGGTGCAGCTCGCGTTCCGCGAGGCATCGGTGATCCCCGACCCGATCGGCAAGGGTCCGGGCGAGAAGTGGACGGGCCCGGTCACCTGAGCGGACGCGGTCGGCTCAGCGCGACCGGCGGAGCTTGACCGTCAACGAGTCGACGAGCACCGCGACGCGGTCATCGACCGACCAGCGGCGGGCGAGGCGGGCCAGGACCGCGTCGAGCTGCTCCTTGTCGAGACCATCGACCAAGAGCAGCTCGACGATCAGCTCCGGACCGCGCAGACGCGCATCGGGGTCGCCCGCGGCGACCGAGAGGTCGAGCACGGCGAGCTCGCCGCCGATGCTCTCCTGCAGCCCCGCGAAGACCTCGGGCGACACCGGGCTCGGCTCCCACGCGTGCTCCTGACCGATCGCCCAGACGGCGGGCCGGCGCAGCACGAACTCCGTGGGAGAGCCCGGATCGATGACGATCAGATCGGTGTCGTCGTCGGCGGCCGCGAGTGCGGTGCGGACGCCGTCGGCAGGCACGGGCCTCGCCGACCGGTCCCACCGGGCCATGGTCTCTACGGAGCTGAACACCGGAAGGACGCGGCGTCCGTCGGGTCCGGCGACCGTGACGATCGACAGCTCCTGCGTCTTGTCCACGCGCATCCCGCCCGGAGCCGTACCTTCCTCCCCCTTCTCGGCGATGAGGGGGATCAGCAGGCGAGCGTGGCGATAGGCGTCGACGACAGCGACGGCGTCGCCCTCGCCCGCGCGGAACGCGGTCAGCGCAGCGAGCAGCGTCGCATCCGCGGAGCCGTCGTCACCCGCGTGGGTGTTCGGCTGAAAACGGCGCCCCTCCCAGGGAACGCCCGCGGAGTCGTGTCCGCAGCTCGCGTCAGCGCCCTGCGACATCCAGCGCCTCGGCCAGCGTGAACGCGCCGGCGTAGAGGGCCTTGCCCACGATGGCGCCCTCGACGCCCAGCGGCACCAGCTCGCGAAGCGCGGCGATGTCGTCGAGGCTCGAGATCCCGCCCGAGGCGACGACCGGCTTGGGGGTGCGCGTCGTGACCTCGCGCAGCAGTTCCACGTTCGGGCCGCGCAGCGTTCCGTCCTTCGTGACGTCCGTCACGACGTAGCGGCTGCAGCCCGCATCCTCCAGGCGGTCGAGCACGGCCCAGAGGTCGCCGCCCTCGCGGGTCCACCCGCGGGCGGCGAGGGTCGTGCCCCGCACGTCCAGGCCGACGGCGACGGCCTCGCCGTAGCGGCCGATGACGTCGGCCGCCCACTCGGGGTTCTCCAGTGCCGCCGTGCCGAGGTTGATGCGCGCGGCGCCCGACTCGAGGGCGGCGTCGAGGCTCTCGTCGTCGCGGATCCCGCCCGACAGCTCGACCTGCACGCCCTTGACCTGCTTGATGACACGACGCATCACGGCCGCATTGTTGCCGCGACCGAACGCCGCGTCGAGGTCGACGAGATGGATCCACTGCGCGCCCTGCCGCGCCCACTCGACGGCGGCATCGACCGGGTCGCCATAGCTGGTCTCGCTGCCGGCCTCGCCCTGGGTGAGGCGGACGGCCTTCCCGTCGGCGACATCGACCGCAGGCAGAAGGATGAGTTCAGGGGTGGACGCGAAATCGTTCATGGCTCCTCGTGCGCTCGCGCACCCGGCGGATCCCCGGCGTGCGGCACGAGGTAAGAGACTACTGGGGTCGTAGTGTGCTGATCCAATTGGAGAGCAGACGGATGCCCGCAGCACCCGACTTCTCGGGGTGGAACTGCGTCGCGCTGAGCGGCCCGTTCTCCACGGCGGCGAGGAACGGGGAGCCGTGCGTGGTCCACGTGAGCACCGGTTCGGCGAACGGCGCCTGCGGCGGCATCGTCCACTGCTGCGCTGCGAAGGAGTGGACGAAGTAGAAGCGCTCGTCCTCCAGCCCCGCGAACAGGCGCGAGCCCGCCTCCGGCGAGACCGTGTTCCAGCCCATGTGCGGCAGCACGGGGGCGTCGAGCTCGGTGACCGTTCCGGGCCACTCCCCCAACCCGTCGGTCGCGTCTCCGCGTTCGACGCCGTGCTCGAAGAGCACCTGCATGCCGACGCAGATGCCCAGGACGGCACGTCCTCCGGCCAAGCGCCGGCCGATCAGCTCGTCACCCTTGCTGGCCCGCAGGGCCTCTGCCACCGCTCGGAAGGCCCCCACACCCGGTACGAGCAGGCCGTCTGCATCCTGGATCAGGCCGCGGTCGGCAGTCAGCCGCGCGTCGGCGCCGGCAGCGGCCAGCGCCTTGACGGCGGAGTGGACGTTGCCCGACCCGTAGTCCAGGACCGCGACGAGCGGAGCGTCGGTCACAGGGCGCCCTTCGTGCTGGGAATGCCGTCGACCAGCGGGTCGAGCGCCTTGGCCTGGCGGAAGGCGCGCGCGAACGCCTTGAACTCCGCCTCGGCGATGTGGTGCGGGTCGCGACCGCCGAGCACGCGGACGTGCACCGTGAGCGCGGCGTTGTAGGCGATCGCCTCGAACGCGTGTCGCACGAGGGACCCGGTGAAGTGGCCGCCGATCAGGTGGAAGGCGTACCCCTCGGGCTCACCGTGGTGGACGAGGTAGGGACGACCGCTGATGTCGACGACCGCCTGTGCGAGCGCCTCGTCCAGGGGCACGAGCGCGTCGCCGTAGCGCGCGATACCGCTCTTGTCCCCCAGCGCGGCCCGGATGGCCTGACCGAGCACGATCGAGACATCCTCCACGGTGTGGTGCGCGTCGATGTGGGTGTCACCCGTGGCCCGCACCGTCAGATCGGTGAGGGAGTGCTTGGCGAACGCCGTCAACAGGTGATCGAAGAACGGAACGCTCGTCGAGATCGAGCTCTTCCCGGTGCCGTCGAGGTCGAGCGAGAGCTCGATCTGCGACTCGCTCGTGGCCCGGCTGAGCTCTGCAGTGCGGTGAGGGACGGGCTGCGCGGTCATGCCTGCGAGTCTATCGACGCCATGGCAGCCAGGAACGCGGTCATCTCGGCCTCGGTTCCCGCCGTGACACGCAGGTGGCCGGGGATGCCGACGTCGCGGATGAGGACGCCGCGCTCGTAGAGCGCCTGCCACACAGCCGCGGGGTCGGTGACACCGCCGAACAGCACGAAGTTGGTCCACGATTCGTGCGGGCGGTACCCCATCGCGGTCAGCTCGCGACTGATGCGATCGCGCTGGGCGACGATCTCGTCGACCATGCCGAGCATCGTGTCGGCGTGACGCAGCGCCGCCTCCGCCGCCGCCTGGGTCAGCGCGCTGAGGTGGTACGGCAGTCGCACCAGACGAAGCGCGTCGACGACGGCGGGATCGGCGGCGAGGTAGCCCACGCGCGCACCCGCGAAGGCGAACGCCTTGCTCATCGTGCGGGAGACGACGAGCCGCTCGCGCCCGGGCAGGAGAGAGGTCGCCGACACGGTGCCCCGCGGGGCGAACTCCTGATACGCCTCGTCCACGATGACGATGCCGCGGCTGGCGGCGTACACCGCCTCGATGACGTCGAGCGTCATCGGCGTGCCGGTGGGATTGTTCGGCGCGCAGAGGAAGATCACGTCCGGGTCCTCCTGACGCACCTGCTCCGCGGCGGATGAGGCACTCAGGCTGTAGTCGTCGGCACGTGTCCCGGCGACCCAGCTCGCCCCCGTCGCCCGGGTCAGCAGGGGATACATCGAGTACGTGGGGGCGAAGCCGAAGGCCGTGCGCCCAGGACCCGCGAACGCCTGCAGGACGTGCTGCAGCACCTCGTTGGATCCGTTCGCCGCCCAGATCTGCTCCGCCGTCAACCCGCCGCCCAGATATCGGGCGAACGCCTCGCGCAAGTGCGTGAACTCGCGGTCGGGATAGCGGTTGACCTGTTCGAGAGCGGCGCCGATCGACGCGAGGATGTCGGCCGACACGTCAGCCGGGACCGGATGCGTGTTCTCGTTGACGTTCAACGCCACCGGAAGCGGCGCTTGGGGGGCACCGTAGGGCTTGAGCCCGCGCAGGTCGTCGCGGATCGGCAAATCATCGAGGCTGATGGTCACGCGGTCCATCGTAGAACCGCGCAGCGCCTCACTCGCCCGAGGTGTACTCCGCCGGGATCGCCAGACGCTGACCAGCGCTCACCTGCGCGCCCGGGAGGGTGTTGAGCCGCATGATCGCGTCGACGACGTCACGCGGGTCGTCCTGCGGCGCGACCTCCTCCGCGATCGACCACAGCGACTCCCCGGCCATCACTGTCACCATCTCGAACGAGCCGGCGGCTGCGCTGGGCTCGCGGGAGGCGAGCGCGGATCCACCGCTGATCACACCGACGGCCACCGCCGCGACGACGGGCAGAGCGACGAGCCAGGCGAGCACCCGACGACCGCGCGCGGTCAGGCGCAGGCGGGTGGCGACGGGGGCGGCGAACTCGATCGTGCTCATGACGACTCCTTCAGGACGGGAAGAGATTCGTACCCGACCCTCCGGCCGGGAGAGCCGGGTACGAACTTCTCTTCCGAAGCTATCTTCGATTTACGGTACTGTCAAGCGATCGCACAACCGGCTGAGTTTCGAAGACGACACGCCCTGTCCAAGGACTGGATCGCCGCCGATTCCCGCTACGGTTTGGCTGAGGACACCGAATCACCGACCTCCGACATTCGAACGGAGCCGACCCGACGGGAGCGCCGTATGGCCACCAACCAGAAGCCGCAGACCCGCCGGCGCAAGAGCCTCAGCGACAAGCAGCTCGCGATCCTCGAGGTCATCCAGCACTCGATCGCACGCCACGGTTACCCGCCGAGCATGCGCGAGATCGGAGACGCGGTCGGACTGAAGTCGCTCTCGAGCGTCACTCACCAGCTCAACCAGCTGGAGCTCTCCGGCTACCTGCGGCGCGACCCCGGCAAGACGCGCGCCATGGAGGTCCTGATCGACCTGCCGGGCACCGCCACGGAGAACCCGGCCGATGCGGCCCCCGCCGTGGGCGACGCCGCTCTGGTCCCTCTCGTGGGTCGGATCGCGGCGGGCGTGCCGATCACGGCCGACCAGCAGGTCGAAGAGATCTTCCCGCTGCCTCGCCAGCTCGTGGGCAAGGGCGACCTGTTCATGCTGAAGGTGTCGGGAGACTCGATGATCGACGCCGCGATCTGCGACGGCGATTGGGTCGTGGTGCGTTCGCAGCCGACGGCGGACAACGGCGACATCGTCGCCGCGATGCTCGACGGGGAGGCGACCGTGAAGACGTTCCGGCGCCGCGACGGACACGTGTGGCTGCTGCCGCGCAACACGGCCTTCGAGCCGATCCTCGGCGACGACGCCGTCGTCCTCGGAAAGGTCGTCGCGCTGATGCGCGCCGTCTGACCTCTTCGACTCCCCTCCTTCCGCTGGGCTGTCGGCGGGCCGCCGCGTAGCGTGGAGACATGACCGCCTCCAGCTCTTACGGTTCCTGGCCGTCCCCCATCTCAGCCGCCGACGTCGCGGGCGCCGCGACCCGCTTCGACGGCGCGCGTTTCGTCGGCGACGAGATCTGGTGGGCCCAGTCGGTGCCGGACGAGGGCGGGCGGATGGCGGTTCGCCGCCGTCAGGGGGACGGAGGGACCCGCGACGTCCTCCCCGCGCCCTGGAGTGCGCGCTCGCGCGTGCACGAGTACGGCGGTGGCGCGTGGTGCGCCACCGACGACGGCCGGCTGCTGTTCGTGGAGGGCAGCGACCAGCGCGTGTACGCGCTCGATGACGACGGCGCCCCGATGCCCCTCACGCCCGGTGAGGACGACACGGCGTTCGGCGGCCTCGTGTGGGCCGCGGGGCGTCTGCTCGCAGTGCGGGAGCGCACGGCAGCCTCCGGAGGGGAACGAGCCATCGTGGAGATCGCGCTGGACGGCTCCGGCGCGCGCGTCGTCGCCGACGGTGACGACTTCGTCGCCCAGCCCGCGCTGTCCCCTGACGGTCGCCATCTCGCCTGGATCGGCTGGAATCACCCCGACCTGCCCTGGGACCGCACCCGCCTGCGCGTCGGGCGGCTGCGCGACGGTGTGGTCGTCGACGCGATGAGCGTGACGGACGGCGCGGCGTCGGCCCTCCAACCGGTGTGGAGCGGTTCCGACGAGCTGCTGTACCTCGACGACGCGTCGGGGCGGTGGCAGGTCCAGCGCGTGCGCCCGGACACCGGCGAGCACAGCACCCTCACCCACGACGACGCCGACACCGGCGGCGCGCTGTGGACGCTCGGGATGCGGTGGTTCGCGCCGCTCGAGGACGGACGGATCGTCGCTGTGCGCACGAACGGCGAGGACTCGGTGGTGGTGATCGATCCCGCCGACGGCACGATCCGCTCCGTCGGCGTGGACGGTGCCTCCCAGACATTCCTCGAGGATGCGCGCGGTACGCGCCTGCTCGTCACGACGGCTTCCGCATCCGCCCCGCTCGGACTCTGGCTCGTGGATGCGGACGGCGCGGCACCGCCGGAACGGCTGGCCGGCGACGACCTCTCCGCGCTCGAAGCGTGGTTGCCCGCACCCCGCACGATGACCGCCGACGGAGTCCACGGTCCCGTGCACGCCTACTTCTACCCGCCGACGCATCCGGAGCTCCGCGGGCCCGACGACGAGCTCGCCCCCTGCCTCGTGTGGGTGCACGGCGGTCCGACCGCGCACGTGGGTCCCGCTGCGTCCCGCAAGATCGCCTTCTTCACGAGCCGGGGCATCGGAGTGCTCGATGTCAACTACTCCGGATCGACCGGCTACGGGCGCGCCTACCGTGAGCGGCTGCGCGGCCAGTGGGGCGTCGCCGACGTGGACGACGTGATCGCGGCGGCCCGACACCTCGCCGCGGCCGGCCTCGCAGACCCGGACCGCCTCGCGATCGAGGGAGGGTCGGCCGGCGGCTGGACGGTGCTGTCGGCGCTGACGGGCGGCGACATCTTCGCCGCGGGAATCTCCCGCTACGGCGTCGGCGACGCACGCGCGCTCGTGGCGGATACGCACGAGTTCGAGTCGCGCTATCTCGACGGGCTCATCGGTCCTCTGCCGGAGACGGAGGAGGTCTACGTCGAACGCTCGCCGTTGACGCATCCCGAACGCTTCCGGGTGCCGTTGCTGATCCTGCAGGGCACCGAGGACCGGGTCGTCCCGCCCGCGCAGGCCGAGGCCATCCGCGACGCGCTGCGCCACCACGGCGTCCCGCACGCCTACGTCCTGTACGAGGGCGAGGGACACGGGTTCCGACGCCGGGAGACGACCATCGACGCCCTCACCTCGGAGCTCGCGTTCCTCGGCGAGGTGTTCGGCTTCGCCGCGGACGCGCCCGAGCTTGCGCTCTCGATCGGCGCGTTGCGCGTCGCCGACGGTCCGGACGGGCGAGAGGTGTTCATCGACCACGAGACTCACACCGAGCACGCGGATCGCGACCTCGGCGTCGTCGTCTCCCGCGAGCCTGTGCGGCCCCTGTTCGCCCGCCCCCGCACCTCGGAGTGGACCGAGACCCTCCGACGGGCGGGCTTCACCGCCACGGCGGATGATCCGGAGCTGTTCGTGCTCCTGCCCGCCCTCGACGGCGAGTGAGCGGGGCTCAGGCGAGGAAGTCCTCGAGCCTGCCGGCGAGCGCGGCGCCGACACGAGCGTGCAGGGCTGTGCCCTCCGCCTCGTGCGTCTCCTCGTAGATCATCCCGTGCTCGTGCACGGCCGAGACCAGGTCGCCGCGATCGTACGGCAGCAGGACCCGCAGCTCGACCTCCGGCAACGGAAGCGCATCCTCGATGACCCGACGGAGCTCGTCGATGCCCTCGCCCGTGCGAGACGACACGAACACCGCTGCGGGCACGAGACCCCGCAGCAGGAGCCGCGCGTCGTCGTCGATGAGGTCGGCCTTGTTGAACACGACGATCTCACGCGTGTCGCGCGCCCCCACGTCGCCGATCACGTCGTGGACGGTGGCCAGCTGCGCGGCGGGATCGGGATGCGAGCCGTCGACGACGTGCACGATGACGTCGGCGTCGCCGACCTCCTCGAGCGTCGAACGGAACGCCTCGACCAGCTGGTGCGGGAGATTGCGGACGAACCCGACGGTGTCGGTCAGCGTGTAGATGCGCCCGTCCTCGGTCACCGAGCGTCGAACGGTGGCATCCAGCGTGGCGAACAGCGCGTTCTCCACCAGGACGCCCGCGCGTGTGAGGCGGTTCAGGAGGCTGGACTTGCCGGCGTTCGTGTACCCGGCGATCGCCACGGCAGGGATCGTGTTGCGCTTGCGCTCGGCACGCTTGGCGTCACGGGCCGGGGCGAAGTCCCGGATCTGACGACGTAGCTGCGCCATCCGGGTGCGGATGCGGCGGCGGTCGAGCTCGATCTTCGTCTCACCGGGTCCGCGCGAGCCCATACCGGCACCGCCGGCGCCGACCTGACCGCCGGCCTGCCGGCTCATCGACTCACCCCAACCGCGCAGGCGCGGCAGAAGGTACTCGAGCTGCGCGAGCTCGACCTGCGCCTTGCCCTCGCGGCTCTTCGCGTGCTGGCTGAAGATGTCGAGGATCACTGTGGTGCGATCGATCACCTTGACCTTGACGACGTCTTCGAGCGCGCGCCGCTGGCTGGCGGCGAGCTCGGTGTCGGCGATGACGGTGTCGGCACCGACGGCCGCCACGATGTCGCGCAGCTCCTCCGCCTTGCCCCGACCGATGTACGTCGCGGGGTCGGGATGCGGTCGGCGCTGCAGCACGCCGTCGAGGACGACGGCGCCCGCCGTCTCGGCGAGGGCTGCGAGCTCGCGCAGCGAGTTCTCGGCGTCCTCGGTCGCCCCCTGCGGGTGGACGCCCACGAGGACGACGTTCTCGAGCCGCAGCTGGCGGTACTCGACCTCCGTGACGTCCTCGAGCTCGGTCGACAGGCCTCCGACGCGGCGCAGCGCCTGGCGCTCCTCGCGGTCGAACTGATCGCCGTCGCCGAAGCCGTCGGCGACGGTCGCCGCATCCTGCAGCGCCTGCGCTCCGGCCACGGGGCCGCGCATCCGTGCGCGAGAGTCCGCTCGCGAGAGCACCCGGTCGACGTCGTCGAGCCGCTGCTCGTCGGTGGACGGGGGTGTTTCTGTCATCGTTTCCTTTCGGGGCGTCTCGCGCCCGCTCACTCTAGCCTCCCGCCTTCGGAGACTTACCGCTACGCTTCGTGTATGGGGAGTGACCACTACTTCACCGCGTCACCCGCCAGTCCCGAGAACCTCCGCACCATCCGTGTGACCGTGGCCGGTCGCGACATCGATGTGACGACGGCCGGTGGAGTGTTCAGCCCGGATCGACTGGATGCGGGCACCGCCGTGCTGCTGAGCAACACGCCGCCGCCTCCGGCCGGCGGCCACTTCCTCGACCTCGGATGCGGCTGGGGCCCGATCTCGCTCTCGCTGGCGCTTTCCTCCCCACACGCCACGGTGTGGGCGGTCGATGTCAACCAACGGGCGCTCGATCTCGTCCGCCGCAACGCGGAGAACCTCGGCCTCACCAATGTGAACGCTGTGACCCCCGACGATGTTCCCGACGACATCGCCTTCCGCACGATCCGCTCGAATCCTCCGATCCGTGTCGGCAAGAACGAACTGCACGGCATGCTCGAGCGCTGGATCCCGCGATTGGACGAACGATCCGACGCGTGGCTCGTGGTCGCACGCAACCTCGGCGCCGATTCGCTTCAGCGCTGGCTCGCCGCATCCTTCCCCGCAGGCTTCAGCGTGCACCGCACCGCGACGGCGCGCGGCTTCCGGGTGCTCAAGATCCGTCGCCACGGGACAGAGGTCACCGCTCCCATCCCGCTGCCTTGACGGTGATACGCTCGGCTCACAACGACTGATGGGCTGAGGGCGCAGTTCGGGCGGGGGATGCGCCGATCGGAGTTTCCCCATGCCCTCCCCCACTTCCGTCGGCATCCGCTCGTACCGTGCCCTGCCGCGCATCGCCGGCTGGGACTACCTGGTGGCCACGAGCCTGGGGCGTCTTCCCCTGTCGATGGTCCCGCTCGCCGTCCTGACGCTCGTGACCTCCGCCACGGGGTCGATCGCCGTCGGCGGCTTCGCAGCGGCGGCCGCCGCGATCGGCGAGGCCGTCGGCGCTCCCGCCTCCGGCGCGATCGCGGACCGCATCGGGCAGCGGCCCGTTCTGCTCGCCGGTGTGGTCGTGCACGTCGCGCTGCTGGTTCTCCTGACGTGGGGCGCCGGGCACGTACCCGACGGCGGGGCGGTCGCTCTCGCCGCCGGAATCGGGCTGAGCCTGCCGCAGGTCGGCGCGTTCTCCCGCACCCGGTGGCTCTCCCTCGCGCCGGACGATCTGCCGACCGCCTTCGCCTTCGAGGGCGTCATCGACGAGATCTCCTACATCTTCGGGCCGGCCATCGTGGGTCTGACCGCCGCCTTCGTGTCGCCGCAGGCGGCCACCCTGCTCGCGGGCGCGCTCGTGGTCGCTTTCGCGACGCAGTTCGCCGTGCACCGCACGCACCGAAGCGTCCCGCGCAGAAGGCAGGCGCCGCCGCGGACCACCGCCCCCGCGGGACGCCGGACGCTGCTGGTCACCGCGCTGGTCGGGATGCTGGCGATGGGCATGTTCTTCGGTGCGAGCCAGACCGGACTGACCGCCTTCGCAGAGCGCATCGGCATCCCGGATGCGGGTGCGCTGCTCTACGCGGTCATGGCGGTCGGCTCGGCCATCACCACCCTGTCGATGGTGCTCGTTCCCGAGCGCGTCGGCACCTGGACCCGCTGGAGCGTGGCCGCCTGCGGGATGGCGGTGGGCGCGTCGCTCATGCTCGTGGCCGACGACGTCGTGTGGATCGTCGGCGCCGGACTCATCGCAGGCGCCTTCCAAGGCCCCCTGCTGCTGACGATCTTCCGGGTCGTGGGCGACGCCGCAGACGAGGGGCGGGCCGGCATCCTGCTGACGCTTACGACGAGCGGCATCGTCCTCGGCATCGCGGCGGGCTCCGCGCTTTCCGGATTGCTCGCGCAGAACCTGGGTGCCGCCGCGGGCTTCGTGCCCGTGCTCACCGCCACGCTCGTGCTGCTCGTGATGGGCGTGGTGGGCGCCGCGGCCGCCAGGGGTCGAGCGCGCACCGCATCCCGCTAGGCCAGCGTGACCTCGCCGTGGAAGACCAGTGAGGCCGGCCCCGACAGCAGCACGTGCCCGTCGTGCATGCGCACGCCCAGCGTCCCGCCGGGCACGTCCACGACCCACGCCTCGGGTGCTGCGGGCCCTGCCCAGTGGCGCACCGCGAGAGCTGCGGCGGCGACGCCGGTCCCGCAACTGAGCGTCTCGCCGACGCCCCGCTCGAAGACCCGCATCCGGATCCCGCCCACGCCGCCCACGACGAGCGGATCGCTGGGAACGACGAACTCGATGTTGGCGCCGGCGGGCGGCTGCGGGTCGAGCAGGGGCTGGACGGTCAGATCGAGCGCCTCCAGCTCGGCCTCGGACGACAGCGCCACGACGACATGGGGATTGCCGACGTCCACCGGCTGACCCGGACGCGCGACATCCAGACCGCGGGCACGCACGAGCACGTCGTTCTCGTCGACGACCCACTCTCCCAGATCCACCTCGAAGCCGCGTTCGCTGCGCGTGAGCGTCTTGACCCCGGCGCGCGTGCCGATGCGCAGCGGCACGTCGACAGACGCGAGGCCCTGGTCCTCGAGGAAACGCGCGAACACACGCGTGCCGTTGCCGCACATCTCGGCCTTGGACCCGTCGGCGTTGCGGTAGTCCATGAACCACTCGGCGCCGGCTGCAGCAGCGTCCGCACCCTCGGCGATCCGAGCCGACCGCACGACACGAAGGAGTCCGTCCGCGCCGATGCCGAATCGGCGATCGCAGAGCACCGCGATCTGGTCGTCGCTGAGATCGAGCTCTCCGTCGGGATCGGAGAGGATCACGAAGTCGTTCCCGGTTCCGTGGCCCTTGGTGAACGGGAGCGTGCGCGACATTCCGCCAGTCTACGGGCGGCGCAGGTCCGGTTCGTCGGCGATGAGGCGCTTCCCGGTGGCCCAGGTGTCGAACTCCTCATAACCCAGGGCCTCGTAGAACCCGCGCGCACGGGAGTTCTCCGGCCGCACCATGAGCTGGATCTTCGGGCACCCCATCGCCGAGAGACGCTCCTCGGCCTCGCGCACGAGCCGACGACCGACTCCGCTGCCGCGGTGGGCGGGATCGACCGCAAGGTAGTACAGCCAGCCGCGGTGGCCGTCGTAGCCGGCCATGACCGAGCCGCAGACGCGCTCCTCGTTCGTCGCGACGAGGAACAGCTCCGGTTGCACGGCGAGCTTGCGCTCGATGTCGCGGTACGGATCGTTCCATGGCCGGGTCAGCCCCGCCTCGTGCCACAGCGCGACGACCGGCTCGGTGTCGGCGACAGCGAAGGGCCGGATGCGGAGCGTCGTCACCCCTCGACGATATCCGCCGCCGCCGTGCCCGCGGTGACCCGACGGGCCGCCGTGTAACGGCGGAACCAGGAGACCTGGCGACGGGCGTACCGGCGGGTGAGCGCCTGCGTCTGCGCGATCGCCTCGTCGCGACTCAGCAGGCCGTCGAGCTCACCGATGGCCTGTGCGTATCCGATGGCCCGGCGCGCCGTGACGCCCGCGTCGAGCCCCCGTTCGCGCAGGCCGACGACCTCGCCGAGCAGGCCGTCGCGCCACATCCGCTCGACGCGCGCGTCCAGACGCGGTACGAGGACGTCGCGCTCTTCATGCGCGACCAGCAGCTGCGTCCGCGGGTGCCAGAGACGCGGGTCTTCGGGCAGCGCGGCGCCGTGCGTCGTGGCGCCCTGCGCCAGGATCTCGAGCGCCCGTACGATCCGTCGACCGTTGTGCGGATCGACGCGTTCCGCGGTGACCGGGTCCATGCCACGGAGGCGCTCGTACAGCACGCCGGGACCGACCTCGTCCAACTCAGCTTCCAGCGACGCCCGCAGCGCTTGGTCACGCGGAGGAAAGCGGAAGTCGTACGCGACCGCCGAGACGTACAGCCCGGAACCTCCGACGAGGATCGCGTCGGCCCCGCGGGCGTTGATCGCCTCGATCACCTGCCGGGCGCGCGACTGATAGTCCGCCACAGCGGCTTCCTCGGTCACCTCGAGCACGTCGAAGAGGTGGTGCGGGATGCCGCGCCGCTCGGCGACGGGCAGCTTCGCCGTTCCGATGTCCATGCCGCGATACAGCTGCATGGCGTCCGCGTTGACGATCTCGGCCGCCCGGCCCCTGCCGCGGAGTTCCTCGGCCAGCGCGAGCGAGATCCCGGTCTTCCCCGTGCCGGTGGCCCCGGCCACGATCCACAACCGGGGCGCGGGCATCACTGGTCCCGACGAAGCGAGGGAAGACCCAGCGAGACCGCCTTCGGGCCGGAGCCTGCGGGGGCGGGCACACCGCAGGAATCGGCCTCGGCCCGATCCCACGCGTCGCCCGAACGCGTGCGCCGGATCGCGAGCGGGGCACCGTCCGGCGCATCGGCCAGGAGGTGGAAGGGCGCCGCGTGCGTCACCACGACCGAGACGACATCACCGGGACGTGGCGCCGGCGAGCCTTCGGGAACCTCGAAATGCACGAGCCGGTTGTCTTCGGCACGCCCGGTGAGCCGGCGCGTGGCCGCATCCTTCTTGCCCTCGCCGGCGGAGACGAGCACCTCGAGCCGGCGACCGACCTGCTTCTGGCTCTCTTCCAAGCTGATGCGCTCCTGCAGCGCGACGAGGCGCTCGTAGCGCTCCTGCACGATCTCCTTGGGCACCTGCTCCTCCATCGTCGCCGCGGGGGTGCCCTCGCGGATCGAGTACTGGAAGGTGAAGGCGCTCGCGAACCGCGCTTGTTCGACGACCCGCAGCGTCTCCTGGAAGTCCTCTTCGGTCTCGCCCGGGAAGCCCACGATGATGTCGGTGGAGATGGCGGCGTGCGGGATGCGCGCGCGCACCCGGTCGAGGATGCCGATGAAGCGCTCCGAACGGTACGAACGGCGCATCGCCTTGAGGATGCGGTCGCTGCCGGACTGCAGCGGCATGTGCAGCTGCGGCATCACGGCGGGCGTCTCGGCCATCGCATCGATGACGTCGTCGGTGAAGGCGGCGGGATGAGGGCTCGTGAACCGGATCCGCTCGAGACCCTCGATCTCGCCGGCGGCACGCAGGAGCTTGCCGAACGCCTGACGATCACCGAACTCCACCCCGTAGGAGTTCACGTTCTGGCCGAGCAGCGTGACCTCGATCGCGCCGTCTTCGACGAGCAGCCGGATCTCGCTGAGGATGTCGCCGGGGCGACGGTCCTTCTCTTTGCCGCGCAGGCTCGGAACGATGCAGAACGTGCAGGTGTTGTTGCAGCCCACCGAGATCGAGACCCACCCGCTGTACACGCTGTCGCGCTTGGTCGGCAGCGTCGACGGGAAGACATCGAGCGACTCGAGGATCTCGAGCTCGGCCTCTTCGTTGTGTCGCGCGCGCTCGAGGAGCTTCGGCAGCGAGCCCATGTTGTGGGTGCCGAAGACGACATCGACCCACGGCGCCTTCTCGACGACCGTCTGCTTGTCCATCTGCGCCAGGCAACCGCCCACGGCGATCTGCATGCCGGCATGGGCGTTCTTGCGGGACTTCAGATGCCCGAGCGTGCCGTAAAGCTTTCCGGCGGCGTTGTCGCGCACGGCGCACGTATTGATCACGACCACGTCGGCTTCGGCGCCGGGCTCGACGGGGACGTACCCCGCCGACTCCAGCGACCCCGAGAGGCGCTCGGAGTCGTGCACGTTCATCTGGCAGCCGAAGGTGCGCACCTCATAGGTCCGCGCACGGCCGTCCGCGTCGTGCGCGGCGGGCGAGGCGGCGATGAGAGTCGGAGCGCTCGAGGGGATCGTCATGATGGGAGCCATTCTACGTTCGCGCGATCGACCGGCACCGCAGTCGCGAGCTGTCTCCGCTCAGTCGAAGCGGGGACCGCGGACGGCAGGACGCCGAGCCTCCGCGAGAGCCTGTCGGGCCGCGGTCATCGCGACCGACGACGGATAGCCGCGGCGAGCGAGCTGACCGACGAGCCGACGCAGCGCGGCGTCGTCGTCGCGGCCGCCGATCGACATCGCCTTGCGACGCGCGAACTCGAGGGCACGCTCGGCGTCGTCATCGCCGACCGCGTCCAGCGCGGCATCGGCCACATCGCGCGGCACGCCACGGCGGGCCATCGCCTGCGCGATCGCCACACGCCCCTCCCCCTTGCGGGACACGCCGACGTGCACCAGCTGTTCCGCCAACGCGGCATCGTCGAGGTAGGACAGGCGGAGGAAGTCCGCCACGATCTCCTCGACGGCGTCGCGCGACAGGTCGCGCTGCGCCAGGAAGGTGCGCGCTTCACGTTCGGAGAGCGAGCGCGACCTGAGTTTGCGCAGCATCGCGTCGGATGCCGCCTGCACCGCCGCCGCTTTATCCGTCTCGGAATCGACGTCGACCTCGTGCGACGCACCGAGCACCTCGGCGTCCGGTGCGTCGTCGGGTGCGGGAGCGAAGAACGGGCGACGCACCCGCGGCACCGACTCCTCGCGAGAGCTCGCGGACGCGGCTGAGCGCTCCCCGAAGAGCGGGATCACCGGGGCGAGGGCGTCCGCCTCGCCCCGGTCGTCCTCGGGGGTCATGCCGGGCGTCGCTGAGCCAGCTCGTCTTCGACCGATGCCTCTACGACGGGACCGATACCGAGCTTGGTCTTGATCTTCTGCTCGATCTCCGCGGCGACGTCGGCGTTGTTGCGCAGGAAGTTGCGGGCGTTCTCCTTGCCCTGTCCCAACTGCTCGCCGTCGTAGGTGAACCAGGAACCGGACTTCTTCACGATGCCCTGGTCGACACCGAAGTCGATGAGGCTCCCCTCACGGGAGATGCCGGTGCCGAACAGGATGTCGAACTCCGCCTGCTTGAAGGGCGGCGCCATCTTGTTCTTGACGACCTTGACGCGGGTGCGGTTACCGACCGCCTCCGTGCCATCCTTCAGCGTCTCGATACGACGGATGTCCAGGCGGACCGACGCGTAGAACTTGAGCGCCTTTCCGCCCGCGGTCGTCTCCGGCGAGCCGAAGAAGACACCGATCTTCTCGCGGAGCTGGTTGATGAAGATGGCGGTGGTCTTCGTCTGGTTCAGACCACCCGTCAGCTTGCGCAGCGCCTGCGACATGAGGCGCGCCTGGAGGCCGACGTGGCTGTCGCCCATCTCGCCCTCGATCTCCGCCTTGGGTACGAGGGCCGCGACCGAGTCGATGACGACGAGGTCGATGGCACCGGAACGCACCAGCATGTCGGCGATCTCGAGAGCCTGCTCTCCCGTGTCGGGCTGCGAGACCAGGAGCTGGTCGATGTCGACACCGAGCTTCTTGGCGTAGTCGGGGTCGAGCGCGTGCTCGGCGTCGATGAAGGCGGCGATTCCGCCCGCACGCTGCGCGTTGGCGATCGCATGCAGGGTGAGCGTGGTCTTACCGGAGGACTCCGGACCGTAGATCTCGATGATGCGTCCGCGCGGAAGACCACCGACGCCGAGGGCGACATCCAGCGCGATGGAACCGGTCGGGATGATCTCGACCGGGGCGCGGTCTTCGCTGCCCAGTCGCATGACCGAGCCCTTTCCGAACTGCCGGTCGATCAGGGCGAGTGCCGATTCGAGGGCTTTCTCGCGGTCTGCGGGTGAGGGCATGAGGGTTCCTTCTGCTCGATGTCGGTCGCCTGTAGGCTGCCGCTCCACCCGGCACAGGGTCCGGCTTCGGCGGCAAGGCGTACGTGTCGTTGCGACATCTCCCACGGTAGGCAGGGCCTCCGACATCGCGTCGGAGTGCTCCGCATCCGTGGACAGACATCCCTCGGACGCCGTCTGTGCAGAACACTACGCGTGTATCGAACGGATCTTCGACGACACGCCGACGTCATCGACGCGGTTCGAGCCGTCCGACTCCGTATCGCCGCGTCGGCGGAACGTCCATCTCTGCGCACAGCGCGAGCCAGACATCCCGCGTCGGCTCCCCCGCGGCCAATGCCTGAGCTGCCGTGCGGTCGCCGGCCCCGGCGAGCACCAGATCATCGACCAGATACGCCCCGCGCGAGCCGAACTCGTCTCGGACGGCGCGATCGAACTCGCTGCGGCGCATTCAGCGCAGCGAGAGTTCGGGAGAGGCCATCGCGACCAGCTCGTCCGGCACGACGTCCGGGAAGGAGTTGATGCCCTCCAGAACGGACAGTCGATCGGAGACCTCGCGCATGATCGTGGAGATGGGAACATCCAGCGCCTCGGCGACGGCGCCGAGGATCTCGCTCGAGGCTTCCTTCTGTCCGCGCTCGACCTCGCTCAGATACCCGAGGGCCACACTCGCGCGGCTCGCGACCTGACGAAGGGTACGGCCCTTCTGCTGACGGAGCTCACGAAGGACTTCGCCGATCTCATGACGTACCAGGATCATTTCGAGCCCTCCTTTTACCGAATCCGTCGTGCACCGGGTGCATAACGCTACAACAGTGCGTGCGGCCAATCTAATCCCGCGCCGCTGGGTGACGGATGAGAATCGCACAACGTAACCCAGTGGTAACCCGATCTGTTCCCTCAGAGCGCCTCGAGCACCATCCGGAGAGCGCGACGGGCGGTGCGCTGGCGGATCTGTTCCCGGTCACCGTCGAGTTGCAGCAGTTCCACGCGGGTGCCCAGCGGGGTGGAGACGGCGACGAACACGGTTCCGACCGGCTGCCCGTCCGAAGAGGTGGGTCCGGCGATCCCCGTGGTCGCGACACCGACATCCGCCGCGGCCCCGCCGACCGCCACCGCTTCGCGTACCCCTTCCGCCATCTGGCGTGCGACCTTAGCCTGTACCGGACCGCCCAACTCGAGCACGAGCGCGTCGACGCCGAGCAGGCTCTGCTTGAGTTCGGTGGCGTATGCGACGATCCCGCCACGGACGACCTTCGATGCGCCGGCGACCGCGACCAGCTGGCTGCACACCTCGCCGCCGGTCAGCGATTCGGCGATGCCGATGGTCCACCCGAGCTCACCGAGTCGCTGGACGATGTGCTCGGCATCCGTGCGTCGCCCGCCGACGATCGAGGTCTGCTCGTCGAGCGCGCTGTCGTCCATGAATCGCTCATCCGACATGGGCGCCTCCCGAACGACGCGCACGGCGCCCTCTCACCTCGCTGACGACGTAGTCGATTCCGCTCGCGATCGTGAGGATGACGGCGATCCACATGGTGATGGTGTTCACGACATGGACCCACTCCCCCACGAGGGGCGCGAGCGGAGCGAGCGCCAGCGAGAGCGCCACGGCCTGAGCCACCGTCTTGAGCTTTCCCATCCAGGCCGCGGCGAGCACGTGGTCGCTGACGACCGCGAAGCGGTACACGGTGATGCCGACCTCGCGAACCAGCACCACGATGGTCACCCACCATGGCAGCTCACCGAGAATCGACAGACCCACGAAGGCGCACCCCGTGAGCGCCTTGTCCGCGATCGGATCCAGGAGCTTGCCGAGGTCCGTGACGATCTCGTAGCGCCGGGCGAGGTAGCCGTCGATGCCGTCCGTGGCGATGGCCACGACGAACAGCACGGTCGCCGCCCATCGCATCGCACCGCCCTCGCCCGCGTCGGCCAGCAGCAGCCAGAGGAAGACCGGCGCACACAGGATGCGCACGATCGTGATCGCGTTGGGAAGCTGTCGGGGTACCGCCACGATGCGAGCCTAGCGAGCGGGAGGCGTTCAGTCGCGCCCGGTGAGACTCCAGGCGTCCTCGGAGCCCTCGTCGCCGTCGACCACCTCGAGTCCGTCGAACTGCGAGTCCACCGCATCCGGCCCGTAGCGGTCGTCGGCGGCCCCGCCTGCGGGCGGGTCCTCGCCGCGGAGACGGGCGAGGACACCGGGCAGCTGCTCGGGCGTCACCAGCACGTCGCGAGCCTTCGAACCCTCGGACGGCCCCACGATCTCGCGCGACTCCATGAGGTCCATGAGGCGTCCCGCTTTGGCGAAGCCGACGCGCAACTTGCGCTGCAGCATCGAGGTCGATCCGAACTGCGTTCCCACGACGAGCTCCGCCGCCGCGAGCAGCAGTTCGAGGTCGTCGCCGATGTCGGCGTCGATTTCCTTCTTCTCGGTGACCGCCGCCACATCCGCCCGGTACTCGGGACGGGCCTGGCCGGTGACGTGCTGCACGACCTTCTCGATCTCGGGCTCGCTGACCCAGGCACCCTGCACGCGGATGGCCTTGGACGCTCCCATGGGCAGGAAGAGACCGTCTCCCTGCCCGATGAGCCGGTCGGCGCCGGGCTGGTCGAGGATGACCCGGGAGTCGGTGACGCTGGTGACGGCGAAGGCGAGGCGCGAGGGAACGTTGGCCTTGATGAGGCCCGTGACGACATCGACGCTCGGACGCTGGGTCGCCAGCACCAGGTGGATGCCGCTCGCACGCGCCAGCTGCGTGATGCGCACGATGGAGTCCTCGACATCGCGCGGGGCGACCATCATGAGGTCGGCGAGCTCGTCGACGACGACGAGGAGATACGGATACGGCTTCAGCACGCGCTCGCTGCCGGGGGGCAACTGGATCTGTCCGGCGACGACCGCCTTGTTGAAGTCGTCGATGTGGCGGAACCCGAACGACGCGAGGTCGTCGTACCGCATGTCCATTTCCTTCACGACCCACTGCAGCGCCTCGGCCGCCTTCTTGGGGTTCGTGATGATCGGCGTGATGAGGTGCGGGACTCCGGCGTAGGAGGTGAGCTCCACGCGTTTGGGGTCGATGAGCACCATCCGCACCTCGGACGGCTTCGAGCGCATGAGCAGGCTCGTGATCATCGAGTTGACGAAGCTCGACTTTCCGGAGCCGGTCGAGCCGGCCACCAGGAGGTGGGGCATCTTCGCGAGGTTGGCGACGACGAAGCCGCCGCCGACGTCCTTGCCCACACCGATCGTCATCGGATGCGTGGACTGCAGTGCGTTCTGTGAGCGCAGCACGTCGCCCAGCGTCACGATCTCGCGGTCGGTGTTGGGGATCTCGACGCCGATGGCGCTCTTGCCGGGGATCGGCGCGAGGATGCGCACCTCGTTGGAGGCGACGGCGTACGCGATGTTGTTGGTCAGCGCCGTGATGCGCTCGACCTTCACTCCCGGGCCGACCTCGACCTCGTACTGCGTCACGGTCGGCCCTCGGGAAAAGCCGGTGACCTTCGCGTCGACCTTGAACTGCTCGAACACGCCCATGATGGCGCGCACGACCGCGTCGTTTGCCTCCGAGCGTGTCTTGGGCGCAGACCCCGCCGCGAGGGCAGCGACCGAGGGCAGAGAGTAGGAGGCCGCGGGAGGCACGCGGTCGCCGCTGCCGCCGAAGCCCTCGATGCCGTCGAGGGTGGGCTGCGGACCGGAATCCCCGTCGTCCTGGAGACCCGCAGCGGCGCGACTGTCCGCGACCGCTCGTTCCGCCGCGGCGATCACCGAAGGATCGATGACCTCGGTCAGAGCGTCCGGCGCGCCAGGCAGAGGCGGCGCGGGGCGCGCGGGCTCGAGTGCGTTGTCGAACCCGCCCGGCGGGGGCGTGTCGGTGAACAGCAGCTCGGTGAGATCCTGCGAGCCGGCGTCGTCGTCAGGGTCCTGCTCGCGTCCGGTCTTGTTGCGACGCCACCAGGGCATGGCCTCCGTCGCGTCGTCGTCGCCTGAGCTCGCCGGATCCTTCGCGCGATCCGGCCTCTCCACCGGCTCGTGCCGCTCGGCGCCGAACATCCAGGCATAGAGGTCGCCGAGGCGGCGACCGATGCGGTTCGGGGGCGTGCGGGTGAGGATGAGCACGCTGAGCACGGCCAGGAGCGTCAGGACGATACCCGCTCCGACAGGCGTCAGCAGAAGCGCGAGGGGCTCCCCCGCCATCCAGCCGAAGAGCCCGCCCGCGGTGCTGAGCGCGGGCAGACCGGACGACGGCTGCGGGCGAGCGCCCAGGACGTGACAGAACCCCGCGATCGTCAGGATGAACAGCGCGAACCCGATGCCGATGCGGCCGTTGTCGTGCACGGATGCGGGATGGCGGAACAGCCAGCCGGCGAGCAGAACCAGGAAGACCGGAAGGATGAAGGAGACCCGCCCGACGAGCCCGCCGATGGAGTAGGCGCTGATGGCCGCGGACACCTCGGTTCCGATGAAGAACCACTCGATCACGGCGCCGGCGACGGCGAGCAGGACGAGCAGGAACGGGAACCCGTCGCGACGCTGATCCTTTTCGAGCGTCTCGGGTCCGAACGTGCGGAACAGTCCACCCGTGAGGTGCGCGAGCCCCATCCAGGCGCGGACGGCGACCGAGGGCCGCTCATCCTCACCCACATAACGCTTGGGAGCGGGTTCGGGTTTGCGCGCGCGCGACGAACCGCCCTTCGCGGGGGCGCGACGCGTCGAGGCGGTACTGCGGGCCATGATCCCACGGTAGATCCGACCCGCGACAGCGGCCGGTAGCCACGCGGCGAAGCCCTTCAGCGCAGGCGACGCACCATGGTGTCGCGTCCCTGGTCGGGCGAGGTGACGGCAAAACCCTCGGAGCGGTAGAGGGTGGCGGCGAAGTTGTCGCGCTCGACGCTGAGGCTCAGGCGCGCGTAGCCCTCGGCGCGCGCCGCCGCCACCAACTGCTGCAACAGGGCACGTCCGACGCCGTGGGCGCGCCAGAGAGGGCGTACGCCGATCACGAGCTCGGGGACGCCCGTGCCGACGTACCCGAACCCCGGCTCGGTGCGCGGCAGCATCCGGTACCACGCGGCACCGATCGCCTCGTTCTCCGGGCTCACGGCGACCAAGCCCGTGTCACCCGGCCGCTTCCATCCGGAGATGTACCGGGCATGCTCGGGTGCCGCGAGGATCTCGTGCCGCGGGCGCGCGGCGCCGGGCCGCCAGTTCGCGGCCTCGACCACCATGTCCGCGAGGAAGACACCGTCCGCCTGTTCGGCGGCACGGATCCGGAAACGCGCGGGCATGCCCGGATCATAGCGATGAAGCGCTCAGGCCTCGATCACCAGCGGCACGATCATGGGGCGTCGACGCAGACGCTGGTTGACCCAGCGACCGATCGTGCGGCGGACGACCTGCGACAGCGCGTGCGTGTCCCGCACGCCCGATCCCGCCGCCTCCGCGAGCGCCGCGGCGATCTTCGGCTTGACGTCCTCGAACACCGAGTCGTCCTCGGCGAAGCCGCGCGCGTGGATCTCCGGCCCGGTGATGATGCGGCCCGTCGAGGCGTCGACCACGACGATGACGGAGATGAAGCCCTCTTCGCCGAGGATGCGGCGATCCTTGAGGTCCGCATCCGTGATCTCGCCCACGGTCGAGCCGTCGACGTAGACGAAACCGATGTCGCGCTGCCCGACGACGCGGGCCTCGCCGTCTTTGAGGTCGATGACGGTGCCGTTCTCGGCCAGGATCGTGCGTTCAGCGGGGATGCCGGTGTCCTGTGCGAGCTTCGCGTTGGCCATCAGGTGCCGGTACTCGCCGTGCACGGGCAGCACGTTGCGCGGCTGCAGGATGTTGTAGCAGTACAGCAGCTCGCCCGCGGCGGCGTGACCGGAGACATGCACCTTCGCGTTGCCCTTGTGCACGACGTTGGCGCCGAGCTTGGTCAGCCCGTCGATCACGCGGTAGATCGCGTTCTCGTTGCCGGGGATCTGGCTGGAAGCGAGGATCACGGTGTCGCCGGGGCCGGGCTCGATCTCGTGATCGAGGTTGGCCATCCGCGAGAGCACGGCCATGGGCTCGCCCTGCGAACCGGTCGACATGTAGACGATCCGGTCGTCGGGCAGATCGCGCGCCTTCTTGTAGTCGATCAGGACACCGTCGGGCACCTTGAGGTAGCCGAGGTCCTGGGCGATCGTCATGTTGCGCACCATGCTGCGGCCGAGGAAGGCGACCCGACGTCCGTGGGCGGCCGCGGCATCGATGACCTGCTGAACGCGGTGCACGTGACTCGAGAAGCTCGCCACGATCACGCGGCGGGGGGCGCGGCCGATGACCTGGTCGAGCACGGGCCCGATGGAGCGCTCCAGCGGGGTGAACCCGGGAACGTCGGCATTGGTGGAGTCGACGAGGAAGAGGTCGATCCCCTCCTCGCCCAGGCGAGCGAAGGCGCGGAGGTCGGTGAGGCGGCCGTCGAGCGGCAGCTGGTCCATCTTGAAGTCACCCGTGGCCAGCGCCATCCCGGCGGGCGTGCGGATGGCGACGGCCAGGGCGTCGGGGATGGAGTGGTTCACTGCGACGAACTCGAGATCGAAGGGACCGACCTGCTCGCGCTGGCCCTCCGCGACCGTCAGCGTGTACGACTTGACCCGGTGTTCCTTGAGCTTCGCCTCCACGAGGGCGAGGGTCAGCCCCGATCCGATGAGGGGGATGTCGTTCTTGAGCTTCAGCAGGTACGGCACGGCGCCGATGTGGTCCTCGTGGCCGTGCGTGAGCACGATGCCGACGATGTCGTCGAGCCGGTCGCGCAGCGGCGCGAAGTCGGGGAGGATGAGGTCCACGCCCGGCTGGTGCTCCTCAGGGAAGAGCACGCCGCAGTCGACGACGAGGATCTTCCCGTCGTACTCGAAGATCGTCATGTTGCGACCGACCTCGCCGAGCCCGCCCAGGGGCGTGACGCGCAGCGTCCCCTGATCGAGTGCGGGCGGATCGTAGACAGTGTTGGCCATACGTACCTCTCCGGATGCGGCCTGCGCCGCATCCGTGTTTCCTGCCCGCTGATGTGAGGGAGCGGGCGATGGGGCTCGCCTCGTGGCGAGCGGTTGTCAGCGTGTGGTTCCGTGCACCTTGGGCAGGGCGCCGCCGGCGGCGGCGTTGCGGTCGGGACGGAAGTTGGAGAAATCGGCACCGGGGACGTCACGCACCAGGGCGAGCTCGTCCTCGATGATGGCGGCCTCCCACTCCTCCGGCCCGACGAGGGGCAGTCGGACGCGGGGGCTGGAGATGCGGCCGAGGCCGTGGAGGATGTACTTCGCGCTCACGGTGCCCGGCACGTGCGTCATGACGGCCCGAACGAGCGGCTCGAGACGCTTGTGCTCGGCGGTCGCCGTGGCGAGGTCGCCGCGGTTCACGGCGTCCACGATCGCCCGGTACGGCGCGGCGGCGATGTTCGCCGTGACGCCGATGAGCCCCGACGCTCCGATCGCGAGGTGCGGCAGCACGTTCGCGTCGTCGCCCGAGAAGTACATCAGGTCGGTCTGGTTGAGCACCCGGCTCACCTCGCTGAAGTCGCCCTTCGCATCCTTGATCGCCAGGATGTTGGGGTGCTTGGCGAGACGCAGGATCGTCTCGTACTTGATCGGCACCCCGGTGCGGCCCGGGATGTCGTAGAGGATGACGGGCAGATCCGTCGCGTCTGCGACGAGGCGGAAGTGCGTGAGGATGCCGGCCTGGGTGGGCTTGTTGTAATACGGCGTGACGATCATGATGCCGTCCGCGCCGGCCTTCTCGCTCGCCCGGTACAACTCGATCGCGTGAGCGGTCTCGTTCGAGCCGCCGCCGGTGATGATCTTCGCCCGACCCGACGCGACGCTCTTGCCGACCTCGACGAGACGGAGTTTCTCGGGGTCGGTGAGGGTCGAGGTCTCCCCCGTCGTACCGGTGACCACGATGCCGTCGGCACCGGCGGTGATGACGTCGTCGATGTGCTTCTCGACGGCGGGCCAGTCGACCTCGCCGTCGGCGGTCATGGGAGTGACCAGCGCGACGAGCACCTGTCCGAAGGGGTTGCCCGTGTGCGTCATGTTCCCAGGCTATCGGTTCCCGCCGCCGAGCCCCCACCGCGTTCGTCGCCGACCCGTCTTCCGCGCAGGGTGTGCGGGTGCTGCGACAGCTGCACGATCCGTGGTGCTGGTGTCTACCCCCGCGGCGACGGGTGCAGGCGGATGCGGCCGTAAGGTGTCGGCATGGTCTGGCACACGTCCGCGAGCCGCGTCGTCTACGAGAACCGCTGGATCCGGGTGAGGGAGGACGACGTCACCGGCCCCGACGGCGAGGGGATCTACGGCGTCGTCGAGATGCAGCATCCTTCGGTGTTCGTTGTGGCGCTCGACGAGAAGGACGCCATCTGTCTCGTGTCCATCCAGCGCTACACCACCGGCCGCTCGTGGGAGCTGCCCTCGGGCGGCAGCGACGGCGAGGATCCGCTCCTGGCCGCCCAGCGCGAACTCGCCGAGGAGACGGGCCTGGTCGCGGCGGAGTGGGAGCACCTCGGGACCATGAACGCGCTCAACGGGATCGCCGTGGCGCCCGAGCATGTCTTCCTCGCCCGCGGCCTCTCCCCCGCCCCCGACGATGCCCTCGCGCAGGCGGAGGAGGGCATCGACGATGTCGTGCGGGTTCCGTTCGCCGAGGCCCTCGCGATGGTGTTGGACGGCCGCATCAGCGATGGCGAGACCATCGCTGCACTCGCCTACGCCGGTATCCGCCTCGGCCGCTTCGCCTGACTCAGCGGCCTCGACGACCGAGCTTCGATGCGAGCCGGTCGGGGGCGATGCTCGCCAGTGCGGCGAGCATCCGGTAGCGCAGGGTCGGCACCGACACGGCCTTGCCTCGTGCCGCATCACGCAGCGACGGCGTGACCACGTCCGCGGGGTTCAGCCACATCCAGCCGGCGATTCCCTCCTCACCGCGGGCGAGACCGAGCCGCTCGTGGAAGTTCGTGTGCGTGTATCCCGGGCACACCGCCGTCACCGTCACACCGCGCGGCGCGTAGGTCGCGTCGGCCCAGCGGCTGAACGACACGAGCCACAGCTTCGAGGCGCCGTACGTGGAGCGCGGGATGAACGCGGCGATCGAGGCGACGTTCAGGATGCGGCCGCTGCCGCGCGCGAGCATCGGACCGAGAGCGGCGTGCATGAGCCGCATCGGCACCTCCACATGCACGGCGAGATGACGCACCTCGTCCTCGATGTCGTTGCGATCGAAGTCGAGCGGGAGGCCGAACCCCGCGTTGTTGACGAGGATCTCGATCGGCCGCCCGGCATCCGTGAGCCGATCGATGACCGGCTGACGCGCCTTCGCATCCAGCAGGTCCGCGACGAGAACCTCGACCCCCACACCGGATGCGGCACGCACCTCGCGGGCGACCGACTCCAGCGCCCGGGCGTCGCGCCCCACCAGCACGAGGTCGGCGCCGCGCGCGGCGAGCTGACGCGCGTACTCGGCGCCGAGTCCGGAGCTGGCACCGGTGATCAGAGCCGTCTTCGCCATGCGCCGAGCCTACGCGTCGGTGTCTATCGTGAAGTCATGGTGGACGTGCTGCACCACGAGCGGGAGCCCGAGCTCGGCATCTCGGGCGTCGTGCGCTCCGTGTCGTCACTCACCGTCGCTCATCGGATGCTGCGCGCTCCGCGGCGGCCAGCGGCGCCGGAGATCACGCGCTTCTCGTCGCCGGGCGCGGAATGGGCGATCGAGGTGCGACCGGCCCCGTACGTACTGACCTCGCAGGAGCTCACCGGCACCGCACGCTCGGAGCCGCTCGGCGGTGTCAGCCGCGCTGTCGAGGATGACGCGGTCGAGGATGACGCCGTCGGGGACGACGACGCCGAGCCGGCGGCTCGTGAGCCGGATCCGGCCGACGGCGAGATCCGCCGCCATCGGATCGGCTACCTCGTCACGATCGACGAGGAGTGATCAAGGCGCGACGCGCCCGTTCGCGTTGAAGGCGGCGTGCGTGAGCGGCATGAGCTCGGTCCAGAACGCCTCCATCTTCTCGGCGCACATCTCGATCTCGCGTTGCGGGAACGACGGGAAGTGGGTGCCTTCCACTTTCGTGCGCAGCGACAGGAAGTTCATGAGCGCGCGGGCGTTCATGGTGACGTACATCGACGAGTAGATGTTCAGCGGCAGCACGATGCGCGCCACCTCACGGGCGACACCCGCTTCCAGCATCCGCTGGTACGCCTCGAACGCCTGGATGCTGGCCGCGCGGGTGGCCTCGTCGACCAGCTCGAACTGCTCCTCGGTGCCGGCGAGGAACTCGTACGCCCCCGGCTTGCCCACCTGGATGAGGTTGCGCTCGCGCGCGGGCACGTAGAACACAGGACGCAGCTCACGGTATCGGCCCGACTCCTCGTTGTAGGAGGCCATCCGGTGGCGCATGAACTCGCGGAAGACGAAGATGGGCGCCTGCACGTAGAACGTCATCGAGTTGTGCTCGAACGGCGAGCCGTGACGGTCGCGCATGAGGTAGTTGATGAGCCCTCGATCGCGCGCGGTCGCCTGGTCACCGGACGCGGCGGACTCGAGCGTCTGCTCCCCCTGCGTCGACACGCGCGCGGCGAAGAGCACGTCGGAGTCGGAGGCGCTGGAACGGACGAGCTCGACCGTCACGTCGCTGCGGAACTGGATCTCGGCACGGGACGCGTCACTCACCCCTTCAGCGTATCCCGGCGCTGTGTTACGCACGTGCGTCATCTTCGGCGGATTCGATGCCCTCGCATGCACGCAGGTCTAGCCTGGGATGTCGTGGACCCCCTCATCGCCGTCGCCGTGCTGGCCGCGCTGCTCGCAGCGACTGTCGGCCTCGGTCTCGCCCTGCGCTGGCGTCAGAACCGGCCGCGACGGGTGGGCCCCGACGAGGTGGTGGATCCGGCGCGTCTCGGTGCTCCCGCCCTCGGCGAGGTGGCGACCCTGCTGCAGTTCAGCACCGAGTTCTGCGCGCGTTGCCCCGGCGTGCACCGCACGCTCTCCGACATCGCCGCCGATCGCGAGGGCGTCGTGCACCTCGACGTCGATCTGACCAACCGCACCGACATCGCCCAGCACTTCCGCGTGCTGCAGACGCCGACGACGCTGATCCTCGACCACCGGGGCACCGTGCGCACGCGGTTCGGCGGAACACCCCGCCGTGACGTCGTGGAGCTGGAACTGGCCCGCGTGACCGAGGAGTCGACCCGTGTCTGATCGCTCACCCGCCCGCATCGATGTGCGGGGGCCCCGTTTCGCCGCCTCCATCACCGCCGTGCTCTTGCTGATCGCGGTGCTCCTGAGCCTCACCGGGCGCGGAGCCGACCCGTCCGCTCCTGCGATCGGATGGTTCGCCTACCAGCCGCTGGCCGCCCAGGAGGCTTTCGCGCCGGGGCCGTGGGCGCTCCTTGCATATCGGGCGGCCGACCCGGGCTTCATCCTGCTGGCCGTGATCGCGGCGCTCTTCCTGTGGGGCGTGCTGTCGCCGCGTACCGCACCGTGGGGCGTGCTGTACCGCAGACTCGTGCAGCCGCGACTTCAGCCGGCGAAAGAGTTCGAGGATCCGCGGCCGCCGCGCTTCGCTCAGGGCGTGGGCCTGTTCGTCACCGTCGTCGGTCTGGTGCTGTACCTCGCCGGTGTGCCGTGGGCGCTGCCGATCGCGGCGGCGGCGGCGTTCGTCGCCGCGTTCTTGAACGCCGTGTTCGGCCTGTGCCTCGGATGCCAGCTGTACCTGCTGCTCGCCCGCGCGGGCATCATCCGCACCGCTCGTCCAGCCTGAGCCCGCACGGCTGTCAAGGCCAAAGCGCACACAAGGATCCGGTGGATACGCTGAGGCCCGAGGGCCGAGACGCGGCCGGAGGGAGACGACGATGAGTGTCACCAGCGAAGCCAGAACCAGCTGGAAGGGAAGCCTCGCGGAGGGATCGGGCGAAGTCGCCCTGGAGTCCTCCAACCAGGGCCCTCTGGCCGTCAACTGGAAGGCGCGCAGCGAGGGCTCGACCTCGGTGACGACGCCGGAGGAACTGCTGGCCGCGGCGCACTCGTCGTGCTTCAGCATGGCGCTCTCCCACGCCCTCACCGAGAACGGCACCCCTCCCGAGAGCATCGAGACGACCGCATCCGTCACGTTCGTCCCGGGCACCGGGATCAGCGGCAGCCACCTCAACGTCAACGCGACGGTACCTGGCCTGTCGGCAGAGGACTTCGCCCGTATCGCCGCCGAGGCGAAGACGGGCTGCCCGGTCTCGCAGGCACTGGCGGGCATCGAGATCACGCTCGAGGCGACGCTTGCCTGAGCCTCGCCACGTCGTCGTCGGCGGCGCATCCGGACTCATCGGCAGCGCGTTGGTGGCGTCTCTGCGCGCGGACGGCGTGCGGGTGACGACACTCGTTCGCCGCCCGACGCAGGCCCCGGACGAGGTTTCCTGGCTGCAGGATTCCGAGCCCATGGATCCGGCCGCGCTCGAGGGTGCGGATGCGGTGGTATCGCTCAGCGGCGCGAGCGTTGGCCGGTTCCCGTGGACCCGTTCCTACAAGAGCACGTTGCTCTGGTCGCGTCTCACGCCGACCCGCACGCTTGCTCGGGCGCTGCGGGCGCTGGGCTCGGACGCACCCGCCTTCGTCTCGGCCTCCGCGGTCGGCTTCTACGGGTCGGCGCCCGGGGTGGAGCAGGACGAGAGCTCAGGTCCCGGTGACGGCTTCCTCTCGCGACTCACGGTCGAATGGGAGCAGGCGGCCCGCGAGGCGGGTGAGAACGCCAAGGTCGCACTGCTGCGCACGGCACCCGTCGTGCACCAGCAGGGTGTGCTCAAGCCGCTGTTGCTGCTCACCAAGTTCGGTCTCGCAGGCCCGATCGGGCGCGGCACGCAGTTCTGGCCGTGGATCTCTCTGGACGATGAGGTGGGAGCGATCCGCCACATCCTGGCCGAGCAGATCACGGGTCCGGTGAACCTGACGGGACCGACCCACGCCACCGCGAACGACCTCGGCTTCGCCCTGGCCCGCCGCATGAACCGCCCCTACGCTCTCCGTGCGCCTGTCTGGGCCGTGCGTGCGGCGCTCGGAGCCGACGCCACCGAGGCGCTGCTCACCAACGACGTGCGTCTCTCGCCGACGGTGCTCACCTCGACCGGCTACCGCTTCGCGCATCCCACGGTGGAGGATGCGGTCGCGGCGGCGGTTCCCGCCCACTGACGCTCAGCCGCGGTCGCCCCGCTCCAGCCGGATGGCGGTGCGCACCGCGGCGCGAGCGCGCCGCCGGTCGCCCGACGCGTCGTAGGCGAGACCGAGCCGGTACCAGGCGCGCCAGTCATCCGGCGCCTCCTCGACCTCCTGACGGTAGGCGGGGAACACCGCATCCGCTTCGTCTCGCAGCACGCGCCCGCTCGGCCGGGTCTCCAACGCCTCCGTGGGCAGTGCGTCTTCGGCCTCCAGTCGGCGACCGAGGGCCTGCGCGCGCACGCCGAACCACAGTTCTCGTCCGACGGCCCACACGGCGATGACCGGCAGCACGAGCAGGGCGATGCCTGCCGCGACACCCAACGGCATTCCGCTGATCAGGAGCAGCCAGGCGCGCTGCCCGACGAACACGGCGTACAGCGCGAACGCCGCCACCATGACGGCGACGCCGATGCGAGCGCTCACGGGGTCGTCGCAGCGATCTGGCCGGAGGCGGCACCGTCGGTCACCCCGGCGCCGGTCTTCGGCGCACCCGGCAACCGGATGCCGATGTCGAGGAAGCTGTCGAGCCCCACGTGCACACCGCGCGCGTCGCGGGCTGCGGCGAGGGCGATGCGGATGCCGGGAGCGTATGCCAGCGCCGGATCCACCGTGTCGTGGACGATCGAGAGCGACTCCCCCGCTCCCGAGAGGATGACCTCCTGACGCGCGACGACGCCGGGCCGACGCAGCGAGTGGATCGGGACGCTGGCGACCTGCTGTCCACGCGCCCGCTGGTCGACGTGCGGCGCCTGCACCGGGCCGGTGCCCTGGCGGGCGGCGGCGATCATCTCGGCCGTGCGCACCGCGGTGCCGCTGGGCGAGTCGATCTTCGTCTCGCGGTGGGCTTCGACGATCTCGATGGAGTCGAAGAAGCCTGCCGCGGCAGCGGAGAGGGCCGAGCCCATGACGGAGCCGAGCGAGAAGTTGGGGATGAACACGACGCCGACGTCGGCCGCATCCGCGAGAGGCCGCACGAGGGCGATGCGCTCGGCCGACCAGCCGCTCGTGCCGACCAGCACGTTCTTGCCGCGTTCGACGGCCGCGCGCACGACGTCGATGGAGATGGCGGGGACCGACGCGTCGATCACGAGGTCCGCATCGTCGATGGCCTGGATGTCGTCGCGCGACGAGAGGGCGGCGACGAGCTCGAAGCCCTCTTCACCCTCGACCACGCCGCGTATGATGCTTCCCAGCTTGCCGGTTGCTCCCACGATGGCCACACGCGTCGTCATGTCTCCACCCTAGGTGCACCCCGGCTACGCTCGCGGTATGCCCACCCTGCGTGCCCTTCCCGCAGACGACCCCGTCAGTCACGAGCTGCTCACCCTGTACTTCGCCCGCCGCGCCGAGGGGTTCCCCGGCGGCGGATATCGCACGGTCTTCCCGGACCCCGCGGCCTTCGAGGAGCCGAACGGCGTGTTCCTGGTCCTCTTCGACGACGCCGGCGACGCGATCGGATGCGGCGGCATCCGTCGCATCGCGGACGGGCCAGCGGGCGTGCGCTACGAGCTCAAGCATCTCTTCGTCCGGCCCGAGGCCCGCGGCAGCGGCGGCGGCCGGCTGCTCGTGACGGAGCTCGAGGCGCGAGCGCGGGCCTTCGGAGCCGCGGAGCTCGTGCTCGACACACACCACTCGCTCGAGGCTGCGGGCTCGCTCTATGCCCGCAGCGGCTTCACCGCGATCGAGCCCTACAACGACAATGCCAACGCCACGCGCTGGTACGGAAAGACGCTGACCTGACCCCGTCGGGCGTCAGACGGGCGGGACCTCGGGAAGGCCCGTGCGCAGCTCGAACGGCAGGTGGGCGAGGTCATTGTGGGACACGAGCGTCCAGGGTCGCCCGTGGCGTTGTGCGATGACCGTGAGTCCCGCGTTCGCCTGATTGAGCGTCATCCATCGCCAGTCGGGCGCACCCAGCACTTCGCGCACGAACCAGCCGATCACCGCGTTGTGCGTGATGATCAGCTCATGTACGTCGCCCTGCTTGCGCACCAGGAAGGCGGTGAGGGCGTCGGCCATCTGCGCGCGCCCCGCGTCCACCGCAGCCTCGGTGATGCCGCCGAAGAAGGGCTCGAAGACCGCGGGGGTCTCCTCCGTCATCCCCGTCGGAACGCAGTCGAACAGCAGCGACGAGGCCTCCGGCGTGATCGACGGCATGCGCTCCGCCACCGCGCGGGCCGTCTCCGCGGCGCGCACGAGCGGCGAGTGCCAGACGGCATCGAACGGCACGCCCGAGAGCCGGTCGGCCAACAGCTCTGCCTGGCGGCGGCCACGCGGCGACAACGGTCCGTCGTCGATGCCGTGCTCCGCATCCTGATGCTCGCCGTGGCGGACAAGGTAGATGTAGTGAGTCACGCCTGTCGCTCCGTCGAGTAGGTCGAACGCCTCGTCGGCGTCTCATCCACCCTAACCCGCTACTCCGACGCGCGCGCGATCTCCGACAGCTGGCTGCGAGTGAGGCGGAGCCCTACGCCCTGCAGCACCTCCTCGACGTGGGCGGGCGCATACGCGTTCGCGATGGGGGCTGCGACGATCCGCTGCGCGAGCAGCCATGCCACCGCGACGGCCGACACCGGCACACCGAACTCCGCCGCCACCGCATCCAACGCCTTCAGCGTCCGGCTGCCGCGCTTGGTCAGACTGCCGGCCAGCTGGGCGGCACGGACCGAGGTGACGGCCTTGTCACGCGTGCGCCGAGCGCCCGCGAGGAACCCGTGCTCCAGCGGATGCGAGGGCGTCACCGCGACCCCCTGCGCGCCGGCGACGAGGCGGAGGTCGCCGTCGAAGTCCTTGCGGCGCAGCACGTTGTAGGGCACGTCGAGCACCGTGAACCGCGGAAGTCCCGCCGAGGAGAGGATGCGGGCCTCCACGAGCTGCTCGGCGCGGAGCCCGTAGGCACCGATGGCCCGCACCTTGCCGGCCTCGATCAGCCACTCCAGCGTGGCGAGCGTGTTCTCGAGCGATCCCACCCCTGTGGTGCCGTCGATGTAGAGCACGTCGATGCGGTCGGTGCCGAGACGGACGAGCGAGGCCTCGACCGAGCGGATGAGGTTGACGGGGCCGAGGCCCGGGTGATCGGGATGGGCCCCGACACGGGTCATGAGCACGAGGTCGTCGCGCACGCGGCGCTTGCGCAGCCACTCCCCGATGATGTGCTCGCTGCGTCCACCCGCGAAGCTGTCGGCGGTGTGCACGGCGTTGCCGCCGCGTTCGACGTACGCGTCGAGGATCGTGTGGCTGGTCTCGATGTCGACGTTCCAGCCGAACTCCGCCCCGCCCAGGATGAGGGGGAAGATGCGCTGTCCGCTCTCACCGAGATCGATGCGGATGCCGGCGCCGACCCCTGGGCCCTGCACGGGGATCGGAGCGGAGGGATGCAGCTGTGCGACATCCGTCGGCGCGATCGGATGCGTCGCCGTGCCGATTCCGAAGATTCTCACGCGCACCCCTTCCGCACTCTCGTGTCTCGGAACGCGGAATCCGTGGATCTCCCGCGTACCTCGACGCGTACTTAGACAGTAAGTGAGCGCGCGGTCACCGGCTCTCGCCACGGCGACAGATCGATAAACATTGCATAACTCTTTTGTCACGGCTCGCCCGCGAACGGCAGAGACCCCCGCCGCGATACCGCGACGGGGGTCTCACTGCGTGGAAGGATCAGCCCTCTGCGGGAGCCTCCGGACCGGGGTTGGCCGCGTCGCGACCTTCCTGGTCGGCAGCCTCTTCGAGCACGGGCTCGAGCGACAGCTTGCCGCGGTCGTCGATCTTCGTGATCTTCACCAGCAGCTTCTGACCCACGTTGAGCACGTCGTCGACGTTCTCGACGCGCTTGCCGCCGGCGAGCTTGCGGACCTCGCTGACGTGCAGCAGGCCGTCCTTGCCGGGAAGCAGCGAGATGAAGGCGCCGAACGTCGCGATCTTCACCACGGTTCCGAGGAACTGCTCGCCGACCTCGGGGTTGGTCGGGTTGGCGATCGCGTTCACCTGGGCACGGGCGGCCTCGGCCGAGGGGCCGTCGGTCGCGCCGATGTAGACGGTGCCGTCCTCCTCGATGGAGATCTGCGCGCCGGTCTCGTCCTGGATCGCGTTGATCGTCTTGCCCTTCGGGCCGATCAGCTCACCGATCTTGTCGACGGGGATCTGGACGCTGATGACGCGCGGCGCGGTGGGCGCCATCTCGTCGGGAGCATCGATCGCCGCGTTCAGCACGTTGAGGATCGTCAGACGCGCGTCCTTCGCCTGGGTGAGAGCTGCGGCGAGCACCGACGACGGGATGCCGTCGAGCTTCGTGTCGAGCTGGATCGCCGTGACGAACTCGCTGGTACCGGCGACCTTGAAGTCCATGTCGCCCAGCGCGTCCTCGGCACCGAGGATGTCGGTCAGCGCGGCGTAGCGCGTCTGGCCGTCGACCTCGTCGGACACGAGACCCATCGCGATACCCGCGACCGGGGCGCGCAGCGGCACACCGGCATTGAGCAGCGAGAGCGTCGAGGCGCACACCGAGCCCATGGACGTCGAGCCGTTGGAGCCGAGAGCCTCGGAGACCTGACGGATCGCGTAAGGGAACTCCTCGCGGCTGGGCAGCACCGGAACGAGGGCGCGCTCGGCCAGGAAGCCGTGACCGATCTCGCGACGCTTCGGGCTGCCCACACGGCCGGTCTCACCGGTCGAGTAGGGCGGGAAGTTGTAGTGGTGCATGTAGCGCTTGCTCGTCGTGGGGCTCAGCGAGTCGATCTGCTGCTCCATCTTGAGCATGTTCAGCGTGGTGACGCCCAGGATCTGGGTCTCACCGCGCTGGAAGATCGCCGAACCGTGCACGCGCGGGATGACCTGCACCTCGGCGTCGAGCGCACGGATGTCAGCCAGACCGCGTCCGTCGATACGCACACCCTCCGAGAGGATGCGGCCACGCACGATCTTCTTCGTGACCGACTTGTACGCGGCAGAGAACTCGAGGGTCGCGACAGCGGGCAGCTGCTCGGCCTCGACGGCGGCGACGAGCTCGGCCTTGACGGCATCCTTCACTGCGTCGTCCGCGTTCTGACGCTCCTGCTTGTCGGCGATCTGGTAGATCGGGACGAGCTTGTCGTAGGCCCGCTCGGCGACGAAGTCGTACGTCTCCTGGCTGTAGGGCGGGAAGACCGGGTAGGGCTGGATCTCCTTCGCGGCGGTGTTCGCCACGACGTTCTGCGCCGCGACGAGCTCCTTGATGAAGGGTTTTGCGGCCTCGAGACCCTGCGCGACGATCTCCTCGCTGGGCTTGGTGGCGCCGGCCTTGATGAGGTCCCAGCTGTGCTCGGTGGCCTCGGCCTCGACCATCATGATCGCGACTTCGCCGTCCTCCAGGACGCGACCGGCCACGATCAGGTCGAACACGGCCTCCTGTAGCTGCTCGGCCTTGGGGAACGCGATCCACTGGTCGGCGTGCTCGCCGTGACCCGGGATGAGCGCGAGCCGCACACCGGCGATCGGACCGGAGAACGGCAGACCGGAGATCTGCGTCGACAGGGATGCGGCGTTGATGGCCAGCGCGTCGTAGAACTCGCCCGGAGCGATGCTCAGGACGGTGACGACGATCTGCACCTCGTTGCGGAGGCCGTCGACGAACGACGGGCGCAGCGGACGGTCGATCAGACGGCACACCAGGATCGCCTCGGTCGAGGGGCGGCCCTCACGACGGAAGAACGAGCCGGGGATCTTGCCGGCGGCGTACGAGCGCTCCTCGACGTCGACGGTCAGCGGGAAGAAGTCGAAGCCCTCACGAGGGTGCTTCCCGGCGCTCGTCGCCGAGAGGAGCATCGTCTCCTCGTCGAGGTAGGCGGCAACGGCACCCTGTGCCTGCTGCGCCAGTCGCCCGGTCTCGAACCGGACAGTGCGGGTGCCGAATCGGCCGTTGTCGAGAACGGCTTCGGCGGCGGTGATTTCCGGACCTTCCAAGAGGTCCCTCCTTCTTTGTTTAGGCTCGCCACCCCGTGTGGGCGACGAGCGGACATGCGAAGGAGCAGGGCTGCGGTTATGGGCGCGCGGCATGACTGCAGAGAGCCTGCGCTGGCCACCAGTAGAAGACCACCCGGCGTGCGACACACGACGAGGAACCCACCACAGGGGACCAGCTTCCCGCCGGCCTGCTCCGTGAACTCGTATGGAGTTGGGCGATCGCAGAAAGCGATCCGCCTCAGCCTACCAGTGCAACCCGTTCTCACGCCGGTCGGCGCCGCCTATCGTGGGACGCACCACCCGCGACAGCGGAACCGACGAGAGGACAGGTCATGACCCACGACGCCACCCCCGCCTCCGACCGTGACCCCGAGCCGGGCGCCGAGCCCGCCGCCGGCGAGGAGCAGCTGGTCGAGGACGGCCTCCTCGACGGTGCACCCGAATCCCCGGACCCGCGCGAAGAGGCGCAGCTGCAGGCGCATCTCGAGCGCGAGATGCGCTTCGACGGCTTCGAGCAGGGCATCGAAGGCTGACACGCGACGAAGAGGGGCCCCGGCACGCATCGCGCACCGGGGCCCCTCTTCCGTGACTCAGCGAGCGGTGGTCGCCAGCGCCGTCGCGGCCGCATCCTCCCGCTGCGCGGCGGGCGCCTTCTTCCCCGCATCCGCGCCGTGTCCGCCGGTCAAGGTCGACTCGTCGAAGGGACGGGCGCCGGAGAGCACCTCGCGCACGCGCGCCTTGTCGATCTGGCGGGTCCACGTACCGATCAGCACGGTGGCCACCGCATTGCCGGTGAAGTTCGTGACCGCACGCCCCTCTGACATGAAGCGGTCGATGCCGACGATGACGCCCACCCCTCCGACGAGGTCGGGGCGGTAGGTCTGCAGGCCTGCCGCGAGGGTCGCGAGTCCCGCCCCGGTGACGCCGGCAGCCCCCTTCGAGGCGATGATCATGAACACGAGCAGACCGATCTGCTCGGGGATCGACATGGGCGCGCCCATGCCGGTCGCGATGAACAGCGACGCCATCGTGAGGTAGATCGCCGTGCCGTCCAGGTTGAACGAGTAGCCGGTCGGAACGGTGATGCCCACGACGGGCTTGGAGACACCCAGGTGCTCCATCTTCGCGATGAGTCGCGGCAGCGCGGACTCCGACGAGGACGTGCCGACGATCAGCAGATACTCGCGGCCCAGGTACTTCATGAGCGAGAAGATGTTCACCCGGGCGACCGCGTAGAGCAGCGAGCCCAGGACACCCGCGATGAACACGAAGCAGGTGATGTAGAAGGCGACCATCAGAAGGCCGAGCCCCAGGATCGCCGCGACCCCGGTCGAGCCGACGACGGCGGCGATGGCACCGAACGCACCGACGGGCGCGAGCCAGAGGATCATGCCGAGGATGCGGAACACGAGCGTCTGCAGGTGGGTGATGGCCGTCATGATCGGCTTGCCCTTCTCCCCCAGACCCTGCAGAGCGAAGCCGACGAGCAGCGCGATGAACAGCACCTGCAGCACGCTGCCGCCGGTGAACGCCGCGAAGAACGACTCCGGGACGATGTGCAGCAGGAAGTCCACCGTCGAGGTCGCCTCACCCGTCGCCTGATAGGTGGAGCCGGACATGTCCAGGCCCTCGCCGGGGTGGATGATGTTGCCGACCACGAGGCCGATGGCCAACGCGAAGGTCGACATGCCGAGGAAGTAGACCAGCGCGAGACCGCCGATCTTGCCGACGGTCGCCGCCTTCGCGATGGATCCCACGCCCACGACGATCGTGCAGAAGATGATGGGCGCGATCATCATCGTGATCAGAGACACGAACGCGGTGCCGAGCGGCTTCAGGCCGACAGCGAACTCGGGGAAGGTCAACCCCACCACGGCGCCGGCGACCACGGCGATGATCACCGAGACGTACAGCCAGGTGTGCTTGTCCCATTTCTTGCGACCGGGGCGGCCGGCCAGCCGCGGCAGGGTCACCGTCGTCGTGCGGGGAAGTCGCAGAGCCATCATCGTCTCCTTCTCGATCGGGCCGCCTCATCGTGGCCACGCTCGTACCTTCGCGCCGCTGACGGACGGGGTCGAGTTGTGGTCGTATTGATCACGGAGGATGCGGTGAGACCGACGAAGTTCCCGACGAGCGCTGCCACGCGGCTGTTCCTGCTGATCGCCGCCGCGGCGATCGCGGTGGCGGCGGTGCTCAGCGCGGTGCTCGTGCTGGACGCACAGCGCGCAGAGCGGGCGGAGGCCGAGCGCGTGACGCAGATCGTCGCGCGCACCCTCGCCGAAGACCCCTTTGTTCGCGGCGGCATCACCTCCGCCGATCCCTCGGCCGTCGTCCAGCCGTTCGCAGAATCGGTCATGGCCGCCAGCGACCTCGACTTCGTGACGATCATGTCGCCCGACGGCGTGCGCTTCACCCACCGCGACCCTGCGCGGATCGGCGAGCGCTACATCGGCACCATCCCGGCATCCCCCGAGTCGCTGACCGAGGAACGCGCGGGCACACTGGGCCCGTCCGTGCGCACCATCGCCCCCGTCACCGAGGGCGATGAGGTCGTCGGCTGGGTGCCGGCGGGGGTGACCCTGGGCAGCATCGGCGACGGGATCGCCGCCCGGCTCCCGTTCGCCCTCGCGGTCGCGCTCATCGTGCTGGCTGCGGGTCTGGCCGGCGCGGTGCTCGCGCGCGGGCAGGCGCGGCGCGTGACGGGCGATCTGGCCGCATCCGAGATCCGCGACACGCTCTCGAGCGCCGAGTCCATGCGCACACTGGGAGAAGCCCTCCGCGCGCAGACGCACGAGCACGGCAACCGCATCCACACCGCCGTCGCTCTTCTCGAGATGGACCGGCGCGACGAGGCGATCGCCCTGCTGACCGACTCCGCCCACGCGTCGCAGCAGCTCGTCGACCAGGTCACGGCACGCACCGACGGCGACGCCACCGTGGGCGCCCTCGTGCTCGGCAAGGTGTCGCAGGCGGCCGAACGCGGAGTGCTGCTGCGCACGCAGATCGCGCCTGATGCACCCCGGTCCGTGCTCTCGGCCGTCGACGCCGTCACGGTCGTGGGTAATCTGCTCGACAACGCCGTGGACGCGGCAGCCGCCGGTCCCGCGCCTCGCACGGTCGACTTCGCGATGACGCGCTCCGGGCGGGACCTCCTGCTCACGGTGACGGATTCGGGCGCCGGAGTGCCGACCGAGATGCGCGAGAGGGTGTTCGAGATGGGCTTCAGCACGAAACCCGCGGGGGCGGAGGGTCGCGGTGTCGGCCTCGCACTCGTGCGCGACATCGTGACGGCGACAGGCGGCAGCATCCACATCGACGACACCGATCCCAGCCGGTTCGTGGTCGTGCTGAAGGGACGGGGATGATCCAGGTCATGGTCGTCGACGACGACGCACTGACCCTCGAGCTGCACGGACAGTACGTCGGGCGCCTGGACGGCTTCGAGGTGAGCGGACTGTGCGCCGGGGCAGCCGCCGCCGTACGCGCTCTCATCGGGCCGGCGCCGAGGCCCGCCGTCGACCTCGTGCTGCTGGATATGACCATGCCGGACGCGAGCGGGCTGGATGTGCTGCGCCGCATCCGCGCCGCCGGTAGCACGGTGGACGTGATCGCGGTGACCAGCGTGAGAGACGCCGACACCGTGCGGGCGACCGCGAGCCTCGGCGTCGTGCAGTACCTCGTGAAGCCCTTCACCTTCGGTGTGTTCCGGGAGCGGCTCGAGCAGTATGCGCAGGCACGCGAGCTGCGCACACCACGCGGATCGGCGACGCAGGCGGAGATCGATGCGCTGCTCGGGGCTGGCCGCACGGCTCCCATCCCGGTCACGCCGAAGGGCATCTCGCCCGACACGCTGGATGCGGTGGGCCGCGCCGTGCGCGAGAACCAGGCGCTCTCCGCCGCCGAGACGGCGCGCCTGCTGGGGCTGTCCCGCGTGTCGGCCCGCCGCTACCTCGAACATCTGGTGGAGATCGGCGCCGCCGAGCGACATGCGCGCCATGGCCGCCCCGGTCGCCCCGAGAGCGAGTACCGCTGGTCGATGTGACCGGTGGGGTTGGTGCGACGCCCGTGACGCAATAGCGTGTCCGCATGACCGTCGAGCGCGCGCCACGTCCTCGGGCGCCGCGCCCGAGGACTCTCGCTGTCGCCGCTGCGATCCTCGTCCTGCTCGCAGGGTCGGCCGCGCCCGCTCGCGCGGCCGACACGCCTTCCTGGGACGACGTGCAGAACGCGCGCAACAACCAGGCGGCCACCGCCGAGCTTGTCGCGCGCATCGACGCCGAGCTCGACGCCGCCCAAAAGCGCAGCGCCATCGCCGCCACAGCGGCGCTGGAAGCGGCGCGCACCGCAGAGGACGCCCGCCGACGCGCGGACGACGCCGCGCAGCGCTCCGCAGCACTCGATGCGCAGGTGGTCGCCGCGCAGGCGGAGGCCGAGGCGCAGCGTGCGCGCACCGGAGCGCTCGCGTCCTCGATGTATCGCCTCCAGTCCGACGGCCCTCTCGTCGCCCGTCTGCTCACCGCGGCCGATCCCGACGACCTGCTCGAGCGTCTCGGCCTGCTCGACACCGTGGGCACGGCGTGGGCCGGCCGCGCGGCGCGAGCGCAGGGGGCGGCGAACGTCCTCGCGACACTCAACGATCAAGCCACGCTCGCACGCACCGCCCGCGAAGGCGCCGCCACCGAGGCCGAGCGCGCGGCGGCCGACGCGCAGTCCGCCGCGGATGCGGAGTCCGCCGCCGTCGTCGAGCTCAGCACGCAGGCGAGCACGCTCTATGCGCAGCTGGCGACGCTCAAGGGGACGACCGCCGACGTGGAGCGCCGGTACCGCTTGGCGAGCCAGGTCGCGGCGCAACCGGCCAATCCCGCGCCCACCTCCCCTTCCTCCGGCTCACCCGCTCCCCCGGCCCCCTCCGTTCCCTCTCCTGGATCCGGAGGCGGCGTCGTCGTCGATCCGGCCGGTGCGCGGGAGTACGCACGCGGGGCGATCGGCGCCTACGGCTGGGGGCAGGACCAGTTCGAGTGTCTCGTGTTGCTCTGGAACCGGGAGTCCGGCTGGCGCGCCGACGCGCTCAACCCCTCCAGCGGCGCCTATGGGATTCCGCAGTCGCTGCCGGGCGACAAGATGGCGAGCGCCGGCGCCGACTGGCGCACGAACGCCGCAACGCAGATCAACTGGGGTCTCTCATACATCTCGAGCCGCTACGGCTCCCCCTGCGGAGCGTGGGGCCACTCGCAGGCCACCGGCTGGTACTGACACCCCGCGCTCAGGCCGACGACGGGGCACGGCGCGAGCGCCGAACCCCGGGCATCTCGACGTAGTCGGAGTGCTTCGCATCCAGACCGTCACCGGCGGTGCGCCCCCGCATCCGACGCCACAGCCACGGCAGCGCGTCGCGGCGCAGCCAGCCGCCCGCCGAGGGCTCGTCGTCGTGGAGGGCGGCATCCAGATCGCCGAGCGCCTCGGCATCCGGGATTCCCAGCACCTCGGCGGCGCGATATGCGAGGAATCGGTGGCCGCGTGAGCGCAGGTGCACCTTGTCGTCGGCCCACATCTCCAGTGCGCCGATTTCGGGCAGGGCCTCCAGATCGAGGAGCATGCATCCGTGCGCACGTGCGATGCGGCGCAACTCGGAGGCGTACTGGGCGAAGCGGCGGGCGAAGAGTCCCGCGGCTCGACGGTGCGGCAAGAAGGGCGTGACCAGCAGAACGTCGCATCCCGCCTCCCGCAGCGCCACCACTCCCTGCTCCAGGTCGGCGGCGAGAGCACGCGGGGCCGCACCGTGGCCGACGAGATCGTTCGCCCCCATGAGGATCGACACGAGATCCGGGCGAAGCTCGAGCGCCCGCGGGATCTGCGTCGTCACGAGATCGCGCACGCGGCGCGAGCGGACCGCGAGATTGGCGTAGCGGAAGGGTTCGCGGCCGCGGTGCTGCTGCGCCAGCAGCGGCGCGAGGCGGTCGGCCCAGCCTCGATACTGCCCGTGGGGCGCGCGCGAGGTGTCGCACAGGCCCTCGGTGAGCGAGTCGCCGAGGGCGACGAACCGCGCCCATCGCCGCGGCGCGGGAAGCACCGCCGGCATGGTGGGACGCGTGTCGCCGCGAGCCAGCAGACGGTCGTCGATGCGGCGCAGCTCCCGCGCTTCGTCGTAGTGCCCGAGCAGCTGGCCGTACAGCGATGCCCACGTGCGCTCGGCGACGGCCTCGCGCGCGGCCAGCGAGAACGCCTGTCGCTTCGCCTCGTCGCCCAGGAGGTCGCCCACGCGAGCGCGCAGATCGCCGAGGTCGCCGGGGCGATAGAGCCAGCCGTCGATGCTCGAGCGCACGAGGTCCACGGGTCCGCCCGTGCCCGTGGCGACGACCGGGACGCCGCTCGCGTGCGCCTCCTGGATCGTCTGACCGAAGGTCTCGCTCTCGCCGGGGTGCACGAAGACGTCGAACGATGCCATCGCCTCGGCGAGCTCGTCGCCCGCGAGGTGCCCGAGGAACACCGCGCCGGGCAGCTGTCGCTCGAGCTGCGGCCGGGACGGACCGTCTCCGACGATCACCAGCCGCGCACCTTCGACGCCGGCCAGCACGGCGAGATCCTCCACCTGCTTCTCCGGGGCGAGGCGCCCGACGTAGCCGATGATGCGTGCACCGGGTGCCACGTTCCGACGGAACTGCTCGCTGCGACGATCCGGTCGGAACCGGTCGCCGTCCACGCCGCGCGCCCACATCCGCAGGCGATCCACGCCCAGCCGCTCCAGCTGCGCCACCGACGAGGTGGAGGGCGCGAGGGTGAGAGTCGCCCGGCGGTGGAGACGCGCGACGTGACCGGCGGCGAGGACGGCGGCCTGCGGCATCCGGTAGCGCTGGGCGTAGGCGACGACGTCGGTCTGGTAGATCGCGACGGATGCGGCGTGCAGCGACTCGGCGGCGTTCACGCCCTGCCACCCCAGCACGAAGGGCGAAGCGAGATGGACGACGTCGGGCCGGAACTCGCGGAGAATCGCCGCGATGCGCGCCACGCGCGCGAAGACGACCCGCACCTGCGGGTACGACGGCAGCGGGAGCGAGGCGAGCAGTTCGGTGCGGGAAGCGGCGACCGCGTCGACGGACTCGGTCGAACGGGGGGCGATCACGAGCGTCTCGTGACCGTCGGCGGCGAGGTGCCGGAGCACCTGCAGGACGGAGCCGGTCACCCCGTTCATGTGCGGAAGGTAGGACTCGGCGATCAGCGCGACTCTCACGAGACCAGGGTGCTCCCGGCGCGGGGTCCGCACGGCGCGAACCCGGGGGGATCGACGAGAGTTCACCGGATGCACCACGGCTCGTCACCGGACGTGCCCCGTTGGGTCGCCGTTCACCCGCCGCTGCGATGCTTCACGGGTGGCGGAGCCTTTTCTGACCGATCTCGCATCGAGTCCGTGGGCGCTGCCGCTCATGGCCCTGCTGGTGTTCGCCGACGCCCTCCTCGTCGTGATCCCGGGCGAAGTCGCGGTGACCGCTATGGGCGCTCTGGCGGTGTCGACCGGGCAGCCGCCGATCGTCGCGGTCGTGGCCGTCGCCGCTGCCGCCGCGTTCGCGGGCGACGCGGCCGGGTACCTGATCGGACGCACGGTCGGGATCGATCGCTGGCGCTGGATGCGGCATCCGCGCGTCGCGGCGGCGTTCGCCTGGGCCCGCGGTCGCCTGCACCGCAGCGCCGCGACGGTGGTGTTCACCGCCCGCTTCATCCCCTTCGCGCGGGTCGCTGTCACCGTCACGGCGGGAGCCACGCGGGTGAGGCCCACCCGGTTCCTGTGTGCCTGCGCGCTCGCAGCGCTCGGCTGGGCCGTCTACCAGAGCCTGATCGGAGCCGCGGTCGGTGCCATCGTCCCCGGCGGCCCCGTCGTCGCGGTGGTCGTCTCGATCGTGCTCGCGCTGGGCCTGGGCTTCGCCGTGGATGCGGTCGCCGCGAAACGAGTGAGGGGGGCCGCGGGGGGGCGG
>JASCPH010000016.1 GCA_029959545.1 Microbacteriaceae bacterium PS02066 | reverse complement strand
GCGGCGGATGCGGCCGAGGTCGCCGAGCAGGTGCCCGCGGCATCCGAGGCTCCGGCCGCCGAGGCACCCGCCGAAGCCGCGGACGACGCAGCGGCCGCCGCGAAGGCGCCGGCCAAGAAGGCCCCGCGCCGCGCACGCAAGTCCGCTGCGGCCCCCGAAGAGGCCCCGGCTGAGACGGCCGAAGCCGCTGCAGAGCCCGTGGCTCCGGAAGCCGCCGCCGAGGTCGTATCGACGGATGCCGCGCCGGCCGAGCCCGAGACCGCGCCCGCCGAGGCAGCCGACGCGGCACCCGCCGCCGACGCCTCGGGCGAGAACGCATCCGGCGCCGAGGCCGAGCAGAACGCCGAGGGCGAGCAGAGCAGCCGCAGCCGGAGCCGCAGCCGCAGCCGCAACCGGAACCGTCGCGAGAACGCGCAGGGCGCCGCAGGCCAGAACGGTCAGAACGGCCAGCAGAACCAGAGTCAGAACGTCGCTCCCGCCGCCGCGGAGGACGACGACCAGCAGTCCGGTCGCGGTCGCCAGCGCAACAAGCGTCGGGGCCAGGGCCAGAACGACGAGTTCGAGACGGAGATCGGCGAGGACGACGTCCTCATCCCGATCGCCGGCGTGCTCGACGTGCTCGACAACTACGCCTTCGTGCGTACGACCGGCTACCTGCCGGGCGCCAGCGACGTCTACGTCTCGCTCGGCCAGGTCAAGAAGTACAACCTCCGCAAGGGCGACGCGGTCGTCGGCGCGATCAAGCAGCCCCGCGAGGGCGAGCAGTCGGGCCGTCAGAAGTACAACGCGCTGGTCAAGGTCGACGCGATCAACGGCCTCTCCGTCGAGGATGCAGCCGAGCGCGTCGAGTTCGGCAAGCTCACCCCGCTCTATCCGCAGGAGCGTCTGCGCCTGGAGACGGCCCCCGAGAAGCTGACGCAGCGCATCATCGATCTCGTCGCTCCCATCGGCAAGGGTCAGCGCGGTCTCATCGTCGCGCCTCCCAAGGCGGGTAAGACGATCGTGCTGCAGCAGACCGCGAACGCGATCGCCCACAACAACCCCGAGGTCCACCTCATGGTCGTGCTCGTCGACGAGCGCCCCGAAGAGGTCACCGACATGCAGCGCACGGTGAAGGGCGAGGTCATCGCCTCGACCTTCGACCGCCCCGCCGAGGACCACACCACGGTCGCCGAGCTCGCCATCGAGCGCGCCAAGCGTCTCGTCGAGCTCGGCCGGGACGTCGTCGTGCTGCTCGACTCGATCACCCGCCTGGGCCGTGCGTACAACGTGTCGGCACCGACGAGCGGTCGCGTGCTCTCCGGCGGCGTTGACGCCGCGGCCCTCTATCCGCCCAAGCGCTTCTTCGGCGCCGCGCGCAACATCGAGAACGGCGGCTCGCTGACGATCCTCGCGACAGCGCTGGTGGAGACCGGCTCGAAGATGGACGACGTCATCTTCGAGGAGTTCAAGGGAACCGGCAACAGCGAGCTGCGGCTCAGCCGTCAGCTCGCCGACAAGCGCATCTTCCCCGCGGTCGACGTCAACGCGTCGAGCACGCGTCGCGAAGAGATGCTGCTGTCGGCGGACGAGGTGAAGATCACCTGGAAGCTGCGGCGCGCGTTGGCGGGTCTCGACCCGCAGCAGGCCCTCGAGGTCGTGCTGGGCAAGCTCAAGGAGACGTCCTCGAACGTCGAGTTCCTCGTGCAGATGCAGAAGTCCATCCCGGCTCCGGCCTCGGGCGGGCACTCGCACGGTCACGAGAACAACATCCGCTGATCCCGTCGGCCGTGTCCGATTCCGGCATGTTCGAGTCCGTCCGCGGACTCCTCGACGAGCACAGGGCGGTCCAGGAGGAACTCTCCGACCCGGCCGTGCACGCCGACGCCGCGCGGGCGAAGCGGGTGAACCGGCGCTATGCCGAGCTCTCCCGCATCGTCCACGCGTATGAGGCGTGGCAGGGTGCTGTCGACGACCTGGCGGCGGCTCGTGAGCTCGCGGGCGAGGATGCGGCGTTCGCCGACGAGGTGCCCGCGCTCGAGGAGCAGCGCGACGCGGCCCAGGAGCGGTTGCGACGCCTGCTCATCCCGCGCGATCCCGATGACGCGCGCGATGTGATCATGGAGATCAAAGCCGGGGAAGGCGGTGCCGAGAGCGCACTGTTCGCGGCGGACCTGCTGCGCATGTACATGCAGTACGCGGCATCTCAGGGGTGGAAGACCGAGCTGCTCGAGCGCAACGAATCGGACCTGGGCGGCTACAAGGACGTCCAGGTGGCGATCAAGGGCTCCAGCACCGACCCCGCCGCCGGTGTGTGGGCCCACCTGAAGTACGAGGGCGGTGTGCACCGCGTGCAGCGGGTCCCGGCCACCGAATCGCAGGGCCGCATCCACACCTCGACGACCGGCGTTCTCGTCTTCCCCGAGGTCGATGAGCCGGAGGAGATCCAGATCGATCAGAACGATCTGAAGATCGACGTCTTCCGTTCCTCAGGCCCGGGCGGACAGTCGGTCAACACGACCGACTCGGCTGTTCGCATCACGCACGTGCCCACGGGCATCGTCGTCTCGATGCAGAACGAGAAGAGCCAGCTGCAGAACCGCGAGGCGGCGATGCGGGTGCTGCGCGCCCGCCTGCTCGCCAAGCAGCAGGAGGAGCGGGACGCCGCCGCATCCGATGCGCGACGCTCGCAGATCCGCGGCATGGACCGCTCCGAACGCATCCGCACGTACAACTTCCCCGAGAACCGCATCGCCGACCACCGCACCGGCTACAAGGCGTACAACCTCGACCAGGTCATGGACGGTGCGCTGGGACCGATCATCGACTCCGCCATCGCAGCGGACGAAGAGGCGCGACTGGCGGCGCTCGCGGGAGAGTGAGCCCTCTGCGTCACCAGACGGGTGGATGCGGCAGCGCGCCGCGGCGGTCCTCGAGCTGAGCCGCGAGCGACAGGAGCGTCGCTTCGCCGCCGGGGCGACCGACGAGCTGCACCGACACCGGATGCCCCGATGCGGTGGCGGTCACCGGCAGTGTCACCGCGGGCAGCCCCGCGACGTTGACGAAGCTCGAGTAGGGCGCGTACTCCACCTGGAGTGCGAAGGTGCGCAGCGGGTCATGTCCGTCGTACCAGCCCACCGGGCGCGGCGACTGCGCGAGGGCGGGCATGAGGACCGCGTCGTACGGCGCGAAAGCGGCGACGGTCTGACGTTCGAACGCCCGCGCGGCGCTCAGCGTCTCCAGCGTCTCGATGCCCGACAGTCCGCGCCCCTGCTGCACCAGCCACGCGGTCAGCGGTTCGACGAGATCGCTGTCCGTGTCCGACAGCGGGATCCGCGCCGCGCTGACTCGCCACAGTCGGCGGAACATGGCGGCGTAGCCTCGCGGGCGCCACGGTGCGTCCTCGAGGGCGTGTCCGTCGCCGGCGAGCCAGGTCGCGGCTCGCGCGACGGCCTCGCGCGCATCGGGGTCCAGGCGGATGTCCTCGTCGTCGTCCCACGGGGAGACGGTCGTGACCCCGATGCGTGAGGTCTGCGCTGCGCGTCGCACGGCGTCGAGGAGACTGCCTGATGCGGGCGCCGCGGTCGCGTACGGGTACGGCGCGAGCTGCGCCAGCACGTCGAACAGGAAGGCGGCATCGGCGACGCTGCGCGCGAGAGGCCCCGTCACCGCGAGCTGGTCGGGCGAGTCCAGACCCGAGCCGATCGGCAGACGACCCCGGGAGGGCTTCAGACCCACGACGCCGACCGTCGCCGCGGGGATGCGGATCGAGCCGCCGCCGTCCGAGCCCACGGCGGCGGGCAGCAGACCCGCGGACACGGCGACCGCCGCGCCGCCGCTCGAGCCGCCGGCGCCGTTCGCCGGATTCCAGGGATCGCGCGCCGGTGACCCGATCCGAGGCTCCGTATGGCCGGTGAGGCCGAACTCGCTCGTCGCCGTCTTGCCGACGTTCACGGCGCCCGCGGCATCGAGGGCGACAGCCAGCGGATCGGACACGCCCGGGACGTGATCCGCGCGTGCGCGGGAGCCGTACCGTGTCGGCACGCCCGCGCGCGCCACGAGGTCCTTATCCGCGTGGGGGACCCCGTAGAGAGGGCCGTGCACCGTGGCCCGTGAGAGCTGATGCGCGCGCTCGAGCGCGGCGTCGGCGGTGATCTCGGCGAACGCACCCAGATGCGCGCGCGCGGCGATGCGCGACAGGTAGTGCCGAGTGGGATCGAGCGGGCCCAGTTCGTCGTCCTGCAGCATCCGCGCCAGCTCGACGAGGGACAGCTCGTGCAGCTCGGTCATCCTCCGAGCGTACGGTGCCGCCACGCGTGCACGACCGGCGGTGCGGGAGGGCCCCGGCGGTGCGGATGCGGCGCCGAGGTCCGAGTGGGCCGTGCGGACGTCGTGGGTCAGATCGAGTACTCGGGGGCGGTCAGCAGCGCACGGGTGTCTTCGCCGCGCCCCCGCGGCCGCGCCTTCGCCGGTACACCCACCAGCACGCTGTCGGCGGGGGCGTCGCGGGTGACCACGGCGTTGGCTCCGACGACGCTGTGCGCGCCGATGTGCACGGGCCCCAGGATCTTGGCGCCGGCGCCGACCGCGACACCGTCGCCGAGGGTCGGGTGCCGCTTTCCCCCTTCGCGTTGGCGGCCGCCGAGGGTGACGCCGTGGTAGAGCATGACGTCGTCACCGACCTCCGCCGTCTCGCCGATCACGACACCCATGCCGTGATCGATGAAGAAGCGGCGTCCGATCCGCGCGCCGGGGTGGATCTCGATACCCGTGAGCCATCGCGTGAGCTGCGAGCCCGCCCGTGCGACGAAGCGCAGTCGTCGGCGCCACAGCGCGTGCCAGACGCGATGCGCCCAGATCGCGTGGAGTCCGGGGTACAGCAGGGCGATCTCCACCCCGCCGCGCGCGGCGGGGTCGCGCATCCGGGCGGCGGCGATGTCCTCCCGGATGCGGCGAACCACGGCGACCGGCATCAGTCCTCGCGGAGGTCTTCGAACAGCGCCGTGGTGAGGTAGCGCTCGCCCGCGGACGGGATGATGACGACGATGTTCTTGCCGGCGGCTTCGGGGCGTGCGGCGATCTGGAGGGCCGCCCAGATCGCGGCGCCGCTGGACATGCCCACGAGCACGCCGTCCTTGGCTGCGGTCTCGCGAGCCACGCGGATCGCGTCATCGAATTCGACGTCGATGACCTCGTCGATGATGTCGCGGTTGAGGATGGCGGGGACGAAGTTCGGCCCGATGCCCTGGATCTTGTGGGGTCCCGGGTGTCCCTTGGTGAGGATGGGGGAGTCGGCGGGCTCGACGGCGACGATCTTCACGCCCGGCACGCGCTCCTTGAGCACTTCGCCGACACCCGTGATCGTGCCGCCCGTGCCGATGCCCGCGACGAAGTAGTCGACCTTGCCGTCGGTGTCGCGCAGGATCTCCTCGGCCGTGGTGCGGCGGTGGATGGCGGGGTTCGCCTCGTTCTCGAACTGGCGGGCCCAGACGGCACCGGGGGTCTCGGCGACGATGCGCTTGGCTTCGTCGACCGCGAACGACATGCCCTTCGTGGGGTCGGTGAGCACGAGTTCGGCGCCGAAGGCCTTGAGGAGGATGCGGCGCTCCTTCGACATCGAGGCGGGCATGGTGAGGATGACGCGGTAACCGCGGGCGGCTCCCACCATCGCGAGGGCGATGCCCGTGTTGCCGCTCGTGGACTCGACGATCGTTCCGCCCGGCTTGAGTTCGCCGGATGCCTCCGCCGCGTCGACGATCGCGATTCCGAGGCGGTCCTTCACGCTGGACGCGGGGTTGTAGAACTCGAGCTTGGCCAGGACGACGCCGTCGACGCCCTCCGTCACGCGGTTCAGACGCACGAGAGGCGTCTCGCCGAACGCGGAGGTGATGTCGGAGTGGATGCCGGGCATGACGCGACCTTTCGAGTCGGGGACGAGGTGCGCCCAGCCTAGGGGAGCAATCCCGCCGAAGGCCGAGTATGACGCAGCGGGTAGGCTGGGCGGGCTCATGTGCCCTTCCACGCCTTCCGATCAGCACGTCCACGCGCCTGCGACCTCGCGGATCGACGTCGTCCTCGGCGACGTCTCGGCGCGCTTCGCGCGCGCCGGCATCGTCGACCCGCGCGTCGATGCGGAGCTGCTCGTCGCCCACGTGCTGGGAGTCGGGCGCGGCGAGGTGCAGGCCGCCGCCATCCGCGCGGCCGACATCGACACCGGCGCGCTCGAGCGCCTCATGCGCCTCGTCGAGCGCCGTGCGGCACGCGAGCCGTTGCAGCATCTGACGGGTGTGGCGCCGTTCCGGCATCTGGAGCTCTCCGTGGGGCCCGGCGTGTTCGTGCCGCGCCCCGAGACCGAGATGGTCGCCCAGCTGGCCATCGACGCACTGCGTGCCAGCGCATCGCCCGAGCCGGTCGCGGTCGATCTCGGAACGGGTTCCGGCGCGATCGCGCTGGCGATGGCGACCGAGGTCCCGCACGCACGGGTGCATGCCGCGGAGAACTCCGTCGACGCCTTCATCTGGGCCAAGGAGAACTTCGCCCGCGTGAACGCGCCGAACGCTCGGCTCGTCTTCGCCGATCTGGCGCACGCGTTCGCCGAACTGGATCGGAGCGTCTCCGTTCTGGTGTCGAACCCGCCGTACGTCCCCGCGCAGGCGATTCCGCGCGACCCGGAGGTGCGCCTCTACGATCCGCCGCAGGCGCTGTACGGCGGTGAGGACGGCCTCGACGTCGTGCGTGTGCTCGCCCGCGTCGGGCTGCGGCTGCTGCACCCCGGAGGCACGATCATCATCGAGCACGCCGAGGTGCAGGGAGCGCCCGTCCGCGAGGTCCTCACCGCGGCGGGATGGCGATCGGCCGCGACGCACCCCGACCTCACACTGCGTGACCGGGCCACCACCGCCATCCGACCCTGATCCCGCGACGTGAGAGCCGCCCAGCGCCCCGGTCGGCGGCCACCTCACACGTAGAATGGAGCCGACATGTCCCCTCTCTACGACTGCCGCGACGAGTCGCAGCTGCTGGCCGGTATGCGTGCAGCCCGCCAGGCGATCGCGCGCGGTGAGCTGGTCGTCATGCCCACCGACACCGTCTACGGCGTCGCCGCCGACGCGTTCAGCCCCGCTGCCGTCGCGGCGCTGCTCGCAGCCAAGGGCCGCGGACGCCAACAGCCGCCGCCCGTGCTCGTCGCGGGTCTGTCGACCGTGCGTGCGCTCGTGAGCGACCTGCCGGAGCCCATCGAGCGGCTCGTCGAGGCGCACTGGCCCGGTGGGCTCACCGTCGTCCTGCCCGCTCAGCCCTCGCTGTCGTGGGATCTGGGGGAGACCCTAGGCACGGTCGCCGTGCGGATGCCCGCGCATCGGCTCGCGCTGGAGCTCCTCGAGGAGACCGGCCCGCTGGCCGTCTCGAGCGCGAATCTCACCGGCAAGCCCGCCGCGGTCGACGCCCACGCCGCGCTGGGAATGCTCGGCGACAGCGTCTCGGTGTATCTCGACGACGGTGCGAGCGATCGCGGGGTGCCCTCGACGATCCTCGACGCGACGCCGCTCGCGTTCGGGGGCACGGGGCAGGCCCGCATCCTCCGCTACGGCGCTGTCGAGCGGTCCGAGATCCTGGAGATGCTGGGCGACCGACTCGAGCCGGAGCCGGATGAGGGCGCGGGCGACTCCGCGTGAAGCAATACCTGCTGATCGCCGTCATCACGGCGCTCATCACGGCGGCGCTGTCGTGGGCGGTGTGGCGCGTCGCGATCCGGTACAAGCTGCATCCCGCCATCCGCGAACGCGACGTCCACACCCGCCCGACACCGCGCCTGGGCGGTATCGCGATGTTCCTCGGCGTGGTCGCGGCGTTCGCCATCTCATCGACGAACCCCTTCTTCGCGATCTTCTGGACGAATCCGTGGCCGACGCTGTCGATCCTCGCCGCGACTCTGCTGATCGTCCTGGTCGGCATCGCCGACGATCTCTGGGATCTCGACTGGATGATCAAGCTCGGCGCCCAGTTCGTCGCGGCGGGCATCGTCGCGTGGTTCGGCAACATCCAGATCTACGCGCTGCCGATCGGCGGGGTCACGGTCGGCTCGAGCTGGATGAGCATCGCTCTCACGGTCTTCTCGATCGTGATCGTGATGAACGCGGTCAACTTCATCGACGGGCTGGATGGTCTGGTGGCCGGGGTGTGCCTGATCGCGAACGGGATCTTCTTCGTCTACGCCTACGTGCTCACCCGCGACATCGGGTCCAACAACTACTTCAACCTTTCCTCGTTCATCGCCGTGGTCCTCGTCGGCGCATGCGCGGGCTTCCTGCCCTTCAACTGGCACCGCGCGAAGATGTTCATGGGGGACTCCGGCGCCCTCATGCTGGGGCTGCTCATGGCGACCTCCGCCGTGTCGATCACCGGCAACCTCTCCCCGGCGGCGCTGGATCCCGATCAGCTCGGCCGCTCGCAGCTGCTGGGCGCGTTCATCCCGATCCTGCTGCCCGTGGCCGTGGTCATCCTGCCGCTGCTGGACTTCGGTTCTGCGGTGCTCCGTCGGATGCGGGCGGGCAAGTCCCCGTTCTCTCCCGATCGCAAGCACCTGCACCACCGGATGCTCGACATGGGCCACTCCGATCGCGATGCGGTACTGATCTTCTACGCGTGGACGGCGATCATCGGGATCACCTTCCTGCTCATGTACATCGCCACCCGTGAGGACTGGTTCGGCCAGTACTGGATCGGTGTGGCCTTCGGCGTGGTCGGCGTCGCCGCCTGCCTCGTCGTCACCTTCCTGCCCGCGCGCCGCCCGAGAACGGCAGCCCCCGACGTGATCGCCGAGGAATCCCCATGACCACCCGCCCCGCCGTCTCCAGTACACCGATCCTGCGTGCCACGCTGCTGCTCGGGACGATCGTCGGCGTCGTCCTGACGGCCGCCGCCGCCGCCGTCGGATTCTTCGTCGACGGAGGGGAGGGGCTCGCGAGCGGCCTGGTGGGCGCGCTCATCGGCGCTGTGTTCCCCGCTTTCACGGCGCTCAGCATCCTGATCGCCAACCGGTGGTTCGGCACCCCGGCCTACCTGCAGATCTTCTTCGGCGTCGTGCTGGGCGGCTGGCTGGTCAAGTTCGTGCTCGTAATCGTCGCGCTCGTCGTCCTGACCCGGGTCGACTGGGTCGTGCCGCTGGTGTTCTACTTCTCGCTGCTGGCGACCGCGGTCGCCTCGCTCGTGGTGGATCTCGTCGTGCTCGCGAGGATGCGGATGCCCGCTGCCTCCGACGTCGTGATGCCCACACTCGCCGACACCGAAGGGGAGGGGGGAGAAGATGATCCCGACGTGGCCGACACATCCCGATCCGTTTGATAAGCTTTCTCCAGCCTCGACGGCTAGGTGGACAGCGGCGACGCTGGGAACCTACCGAGGACGACTGTTCCCGATCATTCCCCCGTGCCTGTCGCCATGGCACGAGAAGCTGGAGCCACTCCGTTGACTCAAGCGAACGTGCTCGCCGCGCTGCTTCCCACTGCGGACAACGAATTCCACCCGCCCTCGATCTCGGACTTCTTCCCGCAGATCCTCCTCTTCGAGGGCACGCCCTTGGCGTTCACGCGGATCAACCTGGTCCAGGTACTCGCGACGCTGGTACTGGTCGTCTTCCTCGTCTGGGGAACGCGACGGATGCGCGTCGTGCCCGGCCGCTTCCAAAGCGTCGTCGAGCTCGGCTTCGGCTTCGTGCGCGACCAGGTGGCCTATCAGGTGCTGGGAGAGAAGGACGGCAAGCGCTTCACGCCGATCCTGTCGGCACTGTTCTTCGGCATCCTCTTCATGAACCTCACGGGTGTCATCCCCGGTCTGAACATCGCGGGCACATCGGTCGCTGGCGCGCCGTTCACGTTCGCGATCATCGCCTACGTGCTGTTCATCTACGCGGGCATCCGCAAGCACGGTGTCGGACGCTTCTTCAAGAACTCGCTCGTGCCCAGCGGCGTGCCGGTCTACCTGGTGCCGATCATCGCGATCGTCGAGCTGATCTCGACCTTCATCGCCCGGCCCGTCTCGCTGTTCCTGCGACTGCTGTTGAACATGATGGTCGGGCACCTCATGCTCGTCCTCTTCTTCGCGGCGACGCAGTTCTTCCTCCTGAGCCTGAACGGGTTCATGCCCCTGGCGGCGGGCACGCTCGCGCTCGGCTTCGCCTTCACCCTCTTCGAGATCTTCGTCGCCGCACTTCAGGCGTACGTGTTCACGGTCCTCACCGCGGTGTACATCCAGCTCGCCGTGGCCGAGGAGCACTGACGGACGGCCGCACGGCTGTTCACCCTACGAAAGGAAACGACCCATGGAAGCTACGACGGTTCTCGCCGCGATCACGGGCAACATCGCGACGGTCGGTTACGGCCTCGCGGCGATCGGTCCCGCCATCGGCCTGGGCATCATGATCGGCAAGACCATCGAGGCCACCGCCCGTCAGCCCGAGCTGGCCGGTCGTCTGCAGACCACGATGTTCATCGGTGTCGCCTTCATCGAGATCCTCGCGCTGATCGGCATCGCGACGCCGTTCATCTTCAACGCTCTTTGATCGACGTCAGCAACCGATAAGGAGGCAAGATGCTGAACGCTCTTGTCACAGTCGCCGCCGAGGAGGGCGCCTCCGGCAACCCGCTGCTGCCCGCCTACTACGACATCATCTGGTCGGGCGTCTGCATGCTGGTGATCGTCCTCGTGGTGTGGCGCGTCGCGCTGCCGCGCATCGGTACGGTGCTCGACGCCCGTTCCGCCGCCATCGAGGGCAACATCGCCAAGGCCGACGAGGCTCAGCGTCAGGCAGAGGCCGCGCTCGAGGAGTACACTGCTCAGCTCGCCGAGGCCCGCAAGGAAGCCGGTGCGATCCGCGAGGCCGCCCGCGAGGACGGCAAGAAGATCGTCGCCGAGTCCCGCGAGAACGCCGCCGCCGAGGCTGCGCGCCTCACGGCTCAGGCGCACGCGCAGATCGAGGCGGAGACGCAGGCCGCTCGCACGGCGCTGCGTTCAGAGGTGGGCACGCTCGCGCTCGACCTCGCCGGCGGAGTGCTCGGTGCGAAGCTCGACGACGACGCGACCGCACGAAGCGTCGTCGATCGTTTCCTCGCCGACCTCGAAGCCTCCGAGAAGGCGGCCAAGTAATGGGAAGCGCGACCACGCAGGCCCGCGCTCGAGTCGGCGCCGTCCTCGGTGACGCGAGCGGAATCGACCTCACCGTCGCCCGCGAGCTGTTCCAGGCCGCACGTCTGCTCGGCTCGACGCCCGCTCTGGCCGGAGCGCTCGCCGACCCGGCCGCTGCGCCGGCCGCGCGTTCCCAGGTCGTCTCGGACGTGTTCGGTCGGGTCTTCTCGGCGAACGCCGTACAGCTGCTGACCTCGGCCGCCACAGTTCGCTGGTCGTCCGAGGAGGACTTCGTCGAAGGCGTCGAGGAGCTCGCGATCCGCGCAGCCGCCGTCGCCGAGCCGGACGTCGACCTCGAGGGCGAGCTGTTCGCGTTTGCGCGGACCGTCGCAGAGAACCCCGAGCTCGAGCTCGCTCTGGGCAGTCGTTTCGGTGAGGCGTCGGCCAAGGGCGAGCTGATCGAGAAGCTGCTGGGCGGCCGCGCGAGCGCGTCGACGGTGCTGGTGGTCTCCTCGATCGCGCAGCAGTCGGCGGATCGACGCATCCGGCAGGCGCTCTCGTGGGCGATGGGACTTGCTGCCGCGCAGCGCGGTCGCATGGTTGCCGCCGTCGTCTCCGCCACCGCGCTGACCCCCGCGCAGGCCGAGCGTCTGCGTCAGGCACTCGCGGCGAAGTACGGCACCGAGATCTCGCTCAACACCGTCATCGACCCGACGATCGTGGGCGGCCTGCGTGTGCAGATCGCCGACGACGTCATCGACGCGAGCATCTCCGCGAAGCTCGCCGATCTCCGCCAGCGCCTCGCGGGCTGAGCACAGACTTCCCGCACCGTCCCCCACGGCTCGGCGCGGAGACTTCGGGGCCCCGGCCCCACGAACCGAAGGAAGACCAATGGCAGACATCTCCATCAGCCCCGACGTCATCCGTGACGCCCTGAAGGACTTCGTCGCAGCATACGAGCCGACCGGTGCCGCCACGGCCGAGGTGGGCGCCGTCATCGACGCCGCCGACGGCATCGCGCACGTCGAGGGCCTCCCGGGGCTCATGGCGAACGAGCTCGTCGTGTTCGAAGACGGCACGCAGGGTCTCGCGCTGAACCTCGACGAGCACGAAGCCGGTGTCGTCGTCCTCGGCGACTTCGCCGGCATCGAGGCGGGCCAGCCGGTCACGCGCACCGGTGAGGTGCTCTCGGCTCCCGTCGGCGACGGCTTCCTGGGCCGCGTGGTCGACCCGCTCGGAAACCCGATCGACGGCCTCGGCGCCATCGAGGCGGAGGGTCGTCGCGCTCTCGAGCTGCAGGCGCCCGGCGTCATGCAGCGCAAGAGCGTGCACGAGCCGCTGCAGACCGGCATCAAGGCCATCGACGCCATGATCCCGGTCGGACGCGGACAGCGTCAGCTCATCATCGGCGACCGCCAGACGGGCAAGACGGCGATCGCGATCGACACGATCATCAACCAGAAGGCCAACTGGGACTCCGGCGACGTGAACAAGCAGGTGCGCTGCATCTACGTTGCGATCGGTCAGAAGGGCTCCACGATCGCCTCCGTCAAGGGCGCGCTCGAGGACGCCGGAGCGATGGAGTACACGACCATCGTCGCCGCACCCGCATCCGACCCCGCGGGCTTCAAGTACCTGGCGCCCTACACGGGCTCGGCCATCGGCCAGCACTGGATGTACGGCGGCAAGCACGTCCTGATCATCTTCGACGACCTGTCGAAGCAGGCCGAGGCCTACCGTGCCGTGTCGCTGCTGCTGCGCCGCCCGCCGGGCCGCGAAGCGTACCCGGGCGACGTCTTCTACCTGCACTCGCGCCTGCTGGAGCGTTGCGCGAAGCTGAGCGACGAGCTCGGTGCGGGATCCATGACGGGTCTTCCCATCATCGAGACCAAGGCCAACGACGTCTCCGCGTACATCCCGACCAACGTGATCTCCATCACCGACGGCCAGATCTTCCTGCAGTCCGACCTGTTCAACGCCAACCAGCGCCCCGCGGTCGACGTGGGTATCTCGGTCTCGCGTGTCGGTGGCGACGCCCAGGTCAAGTCCATCAAGAAGGTCTCGGGCACGCTGAAGCTGGAGCTGGCGCAGTACCGCTCGCTCGAGGCATTCGCGATGTTCGCCTCCGACCTGGATGCGGCATCGCGCAGGCAGCTCGCCCGCGGTGCGCGACTGACGGAGCTGCTCAAGCAGCCGCAGTACTCGCCGTACCCCGTGGAGGAGCAGGTCGTCTCGATCTGGGCCGGCACCAACGGCAAGCTCGACTCGATCGCCGTCGAAGACGTCCTGAAGTTCGAGCGGGAGCTGCTGGACTACCTGCGTCGCAACACGCAGGTGCTCGAGACGCTGCGCGACACGAACGTTCTCGACGACGCCACGGTCGCCGAGCTCGAGAAGGCCACGGACGAGTTCATCCTGGAGTTCAGCTCCGCCGGCAACGTCGCCATCGACGCTCCCGGCAGCGAGCAGATCGATGCGGCGGATGCCGGTGACGTCAACCAGGAGAAGATCGTCAAGGGCCGTCGCGGCTGAGTGCCTGAGAGCTGAATCATGGGCGCACAACTCCGGGTCTACAAGCAGAAGATCGCTTCTGCCCAGACCACCAAGAAGATCACGAAGGCGATGGAGCTCATCGCCGCTTCGCGGATCCAGAAGGCCATGACCCGCGTGCGGGCGGCCGGCCCGTTCGCGGGTGCGGTCACTCGCGCCGTGTCGGCCGTCGCCACCTACTCGGACGTCGATCACCCGCTCACGCGTGAGCCCGAGACGATCCGCCGCTCCGCGGTGGTCATCTTCTCGTCCGATCGCGGTCTCGCGGGGGCGTTCAACTCCCAGGTGATCCGCGCCGGTCTCGAGCAGGGCGAGCTGCTGCGCAGTCGAGGCAGTGAGCCGGTGTACTACCTGATCGGTCGCAAGGCCGTCGGGTACTTCCAGTTCCGCAAGCTGGCCTCGGCCGCAGAGTGGACCGGCGACACCGACACCCCGCACTTCTCGACGGCGGAGCAGATCTCCGACGCGCTGCTGGAGGCCTTCCACCTGGGCGGCGAGCTCGGGGGAGTGGACGAGATCCACCTCGTCTACAACCGCTTCGTCAGCATGATGACGCAGACTCCCGAGACGGTTCGACTGCTTCCGCTCGAGGTCGTCGAAGCCGGCGAAGAGGAGTCTGCGGCGGCCAGCGCGGTGTACCCGCTCTATGAGTTCGAGCCGGATGCGGAGGTGGTGCTGGACGCACTGCTGCCGGTCTACATCCAGAGCCGTGTCTTCAACGCCCTCCTGCAGTCCTCGGCGGCCAAGCACGCCGCCACGCAGAAGGCGATGAAGTCGGCCAGCGACAACGCCGACAAGCTCATCACCGACTACACCCGCCTGCGCAACAATGCGCGTCAGGCCGAGATCACGCAGCAGATCGCCGAGATCGTCGGCGGCGCCGACGCCCTGGCGTCCGGCAAGTAGAAAACGAGGAAGACACCATGACCACCACCGCAACGGCCGATCAGGCGTCCGTCGCCGTCGTCGGGCGCGTCGCGCGCGTGACCGGCCCCGTCGTCGACATCGAGTTCCCGCACGACGCGATCCCCGACATCTACAACGCGCTCAAGACCACGATCACCATCGGCGAGGAGTCGACGGAGATCACGCTCGAGGTCGCTCAGCACCTGGGCGACGACCTCGTCCGCGCCATCGCCCTGAAGCCCACGGACGGCATCGTGCGCGGGCAGGAGGTGCGCGACACCGGCGGCCCCATCACGGTTCCCGTCGGCGACGTCACCAAGGGCAAGGTCTTCAACGTGACCGGCGACGTGCTCAACGCCGCTCCCGGCGAGCAGGTCGAGGTCACCGAGCGTTGGGGCATCCACCGCCAGGCGCCGAGCTTCGACCAGCTCGAGTCGAAGACCGAGATGTTCGAGACCGGTATCAAGAGCATCGACCTGCTGACCCCGTACGTGCAGGGTGGAAAGATCGGCCTGTTCGGCGGTGCCGGCGTCGGCAAGACGGTCCTCATCCAGGAGATGATCCAGCGCGTGGCACAGGACCACGGCGGTGTCTCCGTGTTCGCCGGTGTCGGCGAGCGTACCCGCGAGGGCAACGACCTCATCGGCGAGATGGAGGAGGCGGGCGTCTTCGACAAGACCGCCCTCGTCTTCGGCCAGATGGACGAGCCGCCGGGGACGCGTCTGCGCGTCGCGCTGTCGGCTCTGACGATGGCGGAGTACTTCCGCGACGTGCAGAAGCAGGACGTGCTGCTGTTCATCGACAACATCTTCCGCTTCACGCAGGCGGGTTCGGAAGTCTCCACGCTGCTGGGTCGCATGCCCTCCGCCGTGGGGTACCAGCCGAACCTCGCCGATGAGATGGGTGTGCTCCAGGAGCGCATCACGTCGACGCGCGGTCACTCGATCACCTCGCTGCAGGCGATCTACGTCCCCGCCGACGACTACACCGACCCGGCTCCGGCGACCACGTTCGCCCACCTCGATGCCACCACGGAGCTCTCGCGTGAGATCGCATCGAAGGGTCTGTACCCCGCGATCGACCCGCTGACCTCGACCAGCCGCATCCTGGACCCGCGCTACATCGGTGAGGACCACTACCGCGTGGCCACCTCCGTGAAGCAGATCCTGCAGAAGAACAAGGAACTGCAGGAGATCATCGCGATCCTCGGTGTCGACGAGCTCTCGGAAGAGGACAAGATCGTCGTGTCGCGCGCACGCCGTATCCAGCAGTTCCTCTCGCAGAACACCTACATGGCGAAGAAGTTCACCGGCGTCGAGGGCTCCACGGTCCCGATCAAGGAGACCATCGAGTCGTTCGACGCGATCGTGAAGGGCGAGTTCGACCACGTGGCCGAGCAGGCCTTCTTCAACGTCGGCGGTATCTCCGACGTCGAGGCCAAGTGGGCGCAGATCCAGAAGGAGAACGGCTGATCATGCCGCTCAAGGTGAGTCTGGTCTCCGCGGATGCCGAGGTCTGGTCCGGTGAGGCCGACCTGGTCATCGCGAAGACCATCGAGGGCGAGATCGGTTTCATGACCGGTCACGAACCGGTGCTGGCGATCCTCGCCGAGGGCCAGGTGCGCATCACCGAGCCCGGCGGGAACAAGATCGTCGCGAACGCGCACGACGGTTTCATCTCCGTGGAGCACGACCAGGTGACGATCGTCGCCGGCAACGCGGCACTCGTCTCCTGACCCGCATCCCGTACGCACGCCGTCCGCTCGCGCGGGCGGCGTGCGTCGTTCTCCTGGAGTGATCATGCTCGTGCTGCTGCCACCGTCCGAGACCAAGCGCGCCGGTGGTGCGGGGGCACCGTGGAACGCGGCGGAACTGCGGTTGCCGCAGCTGGCGCCGCAACGCGAGGCCGTGGTTTCGGCGCTCGTGGAGCTCTCCGGCGACGAGGAGGCGGCGGCGAAGACTCTCAAGCTGAGCGCGCGCCAGCGTGGAGAGATCGCGGTGAACGCGGCGTTGCGCTCGTCGCCCACGATGCCCGCGGTCGACAGATACACGGGAGTGCTGTTCGACGCGCTCGACGCCTCGTCTCTCGACGCACGGGCGCGGCGGTGGCTGGGAGAGCACGTGCTGATCCATTCGGCCCCGTTCGGCCCGGTCGGAGCGCTCGATCCGATTCCGAGCTATCGGCTGGGCGCCGGTGTATCACTGCCGGGGCTCGCTCCATTGCGCCGCCATTGGGCGGAGGCGGTGACCTCGGCACTGGGGGAGACCTCGGCGCCGTTCATCCTGGACCTGCGCTCGGAGGCCTACGTCGCGCTCGGCCCTGTTCCGCAGGAGGCCGCATCCGCGTACGTCCGCGTCGTCACTGTGGGCGAGGAGGGCGAGGTGCGGGCGCTCAATCACTTCAACAAGCACGCTAAGGGAGCACTCGTGCGTCGACTCGCCCGGGATCGGCCCCGGATCGCAACTCGTGGGGCATTCCTGCGCTGGGCGAAAGAAGCAGGGCTCGCTGTCGCCGACGCGGAGAAAGGCGAACTCCGCCTGGCGGTATGAGGGTTCATCCCCAACTTCACGCAAGCCCCTGTCAGGCAACACTCAGGCTCGCTACGATGTGAGCCGCGGGACGGGTGGTTCCGCGAGGCCACCATGCCTCTGACCCGAGAGGATTCCCCGTGAACCCTTATGCGTACAACTATGACTACGGATACTCCGGCGCAGCGGCGCTGGGTATCTTCTTCGCCTTCTTCGGCGTCATCCTTCTGATCGGCGCTGCCGCCTACGTCGTCTCCTCGATCTTCTACAACAAGCTCTTCGAGAAGGCCGGCGTCGAGGGCAAGTGGCGCGGCTGGGTGCCCGTGTATCGCGAGATGGTGTTCGTGAAGCTCGGCGACCTCAACCCCTGGTGGCTGCTGGTCCTCTTCGGCGCCAGCTTTGTGCTGAACCTCATCCCCTACATCGGTCCGCTCCTCGGATGGATCCCCTCCATCGCTGCCGCGGTCTACACGATCCTCGCTGCGTACCGCGTCGGTCAGAAGCTGCAGAAGGAGGGCGCGTGGGTCGTGCTCTACATCTTCCTCAGCATCGTCTGGCTCGGCATCGTCGCGTTCGACAAGTCGCGCTGGAACCCGCAGATCCCCCCGGCTCCCTGGAGCCGTACCTTCCTCGCCGACAACGTCGTATGGTCGGGCATCCCGGTGCAGCCGGGCGCTCCCGCTCCGCAGGGCGGCTACGGCGCCGCGCCCGGCGCCTACCCGCCTCCCGCGGGGTACGCGCAGCCGGGTGGATACCCGCAGCAGCCGGGTGCTTACCCGCCGCCCCCGCAGCAGGGTGGCTACGCCGCTCCCGGTGCGTACCCGCCGCCGGCGGCACCGCAGCCGGGCGCATACCCGCCGCCCGCCTATACCCCGCCGCCCGCCGGTGGCACGCCGGCACCGAGCGACCCGGCCACCCCGCCGGCTCCGCCCACGGCTCCGCCGGCACCGCCGACGACACCCGGATCCGATGAGGCCGAGCCCCCGCGCGGCTGATCATCTCCTCGAGCGAGCCTCCGTTCCCCGCGAACGGAGGCTCGCCGCATCCGGCCCGCCGGGTCTGATCCGGCGGGCGCAGTCGTTAGGATGTGAGGACCGCGCCGGCACCGGCGTGGCCACACCCCCGATGGAAGGACACCGCGTGCCCGAGGCTGCGACCCGGCGGCGCACTGTGCCGCTGCCGCAGGGATCGATCGAGCTCGCCTGGGCGGCCCTGACGGATGTCGGGCGCCGCCGTGAGGTCAATCAGGACGCTGTGTTCGCCGAATACCCCCTGTTCGTCGTCGCCGACGGGATGGGCGGGCACATCGGGGGAGAGATCGCGAGCTCCAGCACCGTGAACCGCCTCGAGGCGGTCGTGGGGTCGGGCTCGGTTACCCCGAAGACCATCGAGAAGGCGCTCGCGAAGGCCGTCAAGGACATCGCGTCGCACCCCGAAGCCACGGACGACGGCACGGGCACCACCGTGACGGGCGTGTTTCTCGAGCTCACCGGCAGCGAGCCGCACTGGGTGAGTCTGAACATCGGCGACTCGCGCGTGTATCTGCTGCGCGACGACACCCTCGTGCAGATCACGACCGATCACTCGGTGGTGCAAGAGCTGGTCGCGGCCGGCCGGCTCAGCCCCGAGGAAGCCGAGCATCACCCCTACGGAAACGTGATCACGCGCGCCGTGGGTCCCAGTGACAGCGTGCGGCCGGACTACGTCCGGCTCGATGTGCTCGACGGCGACCGTTTCGTCGTCTGCTCCGACGGGCTCACCAAGGAGCTCACGGACTACGGCATCCAGCACTTCCTGCGCGAGCACGAGGACCCGGCAGAAGCGGCAGCGGCCATGATGGATGCCGCACTCGAGAACGGCGGGCGCGACAACGTGACCGTGATCGTTCTGAACGTCACGCGCACGGACTGACTCTCCACAGGCGCGCGCCCACCGCGTTGCGTGCACCGTGCAGGACCTGCCGAGTTCGAGCGGGCGACCGCCCCGCGACACTGAGGTGGTGTTCACTCCTCAGCCCGCCGTCAGCCCTGCCGCTTCGTCGTCGGCGCACCTGAGGCTGCCGCCACCGGATCCGCCTCGACGCCGCCCGCCGATCCCATGGCTCGCCTCGCTGGCCCCTGTCCTGGGAGCGGTCGTCCTCTGGCAGGTCACGGGTTACGCAGGTGTGCTGTGGTTCGCATTGCTCGGGCCCGTCATCGCCGTCGCGGGGGTGCTGGACGCCTCGCGCGGCGCCCGCCGCGACGCGCGAGAACAGCAACGGACGCGTGCGGATCTCGCCGGCCGTATCCGCGAGGAGGTCGATCGGCGTCACGCCCTGGAACGCTCGGAGGCGTTACGCGCGACGCCCACGCTCGACGGCTATCTCGATGATCCCGGGGAACTGTGGCGGCCGCATCCGTCTCGCAGCGGGATGCTCGTCGTCGGGCGTGGTGACGTCGTCAGCGACGTGAGGGTCAGTGCCGCGGACGACGAGCTCTCACGAGACCTGATCGCGCGCGCCGGGACACTCTCTGACGCGCCCGTGGCCATTCCGCTCGGCGCGGGAATCGCCGTGCGCGGTCCGCGGATCGCCGCGTCGGCTGTGGCTCGCGCACTCGTGCTGCAGCTGTGCTGTGCTCACCCTCCCGGTGCGCTCGGTGTCGTGGGCGAGGTTGCGGAGGCGTGGACCAGCGCACTGCCACATCACCTCGCGTCCGGCGTTCGGTGTCACCTGGACGTCGACACAGCGCAGGCGCGGGGCGCCGAGGACGCCGCGGTGCTCGTCGTCGAGCCGCACGAGCCACTCCCGACGCGGTGCGCAGCGGTGCTCACCCTGGACGACTTCGCGCGCGCCCGCCTCGAGTACGCCGGGCGCGCGGTCGATGTCTGCGTCGATGTGCTCTCGGCCGCTCAGGCCGCGCAGCTCGCGTCGGCACTGGGCGAGCGGTACCGGGAACTGCCCGGCCGGCGCGAGTTGCCGTCGGCGGTCGCCGCAGGCGAGCTCGCGCACGGGACGGCACGCGGCGGTCTTGCGGTGGCGATCGGCGCCGACGGGAACGGGCCGGTCGTCGTCGACCTCGTCGCTGACGGTCCGCACGCCCTCGTGGCCGGGATGACCGGCTCCGGCAAGAGTGAGCTCCTGGTCACGTGGGTCGCGCAGTTGGCGGCGACGCGCAGCACGCGAGAGGTCACGTTCCTGTTGGCGGACTTCAAAGGCGGGACCGCGTTCGATACGCTCGCGGATCTGCCGCACGTCGCGGGCGTGCTGACCGACCTCGACCCGCAAGCGACGCAGCGCGCGCTGGAGAGTCTCCGGGCGGAGGTCCGCCACCGCGAACGTGCTCTCGCCGCCGCGGGGGCGCGCGACGTCGCCGACGCCGGCGTCGAGCTGTCGCGCCTCGTCGTGGTCGTCGACGAGTTCGCCGCGCTCCTGGACGCGCACCGCGAGCTCGGAACGCTGTTCTCCGATCTGGCCGCGCGAGGGCGGGCGCTCGGCATCCATCTGATCCTCGGGACGCAACGTGCCGCGGGGGTCGTGCGGGAATCGTTGCTGGCGAACTGTCCGCTCCGCGTCAGCATGCGAGTCGTGGACGACGCCGACAGCCGCTTCGTCATCGGCACCCACGCTGCGGCCGAGATCCCGGGAGATGCCGCATCGCGCGGTACCGCGTTCGTGCGGCGCGCTGGCGACGCCGAGCCGCACGCCCTGCGGGTGGCGCGGACCACTCGGGCGGATGTGGCGAGGATCTGTGCCCATCGCCGCGCCGAGCCCCCGCCGCGGCGCCCCTGGCAACCGCCGCTTCCGGAGCGCTGGCCGCTGTCCGAGGTGCCGGTGAGTGCCGAGCGCCCCGTGATCGGGCTGGTCGACGAACCGGAGAACCAGCGCCAGCGGGCCGCTCGTCTGGAGCAGGACGACGCCGGCATCCTGATCCTCGGTGGGCCTGGCAGCGGGCGGACGACGGCGCTCGCGGCGCTCGCCGTGCAGACCCCCGCCCGGTGGCTTCCCGCTGACCCCGAGGCATTCTGGGACACGCTGTGCGAGCTCGACGCAGCCGCGGACCCCCTCGTGCTGGTGGACGATCTCGATGCCGCCCTGGCCGGGCTTCCGCCCGACTACGCGGCCGCCGCGCTGGCCATGATCGAGCGATCCTGCCGATCCGCCCGTGCCCACGGACGGCGCTTCGCGATCTCGACCGGTCGGGTCGTGGGCCCGCTCGCACGTATCGCCGACCTCCTTCCGCGGCGGGTGCTCCTGCGGATGCCGAGCAAGATCGACCACCTCGGTGCGGGGGGCGCGCCCGAGCTGTTCGATCCGCAGGCACCGGCCGGGCGCGGCACTCTCGACGGCCGTGTCATCCAGGTCCCGTGGGTCGACGCCCCTCCGCAGGCGATCGTCGCCGAGCCGGCCGCCTACCCGGGAGGCACGAGACCTGTCGGCGTCGTCGTCCGCGACGGCATGCAGGCGCGACGCGTCGCGGCGGCTCTCGCTACCCGTGGGTTCGACATCGTCGGCATCTCCGACGCCGACCGCGACGCCACGGGCCCGGCGCACGCGATCGTCGCGGACCCCGAACTGTGGCAGCGGTCCTGGCCGGTGCTGCAGAAGGTGCGCTCGCGCGGCGATCTTCTCGTGGATGCGGATTGTGCGACCGAGTATCGGATGCTCACCGGCGATCGCGCATTGCCGCCCTTCTGCGCTCCCGGGCGGGGGCGAGCATGGCTGGTGCGCGAGGGATCCGTCCCGGTGCGTGTGCAGCTGCCGGGAATCGATCCGGTCCGTGCGCGGCGGATCGCTTGACCGCCGATGGATCCGACCCCTAACGTCTGGGCATGACAACCACCCCCATCCGCCTGCAGCGCCCGGACGGGAAGGGGCTGGCGGCGGGAACGCTGGGGCTCTGGGGCTCGACCGTCATCGGGCTCGCGTCCACGGCGCCGGTGTATTCGCTCGTGGCGACGCTCGGCTTCGTCGTCCTCGCCGTGGGCGCCCAGGCGCCCATCGCGTTCGTCATCGCCTTCGTTCCCATGCTGTTCATCGCGTTCGCCTACCGCGAGCTGAATCGGGCGGTTCCCGATTGCGGGACGACCTTCACGTGGGGGACCAAAGCGTTCGGCCCCTGGGTGGGCTGGATGGGCGGGTGGGGTGTGGCCGTCGCCGGGATGGTGGTGCTGGCCAACCTCGCCCAGATCGCCTCGATCTACTTCTGGGCACTGTTCGGTCTCGAGTTCGAGAACAACGACTGGCGCATCCTGCTGGTCGCCGTCGCGTTCATCGCCGCGATGACCTGGGTGAGTTGGCGCGGCGTCGAGATCGGCGAACGCATCCAGAACATCCTGCTCGCCATCCAGTACCTCGCACTCGCGATCTTCGTCGTCGCGGCGCTCTGGCAGTTCTTCGCAGGCGCGGCTCCGAACCCGACCCCGTTCGACATCTCGTGGCTCAATCCCTTCGGATTCGCGGACTGGAGCGGCTTCACCGAGGCGGTGCTGCTGGCCCTGTTCATCTACTGGGGATGGGACACCTGTCTCGCCCTGAACGAGGAGACCAAAGACCCCAAGCGCACGCCAGGCCGCGCCGCGCTGCTCACGACGGTCATCCTGCTCGTGACCTACGTCTCGGTGACGATCGCGGCCATGATGTACGCGGGCCTGGGCGAGGACGGCGTGGGACTGGGCAACGAGAGCAACGCCGACGACTTCTTCCTCGCCATCAAGGACGGCCTGCTCGGCCCCTTCGGATGGGTGCTCGTGATCGCGGTGCTCATCTCGGCCGTGTCGTCGACGCAGACCACCATCCTCCCGACGGCGCGCGGCACGCTCGCGATGGGCGTCTACCGCGCGCTTCCCGCACGGTTCAAGGACGTGCATCCGGTCTATCGCACGCCGTCGTTCTCGACGCTGGTGATGGGCGTGGTCGCCGTCGTGTACTACGTGGGGATGTCGCTCATCAGCGACAACATCCTGCAGGACTCGATCCTCTCCCTCGGCCTGGCGATCGCCTTCTACTACGCCATCACCGGATACGCGTGCGTCTGTTACTTCCGCGCAGAACTCTTCCGCTCGGCGGGGGCGTTCGTGGTCAAGGGACTGCTGCCGCTGCTTGGAGCCCTGATGCTGACCTACGCGTTCATCCAGTCGGCGATCGACATGTGGGACGTCGACTACGGCTACACGGTCCTGTTCGGGATCGGCGGCACCTTCGTCATCGGGATCGGCGCGCTCGCCGTCGGCGTCGTGCTGATGTTCGTGTGGTTCCTCTTCCCGCGCTCGAAGAGGTTCTTCCGGGGCGAGAGCCTCAACCGAGACACCGAGGTCCTCGTCCCGGATGAAGGCGACTACGGACGTTCGGTCGACGGCGGCCTGATCTGACACAGGAGAACGACATGCGCATCCTCATCGTCGGCGCCGGCGGCGTCGGCTCCGCCGCGGCCCGCATCGCCGTCCGTCGCGACTTCTTCGAGGCGGTCGTCATCGCCGACTACGATCCGGCCAGGCCCGAGGCGCTCGTCGCCGAACTCGGCGACCCCCGCTTCAGCGCCGCCCAGGTGGACGCCTCGGATGCAGCATCGGTCGCGGCCCTCGTGCGCGAGAGCGGCGCCACGCACGTGCTCAACGCGGTGGACCCCCGCTTCGTGATGCCGATCTTCACGGGCGTCTTCGATGCCGGCGCCACCTACCTCGACATGGCGATGAGCCTGTCGAAGCCGCACCCGGAGAAGCCCTACGAACTGCCGGGTGTCAAGCTCGGCGACGAGCAGTTCGCTGCCGCCGAGAAATGGCGCCAGGCGGGGCGACTGGCGCTCGTGGGTATCGGGGTCGAGCCCGGGCTGTCGGACGTGTTCGCTCGCTACGCGCAGGACGAAATGTTCGATGAGATCGACGAGCTCGGCGTGCGCGACGGTGCGAACCTCGTGGTCGAGGGCTACGACTTCGCCCCCTCGTTCTCCATCTGGACCACGATCGAGGAGTGTCTGAACCCCCCGGTGATCTACGAGAAGGACCGAGGCTGGTACACGACCGCTCCGTTCTCGGAGCCCGAGGTCTTCGACTTCCCCGAGGGGATCGGGCCGGTGGAGTGTGTGAACGTGGAGCACGAGGAGGTCCTCCTCATGCCGCGCTGGACGAATGCGAAGCGCGTCACGTTCAAGTACGGCCTGGGCGACGAGTTCATCCAGGTGCTGCAGGTGCTGCACAAGACGGGACTCGACCGCACCGACCCTGTGACCGTCAAGGGTGTCCGAGTCTCTCCGCGCGATGTCGTGGCGGCGGCGCTTCCCGACCCTGCGACTCTCGGCGACCGCATGACCGGAAAGACTTGCGCGGGAGTGTGGGTGCGCGGCACCGGCAAGGACGGCAGACCACGATCGACCTACCTGTACCACGTGGCGGACAACGAGCAGACCATGCGCCAGGACAATTCGCAGGCCGTCGTCTGGCAGACCGCGATCAATCCGGTCGTTGCCCTGGAACTCCTGGCGCGGGGGGACTGGGCGGGGGAGGGAGTGCTCGGCCCGGAGGCGTTCGACGCGAGGCCGTTCCTCGACCTGCTGGCCGAGCCCGCACCCGCGGGCTACGGCTCGCCGTGGGGGATGGTGGAGAAGGAGATCACACCGTCGGGCGGATGACGCCGACGATCGCGTCCCCGCCGTGAACGGCGAGGGAGAGGTCGCGGCGCGCCCCATCCGCCTCGGACGTCGCGAGCGCGCCCGCGCGCTCGAGCAGACGCAGCCCCACCGTCGCGGTGGCGCGTGAGGAGCCGTCGAGCATCTTCACCGCCGCCGTGGTCCCGTCCGGGGCCACCATGACGACGAGCCCTTCGGCGCCCGTCTTCGTGAAGATGCCGGTGCGCTCGATGATCACGGTGTCCGGGCGGCCCGGGCCATCGACCGTCCACGGGTTCTCCCGGACGGCGCTCATGAGCGTCGCGGCGCTGCGATGCAGGGCGAACGGTGAGCGCTCCGAGGACGTTCCCATGCGATGCAGGGCACGAGCGAGTCCGGTGAGCGTCAGTGCGGGAACGGGAGCCCCGCATCCGTCGACCGCCATGGCCTGCGGGCGTTCGCCGGTCAGGCGCTCCACGACCTCACGGATGTGCTGCTGCAGGGGGTGTGTCGGATCCAGGTAGCCGTCGGTGTCCCAGCCGGTCGCGCGGCAGGCGAGCAGCATCGCTGCGTGCTTGCCGGAGCAGTTCATCCGGATGCGGGAGCGCGTCGCGTGATCGCGCACCATCTCGTCGCGGGTGGCCGTGTCGGCGGGCCAGGCCGGCGGGCATCCGAGGTCGTCCTCGGTGCAGCCCGCTTCCTCCAGGATGGAGCGCACCACGGTGACGTGCCGCTCGGTTCCCGCGTGGCTGGCGGTGGCGAGGCCGAGCCGCTCACCTTCCAGCCGAGCCCCGGCGGTCACGCACGCGAGGGCCTGCAGCGGCTTGAGGGTGGAGCGCGGCAGCACGGCGGATGCGGGGTCTCCATGGGTGGCGAGCACGGTGCCATCGGGCGCGAGGACCACCGCGGAGCCGGTGTGGCGGGACTCGACGAACCCGCTGCGTTCCACGACGGCGAGCTCGACGGCGGCGGTGGCGGAGAACGTCTCGGGCATCCTCTCAGCGTAGTCGGCGCCCGCATCCGCCATGGCAGACTGTGCCCATGCCTGGCACCCACAACTACCGCCTGAACGCGCTCTGGACCGGCAACCGCGGTACCGGAACGAGCGGCTACCGCGACTACGACCGCGACGTCACTGTGACGATCGACGGCAAGCCGGAGTTGCTGGGCTCCGCCGACAAGCCGTTCCGAGGCGACCCGGAGCGCTGGAATCCGGAGGACATGCTGCTCGCCGCCCTCAGCCAGTGCCATCTGCTGTCGTACCTGCACGCGTGCGTCGTCGCCGGTGTGGTCGTCGTCTCATATGAGGATGCGGCCGAGGGCACGATGGTCGACGACGGGTCGGGGGCGGGGCGCTTCACCGATGTGCTGCTGATGCCTCGCGTGGTCGTGGCCGACGCGGCGATGATCCCGGCCGCCGAGGCCGCGCACGCCACCGCCCACGAGTGGTGCTTCATCGCGAACTCGGTGAACTTCCCCGTGCGTCATCAGGCGCAGGTCACCGCAGCCGCCTGAGTGCCGGACGGAATGACGAGACGCCCCGCGGGTTCGCAACCCGCGGGGCGTCTGTTCGTAGCGAGGATCAGCGCACGTCGTCGTCGACCCAGTCCATGGACTTGGTGACGGCCTTCTTCCACAGGCGCAGCTGACGGTCGCGCTCCTCGGGGTCCATGTTCGGCTCCCAGCGCTTGTCCTCCTGCCAGTTGGCGCGGAGGTCGTCGAGGTTGTCCCAGAAGCCGACGGCCAGGCCCGCGGCGTACGCGGCGCCCAGAGCCGTGGTCTCGGCGACGACGGGTCGAACGACGGGCACGCCCAGGATGTCGGCCTGGAACTGCATGAGCGCGTCGTTCGCCGTCATGCCGCCGTCGACCTTCAGCTCGGTGAGATCGACGCCGGAATCGGCGTTGACCGCGTCGAGCACCTCGCGCGACTGGAAGGCCGTCGCCTCGAGCGCGGCGCGGGCGATGTGACCCTTATTGACGTAGCGGGTCATACCGACGATCGCGCCGCGGGCGTCCGGGCGCCAGTACGGGGCGAACAGCCCCGAGAACGCCGGCACGAAGTACACGCCGCCGTTGTCGTCGACGCTCTCGGCGAGCTTCTCGACCTCAGGTGCTGACGAGATGATGCCGAGCTGGTCGCGCAGCCACTGGATGAGGGATCCGGTGACCGCGATCGAGCCTTCGAGGGCGTAGTGCGCCGGGCTGTCGCCGAGCTTGTAGCCCAGGGTCGTCAGCAGACCGTTCTTGGAGCGGACGATCTCCTCGCCCGTTTGGAAGATGAGGAAGTTGCCGGTGCCGTACGTGTTCTTGCTCTCACCCGGGTCGTACGCCGCCTGACCGAAGGTCGCGGCCTGCTGGTCGCCGAGGATGCCGGCGACCGGGGTCTCGCGCAGCAGCGACGACGACTCGGCGTTGCCGTAGACCTCGGACGAGGAGCGGATCTCCGGCATCATCGAGCGCGGCACACCGAAGTCGGCGAGGATGTCGTCGCGCCACTGCAGCGTTTCGAGGTCCATGAACAGCGTGCGGCTGGCGTTGGTGACGTCCGTCGCGTGCACGCCGCCCTCGATACCGCCGGTGAGGTTCCAGAGCACCCACGTGTCGGTCGTGCCGAAGAGGAGGTCACCCGCCTCCGCCTTCTCGCGCGCACCCTCGACGTTCTCGAGGATCCACACGATCTTGGTGCCGGAGAAGTAGGTCGCCAGAGGCAGGCCCACGATGTCCTTGTACCGGTCGGTGTCACCGTCGGCGAGGCGATCGACGATCGGCTGCGTGCGGGTGTCCTGCCAGACGATGGCGTTGTAGACGGGCTTTCCGGTGTTCTTGTCCCAGACCACCGCGGTCTCACGCTGGTTGGTGATGCCGATCGCGGCGATGTCGTGACGCGTGATGTCGGCACGGCTCAGGGCGAGGCCGATGACCTCCTGGGTGTTGTGCCAGATCTCAGCGGGGTCGTGCTCGACCCAGCCCGCCTTCGGGAAGATCTGCTCGTGCTCCTTCTGCCCGACGGAGATCACGCTTCCCTTGCGGTCGAAGATCATCGCGCGTGTGGAGGTGGTTCCCTGGTCGATGGCGAGGACGTAGTCAGCCATTGGATGGACTTCCTTGTCTATTGGTTCGGATGGTGGGGAGGTGGGCGACGCGCGGTGGCGCCGCCCACCCGGGAATGGATCGGATCAGGCGGCGACGAAGCCCAGCAGGAGCGGGGCGAGCAGACCGGCGAGGGTGCCACCGATGAGAGGGCCGACGACCGGGACCCACGAGTAGGACCAGTCGCTGGAGCCCTTGCCCTTGATCGGCAGGATGGCGTGGGCGATGCGCGGACCCAGGTCGCGGGCCGGGTTGATGGCGTATCCGGTCGGGCCACCGAGGGAGGCGCCGATGCCGACCACGAGCAGCGCGACCGGCACGGCGGCGAGGCCACCGAGGCCTCCGGGAACGCCGATGTCGGCGACACCGTAGTCACGGAATCCGAAGATCACGAACACCAGCACGAACGTCGCGATGATCTCCGTCATGAGGTTCCAGCCGTACGAGCGGATCGCCGGCCCCGTGGAGAAGACGCCGAGCTTGTTCGCCGGGTCGGGCTCGTCGTCGAAGTGCTGCTTGTAGGCGACCCAGCACAGGACGGCGCCGATGATGGCACCCAGCATCTGGGCGAGCACGGCGATACCGAACTGGGTGACGCTGATGTCGCCGCGGACGAGAAGACCGATGGACACGGCCGGGTTCAGCTGTGCACCGGAGTACGCCGAGACGATCACACCGGCGAAGACCGCGAGACCCCAGCCCCAGTTGACGAGGAGGACCCCGCCACCGTTGCCCTTCGTCTTCGTCAGAGCGACGTTCGCAACCACACCGCAACCGAGCAACAGCAGCATCGCCGTTCCCACGGTTTCGGAGAGGAAGTACAAACCGAGATTGACTTCGTTCATGTCTACATTGACCTTTCAGTGATGCCCGCCTGTCGCCCCTTCGTGCGGCGGGATATCGGGTTGCTCCGAAACTAGAGCGGGTGTGCGGGCGCGCGCCAGAGGACGCGCCCGCACGTTCTCTCAGGAAGCCAACCGACCGCCCTCGGCGAGGTCGATACGGTGGTCATCCCGAAGGATCTGGGTGGCGTGAGTGATCTCCTCGCTCACCCGGGCATCGTCCCAACCGAGCGGTTCGGCGATCGCCTCGGCGGCCTCCTGGAGGGTGGCCGTGCTCAGCCCGCCCACGAAGGCCATGTCGGTGCGGCGCAGCAGCAGGTCGATGAGGTGCACGACCTGCTCGGTGCGTGCGAGATAGGCGAGTTCTTCGCGGAAGTAGCCGTGCGCGTGCTCGAGCTCGGTCGGCTGTGCCGGGAGGTCGGCGAGGACGGCTTCGGCGCGCGTGCCGTAGCGGTCCAGCAGGCTGTGCACGAGGGATGCGGAGTGACGTCCGCTGCGCTCGGCGACCCACGTGCGGCGGGCTTCCGGGGTCATCGGGTAGCCCTTGCCGCCGCCGATCGCCAGGCCCTGCGTGCTCACGCGGTGCGTGCGGCCCAGCTTCTCGAGCGCGCGGGTGCTGAGATGCTCCGCCAGCGCGCGGAATGTCGTCCACTTGCCGCCGACCAGGCTGAGCGTCGGGGTCTTGCCCAGCGTGCCGTCGACGATCCGGTAGTCGCGGGACACGAAGCCGGGAGCCGTGTCATCGTGACGCGGGAGGGGACGGATGCCGGAGAAGGTGTAGACGATCTGAGACCGGTTGACCTCGATCGTCGGGAAGACGTGTCGCACGAGGTCGAAGAAGTACTGGATCTCGTCGTCCGTGCAGGTGACCTTCTTGGAGGGGTCGGCGTCGATGTCGGTGGTGCCCACCAGGACGCGGCCCTTGAGCGGGTAGATCAGCACGATGCGCCCGTCCGAGTGCTCGAAGAAGATCTCCCGACCGCGGGTGGCTGCCAGCAGCTCCGGGTTGTCGAGCACGATGTGCGAGCCCTTCGTGCCCCCCATGTAGCGGGTCGGGGTTCCGAGTGCCGCGTTGGTCAGGTCGGTCCACGGCCCCGACGTGTTCAGGACGACCTTGGCCGCCACGGAGAACTCGGTTCCGGTGACCTCGTCGCGAAGCAGCACGCCGTTCTCGTCGGCGCCGATCGCCGTCACGTAGTTCGCGGCCATCGCCGAGCCGACCTCGAGGCCGTCCGAGAGGACGTCCAGAGCGAGGCGTTCCGGGTCGTGCATGGAAGCGTCGTAGTAGGTCGCCGTGTAGGCGAGCCTCTCGTTCATCTTGGGGAAGTCGGCGAGCGACTTCTTCTTGCCCACGAACCGGTGGCGCGGGACGGAGCCGCCGTCGCGCGAGAACGTGTCGTAGATCACGAGGCCGATCTTGATCAGCAGCGCGCCGCGCTCGTTGGGCTTGCCGCGTCCGTGCGTGACCAGCAGCCGGAAGGGCGCGGACAGGATTCCCGAGAACGTCTTGAAGATCGGGATCGTCGTCGGCAGCGGCCGCACGTAGTGCGGGGCGGTCTTCAGGAGCGCGTTGCGCTCGGTGACCGCTTCCTTCACGAGGCGGAACTCGCCGTTCTCGAGGTAGCGCACGCCGCCGTGCACCATGTGGCTGGACGCGCTCGACGCGCCGGAGACGAAGTCCCCGCGCTCGACCAGGGCTGCTTTGACGCCCTGGAGGGAGAGGTCGCGGAGCGTGGCGATGCCGTTGATCCCGCCGCCCACGATGAGAACGTCGAGATCCTGAGCGTCGCGGATCTGTGCGACCTGAGGCCGCAGCGAGGGGGAGAGCGACATGTCGTCGTCGACCTTTCGTATCGATGGAACCCTCGCAGGTTGCATGGAAGTGGGACATCGTCGCAAGTTCTCTGCACAAACGTGCAGAATGGTGTAACGGGCGAAGGGGATGATCATGGCGGAGGCCGGGTCGATGAAGGTGCGCGATGCGTTGCGCGCGGCACAGCTGTACTACCTGCAGGACCTCACGATGGAAGCGATCGCGCGCGAGATGCACACCTCGCGCTCCTCGGTCTCCCGTCTGATCTCCCATGCCCGCGACACGGGCCTGGTGTCGATCTCGGTCCACTCTCCGCTCGCAGCGCGCAGCCAGATCGAGGAGCGATTGGCCGAACGGTTCGGCATCACGGTGCACATCGTGCCGACCACGAGTCACATCGGGGAGGCCGAGCGCCTGGATCGCACCGCCTTGTCGGCGGCGCGCATCCTCAGCGAGCACGTCGACTCGTCGATGACGGTCGGCATCGCATGGGGGTCGACGTTGTCGGCGATCGCCCGACACCTTCCGACCAAGCGCACCCACGACACGCACGTGGTGCAGATGAACGGCGCGGCCAACGGACAGACCTTCGGCGTCCCGTACGCCGGCGAGATCCTGTCGAGATTCGGTGCGGCCTGGTCGGCGTCCGTGCACCATTTCCCGGTGCCTGCGTTGTTCGACGAAGCGGCGACGAAGGAGGCGATGTGGCGTGAGCGATCGGTGCGTGCCGTGCTGCAGATGCAGCGCCGCGTCGGCCTGTTCGTCTTCGGGCTCGGATCGCCCCGCGCCGCCGTTCCCTCGCACGTATACTCGGGCGACTACTTCGACCAGCGCGATCTGGCGCTCATCGAGCAGGAGGGCGTCGTCGGCGACTGCGCGACGATGTTCTACCGCATCGACGGATCCTCCGACATCCCGTCGCTGAATCTGCGATCCAGCGGCCCCGACCTCGATGACGTCCGCCGCATCCCACGGCGCTTCTGTGTCATGTCGGGTCTGTCGAAGATCGACGCGCTGCAGGGCGCCTTGGCGGCGGGGCTCATCACCGACCTCGTGCTCGAGGAGACCGTCGCCCGGCGGCTCATGAGCCTTTCGCGCATGAACCCCCGGGCGTCTCAGAGCTCCCCGAAGCCGTCTTCGACGAGGGCGCGCAGCGCGTCGATCGCCGGCTGAGCCTCGCGCCCCCGCGCGCGCACTCGGACGCGCGCTCCGCGCCCGATGCCCAGAGCGATGAGCGCGAGCAGGCTCGCCGCGGAGACCGGGCCCGAACCCGCGTCGAGGTTCTCGATCTCCACCAGGGCGTCGAACTTCGCCGCCGTCTTCACGAACGTGGCCGCAGGCCGCGCGTGCAGCCCCGAGGGATTGACGACGACCGCCTCGAACGACGCCTCGTCACCGCCGGACGCCGACTCTGGCGCAGGAACAGGCGGCTCCGGCGCCGACTCGTCGAGACCAGGCTCCGCCCCCAGGTGGCGTGCCTTCTGCGCATAGGCGCTGCCGAGCTCGGCGTGAATGCTCGTCCAGTCGGCTCCCGTCGCCGCGAGCACGACGGCTGCCACGAGTCCTTCCACGAAGGGTGCAGAACTGAGATGCACGCGGTCGGGGTTCTCGACGAACTCGAGCGCCATCTCGGCGCTCAACACGGCGGAGCCGAGATCCATCAGCACGACGACGTCCTCGGCCGCGTCGAGCCGGTCGACGGATGCGGCGATGGCCGCCGCATCCGTGCCGAATCCGCCGTCCGCGGAGCCCGCGGCTATCTCGATCGGGGGCAGCGCCCCGGCGACCATCTGGGTGGCGAGGGCCACGGCGGCCTCGGCGAGCGGACGGCTGTGGGAGACGACGACGAAACCGATCATGCGGCCGTCACCGCATCCCGCAGCGTCGTGAACAGCAGCGCCGTGGACGTCGCCCCCGGATCCTGATGACCGGCGCTGCGTTCGCCGAGATAGCTCGCGCGGCCCTTGCGCGCCACGAGCGGGATGGTGGCGTCGCGGCCGGCGTCGGCCGCGTCGGCCGCGGCGGATGCGGCCGACGCGAGGTCGGAACCCGCGGACACCGCCTCCTCCCAGGCGTCGACGGCAGGAAGCATCGCATCCAGCATCGTCTTGTCGCCCGGTTCGGCCTTGCCCCGCGCACGCACGCCCTCCGCGCCGGCACGCAGCGCGGATCCGAGGGCTGCGGCGTCGAGCTCGGCGGTGGCGCCCGCCGCCACCCCGAGACGCAGGAAGAACGTGCCGTACAGCGGCCCGCTCGCCCCACCGACCGTCGACACGAGCGTCATCCCGACGGTCTTGAACAGCGCCGCCGCATCCGCCGGCGGCGTCGCCTGCACCGCCGCCACGACGGCCTCCATGCCGCGTGCCATGTTGGAGCCGTGGTCGGCGTCGCCGATGACGGAGTCGAGCTCGGTGAGCTCGGCCTGGTGCTGCACGATCTGGTCACGGAATCCGCAGATCCAGGCGCCCAGCGTCTCGAGGGTGGCTGCGGTCATCGCGCTCTCACGCTCCCCAGCGCAGACCCGGCGTGACGACGGGGGCATCCCAGAGGCGAACGAACTCGTCGTCGGCCCGCACGACGGTCAGCGACGCGCCGGCCATGTCGAGACTCGTGATGTAGTCGCCGACGAGCACGCGGCGAACGTCGAAGCCCGCCTCGGTCAGCAGCGGCGCGATCTCGCCGTACAGGAGGTACTGCTCGATCAGGGGAGTGGCACCGAGCCCCGACAGCAGCACGATGGCATCGCCGCGCGCCTCGCCGAAGTCGTGCACGATCGGGTCGACGAGCATGCGGGCGATCTCGTGCGCGCTGGCGAGGGGGACACGTGAACGTCCCGGCTCGCCGTGGATGCCGACACCGACCTCCATCTCGCCCTCCGGGAGGTCGAAGGTCGGCTTGCCCGCCGCGGGCACAGTGCAGCTGGTCAAGGCGACGCCCATGGAACGCCCGCTCTCGCTGACGCGTGTGGCGAGGGCGGCGAGGGCGTCGAGGTCCAGGCCTTCCTCGGCGGCCGCGCCGACGATCTTCTCGAGCACCACCGTCGTGCCCACGCCCCGGCGTCCCGCCGTCCAGGTGGAGTCCTGCACGGCGACGTCGTCGGCGACGACGACGGATTCGACGCGCACGCCCTCGGCGGCGGCGAGCTCGGCCGCCATCTCGAAGTTGAGGACGTCGCCGGTGTAGTTCTTGACGATGTGCAGCACACCGGCGCCCGAGTCCGCGCCGACGGTGGCCGCGAGGATCTGGTCGGGCGTCGGGGAGGTGAACACCTCGCCCGCGCAGGCGGCGTCGAGCATCCCGGTGCCCACGAACCCGCCGTGCATGGGCTCGTGGCCGGAGCCGCCGCCGGAGACCAGCGCGACCTTGCCGGGGCGTGTCGCCTCGGCGCGGAAGATGACGCGGTTGGTGGAATCGACGCGCAGTTCGGGATGTGCGAGTCGAATGCCGGTCAGAGCATCGGAGAGTACCTGGGCCGGGTCGTTGATGAACTTCTTCACGGATGCCTCCTCATTGTGGCTTCGCAGACGCTCCGAATCTCCACCCGGTGACCTCGAGCGTCAAGTACCGAAAGCCGTGAATGAGAAAGTGTGCCGTCAGAGGCGCTCGTGAGGCAGGACCCGCTTGATGCGTTCGATGGCGCCGTGCGCGGGCACCTCGTTGTATGTGCCGGCTAGTTCCTGCTCCGAAAGGGCGTGGATCGCCGCCATGAGCTCGTCGGTCGCCGCGCGGCGTGCTCGTCCGGAGCTGGCGGGACCGTGGGCGGAGAGATCGAGCGGCTCGCCGAAACGGATCGTGACGCGCGGCTTCGTGCGGGGGAACTTCGCCCCCACGGGCATCGCTTCGTTCGTGCCGATGAGACCGACCGGCACCACCGGTGCCCCGGTCTGAAGAGCGAGGAAGGCGACGCCGGTGCGCCCCTTGTAGAGCCTGCCGTCGAGTGAGCGGGTGCCCTCGGGGTACAGCGCGATGGCCTTGCCGGCTTCCAGCATCCGCTTCTGCTGGTCGAGGGCGTCCAGCGCCGCCTGGCCCGCGCCGCGCTCGACGGGGTTCGCACCGAGTCCGAGGAAGATCTGCCGCGACAGCCAGCCCTTGAGTCCGGGGCCGTCGAAGTAGCTCGACTTCGCGAGGAACTGCACCGGGCGGGGCGCTGCCATGGGGATGGCGAAGGAGTCGATGAACGAGAGGTGGTTCGCGGCGAAGATGACCGGTCCCGTACGCGGGACATTCTGGCGCCCCTCGATGCGCGGGCGGTAGGCCACGCGAGCCAGAGGGGCCAGCACGCGGCGCCCGAGGAAATACGCGAAGCCGACATTCGTGACCGGCTTGGATACGGATGCGCGCGGATCGGGAACGTTCTCCGCGTCGCGGCTCTGCGCATCTGTCACCGTAAGAGGCTACTGCGGATTCCATTCCGTCCGGCGCATGAGGCCCCGCCGGGCGCTCTCAGCGAGGGCATGGGCGGATGCGGAATGATGGGTGGGCCCCGCACCGATTCTGGAGGTTCCCGTGCGCCGTCCGCTCTTCATCCTGTCCGCACTCGCGGTCAGCGCCCTCGCGCTCGCCGGATGCTCCGCCGCATCCTCGCCCGACGCGACCTCCGCCTCGACGGCGAGCGCCGCGACGGACCTCTGCGGCGACGTCGCCTCCTCGGGCGCGGCATCCGATGCGGTCAGCGTGTCGGGTGAGGTCGGCCAGCAGCCGACCGCGACCTTCACCGCTCCGTTGGACATCTCCGACGTGGAGCGCACCGTGGTCACCGAGGGCACCGGCACCCGCATCGCCGCTGGCGACTACGTCACCTACGCGCTCGCCGCCTTCGACGCGACCACGGGGCAGTTGCAGGGATCCGTCGGCTACGACGGCACGCCGGTGCAGCCGCAGCCTGTCGCGGCCGAGAGCGTGCTCGGCAAGGTCCTGGGCTGCGCCACCCCCGGAACCCGGGTCGTCGCGACCCTCCCGGCCAGCAGCAACAGTGCCGCCCAGGTCTTCGTCGTGGATCTCCTGTCCTCGACGCCCGAGGCGCAGTGGTGCCAGGTGGAGCCGTTCGCGGGCGAGGCGCCCACGGTGACCTTCACCGACGACAAGCCCACGATCACCATTCCCGCATCGACCCCTGAAGATGGCGTCCGTGTCGAGGTGCTCACGGAGGGCGACGGCGACACCGTCGGCGCCGGCGATACGGTCGAGGTCAACTACGCGGGTGTGAAGTGGTCGGACGGCTCGACGTTCGATTCGAGCTACGACCGCGGAGAGACGGCGAGCTTCTCCACCGACGGCGTCGTGGTCGGCTTCAAGCGAGCGTTGGAAGGACAGAAGGCCGGCGCGCAGGTGCTGGTGTCGATGTCGCCGTCGTGCGGCTACGGCGAGGCCGGATCGTCGCAGCAGGAGCTGGCGGGGGAGACGCTCGTCTTCGTGATCGACATCGTCTCCACCAAGCCGACCGAGGGCTGATCCCGTGCGGCGCGTCGTCGTTCTCGGCTCCACCGGGTCGATCGGCACCCAGGCGCTGGAGGTGATCCGGAACAACCCGGATCGCTTCCGCGTCGTGGGCCTGGCCGCGGGCACGGATGCAGCGGGACTCGCGGCCCAGGCGGCCGAGTTCGGCGTCGCCGACACGGCACTCGGGGCCGTCGAGGCGGAGGCACTGGTTCGGGGTGTCGACGCGGATGTCGTGCTCAACGGGATCACGGGCTCCGTCGGGCTCGGTCCGACCCTCGCGGCCCTCGAGGAGGGACGCACACTCGCGCTCGCCAACAAGGAGTCGCTGATCGTCGGGGGCGAGCTGGTGACTGCCCTCGCCGATCCCGGGCAGATCGTTCCGGTGGATTCCGAGCATTCGGCGATCGCGCAGGCACTGCGATCGGGAGAGCGCTCCGAGGTACGCCGACTCGTGCTCACCGCCTCCGGAGGCCCGTTCCGAGGACGCACGCGCGAGCAGCTCGCCACGGCCACGCCTGGCGAGGCTCTCGCGCACCCGACGTGGGACATGGGGCGCGTGGTGACCACCAACTCGGCGACGCTCGTGAACAAGGGGCTCGAGGTCATCGAGGCGCATCTTCTCTTCGGCATCGGCTACGCCGACATCGACGTCGTGGTGCATCCGCAGTCGATCGTGCATTCGATGGTGGAGTTCGTGGACGGGTCCACCATCGCCCAGGCGTCGCCGCCGGACATGCGCCTGCCGATCTCGCTGGGCCTGGACTGGCCGCACCGAGTGGCTGGTGTCGGCGCACCGCTCGACTTCACCCGCGCGTCGACGTGGACCTTCGAGCCGCTCGATGAGGAGGCTTTCGGCGCGGTCGCGCTCGCCAAAAGCGTCGGGGAGGCGGGGCGCACGTATCCCGCGGTGTTCAACGCGGCCAACGAGCAGGCCGTCGATGCGTTCCACGACGGACGGATCGGGTTCCTCGACATCCTCGACATCATCCGCCGCGTCGTCGACATGCACGAGGCCCCCGCGACCCTGAGTCGCGAGGGCCTGGCCGATGCCGAGAGCTGGGCGCGCCGTGCCGCGGATGCGGCTGTCGCAGCGGCGGGTCAGTAGACCGTCAGTCCTTCCGCGGCGAACTGCCCGCGCACCCGGTCGATGAGCTCCTTTTCCGGTGCGGGAGTGTCTTCGAGGGGGTAGGCGCGCCCCAGCTCGTGCCACTTGTCGCGACCCATCTGGTGGAACGGCAGGACCTCGACGCGCGTGACGGTGCCGGGGTGAATCTCGTTCAGGGATGCGGCGTAGCGGGCGACCGCGGCGACATTGTCGACGTCGTCGGTGAGACCGGGGACGAGGACGAACCGCACCCATACCTCGACATCGCCGCGCCGGGCCAGGCGCTCGCCGAACTCGAGGGTCGGCTCGAGCTCCCGACCCGTGACACGGCGGTAGGTGTCGGGGTCACCGGACTTCACGTCCAGCAGCACTAGGTCGGTGTCGGCGAGCAGCTCGTCGGATGCGTGCGCTCCCAGGTAGCCGGACGTGTCGAGCGCCGTGTGGATCCCCATCTCCTTGGCGCCGCGGATCAGCCGGGCGGCGAACGCGGGCTGCATGAGCACCTCGCCTCCGGAGATCGTGAGACCGCCGCCGGTGGCGCGGAAGACGCCGAGGTAGCGGCGCAGGCGTTCGAGCACCGCATCCGCGGTCACCGGGAGGCCGTCCTTCATGGCGAACGTGTCCGGGTTCTGGCAGTACAGGCACCGCAGCGGACAGCCGTTGAGGAACAGGGTCAGGCGGGTTCCGGGGCCGTCGACCGCGGTCACCAGCTCCCAGGAGTGCACGGATCCGAGCTCACCGGAGCGCATGGCGGCCAGCCGGCCGGCGCGGTCGATGTCGGCGACCTCGAGGCCGTGGAGGCCGGCGCCACCGCGACGGGTGGTGCCGGCCTCCTCTCCTGGAGCATCGAGGCGCACCGCGTCCCGGGGGAGCGGGGTGCCCAGCAGCACGGTCATGACCGTCTCACATTCCCCCGTGGAACGTGCGCGACAGCACGTCGAGCTGCTGCTCACGCGTCAGTCGCACGAAGTTCACGGCGTAGCCGGACACGCGGATCGTCAGCTGCGGGTACGCCTCGGGGTTCTCCATGGCATCCAGCAGCGTCTCGCGGTTCAGCACGTTGACGTTCATGTGGTAGCCGTTGGAGCTGAAGTACGCGTCCAAGAGGCCCGCCAGGTTGTGCGAACGCTCGTCGGCGGTGCGGCCGAGGCCGGCAGGCACGATCGTGTTGGTCAACGAGATCCCGTCCTGGGCCTCCGTGTAGGGCACCTTGGCGACCGAGAGCGCCGAGGCCAGCATCCCGTGGGTGTCGCGTCCGTTCATCGGGTTGGCGCCCGGTGCGAACGGCTCGCCGGCGCGGCGGCCGTCGGGGGTGTTGCCCGTGGCCTTGCCGTAGACCACGTTCGAGGTGATCGTCAGCACGGACTGCGTCGGCAGCGCGTTGCGGTACATCGGGTGACGGCGAAGCTTCGCCATGAAGCGCTCGACGAGCTCCACGGCGATCGCGTCCGCTCGGTCGTCGTCGTTGCCGTAGGCGGGGAAGACGCCCTCGGTGCGGTAGTCGACGACGATGCCGCGCTCGTCGCGGATCGGGGTGACGGTCGCGTACTTGATGGCGGAGAGGGAGTCGGCGGCGACCGAGAGCCCGGCGATGCCGAAGGCCATCGTGCGCAGCACGTCCTTGTCGTGAAGCGCCATCTCGAGACGCTCGTACGCGTACTTGTCGTGCGACCAGTGGATGCAGTTCAGTGCTTCCACGTAGGTCGCGGCGAGCCAGTCCATCATCCGGTCGAAGCGCGCGTCGACGTCGGCGTAGTCGAGGGGGCCGTCGCCGACGGGCGTCTCCTCGGGGGCGATCTGCTCGCCGGTGACCTCGTCGCGTCCGCCGTTGATGGCGTACAGCAGGGTCTTGGCGAGGTTCACGCGGGCGCCGAAGAACTGCATCTGCTTGCCGACGCGCATCGGGGACACGCAGCAGGCGATGGCCGCGTCGTCGCCCCACTGGGCGCGGATGAGGTCATCCGACTCGTACTGGACGGCCGACGTGTCGATCGACACCTGCGCGCAGAAGTTCTTGAACCCCTCGGGGAGCTGCTCGCTCCAGAACACGGTCATGTTCGGCTCGGGTGCGGGACCCAGGTTGTAGAGCGTCTGGAGGTAGCGGAAGGAGGTGCGCGTCACCAGCGGCCGGCCGTCCTCGCCGACGCCGCCGATCGTCTCGGTGACCCAGGTCGGGTCGCCGGAGAACAGCTGGTCGTATTCGGGGGTGCGCAGGAATCGCACGATCCGCAGCTTGATCACGAAGTCGTCGACGATCTCCTGCGCTTCGCTCTCGGTGAGCACTCCCCGCTCGAGGTCGCGCTGGACGTACACGTCGAGGAACGTCGAGGTGCGACCGAGCGACATTGCGGCACCGTTCTGCTCCTTCACCGAACCGAGGTAGGCGAAGTAGAGCCACTGGACGGCCTCGCGGGCGGTCGTGGCGGGGCCGGAGATGTCGTAGCCGTAAGAGGCGGCCATCTGCTTCAGTTCGCCCAGGGCGCGGATCTGCTCGGCGTGCTCCTCGCGGGCGCGGACGATGTCCTCCGAGAACGGGGTCGTGTCGAGGCCCAGCTTGTCGAGCTTCTTCGCGGCGATGAGGGCGTCCACGCCGTAGAGCGCGACGCGGCGGTAGTCGCCGATGATGCGGCCGCGACCGTAGGCGTCCGGCAGGCCGGTGATGATGTGCGAACGGCGGGCAGCGCGCACCGAGGGGGAGTACACGTCGAAGACGCCCTCGTTGTGCGTCTTGCGGTACTGCGTGTAGATCGCCTTCAGGGTCTCGTCGACCTCGTACCCGTAGGTCTTGAGGGCGCCCTCGACCATCCGCCATCCGCCGTTGGGCATGATCGCCCGCTTGAGCGGCGCGTCGGTCTGCAGGCCCACGATGAGCTCGTCGTCCTTGGCGATGTACCCGGGCTGGTGGGCGGTGATCGCGGCGGGCGTGTAGGGGTCGATGTCGTAGACGCCGCGCTCGCGCTCCTCGGGGAACATGGCGGCGAGCGTGTTCCACACCCGCGTCGTGCGATCAGTGGGCCCTGCGAGGAACGAGCCGTCGCCGGTGTACGGGGTGTAGTTGCGCTGGATGAAGTCGCGCACGTCGACGCCGTCCTGCCACGGGCCGGCCGTGAAGCCGTCCCAGGCCAGGGGCTGGGCGTCCTGCGCGTCGCGGGATACTCCTGCGGGGGTGACGATGCTCATGATGTCGCTTCCTTGTCCTCGTGGGGCTGGTCGCGTCGGGGTGGTGCTCGTCGTCGGGCGCCCGCCCGGCGGGCCTGTTGTCACGCTAGACCCGGGCTGCGGCGGCGTTCCGAGCGTGCACGCCGTGAATAATCGGAGAGGTCAGACCACTTATTTCGTTGTGTGGGAACAACAAGGTCCTCGCGCCGCCAGCGACCAAGGTCCCACGTGCGATCAAGGCCGCCCTCGGGAGGCGGATGCGAGTTCAGTCCTCGTACGGAACGGGCCAGCGCGGCTCGGGAACGGGCCACCCGGCGTCGCGTAGCGCGCGGCGGGCGAGTTCGCGAGCGGAGTACGGCGTGCGCTGCCCGCGGATGTCGCGGTAATCCTGGTGGCCGGGTCCGGCCCAGAGGATCGCGTCGCCCTCGCCGACCAGGGCCACGGCCTCGACGATCGCCCGCTCGGGCGGAGAGAACTCGTGGATCTCCGCATCCGGACGGGCGCGTCGCGCACCCTCGATGAGGGTGGCGCGGATCGAGGTCGGTTCCTCGAAACGCGGATGGTGGTCGGTGATGACGAGGATGTCGCTGCCCTCGACGCCGGTGCGCCCCATGTCGTGGCGCTTGGTCGTGTCGCGGTCGCCGTCGGCGCCGAACAGCATCAGCACGCGGCCGGGGGTGACGCGGCGGACCGCGGCCAGAGTCTTCTCGAAGGCGTCGGGCGAATGCCCGAAGTCCACGTACACGGCGGGTCCCGCATCGCCCGAGACCCGTTCGGTGCGACCGGGCAGGTAGGCATCGATGCGCGAGCCGTCCAACGTGTCGACGAGACGCTGCCACGGATAGCCGCCCTCGTACATCATGACGATCGCGAGCGCCGCGTTGGCGGCCATGTGGCGACCGATGACCGGCACCACGGTTTCGAGGCGTTCACCTTCGGGGCCGTGGAGCGCGAACCGGGTGCCCTCCTGGCGCTCGTCGATGATCTCGACCCGCCACTCGGCGGTGGCGGCGAGTGCGGCGTCGGCGGCGATGTCGGGTGTCGCAATGGTCGTGAAGGGGATCTCGCACCGCGCCACGACGTCGGCCGCTGCGGCCGAGTCGAGCGAGATGACCGCGCGGCGGGCGCGGTCGGGGCGAAACAGCGGGAGCTTCGCCTCGAGGTACTCCTGCATGTCGGCGTAGTCGTCGAGGTGATCGTGGGTGAGGTTCGTGAAAGCGGCCACGTCGAAGACGATCCCGTCCACGCGGTGGCGGCTGAGCGCCTGCGCGCTCACTTCCACGGCGACCGCCTCGACGCCGCGTTCGCGCATGAGCGCGAGGAGAGCGTGGAACTCCGACGCCTCCGGGGTGGTCAGTCGCGACACGATCACCTGGCCGGCGATGTGGCGCTCGGCGGTAGAGGAAAGCCCGGTGACGACGCCGAGTTGCGACAGCATGCCCTCGAGGAGGTGCGAGACGCTCGTCTTCCCGTTGGTCCCCGTGGTGGCGAACAGCAGAGGGAGATCGTCGTCGACGCCCGTGCCGTAGACCCACGCGGAGAGCTCGCCCATCCGCGCCCGCGGGTTCTCCAGGACGAGTACCGGCACGTTGGACGCGCCGATGAGGTCGGCACCCGCCGCATCCGTGATGATCGCGACGGCGCCGCGCTCGATCGCCTGAGCCGCGAACTCCGCCCCGTGACGGTTCACGCCCCGGAGCGCCACGAACGCCTCGCCCGGGCGGAGGTCCGCCGTCGCGAGTGTGATGCCGTGCAGCTCGACCCCCTGGGCGTCGCCGCGCACCTCGGCCCCGAAGCGGATCGCGAGATCGCCCAGCGCCCGCGTCGGAGGGTTCTCTGGGCGCAGGACCGGGGGCAGATTCGCGGGCGATGACATGGCCCTCCATTCAATCAGACGCGATGCGCGCCCGTGGTTCGCCGTGGGGTGCACGGCTCGCTCAAAGCCGTCGCCGCTACGGTGGTGCGGTGACGATCCTCGCCTTCGTGATCGGTGTCGTGGTGCTCGTCGTCGGCCTCGCCGTCTCGATCGCGCTCCACGAAATCGGCCATCTCCTGCCCGCCAAGGCGTTCGGCGTGCGCGTCGGGCAGTACATGATCGGCTTCGGCCCGACGCTGTTCTCGCGGCGCCGCGGCGAGACGGAGTACGGCATCAAGCTGCTGCCGCTGGGCGGCTACATCTCGATGGCGGGCATGTACCCGCCCGCGCCCACGGAGGAAGAGGGTGCGGAGGGCACCGCGGCGACGCGAGGCCGCACGGCTCGGCGGCGCGTGTCGTCCCGCTTCTTCCGCACGCTCGTGCAGGACGCGCGCGAGGCCAACGCGGAGACGTTGATCGGCGCCGAGGAGCGCACCTTCTACCGGCTCCCCGTCTACAAGCGGGTCATCATCATGCTGGGCGGACCCTTCATGAACCTGCTGCAGGCGATCGTGCTCTTCACGATCCTCTTCAGCGGATTCGGGGTGCAGACGGCGACGACGACCGTGTCATCGCTCAGTGAATGCGTGCCGGTCTCGTCGACGTCTCAGGACTGCGCGTCCGCGTCCGCGCCGGCCGAGCAGGCCGGCCTCGAGCCGGGCGACACCATCGTCTCGATCGACGGTCAGCCGGTGGCCGACTTCGCGGAGGCGACCGCGCTCATCCAGGCATCGCCGGGGCGGGCCATGAACTACGTCATCGACCGGGACGGCACGCAGCGCACCGTGACGATCACGCCGGCGGCCGTGCCCAAGGCGGACGACCCGAGCACGGACATCGGCTTCATCGGGGTGCGTCCCACCGGCGCGCTCGTCGCCCAGCCCCTGTGGGCAGGCCCGCAGGCCGCGATCGAGAACGTGGGCGCCGTCGCCGGCATCATCGTCAAGCTGCCGGTGATGGTGGCAGAGACGGCTTCGACCCTCGTCACGGGCGCCGAGCGCGACCCGAACGGTCCGCTGAGCGTCGTGGGCGCGGGCGTGATCGCCGGTGAGATGGCGTCCTCGTCCTCGCCGATCGTCAACCGCGTGGCCGGCATCATCGGCCTCCTGGGCTCGCTGAACATCGCGCTGTTCGTCTTCAACCTCGTGCCGCTGCTGCCGCTCGACGGCGGGCACGTCGTCGTCGCCCTGTGGGACGGCATCAAGAGGTGGTGGGCCCGGATCGCCCGCCGGCCCGCGCCGCGACCGGTCGATGCGACCAAGCTCGTCCCGGTGACGTTCGTCGTCGTGGCGGCGCTCGCGGTCATGGGCGGCGTGCTGATCCTGGCAGACCTCATCAACCCGCTGTCGCTGATCTGAGCGGCGTCAGGCTGCCGGCATCCTGAGGGCGGCGGAGATGAGGCGCTCGAGGGTCCGCATCCCGTCGCGCGACAGGATGGACTCCAGGTGACCCTGCACCGACGCGAACCCGTCTCCGCGCAGCGCATAGACGTCGCCCGACACCGGATCGGCCGACACCTCGGCGCCGTCGATGACCGAGGTGCCCGGCGCGACGCGCGCGGTGAAGGTGTTGTAGAAGCCGATGGATGCAGGCTCCCCGAAGACGTCCACCTCGAGCTGCAGACCCTGGTGCGGGCGCGCCAGCGGCGCGAGCGCGATGCCGAGCCGGTCCGCGAGGATCTGATGGCTCAGGCACACGGCGAGCAGCGGGCGGTGGGCGTCCAGGCGGGCGCCGACGATCTCGCGCATCCGACGGATGCGGGCGCTGTCATCGTCGCGGGGGTCGCCGGGACCGGGGCCCGCGATCACGAGGTCGGCCGCGTCGAGCGTGGCCGCGTCCGCGACGCTCCAGTCGACGATCGTCGTCTCGAGGCCGAGGTGGCGCAGCTGGTGCGCGAGCATCGTCGTGAAGCGGTCCTCCGCATCCACGACGACGGCCGTGCGGCCCGCGAAGGGGCCGTCGGAGGAGCCGCTCTGCGGGTTCAACCAGAACGCTGCGAGGCGCGAGTTGCGGGAGGCGAGGAGGGCGGCGATGCCGGGGTCCTCCGCCAGCGGTCGGGCAGCGGCGGGTGCGTCGGGGTCCGCGATGCGCGTACGGGGGACGGCGCCGATGGCACCCAGCACGCCCGCGGCCTTGCCGTGGGTCTCGCCGACCTCGCCTTCGGGGTCCGAGTGGCGCACGAGCGTGGCGCCCACCGGCACCCGCAGGCGGTCGTCGACGAGGTAGGCGGTGCGGATCAGGATGGGCGCGTCGAGGTCGTGGCCGGCGCCCGCCGCATCCGCCGTCGGCGTGAACAGCGCAGCGACCCCGGAGTAATAGCCGCGCGGCTCGGTCTCGTGTCGTGCGATCACGGTGCAGGCGTTCTGCATGGGCGAACCGGTCACCGTGGGTGCGAACATCGTCTCGCGCAGAATGGTGCGGGGGTCCAGGCGCGACGAGCCGCGCAGCATGTACTCCGTGTGGGTGAGCCGCGACATCTCCTTGAGATGCGGGCCGGTGATGCGTCCGCCGTCGGAGCAGACGGCGCTCATCATCTTGAGCTCCTCGTCCACGACCATGAAGAGCTCTTCGGTCTCCTTGGTGGACTCCAGGAACTCGCCCAGCGTCTCGACCGTCGCGCCGGTGTCGGGATGGCGGAAGGTGCCGGAGATCGGGTTCATCGTGACGACGCCGCCCTGCGCGCTCACATGGGCCTCGGGGCTCGCGCCGACGGCGACGTGTCCGTCGGTGACCACGGCGAAGGTCCAGTACGCGCCGCGCTCGTGCTCGAGCAGAGCGCGGAACCACGTGAGTGCGGTGACGCGCGGGTCTGCCGTCACCGACGCGGTGAAGTCGCGCCGGATGACGAAGTTGGCGCCCTCGCCGCGTCCGATCTCGTCGGCGATGACGGTGCGGACGATACCGGCGTAGGTCTCGTCCGACATGTCGAAGCCCGCATCCTCCAGGGGAATGGGGGTCGTGGGTAGGGCCGCGAGCACCTCCTCACGCGGGAGCGAGCGATGCTCGGTGACGACGAGGCAGCGCAGCGGTGCACCGTCGTCGTGGCAGACGAAGCCGCGTTCGCGCACCTGCCGGTACGGCACGAGCGCCAGCACCTCACGGGGGCTGCCGTCGGCGTCGTGCAGCGGGATGTCGGCGAGCAGCTCGACGTCCACGACGTCGCCGGTGAGCACCTCGACGGTGTGCGTGTCGCGCGCGATGAGCGCGAAGGGCGCGGCAGATGCGGTCAGGTCGCTGAGCAGGGAGGCGGCGTTGTCCATCTTGGTCGTTCCTTCGTCCAGAAAGCGGCCGCCTCATGAAGAAGGACCGCCCGGGGGCGGTCCGTGTCGCACACGCACACCGCCTACGCGGTGTGCCACCAGGTGCGGTTCGTGTGCATGGCGAGAAAGTACCACATCCATCGATGACTGCTCGGTGACGTCGGGCGGAGGTGGACGCGCAAGCCTCGGGCCCCACACAGAAGCGGGCGCGTAGGCTGATCGCGTGCCAGCCGTCAACCTCGGGATGCCGCGCGTCCCGGAAATCCTCGCCCCGCGCCGCAAGAGCCGCCAGATCCGCGTCGGCAAGGTGCTTGTCGGCGGGGATGCCCCCGTCAGCGTGCAGTCGATGACGACGACCAAGACGACCGACATCAACGCGACGCTGCAGCAGATCGCGGAGCTGACGGCATCCGGCTGCGAGATCGTGCGCGTCGCGGTTCCCAGCCAAGACGACGCGGACGTGCTGCACATCATCGCGAAGAAGAGCCAGATCCCCGTCATCGCCGACATCCACTTCCAGCCGAAGTACGTCTTTCAGGCGATCGATGCCGGATGCGCCGCCGTCCGGGTGAACCCGGGCAACATCCGACAGTTCGACGACAAGGTGGGCGAGATCGCGAAGGCCGCATCGGCGGCGGGCGTCTCGCTCCGCATCGGCGTGAACGCGGGCTCGCTCGACAAGCGTCTGCTGGAGAAGTACGGCAAAGCCACCCCGGAAGCGCTCATGGAGAGCGCCGTGTGGGAGGCGTCGCTGTTCGAGGAGCACGACTTCCACGACTTCAAGATCTCGGTCAAGCACAACGACCCGGTCGTGATGGTCAAGGCGTACCGCCTGCTCGCCGAACGCGGCGACTGGCCCCTGCACCTGGGCGTCACCGAGGCGGGCCCCGCGTTCCAGGGCACGATCAAGTCGGCGACCGCCTTCGGCATCCTGCTCTCCGAGGGCATCGGCGACACCATCCGCGTCTCGCTGTCCGCGCCTCCGGCGGAGGAGGTCAAGGTCGGCCACCAGATCCTGCAGTCGCTGAATCTGCGCGAACGCAAGCTCGAGATCGTCTCGTGTCCCTCGTGCGGCCGCGCACAGGTCGATGTTTACACCCTCGCCGACGACGTCACGGAGGGGCTGAAGGACATGACGGTTCCGCTGCGCGTCGCCGTCATGGGCTGTGTCGTCAACGGACCCGGTGAGGCACGAGACGCCGACCTCGGCGTCGCCAGCGGAAACGGCAAGGGTCAGATCTTCGTGAAGGGCGAGGTCGTGAAGACCGTGCCCGAGAGTGAGATCGTCGCGACGCTGATCGCTGAAGCCAACCGCATCGCCGCCGAGATGGGCCCCGACGCTCCGCTGGGCACCGCCCAGGTCGTCACCGCCTGACGCGCCCGCGTCCGGTCGCTGCGCTCTGCGGTCGCCGCTCGGGGTGTTTTCGGTTGCCCGAGTTGCGTCGCATGTGCGCAGATGCCACACCTTTGCGCAGATGCACCTGTCAATGACTGGCGCGGTTGCGCAACGGCGACGCAGTTCGGGCGTGCGGGTGATCGTGGATCGCGGTGCCCGCCCCTCACGCAGAAGCACCCCGCATCCGAGCGACGGATGCGGGGCGTTCCACCGAGTGTGTCAGCTCCAAAGAGAGTGGTAGGCGTTGATCGCCGGCTGGCCGCCAAGGTGCGCGTACAGCACGGTGGAGTCCTTGGGGATGTCGCCAGAGCCGACGAGGTCGATGAGCCCGGCGAGCGACTTGCCCTCGTACACGGGGTCGGTGATCATCGCCTCGAGCTGCGCGCCGTGTGCGATCGCCTCCATGGTCGAGTCGACAGGAATCCCGTAGAGATCGCCCGCCCAGCCCTCGAGCACCTGGATCTCGTCGTCGCGCAGGTCGCGGCCCAGTTCGATGAGCTCGGCCGTGGCGCGGGCGATGCGACCGACCTGGTCGCGGGTCTTGGCGAGCGTCGCGGATGCGTCGATGCCGAGCACCCGGCGCTTGACCCCGGTTAGGTCCTCCAGCGCCGCGAAGCCCGCGATCATGCCGGCGTGAGTCGAGCCGGTCACGGTGCACACGACGATCGTGTCGAAGAAGACGCCGAGCTGTCTCTCCTGCTCCGCGACTTCGAACGCCCAGTTGGCGAATCCGAGGCCGCCCAGCGGATGCTCGGACGCTCCGGCCGGGATCGGATACGGCGTGCCGCCGGCATCCTCCACCTCTGCGAGGGCCTGCCGCCACGAATCCCGGATGCCGATGTCGAAGCCGGCGTCGTCGAGCCGCGAGTCGGCCCCCATCATGCGTGAGAGCAGGATGTTGCCGACCTTGTCGTTGGTGGGGTCGTCCCACGGCACCCACTTCTCCTGCACGAGGCGCGCCTTCAGACCCAGGTGTGCGGCGACGGCGGCGACCGCGCGGGTGTGGTTCGACTGGTAGCCGCCGATCGACACGAGGGTGTCCGCCCCCGAGGCGAGCACGTCGGGGACGATGTACTCGAGCTTGCGGACCTTGTTGCCGCCGAAGGCGAGTCCGCTGGAGACGTCTTCGCGCTTCGCCCACACCTGGGCGCCGCCGAGGTGCTGGGTGAGACGCTTCAGGTGCTGCAGCGGGCTGGGCCCGAACGTGAGCGAGTGGCGGGGGAACTGGTCGAGCTTCATGCGGAGGGCTCCTCGGGGGTCGGGGTGTCGGGGGTCTGCGGCTGCTCGACGGCGAGGCTCTGCCAGGTCTGTTCGGCGAGGGCTGCGGCGCCCGCGACATCGCCGGCCGCGCACAGCTCGATGAGTCGCGCGTGGCGTGCGGCCGAGGCGTGACCCTCGCTCGAGCCGAAGCGCAGGCGCTCGGCGCGCTGGAGCACGGGTTCGTACTGCCCCAGAACGGTGCGTACCGCGGCGTTTCCGGATGCGGCGAGCGCGATGTCGTGGAACGCATGGTCGGCGGCGAGGGCCGCCTCGACGTCGCCGGCCGCGTGCGCGGCGGTGAAGGCGGCGTTCGCCTCCCGCATCCGCTGGATGTCGTCCGCACTCAGGCGGGGGACCGCCGTCTCGACCGCCAGCCGGTGCATGGCCGCGACGACCGCCTGCGCGTCGCGGACGCTCTGCGGGTCGATCGGTGCGACGACCGTGGAGCGGCCGGGGAGAGCGCGCACGAGACCGGACCGCCCGAGCTCCAGCAGCGCTTCACGGACGGGCGTACGGCTCACACCGAGCCAGGCGGCGATCTCCGTGTCGCGCAGCTGCTCGTCGGGTGCGAGGGTGCCGTCGACGATCGCGTCGCGCAGGCGCACGTAGACCTCGTCGCGCAGCAAGGGCCGAGGCGGAAGCATCTGCGACGGAATCGGCATGCAATATATTGCGCATGCCGAGGTGATTCGGGTCAAATCGGCGCGCCGTTGCGCGATCTCTGCACGACGCGCGGGGCGTGCGCGTACGCGAGTGCGTATGAGGCACGCGTGCCGTCGCCGAGCCGAACTCTTTCGTCTGGGAGGGGAACGGAGTCGATGTGGTCGTGAAGAGCGGGGCCAACCTGCGCATCGTCGGAAACAGCAGGATGGAGCAGGCGGACGAGATGCGGGACTGGCGTGTGGCGCATGCCGCCGACGCGCTCGCAGCCCTGAACGCCACACTCGGCTGAGCTCGGGCCGCCGTGCGCCGTCGCGCTCACGGCGGCCCGTCGCATCCGTAGACTGGGAATCGTGGTCACACGTCTGTCAACCTTCTTTCTCCGCACGCTCCGCGAGGACCCCTCCGACGCCGAGGTCGCCAGCCACAAGCTGCTGATCCGCGCCGGCTACATCCGACCGCAGGCGGCCGGCATCTTCGCGTGGCTCCCGCTCGGGCTGCGCGTGAAGGCGAAGATCGAGACGGTCGTGCGCGAGGAGATGGCGGCGGCAGGTGCGCAGGAGGTGCACTTCCCGGCGCTCATGCCCCGTGGCGCGTACGAGGCGACGGGTCGCTGGGACGAGTACGGCGACCTGCTCTTCCGCCTCCAGGACCGCAAGGGCGGAGACTACCTGCTCGCCCCGACGCACGAGGAAGCCTTCACTCTGCTCGTGAAGGACCTCTACTCGTCCTACAAGGACCTCCCGCTGACGATCTATCAGATCCAGGACAAGTACCGCGACGAGGCGCGTCCCCGCGCCGGTCTGCTGCGCGGTCGCGAGTTCACGATGAAGGACGCCTACTCCTTCGACGCGACGGATGCGGGGCTCGATGCCTCCTACCAGGCGCAGCGCGACGCCTACGAGCGCATCTTCCAGCGGCTCGGTCTCGAGTACGTCATCGTGCAGGCGGATGCGGGCGCGATGGGCGGATCGCGCTCCGAGGAGTTCCTGCACCCCACTCCCGTCGGTGAAGACACCTTCGTGCGCTCCGCCGGTGGGTACGCAGCCAACGTCGAGGCGTACACGACCGCGGCACCGGAGGCCCGTCCGATCGAGGGTCTGCCGGAGCCGGTTGTCTTCGACTCGCCGAACACCCCGACGATCGCGACGCTCGTCGCCCACATGAACGCCCACCTCGAGGGCGAGTACACCGCCGCCGACACGCTCAAGAACGTCGTGCTGGCGCTCACGCACCTCGACGGTTCACGCGAGCTCGTCGTGATCGGCCTCCCCGGTGACCGCGAGGTCGACGACAAGCGTGTCGAGGTCGCCTTCGCGCCGGCCGAGGTCGCGCCCGCCACCGAGGCGGACTTCGCCGCCCACCCGCTGCTGGTCAAGGGCTACATCGGGCCCTGGTCGCCCGAGGGTGCTGTGCTGGGCGAAGAGTCGGCCACCGGCATCCGCTACCTGCTCGACCCCCGTGTCGTCGACGGCACGAGCTGGGTCACCGGCGCCAACATCGACCAGAAGCACGTGCACTCGCTCGTCGCAGGCCGTGACTTCTTCGCCGACGGCACCGTCGACGTCGCGAACGTGCGCGAGGGCGACCCTGCCCCCGACGGCTCCGGCCCCGTCACGCTCGCGCGCGGCATGGAGATCGGGCACGTCTTCCAGCTCGGGCGCAAGTACGCCGAGGCGCTGGGGCTCAAGGTGCTCGATGAGAACGGCAAGCTCGTCACCGTCACCATGGGCTCCTACGGCATCGGCGTGACCCGCATCCTCGCGATCATCGCCGAACTGAACAACGACGAGAAGGGCCTCATCTGGCCCGCGTCCGTCGCGCCGTTCGACGTGCACGTCGTGGCTGCCGGCCGGGATGCCGCGGCGTTCGAGCTCGCGGAGCAGATCAGTGCAGAGCTCGAGTCCCGAGGCATGGACGTGCTCTACGACGACCGACCCAAGGTCTCGCCCGGAGTCAAGTTCGGCGACGCCGAGCTGGTCGGCGTCCCGCGCGTCGTCGTCGTCGGCCGTGATGCGGGCGAGGGGCTCGTCGAGGTGTGGGACCGTCGCACGGGCTCACGCGAGAAGGTCGCGCTCGAAGCGGCGTACCGGCTGCTGCAGGAGAGCTGAGCCTCAGCTCTCGGATGCGGGTTCGCTCCGCAGCCACGGGCGGCCGAGCGGCAGCAGGTGGCGGTGCATCGTGCGCCACAGGAACTTCTCGACGAGCATGTAGAGCGCCAGTGCGGATGCGGCCACCAGCAGCACCGATCCGACGGATCCCAGCATCGGCGCGTCGGTGAAGGCTCCGGCGGACTGCAGGCCGAGTCCTCCGGCGACGCAGATCAGCGTCGCGGGCAGCACCCTGTTGTGCAGGGCCCCGGGCACGGCGAACAGAATCGCCAGCACGGCGAAGATCAGCGAGAAGAGTCCGCGCGCCTGCGCGGTGACCTCGAAGAAGCCGAGCTCTTCGCCCAGCAGGAATCCGGGGACGACGATCCAGTACCACCCGAAGGCGTTGTAGACGATGAAGTGGAAGTCGTCACCGATGAAGTAGGAGAGCATTCCGGCTGTCACCTGCACCACGCCGCCGAAGGCCGCTCCGATCCAGAACACCGGGTTCTCGTCCTGCAGTCCGAGGTGCGCGAGCTGCGCTGTCAGGGTCGCGATCACGAAACCGAGCAGCCCGATGAGTCCGGGATCCGCCGGCTGGAACGGGTAGCCGCGGAGGGTGGGGGACGACGTCATCTCGCTCCTTGTTCGACGGGTGTCGTGCCAGCTTGCCGTTTCCGCGTGGGCCTCGGCAACCCGGCGGTCGGCAGCCGCGCGCCTCAGAGGCGGGCGTATCGCGCGCGGAACAGGCAGAACAGTCCGTAGGCGATCAGTCCGCCACCCACCGCGATGGCGATGAGCGGGCCCGCGGGCAGTTCGAGGAGGGAGCGTACCGCGCTGTCCAAACCACCCGCCTCCTGTGCATCGACGCGGATCGCGGCGATACCCAGGAGCACCCCGACCGTCGCGAGTGAGACGCCCTTGGCCACGTATCCGACGACGCCCAGCGTCTCGACCGCAGCCCGCATCGCTCCGGCCGGAACCGCGAGCTTCTTGCGGAAGCCTCGCCGCACCCCGATCACACCGAACGCGACGCCCGCCACGAGAACGCCGATTCCCACCGCGCCGAGGATGAACGGTCCACCCGGGATCGACAGGACTCCGTTGCTGGTGTTCTTGACGCTCTCGTCCCCATCCGATCGGCCACCGACGGACACGACGATCGCGATGACGCCGAGGGCCGCGAACGCAGCGGCCTGGCCCGCCTCAGACAGTCTTTGGGTCCATGTGGCCTTCTCGCCCGCACCCGAGAGCGCGGCCACCGCGTGCCACATTGCCAGCGCCAGGAGCGCGAGCGCCACCGCCCAGAGCGCGACGAGTCCGCCGGGCGATGCCGCCAGTGCGCGGAACGCCCCGGACTGGTCGGCGTCGCCGTCCCCGCCGAAGGCGACGGCGAGCACGATGCCGCCCAGCATGACGTAGACGAGGCCGGTCGCCGCGTAGCCCGCCTTCGCGAGCGTGCGCAGACGCGGGTCGCTCTCCAGGCGTCGGGCGGTCTTCTTCGCGGTGCTCATCGTCGCAGAATACGATCTCGCGCGTCGAGAGCCGAGGGGTGGCGGATCATGCCGGTCCGCGGGTGCCGCGCGCCTACAATGTCCCGATGCCCGAACACGTTCCGCTGCGCCGCCGACTGCGGGTCAGTGCTCTGCCGGGTCTCTTGGATGCGGCGCCCCCGCGTGTCGTGCTGCTCATCGGCGTCGTCGTGGTGGTGCTCGGCCTGCTCATCGTCATCCGCCCGCTCGCCTCCCTCGTGCTGCTCGGACTGTACGTCGGACTGAGCGTCATCGTCTCCGGGGTGCTCGAGCTGGTGTCTCGGCGCGCCGGGCCCACCTGGTGGACACGGTTGATCGCGCTGTTGTGGATCGCGGGCGGGATCATCATCCTCGTCTGGCTCGGACGCAGCATCGAATTGCTGCCTCCCACTCTCGCGGTGCTGCTCGTCGTCGGTGGTCTCGCATCCGTCGGTGACGCGCTCGCCCGGGGCGTTGTCAGCGTTCGGGTGCTCTCGGCCGTCTGGGGTGGCGCTCAGGTCGCGTTCGGCGTTCTGTCGCTGACTTGGCCCGACGTCACGCTGCTCGTCGTCGCCGTCGTCTTCGGTGTGCGCACGATCGTCTTCGGTATCGGGCTCATCGCCCGCGGCATCCGCACGCGCAATCCACGCGTGCCTGAAGAGCACCGGATACGGGCGGCTCCCTCACGGCGACGCCGGGTCTTGCGTGCGGCGGGCCGCTATGCGCTGTCGTTCGTGCTCGTGGTCAGCACGGTGGGTGGCTTCGGGCTGAACGACTGGCTCCGCGAGGGCGCGCCCGTCGTCGATGCCTTCTACGACCCTCCCGCCCACGTGCCCGAGGGGCACGGACAGCTGATCCGTGTGGGCGAGTACGGCGGTCGTGAGCCCGACCGCGGCACGGTGCAGCGCATCCTCTACACGACGCGCTCGTCGACCGGTGCGCCCGCCGTCGGCAGCGGGATGGTCATCATCCCCGACGATCCGCCGCCCGGTCCCCGTCCGGTCCTGCTGTGGAACCACGGCACGACGGGTGTGGCGCGCGGCTGCGCACCGAGTCTCGCCGACGGCACGGCGACGAAGTGGGCGATCCCCGCCCTCGAGCGCATGCTCGCCCGCGGGTGGGTCGTGGTCGCACCCGACTACAGCGGCCAGGGTGCGCCGGGTGAGTTCCCCTACCTGATCGGCACGGGCGAAGCACGTTCGGCGCTGGACGCGGTGCTGGCCGCCGGCGAGATCGAGGATCTCGTGCTGTCGCCCGAGACCGTCGTGTGGGGGCACTCGCAGGGAGGCCATGCCGCGCTGTGGACGACCATGCTCGCGCCGGAATACACGCCGGGCATCGATGTGCTCGGGACGGCCGCGTTCGCTCCTGCCGCGGATCCCGTCGCTCTGGCGAGCGAGCTGACCGGGGGGGATGCGGGGGCGATGCTGACGGTGCTCGTTTCCTGGGTCATCGTGCCGTACGCAGACACGTACTCGGATGTGCGGCTCGAGGACTACGTGACGACGGGGGCGCGCTCTTTCATCCGAGAGATGACGCAGCGGTGCCTGAGCGAGCCGGGCGTGATGGTCTCGGCGCTGACCGCGCTGGGGCTGAGCGAAGACACCCCGTTCGACACCGCTGAGCTCACGCGCGGCGCCCTCGGACGCCGCCTGGCCCAGAACGTGCCGACGGGGCCATGGGGCACGCCGATGTTCATCGCGTGGGGCACGAACGACGAGGTGCTGCCGACGAAGACGCAGCGCGACCTCGTGGACCGGCTGTGCGAGGCGGGGGAGCGCGTGCGCGCCGTGCCGGTCGCGGGGCGCGGGCACCAGGACATCCTCCAGCCGCGCTCCGGAATGCTCACATCGCTGGTGCGCTGGACGAACTCGCTGCGCGCCGACGTGGTGCCCGAGAGTGTCTTCGACGACTGCGGCGGATGAGGCCGGATCGGGTAACGTAGGGGGGATGCGGCGGCGTCGCCCACCGCGAAGAGCTGAATATAGGAGGTCACCGTGGATATCGATCTCGGACTGCTGCGTACCGTCGAACGCGAGAGGGAGATCCCCTTCGACGAACTCGTCGCCATCATCGAGCAGGCGATCCTGACCGCCTACGCGAAGCACACCTCGCCGAGCGGCGAGCTGCCCGAGGGTGCACGCTCTCATCTCGACCGCAAGACGGGCCACGTCGGAGTGTTCATCCCCGTGCGAGACGAAGAGGGCGTCATCGTCGGAGAAGAGGAGAGCACGCCGGAGGACTTCGGCCGTATCGCCGCTTTCGCCGCCAAGCAGGTCATCAACCAGCGTCTGCGCGACATCGCCGACGACGCCGTGCTGGGAGAGTTCCGCGGCAAGGAGGGCGACATCGTCGCCGGCGTCATCCAGCAGGGCCCGAACCCTCGCATGGTCCACGTCGACCTCGGCACCGTCGAGGCGATCCTGCCGCCGGAGGAGCAGGTGCCCGGCGAGGAGTACCGCCACGGCTCCCGCATCCGCGTGTACGTGACGAGCGTCTCGAAGCGAACGAAGGGGCCGGCGATCACGGTGTCGCGCACGCACCCCGGTCTGGTCCGCAAGCTCTTCGCGCTCGAGGTGCCCGAGATCGCCGCCGGCGTCGTCGAGATCGTCGCGCTCGCGCGCGAGGCCGGCCACCGCACCAAGATGGCCGTTCGCACCGACGACCCGTCGATCAACGCGAAGGGCGCCTGCATCGGCGAACTCGGACGCCGCGTGCGCGCCGTCACCGAGGAGCTGAACGGCGAGAAGATCGACATCGTCGACTACCACGCCGATCTCGCGACGTTCGTCGCCAACGCCCTCTCGCCCGCCAAGGTGACGTCCGCGTTCGTGCTGGATCAGACCACGAAAGCCGTCCGTGCGCTCGTCCCCGACTACCAGCTGTCGCTGGCGATCGGTAAGGAAGGGCAGAACGCCCGGCTCGCCGCCAAGCTCACCGGCGCGAAGATCGACATCCAGCCCGACAGCATCCTGGAGAGCTGACGCGTCCCTGACCCCCTCGGTCGACAGGTGTAAGATGGAACCCGTACGAACGTGCGTCGGATGTCGCACGCGTGCTCCCCGAAAAGACCTCCTGCGTGTGGTCTGCGTGGATTCCGCGCTCGTCATCGACGAGCGCGGGGCACTGCCGGGCAGAGGCGCGTGGGTCCACGAGACGCCCGAATGCATGGATGCCGCCCTGAGGCGCCGTGCGTTCGTGCGGGCATTGCGTGTGTCAGGCCCGCTTGACACGCAGACCATCGAGAAACGGCTGAACGGCTATGGACACAAAGTGAACGGCTCGAAATGAGACCCGTCCGCGACTAACGGTCTGCCCTGTCCTGGGTAGGCCCCCAAGACAGGAGAATTGTGGCAAAACCACGCGTGCACGAGATCGCTTCCGAGCTCGGCGTCGACAGCAAGGTCGCGCTTGCGAAGCTGAAGGAGCTCGGCGAGTTCGTCAAGAGCCCCTCATCCACCATCGAGCCCCCGGTGGCTCGTAAGCTCCGCGCTGCCCTCGAGGCAGACGGGGTCGCGGCGCCCGCCGCCGCACCCAAGCCCACGAGCGGTGCCCGTCCGGGCCCGGCTCGTCCTGCGGCACCGCGCCCGCAGGCTCCGACCCCCGCGGCTCCGGTCGCCGAGACGCCGGCTCCGGCTCCCGCAGCGCCTGCTGCTCCCGCCGCATCTGCTCCGGCAGCCTCCGCCGCACCCGCTTCGGGCGCGACGCCCGCGGCGGCGACCCCCGGCGCTCCCAAGCCCGGCGCGGCTCCCAAGCCCGGCGGTGCAACCCCGCCT
>JASCPH010000015.1 GCA_029959545.1 Microbacteriaceae bacterium PS02066 | reverse complement strand
CCGAAGTGATCGCAGCGCTGGAGGCTGCGGGGTTCGCGCCGGTCGTCGTCGCCGACTGACCGGCGCGTCCGCGCTCACTGACCCGTGTAGGTCTCGACCTTCACGACCTCGACCGCGATCTCGCGGCCGTTGGGGGCGGTGTACGAGGTCTTCTCGCCCTCGCGCAGCCCCAGGATGGCGGCGCCCAGCGGCGACGCCTCGCTGTAGACGTCGAGCTCGCTGCCCGCCGCGATCTCGCGGTTGCCCAGCAGGAACACCTCTTCGCCGCCGGCGACGACCGCGGTCACCACGGTGCCGGACTCGACCACACCGGTCGACTCGGGAGCCTCGCCCACCTTGGCGTTCTTCAGCATCGCCTGCAGCGTGCGGATGCGCGCCTCCTGCTTGCCCTGCTCGTCCTTCGCGGCGTGGTAGCCGCCGTTCTCCTTGAGATCGCCCTCTTCGCGAGCAGCCTCGATACGCTTCGCGATCTCCTCGCGGCCCGTCGTGGACAGGTGCTCGAGCTCGGCGACCAGCCGGTCGTAGGCGTCCTGAGTGAGGAAGCTCACCGTTGCGTCAGAAGACACGGTCTCTCCTTCGTCGTGAGTCACGGCGCAAGGCGCCGCAACTATGCCAAGACGCCCTGGCGGTTGCCAGGGCGTCGTCGATCGTTTCCGTCAGCCTACGGCACCCAGCATCCGTTGACCAATCCCGTGGTCGCCTCAGCGGTGATCGGAATCTGCTCGACGAAAGCCCGCGTGTGCTCGGAGGAGGGCGGGTATTCGACGACCCGCCAGCCGACGACGCCGTGCTCCTCGTCCTGCGCTTCGAGCACGCAGGCGACCCCCGTGTTCGGCGGAACGGTGACCTGGAAGGAGACGCTCGTGGTGTGCTCGTCGACCAGCTGGTAGCCGGTCGTGACCGCATCCACCGACGACGAGCTCGCCGAGAACGCGTACCAGCCGGCGATGATCACGGCCGCGGCGATACCCACCGACGCGAACACGGCCCAGAAACGGCCGGAACGGGCACCGCGGGTGCGGCCGTAACGCTCGTCGAGCAGTTGTTGCGTCGTCATGGACCCTCGGATCGGGAATTAGGCTTGAGTCCAGGCTAAGCGCTTGCGCGCGGAACGGAGACATCCATGCACCTGGCCGTGTGGCTCGCCGAAGTGACCCCGACGCCGACGCCGACCGATGTCGACCCGCTGCTCGTGACGCCCGGTCCGTGGGGCTTCGCCGTCATCGCGCTCGTAGGCGTCGCGGTGATTTTGCTCGTCTGGGACATGCTGCGCCGCATCCGCCGTGGTCGTTACCGGTCCGAGATCCGCGAGCAGCTGGATGCGGAGGAGCTGGCGGCGAAGCAGGGTGATGCCGCCGAGCGCGACTCCGAGATCGACGACGAGGACATCGACCCGGCGCAGCGCTGAGGCTTCAGCCGTTGTAGGCGGGCGAGAGGCAGATGAGCAGGCACGCCGCCCAGTGGCAGAGGAACGCCAGCACGGTGCACACGTGGAAGATCTCGTGGAAGCCGAACTTTCCGGGCCACGGGTTGGGGCGCTTGAGCGCGTAGACGACGGCACCGCCGGTGTAGAGCAGTCCGCCGACGATAACGAGCACCATCATCGCGACGTTCGCATTGAGCAGGTCGACGATGTACATGACCGCCGCCCAACCGAGCAGAATGTACAGCGCGACGTACAGCCAGCGCGGTGCGTGGATCCAGAACACCCGGAAGAGGATGCCGAGGATCGCCCCGCCCCAGACGAGGCTCAGAAGCAGCACGGACTTCTCGGGGGGCAGCGCCAGCACTGCGAGCGGCGTGTAGGTGCCCGCGATCAGCAACAGGATGTTGGCGTGATCGATCCGCTTCAGGACCACCTTCGTGCGCGGCTTCCAGTCGAAGCGGTGATACAGCGCGGAATTGCCGAACAGCAGCAGCGAGGTGGTCATGAACACGGCCGCCGACCACTTGGCAGCAGTGCCGTGCGCGAGCACGATCAGGACGATGCCGGCGGCGATCGCGACCGGGAAGGTGCCCGCGTGAATCCAGCCGCGCCAGGTGGGGCGGATCTCCGTGTTGGCATCCTTCTCAGCGGCGTCGATCAGCGGCAGCGAGGGCACGTCGGGAACGCCGGAGGGGGTCATGTGCCCAGGGTATGTCGCGGGGTATGCCGCGGGCCGCACATAGCCTCAGCGTTCGCCGAATGCGCGTGTCTTGAGCCGTGCTGGCGGTAGCGTAGGGGAGTGACCAGCGGTCGGGAGAGTGAGGGGCGTGGGCCCCTCTACCGTCTGTACAGCAATCGCCTGCGGCGGCAGATCCCCCCCGCATCCGTGCCGCGACACGTCGCGATGATGATCGACGGCAACCGGCGCTGGGCGCGTCAGCTCGGCTACGACTCCGCGGCCCACGGGCATCGTGCGGGAGCCGCGAAGATGCGCGAGTTCCTGCGCTGGTGCGACGAGCTCGGCGTGAAGGTCGTCTCGCTCTACTTGCTCTCGATCGACAACCTCAGCAAGCGCGACTCGAAGGAGCTGGCCGATCTCATCGAGATCATCGCCGAGCTCGCCGACGAGCTCTCGCACGAACGCGACTGGCGCGTGCAGCACGTGGGCCGCGCGGCCCCGCTGCCGCAGGAGCTCGCTCGCGTGCTGGCCGATGTGCAGGAGCGCACGGCGGGCAACACCGGCATGCATGTCAACCTCGCCGTCGGCTACGGCGGCCGCGGCGAGATCGTGGATGCCGTGCGTAGCATCATCACGCAGTACGACCAGACCGGGGGCTCGCTGGAAGAGCTCGCCGAGAGCCTCACTCCCGAGCAGATCGGCGAGCACCTCTACACGGGCGGCCAGCCCGACCCCGACCTCGTCATCCGCACCTCGGGTGAGCAGCGCCTCAGCGACTTCCTGCTCTGGCAGTCCGCCCACAGCGAGTTCTACTTCGTGGAGGCCCTCGGTCCCGACCTCCGCGAGGTCGATCTCCTGCGCGCTATCCGCGACTACGCGCGCCGCGACCGCCGCTTCGGCAAGTGAGCGCCGCGGGCCCGTTAACGAAGACGTAACGCGACACACCCGCATCCGCTCTGGCAATCGCACCCGCGCGCGTCGTACCGTCATCACAACGGGCACGGCGCCCGTTCGGGTCGGCCCCAGGAAGCGACTCGCTACCCACCGGTCGACTCGAGAGACCCCGGGCCACGGGCCCGGAAGGGGAGTGGGTTGTGACCACACGAGCACCACACCAGCAGCAGCGGGCGACCGTCCAGCAGAGCGCAGATCAGGAAACTGACCTGCGCTCTTATGTTTTGGACACCTCGGTGCTGCTGAGCGATCCCCGAGCGTTCTTCCGCTTCGCGGAGCACTCGGTCGTGATCCCCGTCGTCGTCATCACCGAACTGGAGGCCAAGAGACATGATCCGGAGCTGGGTTACTTCGCGCGCCAGGCGCTGCGGCACCTCGACGAGCTTCGCGTCGAGCACGGTCGCCTCGACTTCCCCGTGCCCGTCGGCGCCGGCGGATCGCTCCGCGTCGAACTGACCAACACCGACCCCTCGGTGCTTCCGAGCGGGATGCGACTCGGCGACAACGACACCCGCATCCTCGCCGTCGCCATGCACCTGCAGCAGGAGGGCCACGACGTCACCGTGGTCTCCAAGGACCTCCCGATGCGCGTCAAGGCCGCCTCCCTCGGCATCCTCGCGGAGGAGTACCTCGCCGAGCAGGCCGCCGACTCGGGGTGGACCGGAATCGCCGACATCGACGTCTCGGGCGACGAGATGAGCGACCTGTACGAGAGCGACGTGGCCGTAAGCGACGACGTGCGGGGCCTCCCCGTCAACACGGGGCTCATCGTGCACTCCGAGCGCGGCTCCGCCCTCGGCCGCGTCACCGGCGACGGCGAGTTCCGGCTCGTGCGCGGCGACCGCGACGTGTTCGGGCTGCACGGCCGCTCGGCCGAGCAGCGCATCGCGATCGACCTGCTGTCGGACCCGGATGTGGGCATCGTCTCACTCGGCGGGCGCGCCGGCACCGGTAAGTCGGCGCTCGCCCTGTGCGCGGCGCTGGAGGCCGTGCTGGAGCGTCAGCAGCAGCGGAAGATCATCGTGTTCCGCCCGCTGTTCGCGGTCGGCGGCCAGGAGCTCGGCTACCTGCCCGGCGACGCGCAGGAGAAGATGAACCCCTGGGGTCAGGCGGTGTTCGACACGCTGGGCTCGGTGGTCAGCTCGAACGTGCTGGAAGAAGTCGTCGCGCGCGGCATCCTCGAGGTGCTGCCGCTGACCCACATCCGGGGCCGTTCGCTGCACGACGCGTTCGTGATCGTGGACGAGGCGCAGTCGCTCGAGCGCAACGTGCTGCTGACCGTGCTCAGCCGTATCGGTCAGAACTCCCGGGTCGTGCTCACTCACGACGTCGCCCAGCGCGACAACCTACGGGTGGGGCGCCACGACGGCATCGCCTCGGTCATCGAGACCCTCAAGGGACACTCGCTGTTCGGGCACGTCACCCTGACGCGATCGGAGCGCTCCGCGATCGCGGCCCTGGTGACCGACCTGCTGGAGGCGGGGGAGCTTTCATGAGGTCGTATGAGAGCTTTCTCACCCGATCCTCCTTGTGCTCTCACGGCAGCCGCGGATGATAGAAAACACGGATGACGCGACACTGTCATTCACCGCTGGAATGAGTTCCCCCAGACTCTGACGGCGAAGAAAAACTGGAGAAGCAATCCGCCACCGATTCCCCCCGGTGAGGTGGCGGGCATCACGGGTTCGGGTCCCGTGATCTCTCTGTGGCCCCCGGCGTCCCCCAGCGCCGGGGGCCTTCTCCGTATCTGGGCGCGCGAGAGCACCGGCCGTCGGGCCGGTGCGGATGCGGCGCGCTCACTCCCAGCGGTAGCCGGCGCCGCGCACCGTCACGATGCGCTCGTGACCGAACTTGGCGCGCAGATAGCGCACGTAGACGTCGACCACGTTGGAACCCGGGTCGAAGTCGAGTCCCCAGACCCGGCTCAGCAGCTGCTCGCGGCTGAGCACCTGACCGGGGTGGCGCAGGAACTGCTCGGCGAGCGCGAACTCGCGCGCCGACAGATCGATCTCGCGGCCCTCGACGCTCGCGCGCCGTGACAGCACGTCGAGGATGACGTCGCCGTGGACGATCGCGATGCTGCCGGTGGCGACGTTCTCCCGCAGGCGCGAGCGCACACGGGCGAGGAGCTCGTCGAACTTGAACGGCTTCGGCACGTAGTCGTTGGCACCGGCGTTGAGGCCGTCGACCGTGTCGCGGGTGCTGCTGCGGGCGGTCAGCATGATGACCGGCAGGCGCGAGCCCTGACCGCGCACGTGCCGGAGCACCTCGAAGCCGTCCATGCCCGGCAGCCCCACATCTAGCAGGAGAAGGTCGACCTCGCCCGAGAGTGCACGCTCCAGGGCGTCGTTACCGTCCTCGACCACCTCGGTGGCGAATCCCGCCGACTCCAGTCCGCGCTTCACGAAAGCCGAGATGCGGGATTCATCCTCCGCGATCAGGATCAAGGTCATGTGGTTGCCTCTCGCTGCCGAACGACGTCGCCGGCGCGCACGGGCGTCGGGACCAGAGTGGACGGATGGCCGCTGGTCGGCACACGCACCGTGAAGGTGGCGCCGCCGCCGGGGGTGTCGGTGACGTCGACGGAGCCGCCGTGGGCCTGCGCGATCGCCTCGACGATGGCAAGACCCAGGCCCGAGCCCTCGACGGAGCGGTTCGCGTCGACCCGTGCGAACCGCTGGAAGATGCGGCGCCTGGCCGCGGGCGGAATACCGGCACCGTGGTCTCGGACCCACAGCCGTGCCTCGCCGTCCACGACGTCGCTGCCGACCTCGATGGGGCTGTCGGTAGGCGTGTACTTCGCGGCGTTGTCGGCGAGCTGCAGCCAGGCCTGGGTGAGCCGGTCGGCATCGGCCACCACCACACCACGGGCGCTCCGGGCGAGCGAGAAAGGGTGGCCGGAGATGGCGGAGACGAGCTCGCCGACGCGTTCGGTCAGCATCCCGAGGTCGACGGGGCGCATCTCGAACTGGTCCCCCTGCGCCGACGACAGCAGGTCGATGTCGTCGACGAGGCGCGTCATCCGGTCGAGCTCGGAGATCCCCATGTCGCGGATGCTGATGACATCCTCGCGATCGTCGACGTTCATCATCTCGAGGTGCCCGCGCACGATCGTGATGGGCGTCTTCAGCTCGTGCCGGATGTCATCCAGCAGCTGCCGCTGACTACTGACGGAGGCCTCGAGACGGTCGAGCATCGAGTTCATGGTGCGGGAGAGGTCGGCGATCTCGTGGTCGCCCTCCTCGGGGACACGCGTGCCGAGGTCGTTGAGCGTCACCGCATCCGCCGCATCGCGCAGCTGCCGCAGAGGCGAGAGCAGTCGGCCGGTGAAGAACCAGCTCGCGAAGCCGAGCGCGGCCATGACGACCACGGCAGCGATGACGTAGGTCGTGATCGACGCCTGGAACGGCGCCATCTCGGCCTCCATGTCGACGCCGCGCAGGTAGATGCCCGTCTCGCCGCCGATCTGCACCGGCAGCGCCACGTAGCGCACCTCGCCCTGGTCGGTCGACACGGTGCCCAGCACGATGTCGTTGCCGGTGACCGCCTTCGTCGCCGCCGCGACGACGGCGGGGTCTTCGATCGCGCGGAAGAGGTTTCCCGCGGAGGGCGACACCACGATCTCACCGTCGACGACCCCGACGACGCCCTCGGTCTGCGAGGGCAGGAAGCCGGTCACGGTGCGCGTGAGGTAGATGCCGGGGGACGGAGCATCGCCCACGGGTCGCAGGGCCTGCACCTTCTCGATCAGGCGGTCGTCCACGTCGTCGACGAGACGCGCCCGCTGGATCCAGAAGGAGACCCCGCCCGCGACGATCAGCCCGACGCACGCCACAAGGAGGATCGCCCCCAGAGTCTTCACGCGCGCCGAGAGCATTCTCGGCGTCTGCTTCACCTTCCGATTATGTCTTGTCGGACGGTTGCGCGTGTAGCTCAGCCCGGGTGCGTCATCGAGAGCAGATCGAGCTTCTCGTCGAGCTGCGCCTCGGTGAGCTCGCCCCGCTCCACGTATCCGAGAGCGATGACGGCCTCGCGCACCGTGATGCCCTCGGCGACCGCGTGCTTGGCGATCTTGGCCGCGGCCTCGTAGCCGATGAGCTTGTTCAGCGGCGTGACGATCGAGGGCGACATGCCGGCGTAGGCCGCCGCGCGCTCGCGGTTGACCTCGAGGCCGCGGATCGTCTTGTCGGCCAGCACGCGCACGGAGTTCGCGAGCAGGCGGATCGACTCGAGCAGCGCGGTGCCCATGACGGGGATCGCGACGTTCAGCTCGAACGAGCCGGATGCGCCGGCCCACGCGATCGTGGCGTCGTTGCCGATGACCCGCGCGCACACCATGAGCGTGGCCTCGGGAACGACCGGGTTGACCTTGCCGGGCATGATCGAGGAGCCGGGCTGCAGGTCGGGGATATGCAGCTCGCCGAGACCCGTGTTCGGGCCCGAGCCCATCCAGCGCAGGTCGTTGTTGATCTTGGTGAGCGAGACCGCGATGGTGCGGAGGGCTCCGGAGGCCTCGACGAGTCCGTCGCGGTTCGCCTGCGCCTCGAAGTGGTCCTTGGCCTCGGTGATGGGCAGCTCGGTCTCGGCGACGATCAGCTCGATAACCTTCTGCGGGAAGCCGAGCGGGGTGTTGATGCCCGTGCCGACCGCGGTGCCGCCCAGGGGAACCTCGGCGACGCGGGGGATCGTGGCCTGCACGCGCTCGATGCCGAGGCGGATCTGGCGGGCGTAGCCGCCGAACTCCTGGCCGAGGGTGACGGGCGTTGCATCCATGAGGTGCGTGCGGCCCGACTTGACGACGTCGCTCCAGGCTTCCGCCTTCTCCTCCAGAGCGACGGCGAGGTGGTCGAGGGCAGGGATGAGGGCGTCGATGATCTCCTGCGTCACCGCAATGTGCACCGAGGTGGGGAAGACGTCGTTCGAGGACTGCGAGGCGTTGACGTGGTCGTTCGGGTGAACCGGCGAGCCGAGGTCGCGTGTCGCCAGCGTGGCGAGCACCTCGTTCATGTTCATGTTTGACGACGTGCCACTGCCGGTCTGGTAGACGTCGATCGGGAACTGGTCGGCGTGGTTGCCTGCGATGATCTGGTCGGCGGCACGGGCGATCGCGTCGGCGATCTGCGCGTCGAGGGTGCCGAGCTGCTTGTTCGCGAGAGCGGCGGCCTTCTTGATCCGCGCGAGCGCCACGATCTGAGCCGGCGCCAGCGCGTCGCCCGAGATCGGGAAGTTCTCGACGGCGCGCTGGGTCTGCGCGCTGTAGAGAGCGGATGCGGGAACGCGGACCTCGCCCATCGTGTCGTGTTCGATGCGGTATTCGGTCTCAGCCACGGGTGTCTCCTCTGACGGTGTGCGGGCGGAAGGTGGTCAGGCGGCGGATTCGGTCGCCGCACCGACGATGAAGTCGGGCTCGGCGACGCCCTTCGCGAGGCGGTAGTTCACGCCGACGATCGCGAGCGAGCCGTCGGCCACGGCGGCGCTGATGAGCTCCGACGAGTGCAGCAGCTCGGTCACGGTGTCGCGCAGGTGCTCGCGGCCCACGTGCTCCGCATCGACCGTGGCAGCGTTCGTGCCCTCGGCGACCTGCACGCGGCGCACGGCCGGCACGATGGGCGCGACCTGACGCCAGATGCGCGGCGGCAGAGCGGGCGCGTCGGGCGAGGTGCTGTCGATGGCGGCGCGGACGGCACCGCACTCGTCGTGGCCGAGCACGACGATGAGCGGCGTGCCGAGCACCTCGACCGCGTACTCGAGGCTGCCGACGACCGAGTCGGAGATGACCTGACCGGCGTTGCGCACGACGAACAGGTCGCCCAGGCCCTCGTCGAAGATGATCTCGGCGGCCAGACGCGAGTCGGAGCAGCCGAACAGGGCAGCGCGCGGGCGCTGCCCACCGGCGAGCTCGTGACGACGCTCGACGTCCTGCCGCGGATGACGCGGCGTTCCGGCGACGAAACGGGCGTTGCCCTCGAGCATCTCGGCCCAGACCTGGGCGGGGGTGGGGTGGGTCTCGGTCACGGTGTCTCCTCACGCAGCTGAAGGATGGTGTCGGTGACGGTCGTGGCCAGTTGCGCCGCGGTGTCGGGCGTGGCCGTGCCGTACACGAGGATCTGGTCGGGGCCAGCGGGGGTGGCGAGGGCGTAGGAGACGCCGCCGGCGGAGCGGGCGTCGGAGATCTCGTAGCGCTGCCACTCGATGCCGTCGATCGTCTCGGTGCCGGTCGGAGCGGCGCCGTTGAGGGTGCGGGCGACCCAGCCTGCATCCGCGTCGAAGGCCTGGGCGATGTTGATGTAGCTCTCGGCGTCGGGCACGTAGACGATCGTGAAGGCGGGCACGCTGTTGCCCTCGAGCTGCGCCTGGTTGACGCGCCAGTTCTCCGGCACATCGGGCGAGATGACGGGACGCCCGTACGCGTCGGCGAAGCCGTTCGCGATCTCGGCGACGTCGACCGCGGGCGCGGGCGCGGGGTTGCCGCGCGGCACCGCGAAGATGATGACGATCACGACGCCGAGGGTGGCGAGCAGTGCCGCGATGAGGTTTCGGAACGTCTGGCTCGAGCGGTAGATGCGCGAGGACTCCGCCTTGCGGGCCGCGGTCTCGTCGGGAGTCTCGGGGCGGCCGAGCTCGGCGACGACGCGAGGACCTCTGGCCATCAGAGTTCGCCCTCGGTGCCGGAGCGCGCCGCATCCAGTCGGCGCTTGGCGCCCAGCAGCCACTCCTCGCACCGGGCCGCGAGGGCCTCGCCGCGCTCCCACAGCGAGAGCGACTGCTCGAGGGTGGGGGAGCCCTGCTCGAGTTCGGCGACAACGCGCACGAGCTCGTCGCGCGCCTGTTCGAACGACAACGACGCGATCTCGGGAGCGGTCTCCTCGGGCGCGGACATGGCTTCCATCCTAGGCGTCCGTCGCCGTCGCAGACGTCTCGGGCACCTCGCCGCCCGAGGTGGCCGCGAACGAGCCGCGCGCGACGGTGACGGTCAGCTCGGTGCCCTCCGGAGCCTGCGCCGCATCGCGCACGATCACGCCGCCGTCGATGTGCGCGATCGCGTAGCCGCGCGCGAGCGTGGCGCCGGGTGAGAGGGCACGCAGCGACGCGCGTAGCTCCGCCGTCTGGCGCGCCGCATGGGTGTGCGAGCGGTCGATCGTGTCGCGTCCGCGGGCCGCGAGCAGCTCCACCTCGTGCGCGCGCCGCTCGAGAAGCGCGTCGGGGTCTCGCAGCACCGGCCGCGAGCGCAACTGCTCGAGCTGCGCGATGTCGTGCGAGACGCGCATGCTGAGTCGCGAGCCCAGCCGTGCGCGCAGCTGGCGCACGAGAGAGCGTTGCTCGCCCACATCCGGCACGACGCGCTTGGCGGCGTCCGTCGGCGTCGAGGCGCGGAGGTCGGCGACGTCGTCGAGCAGGGGGTGGTCGTTCTCGTGACCGATCGCCGAGACGACGGGCGTCGTGGCCGCCGCCACCGCGCGCAGCAGCCGTTCGTCGCTGAAGCCCAGCAGGTGCTGCGGGTCGCCGCCGCCGCGGGCGATGATGATCACGTCGACGTCGGGGTCGGCATCCAGCTTCTGCAGCGCGGCGATCGTCTCGGGTACGCACCGGTCGCCCTGCACTGCGGCGTACTCGGTGCGAAAGCTCACCTGCGGCCAGCGCAGCTCGGCGTTGCGGTGCACGTCTTTCTCCGCATCCGATCGCTCACCCGTGATGAGTCCGACGAGGTGCGGGAGGAAGGGGAGGGGGCGCTTGCGTTCGGCCGAGAAGAGCCCCTCGGCGCGCAGCTTGGCGCGCAGCTGCTCGATGGCGGCGAGCTGATCGCCGATGCCGGTGTGACGCATCGCGGAGACCAGCACGCTGAAGTCGCCTGTGCGCACGAAGTAGTCGGACTTGACGCTCGCGACGACCCGATCGCCTACTTTGAGGTCGTCGGGCAGGCGCTGCAGCGTCGACGACCAGATACGGAACGACACGCTGGCGTCGCCCGTGAGGTCTTTCAGGCGGCCGTAGACGTTGCCGCCGCGCACGTTCCACGACGTGATCTCGCCCTCGACCCACACCGAACCCCAGGAGGAGATGAACGCCCGGATCGTCTCGCTGAACCGGGCCACGGATGTGGGCGCTTCGCGCGTGGCGTCGCGGGGATGGACGTCATCACCGTGCGGGGCCTCTGCCGCCGCATCCGGTGCGAACCTCGTCATGCATCCTCCGTCGCTCGGCCTCTGCCCAGCACGCGCCCGTAGAATCACGGGCGTGAGCTCACCCGCCGTGCACCTTCCCACCCCCCGGATGCCGGCGCGCAGCGGCCGGCTTCAGGATATCCCGGTCGCCGGACGCAAGAGAGTGCTGCTGGCAGCCCCCCGCGGATACTGCGCCGGCGTCGACCGCGCGGTCATCGCCGTGGAGAAGGCGCTCGAGCGCTACGGCGCGCCCGTCTACGTGCGCAAGCAGATCGTGCACAACGTGCACGTGGTCACCGAGCTCGAGGCCAAGGGTGCCATCTTCGTCGAAGAGGTCGGAGAGGTGCCGGCCGGTGCCCACGTCGTGTTCAGCGCGCACGGCGTCTCGCCCGCCGTCGTCTCTGCCGCCGCCGACCGCGGCCTGCAGGCGATCGATGCGACCTGCCCGCTCGTGACCAAGGTGCACCGCGAGGCCGTGCGCTTCGCCCGCGACGACTTCGAGATCCTGCTCATCGGCCACCTCGGGCACGAAGAGGTCGAGGGCACCGCCGGTGAAGCGCCCGAGCACGTCACGATCGTGAACTCGCCCGCCGACGCCGACACGGTCGAGGTGCGCGACCCCGACAAGGTCGTTTGGCTCTCGCAGACCACTCTTTCGGTCGACGAGACGATGGAGACGGTGCGGCGCCTGCGCGAGCGGTTCCCGAACCTGCAGGACCCGCCCTCCGACGACATCTGCTATGCCACCCAGAACCGCCAGGTCGCGATCAAGAAGGTCGCGCGCGACGCGGACCTGGTGATCGTCGTCGGCTCCGCCAACTCGTCCAACAGCGTGCGCCTCGTCGAGGTCGCCCGCGAGCACGGGGCCAAAGCCGCCTACCGCGTCGACTACGCGGAGGAGGTGCGCCAGGAGTGGCTCGACGGCGTCGCCACGGTCGGTGTGACCAGCGGCGCTTCGGTGCCGGAGGTGCTCGTGCAGGAGGTGCTCGACGTGCTCGCCGGTGCGGGTTACGCCGACGTCGCCGAGGTGCGCACCGCCGAGGAGGACCTCATCTTCTCGCTTCCCAAGGAGCTGCGCCGCGACGCATCCGGCGCCGCCGATGCCCGCGCCCGCGGCGGACGGGGGCGCGCATGAGCGACGAGCGCCCCCGCCCCCAGTACGGCGAGTACGCGACGCCCGAAGAGCAGCGCGCCCGCATCCGCCAGCCCGACGCGACGTTCGATCTCGACGCGGGCAAGGCTCCGGATGCGGCCCCGGCCGCCCCCGCCCCGGCTCCTGCCGCGGGCCCCGTGGCGCGCAACCCCCGGGCCATGGACCGCGTCGCCACGATCGCGCTGCTCGCGATCGGGCTGGTCGAGGTGCTGCGTTCGATCCCCGGCTTCGTCGACCCGAACGAGCTGCTCACGCAGCTGTTGACCCAGTTCGGCGTCGACGGGGGACTGACGGATGCAGCAGGCGCTCGCGCCTGGGGTGCGGCCGCCGCGATCCTGCTCGCGGTCGGATGGTTCGCGACCGCGGGCGTCTCGGTGTGGAATCTGCGCGCCGGACGCCTGAGCTTCTGGATCCCGCTCGTGGGCGGCGTGGTCTTCACACTCCTGGCGAGTGTGCTTCTGGTCGTGCCGCTGATGTCGGACCCCGGCCTCATGCAGCAGTTGAGCGGCATCACGCCCGTTCCGACCCCGAGCGCCACATGACCGCGCGCGTCGTCGCCGTCTGCGCCGTGCACGCGTTGATTCCGGATGCGGGCACGATCGGCGTGACCGCGATCGACAAGCGCCCGCTCGACGGCGCCGTGCGCGTCGGTCCTTACGGGGTGCGCGGCGACGTGCAGGCCAACCGCAAGCACCACGGCGGGCTCGAGCAGGCCGTCTACGCCTATGCGCAGGAGGATGCGGCGTTCTGGGAGAGCGAGCTGGGTCGCGAGCTGGCACCGGGATGGTTCGGCGAGAACCTGCGCACCGAGGGCATCGACGTCAATGCGGTCGTGATCGGGGAGCGGTGGCGCATCGGCGACACGCTCGAGCTCGAGGTCACCCGGCACCGCAACCCCTGCCAGACCTTCGCCCGCCGCCTCGGTGGTCCCGAGGCGCGCGGCTGGGTCAAGCGCTTCGCCGACGAGCGGCGGCTCGGACCCTACTTCCGGGTCGTGAAGTCCGGCGCGATCTCCGCCGGGGATGAGATCGTCGTGCTCTCGCGCCCCGACGGAGCCCCGGGGCTGCTCGACGACGTCTGAGCGCGCCGCTTCCTGAAACACGGAATGCCCCGGCCGGAGCCGGGGCATTCGCGGTGAGTGCGTCGGGTCAGGCGCCGAGCGACTTGCCGGCGGAGCCGAGCTGCTGCGTGGCCTCGACGACGCGGGCAGCCATGGCGGTCTCTGCGACCTTGCCCCAGGCGCGCGGGTCGTAGGCCTTCTTGTTGCCCATCTCGCCGTCGATCTTCAGGACGCCGTCGTAGTTCGTGAACATGAAGCCGGCGACCGCGCGCGTGAACGCGTACTGCGTGTCGGTATCGATGTTCATCTTCACGACGCCGTTCGCGACCGCGAGGGCGATCTCTTCGGGGGTCGAGCCGCTGCCGCCGTGGAACACGAGGTCGAGGGGCTTCGGGCCCGTGCCGAACTGTGCGGCGATGCCCTCCTGGATCTCACCGAGGAGCTCCGGACGCAGCTTGACGTTGCCGGGCTTGTACACGCCGTGCACGTTGCCGAAGGTCAGCGCCGCGATCCAGCGGCCGGCCTCACCGAGACCGAGGGCCTCGACGGCCTTGGCCACATCCGCCGTGGTCGTGTAGAGCGCCTCGTTCGAGCCCTCGTGCTTTACGCCGTCCTCTTCGCCGCCGACGACGCCGATCTCCACCTCGAGGATCGCGTTGATCGCCTTGATGCGGGGCAGCAGCTCCTTGGCGATCGCGATGTTCTCGTCGAGGGGAACGGCCGAGCCGTCCCACATGTGCGACTGGAAGAGCGGGTTGCGGCCGGCCTTGACCTCTTCTTCGGATGCGGCGATCAGCGGCAGCAGGAAGTCCTCGAGGGCGGGCTTGGGGCAGTGGTCGGTGTGGAGGGCGACCGTGATCGGGTAGTTCTTGGCGACCTCGGTGGCGAACTTCGCGAAGGCGATCGCTCCGGTCGCCCGGCCCTTGACGGTGTGGCCGGCGAAGTAGTCGGCGCCACCGGTGGTGACCTGGATGATGCCGTCGGAACCGGCTTCCGTGAGGCCCTGCAGGATCGCGTTGATCGACTGCGAGCTCGCCGCGTTGATGGCCGGGTACGCGAAGCCGCCCGCCTTCGCGCGGTCGAGCATCTCGGCATACTGATCGGGTGTTGCGACGGGCATGTCCGCTCCTTGCTATGTGCAGTGGTTACCCGTCACTCTATCGAAGGGGATGCGGGCGGCCGGGTGCCGGGGGCGCCAGGAATATCACGGCGGGGCGGTGGATTTCCTCCTGCTGAAAGAACTGCGAATTCTTCGCGTCTTCAGAGCTGAAAGTCGCGTCCGCTCTGCGGGATCCTGCTTAGGCTGGGCCGCATGGTGAGTCTTACCGCGGACATGAGCCCGCTGCATCCCGACCGGAACCTCGCTCTCGAGCTCGTGCGCGCGACGGAGGCGGCAGCCATCCGCTCCGTTCCCTTCATCGGGCGCGGCCAAAAGGAGATGGCCGACGGCGCGGCGGTCGACGCCATGCGCGCCTTCCTCACCACCGTGAACTTCGACGGCGTGATCGTCATCGGCGAGGGCGAGAAGGACAACGCGCCCATGCTCTTCAACGGCGAGCACGTCGGCACGGGGCGCGGCCCGCAGTGCGACATCGCGGTCGACCCGATCGACGGCACCTCTCTGACGGCCGCCGGGCGCAACAACGCGCTGTCGGTCATCGCGGTCGCCGACCACGGCGCCATGCTCGACGCATCCAGCGTCTTCTACATGGACAAGCTCGTCACCGGCCCCGCCGGCGTGGGCGTCGTCGACATCCGGCTCCCCATCGGCGAGAACATCCGTCTGCTCGCCAAGGCGCTCGGCAAGCCCGTCGATGAGGTCGTCGTGTCGGTGCTGCACCGCCCCCGCCACGACCAGCTCATCGAGGAGATCCGCGAGGCCGGCGCCGGCACCCGACTCATGAGCGACGGCGACGTCGCCGGCGGCATCAACGCCGCCCGCCATAATGCCCGCACCGACATGTGCGTCGGGATCGGCGGGAGCCCCGAGGGGATCGTCACCGCGTGCGCCATCAAGGCGCTCGGCGGCCACATCCAGGGTCGTCTCGCGCCGCGCAACGACGACGAGAAGCAGCGCGGCATCGACGCGGGCCTCAAGGTCGACGGCACCGTCTACGAGGCGGAGGATCTCGTCAAGGGCAAGAACACGATCTTCGTCGCCACGGGCGTGACCGACGGTCAACTCGTCGCCGGCGTGCGCCGCGAGGGCGAGCACATCTACACCGAGAGTGTCGTGCTGCGCGGCGCCTCCGGAACCCTCCGCCGCATCTCGAGCGAGCACCTCACCTCGAAGTGGTTGTGACCGTCGGGGGCTGAGCCTGCGGCGCTGAGCCCGCGGGTGGGGTTCGTGTCTCAGTTGTTCACGGTTTGGGGGTGTGTGGCGTGCACGAGTGAGACGCGGATGCGGGGCGGGGCCCGCGGGTGGGGTTCGTGTCTCAGTTGTTCACGGTTTGGGGGTGTGTGGCGTGCACGAGTGAGACACGGATGCGGGGGAGGAGCGCAAGCCTCCGGGGCGGCCACATCGGCAGGTGGCAGAATGGACGACGTCGTATCACCGTCGATGTCGATCTCTGCACCGAGACGAAGGGACGAACGATGTCCGCAGCCCAGGAGAACTCGCATCCGCGTACCGGAGCGCTCGCCGTCGTCGCCGACGCCGTGGCCGTCAACAAACCCGACCCCGCGCGCCGCCCCGACGTCCTCTTCCGCGTTCGCCGCGAAGAGGGACACCAACCGAGCCCGTGGTGGGCGATCGGAGCGTTCGTCGGCGTCTCCGCGGTCGTGCTTCTCCTGCTGAGCTTCGTGCCCGGCGGCGCCTGACCTACGCCGGCAGCTGCGCGAGCAGCTCGCGTTCTTCCTCGTCGGTGAGTCCTGCTCCCGATACCACGGGCCCGCCGAGGACATCGGCCAGAGTCGACTCCAGCGGCCGCCGTTCCAGTCCTGCCGCCACCGCACGCGCCGTGGACCGTGAGTTCATCCCGTACCAGTCCCTATCCCGCAGCCAGAGCGGCAGTGACCGCGGCCCCGCCCATTCGTTGACGTCGCGCTCGACCAGCCAGCCCTCTGCCAGCGCCGCCACCGCGCCGCGATGCCCCGCGGCGGCCCTCGCCGCATCCAGGTGCGCGGGGAACGGATGCGGCTCGCCCTGCGCGTTGAAAGCACCCGAACCGGCGCCCGCCGCGAGTCGCACGAGCCACGCGGCGAGGTCGCGCACGTCGATCAGCGCGGTCGGCAAGCCGGGTGCGTCCGGCGCGAGCACGACGCCGTCTGGGTTCGACGGCGCGGCGAAGCGGCGCGGCCAGTAGGTGCTGCGTCCCGTCGGGTCGCCCGGACCGCCGATGAGGCCGGAGCGGACGATGGCGGATCGGTCGGTGCCGAAGACCTCGCGCACCGCATCCTCGCAGGCGACCTTGGCGCGCCCGTAGTCCTCGGGGTCGGTCATCACGTCGGCGTCGAGGGGTTCGAGCATCGGCGCCGACTCGTCCGCGCCGATCTCTGCCTGGCTCGCGTACACGTTGCAGGTCGAGACGAAGACATACCGCTCGCTGCGCGACTGCCGCGCGGCGCGGCGCACCTGGCCCGGCTGGCGCGAGACATCGATCACCGCATCCCACCGGGTGTCGATCAAGGACGCGAGGCCGTCGGCGATGTCGCGGTCGACGCGAACGTGCTGCGCCCCGTGCGGAACGTCCGTACCTCGGGCGGCGCAGGTCACGTCGTGGCCGGCGGTGATCGCGGATGCGGCCGTCGTGCGCCCGAGCCACGCCGTGCCGCCGAGAACGAGAAGCTTCATAGCCTCATCGTCGTCGGGAATGCGCGTCCGCGCAGGCGTATCCGCGACGGGCGAACACCCGTGTCAGGAGGGGGATGCCGGCAGCTGCGCCTCGTCGGCGGATGCGGTCTCATCCGCAGAATCGGATGCGGCTCGTCGCACCTCCTCGAGCGCGGCGGTGAACTCCGGGGCGCTGAGCCGGCGCGGCGTGGACTCGAGCGCGGCGGGTGCGGCGACCGCATCCAGCTTGGTCGCATCGATGCCGGGGAAGCGTCGCGCGGTCACCAGAACACGGCTCTCGAGCGATCCGACGAATCGGTTGTAGCCGTCGACCGTGCGTTCGATGCCGCGCCGCAGGTCGTCGATGTGCTTGGTGAGTCCGCCGAGGCGCTCGTAGAGCTGGGTGCCGAGGGTGAAGAGCTCGCGGGCGTCATCGGAGACGGCTTCCTGCGTCCACGTGTAGGCGACCGTGCGCAGCACCGCCCAGAGGTTCACGGGTGAGGCCAGCGCGACGCGCTGGCGGAACGCGTAGTCGAGCAGCGCGGGATCCTCGTCGAGGGCGGTTGCGAGCAGCGCCTCGTTCGGCACGAAGCAGATGACGAACTCAGGGCTGGAGTCGATCCCCGCCCAGTACTGCTTCTTCGCGAGCGCGTCGATGTGGGCGCGCAGCGCCTTCACATGCTTGTCGCGGAGCGCGCGGCGGCGTACCGCATCCTCTCCTTGCGCGGTGTCCGGGATCGCCTGCGCCTCGATGAACGCGTCGAGCGGAACCTTGGCATCGACGGCGATCGCCTTGCCGCCGGGGAGCCGCACGATCATGTCGGGGCGGCCCGAGCCCGCATCCGAGCTGATCGACGACTGCACGTCGAAGTCGACGTGGCGCGTGAGGCCCGCAGCCTCGACGACACGCCGCAGTTGCACCTCGCCCCACACGCCGCGGGTGCTCGTCGAGCGCAGGGCGGAGGAGAGCGATGCGGTCGTGTCGCGCAGCAGGTCGTCGGTCTCCTGCGCGCGGCGGAGTTGTTCGGCCAGAGCTCCGTACTGGGCGTGGCGCTCCCGTTCGAGGTCGTCGACTTTGAGCCGAACCTGCGCGAGGGTGTCGCGGACCGGGGCGAGGGCGGCGACCACCGCGTTCTCGCGACGATCGCGGTCGTCGCGTTCGCGCTGTTCGGCGCGCTGCCGCTCCACGAACTCGCGGTACAGTCCGCCCTGCCGTTCGAGCTCGGCGCGTGCGGCCGCGGCGGCGGACTCTGCGGCCGCGGCGCGGGCCGACAGCGCGCCCTGCTGCCCGGAGGCGCGGGATTGCGCGGCGAACCAGCCGAGCGCGATGCCGGCGGCGAGGCACAACGCGGCGACGAGGAGGATCACGGGGTCCATGAGCACAGCATGCCCCCGGCCCCCGACATGCCCCGGTTATGCGGCCGCGGCGACCGCCGTGTCGATCTCGCAGATCCGGATGCGGGAGGCCGCGGCGAGGGCGTCGATGTCGGGGGCGTTCCAGCGCCGCGCGGCATCGATCATGATGGCGGCGGAGGCGGCCGCATCCGCTGTCGCGTCATGGTGGCGGAACTCCGCGAAGCCGGCCTCGGCCGCCACGATCGGCAGCCGGTAGCTCGGCAGGTCGTAGGTGCGGCGCGCGAGCTGCAGGCTGCAGGCGTAGCGGTAGGGCGGGCAGATGTCGCCCGTCGCGGCGCACGCGCGGCGCAGCACGGCCATGTCGAATCCGGCGTTGTGCGCCACGAGCACATCCGCACCGGCGAAGGCGGCGATGTCGTCGAGCTGCTCGCTCCAGCCCTTCGCGTCGACGACGTGCTCCGGGCGGATGCCGTGGATGCCGATGTTCAGCTCGAAGAAGCGGTCGTGGCCCTCGGGCGGGCGGATCAGCCAACCGGCGGTCGCGACGATGCGCCCGTCGCGGACGCGGGCCAGACCAACCGCGCACACCGAAGCACTGGAGGAGTTCGCCGTCTCGAAGTCGATCGCGGTGAAATCCAGTGACACGCCCTCACCCTCACCCGGATGCGCGCGGTGCGCGGTGAGGCGCGCCGGGGTGTCCGCGTCCGGGCCGCCGCATCCGGGGCGGTGGCGAGTCGGCCTTGGGGTTGTGGCCGCTTCCGGTGCGCGCGTTCGTCGGAGATTCGGCCTCCCGTCGGAGATTCCGCGCCGCATCCTCCGACATTCGCGCGATTCTCCGACCGACGGATGCGGCGAGACCGCCCGTGCGAGCCGGCCAGAGGTGCAGGCCCCGGCGGGCGCTGAGCCGTGGGGCGCCTAGACTTGATGCCCGTGGCTCTTACCATCGGAATCGTCGGGCTGCCGAATGTCGGCAAGTCCACCCTGTTCAACGCCCTGACTAAGAATCAGGTGCTCGCGGCGAACTACCCGTTCGCGACGATCGAGCCGAACGTGGGTGTCGTCAACTTGCCCGATGCGCGCCTCGACAAGCTCGCCGAGATCTTCGGCAGCGAGCGCATCCTGCCGGCCGCCGTCTCGTTCGTCGACATCGCCGGCATCGTGCGCGGCGCGAGCGAGGGGGAGGGGCTTGGCAACAAGTTCCTCGCCAACATCCGCGAGGCCGACGCGATCGCGCAGGTCGTGCGCGGATTCGCCGACTCCGACGTCGTACACGTCGACGGCAACGTCGACCCGAAGAACGACATGGAAACCATCAACGCCGAGCTGCAGCTGGCCGACCTCGACACCCTCGAGCGCGCGATCACGCGCTACGAGAAGGAAGTGCGCGGCAAGAAGCTCGAGCCGATCGTGCTCGAGACGGCGCAGGCCGCGAAGGACGCGCTCGAGCGCGGACAGCTGCTGTCGGCATCCGGGATCGACCTGGCTCCCATCAAGGAACTCGGCCTACTCACCGCGAAGCCGTTCATCTTCGTCTTCAACGTGGATGAGGACGTGCTCACGGATGCGGACCGCAAGGCCGAGCTCGCAGCGTTGGTTGCGCCCGCGCAGGCGGTGTTCCTCGACGCGAAGATCGAGTCCGAGCTGATCGACCTCGACCCCGAGGAAGCAGCTGAGCTGCTCGCCTCGACCGGACAGGACGAGTCGGGACTCGACCAACTCGCGCGTATCGGCTTCGACACTCTGGGCCTGCAGACCTACCTCACCGCGGGTCCGAAGGAAGCGCGCGCCTGGACCATCGGCAAGGGTTGGAAGGCCCCGCAGGCAGCCGGCGTCATCCACACCGACTTCGAGAAGGGCTTCATCAAGGCCGAGGTCATCTCGTTCGACGACCTCGTTGCGACAGGCTCGGTCGTCGAGGCGCGGGCGAAGGGCAAGGCGCGCCTCGAAGGCAAGGACTACGTCATGCAGGACGGCGACGTCGTGGAGTTCCGCTTCAACAACTGAGCGGGTCGAAGTAACTGCGTGCGATTGCGCCGGTCCGTGTGGCGCGTAGCGGGACATTTCGCGCGTCAGGTCCGAATCTCAGCAGATCAGCGCGTCGGTGTTTGTTCTGGGCTGTAAGCCGCTCGCAAGTGCGTCGTAGTCGGGAAGGCATTTCGTCTTACTCGTTGCGCTCCGAGACCGATCTGCATGCTCGGTGGTCACCGCCCATCCCGGTGCCTTGGCGATGTTCAGTCAGTTGGTCAGCTGACGGTCGATGGCGAGGCCTCCATATCCCGATCTACGGCGATGCCTAGGTGGAGCGCAGCACGCACAAGAACCTCGGCCATGGCGACAACCAAACGAGAGATGGTTGCGGAGGGAGCGATCTGAAGGTCTTGGAGTCCCGCTTCAACAACTGAATGGGTTGTTGTGCGGCGGAACTACGCGGAAGTCGACGAACCAGTCCGCACAGAGGTCATTTCAGCGATGTCGCGTCGTAGGGGGAAGAGGCCGGCCTCACTCGAACGCGTTTCCCCTTGACTCGCCGTGATCAGAGACAGCCGTGAGTCGTGGTCCGCTCGGACTACTGCTCGCGAGCGGAGGTAGTGCTCGACCCCGACTTGGTCAGCGTCCACACAGGCCAGCTCTGGAGTTTTTCGACGTCACTTTCGGAGAGTTCTTCGATGACAAGCTTGAGCTCCTCTGCGTCATCGAGCAGTATGAGCAGGCACGCTTCAAGTTCTCTTGCCTGTGCTTCATCGCGATTCAAGCGGCGTCGAGCAACCCGGATGTCTTGGCGATCTGTGTCGCCAAGTTCCCCCTGGCGATAAAGAACCTGCCACCAGTTGACTCGGTGAACGAGCGAGTCTGGCTCCTCCTCCATTAGCCACTTACACAGATTGGTCGCGCCGTGCAGGAGAGCGGCGCGATGGTTCTCGTTAACTGCCATGTCAGCAGCGGTGAGCAGACGGAGCACCATGAAGTTCGCTTTCGTAGTTGCGGCGACTCGATCCTCAAGCGTTGCGTACGCTTCCACTACGTTGTGCAACCTGAGATTCAAGATCTCAGCCATGTCGTCAGCGGTGACCGATTCATATACGGTTCCCCAGTCGATCGGTTCCGGCGAGCCGTCTTCGTTGACCCGATAGATCCGGAACCTTTCGCGCTTTGAAGGGTCGAATGGATCGACAATCCGGCGGAAGCCATCGTTCTCGGCAGGCATGACAATCACCATGATCTTGTGATCACCGAACGGGATGTCGTACCGCCCGGTCCCGTCGGAGTTCCCTCGGACGGGTTGATCTTGAACGAGTCCTTCGTGAAGAGCGAGAAGCATACGCCGAATGTCGTGGTCGAGTTGAACTTGGGAACTGAACTCGTCGTCGATACCGAGTTCGTCGAATAGCTCGATTAGACGGGACAGCTCCAGGCGGACGCTCCGGAGGTCAGCTTCTAGGAGCGGGTCTCCGGCGTGTGGCTCGTTCGATCCGTCGCCGATGAGCAAAGGGTTCCCGGCGGCAGCGGCGAGTACAAAGTCGAAGTTCTTCGCTTGCTCTCGAAATGAACCCTCGCGTGTCAGATTCAGGTTCATACGGATCGTGTCGGCGTCGGCTCTGAGTCTGAGTTGCAGTCCGCGGGAGAGCTGAACGAGGATCGTCTCCTCGTCGAGCCGGCGACCTGTCCCGTTCGTGAACTCGATGCCACCACACCCGATTGGAACGGCGAGATCGCGCTCGATGTAGTCGCCAGGGATTACATCGAGATCAACATCGACGGCGACATCAAGGCCGCCGAACAGATGGGCAACAATGACGTAGTCGGTCTCGGCGAGCGCGAGACGGCTGGGGCGGGTCTCGTCGAAGCCGACCAGCGAATGCACCGTCAGACTCTCTGCCTGGTCCAGGAGATGAGAGTTCCCGCCGGATACAGAGGCCTGAACGCGACCGTTCCAGGCGAGGCGAACGATGCCCTCGATCTGCGTGGGATCCTCGGGAAGCCGCGTCATCTTGACCGAGAAGGACTTCTGCGTCTCGGGCTTATCGCCAAGCAGTCGATCGACTTTGAACGGAAGCAGGTTCGCGTAGAAAATCTCGCGTTCGAGGCCTCCGTTCCGCATGGGCACGTAGAAGTAGATGCCCCCACCATGGTTGCGGAAGAACTGGAGCACCTCGCGCTCGACCGAGAACGATTGCGTGTTGCGGGATGCTTTGACCTTCGTCCCAGTTACTCGGCCCTTGACCTGTACTGGGACCCGACCCTCGTGCGTCTTGTTGTTCTTCTTCTCAGAGCTGTAGAAGTCGATGTGGCCGTCGGTGATCGGCGTCTTGTCCCCGGATTTGATGTCGGGCGCGAGCCGCGGACAGGCAGCAATGCGGTCGACAACCGCGTTGACGGCGAAGAGTTCTACGGACACTCCTCGATTGTCTCGCGAGGGTCGGGCTACATATCCGATGCCGAGAGAAGTTGAAAGTGCGTGTCGAGCCGTCCCAGGTTATGCGTATCCATTCCAACGGTGGGTATGTCGTGCTGGACAGCAATGCACGCAGACGCTTCCGTAAGCGCGCTCGCCGTTGCTGCGACTGACATCGCATGACAACCTCGCTGCATGGTTTGTGGGTGCCGAGTGCCAAGCGCGGGGCCGCTGCATTGAAGGCTGCAGTGCAGCGCGCGAGGGAGACTGCTCGCGCCGAGGCCGTCGACCGATTGACGTTGAACTGCGGGAGCGAGTGGGGAGCACATGGCCGCTTTCGCCTTCCACCCGGGGCATCCCGGACCCAGACGGGCCTGCCGCCGAGGGCCAGGGGCCGCCGGACCTGATGTTCGCCTTCGAGAAGCAGCGGATCGCGCGGTCCGGAGAGCTCGGGGCTGATAGGCAATGACCCCCGACGGGACGCTGGTCGTTCTTTACGACGAGGCAGGCCGAGTGGCCGTCGAACAAACGCTGCGCAAGCTCGTGCGCAAGCAGGGTGCCGCGCTGGTGGCCCTGAGCATCCTGTGGGGTCTGATCACGCTGGTGCCGCTCATCGCCGCATCGACTGTCGTCGACGCAAACCCGCTGCCCTTCATCTTCGCCTCGATCCTGTTGCTCTCGATCCCCGTCGCGCTCGGTGCATTGGGTGTGCGGCAGCTTCGTCGACGTCCACGCCTGCCGAAGATCGCGGTGACGATCACTCCGTGGGCCGTGCTCTTCCCCGCCATTGACCGTCCTTCCGCGCTGGCCTCACGCATCCGCTCCGAAGAATGGCCTCGCGAAGGAACGACTGCCACCCTCATCCCCGCGTCCGGCCTGCACGCGGCGCGCATCGAGTTCACCCGGCGGGATGCGGGCAAGCAGCGCCGGCGCTCGATCGCCGTCGGCAGCATCGACGTCGATCCGCAGGTCATCGTGGATGCGCTCCGAGGTTCCACCTCCGCGTAACGTTCGTCTCGCCTGCGGCTCCCTCAACGCCTAGGGGAACCCACCCCACGAACCCAGGCGACAGAATCGGTCCGGAACGATCGGGCGCGCACGTTCGCGCCCGGCGAGAGTGGATCGCGAAGGGAGCCGCCATGATCGAAGTGCTCAATCGCCTGGTCGACGAGATCGAACGCCGACTGGGCGACGAGATCGACGTCGATTCGCTCGCCGCATCCGCGGGAGTCACGGGCTACCACGTGCGTCGGATGTTCTCGGCGCTCGCGGGGATGCCGGTGTCGGAGTACGTGCGACGCCGACGGATGACGGTGGCAGCCGCCGACGTGATCGGCGGCGACGATCTGCTCACGATCGCCGTGCGCTTCGGGTACGGGTCGGTCGAGGCCTTCGGCAGAGCGTTCCGTGCGGTGCACGGCGTGAGCCACGGCGACGTCCGCCGCAACGGTGGGCCCCTTCGCCCGCAATCCATCCTCAGGTTCCGCCTGACCGTCGAAGGGAGCTCCGCCATGGACGCCCGACTCATCGAACGCCCCGCCTTCCGCCTCGCCGGACACGCCGCCCGCGTGCCGCTGATCCACGAAGGCGTCAATCCACACATCCAGGCGCACATCGCGTCGCTGCCTGTCGAAGAGCACGTGCGCCTCAAGGCGCTCAGCAGCGCCGAGCCGGCGGGTCTCCTGCAGGTCAGCGCGGACGTCGACCCCGACTACTCCGAGGGAAGCGAGCTGACCTACCTGCACGGTGTCGCGCTCGCCGCCGATGCGGATGCTCCCGCCGACCTCGACGTCATCGAGGCGGATGCGGGAACCTGGGTCGTGTTCCGAACCTCCGGCCCGCACCCGGATGCCCTGCAGGAGGCGTATGCCGCATCCGCGACCGACTGGTTCCCGTCGAACCCATGGCAACTGCGCCCCGGCCCGTCGATCGTCGCGGTGCTCGAACGCAGCGAGGACTTCCGCACCGCGACCTGTCAGCTGTGGCTTCCGGTCGAACGAACGACGCCGGCCGTCTAGCTCAGGATGCGGCGTCGCGTGCCCACCGTTCGCGGGGTGGCACCTCTTCCCACCGCTCCCGTAACGGCGCGTCCGCATCGACGGGCCGGTAGATCGGTGCTCCACGGATACAGAGCCCCCAGAACCAGGTGCGCCCGCACGCCAGACATTCCAGGTGGCTGACGATCGTGAACTTCAGGTCGGATTCCGTCAGCGGCACAGCGCCTCGTCTTCACACATGATCCGTCGTCTGGTCGCGGTCGCCCTTCTCGGCGTCGCCGCTTTGGCGCTCAGCGGATGCACGCAGCCCTACGACGGCGTCCTCTGGCGACAGATGGATGCCACGGAGGGTGGCTCGCGGTCGCAGCGCTGGCGCTGGCCGGCTGTGCGAGTACGGCCGCATACGCCGATCTGGAAAGCACCCGCACGCCGGCGTTGCCGGCCACGGTGCCGGAGGATACGCTGGCGAATTTCGATCTCGACTCGATGAGATGGGTGGGCGAGCACGAGGGAACCGACGTGTGGCTGGGGCGCGGGAGTAGTGCCGGGGAGATCTGCCTCTTCGCGTATCCCGGCGACGAAGCATGGGTGAGTGTGTGCGGAGGAGAAGGTGGTGAGATCAGGGCCTCCGGGCCCGACCAGCGCCTGTACGCGGTCGTTCCCGATGGCGCAGCTTCACCTGAGCGCTTCGTCGCCGTCTCGCGGAACGTGTACGTCGGGCGCTCCTTGAACTGACGGCAGCGACGTCTCGGTTCATTCGATCCGCAGGGCGACAGGCAGCCTCAGCTCTCCTCGTGCCCCACGGACTTGGCCTCCAGAAACGCGCACAGCTCGGCCGCGACGGAGAGCTCGGCGGCGAGGCGCTGCATCTCGAAGCTCGTGAGCACAGTGATCTCGGCCTGCGGTTCGATCGTCACACGCCACCGCGCGTCCCCGACCTCGACCGGCTCCATGTAGAGCGAGATGTCCGCGTTGTGCAGCGGCACAATCACGAGACCCGTGTCAGCGCCCTCGGACCCGTCCTGCACGGCGACGCGGATGAGTTCTCCCGCGTCGCGGGAGCGGTGGAACTCTTCGAGCCAGGCTTCGAGTGTCTCTTTGCTTCTGAAGGGCACCGGGATCCTCGCGTTCTGCATGGGCGCGGACCTGCAAAACCGCACCGTTGCCGCGATCGTAACCCGAGGAGCAGACAAAGTGACCAACGGCCGGTGACACGTGGAAAGAATGGGAGCATTCGCGCGTCACCCGCGCCGCATCAACGCGTTGAGTCGGCCGTAGTCCACGCTGTCCACGAGAGCGTCGAATGTGCCCGCTGTCAGTGCCTCTGTCGCAGCGCGACGCGCCAGTGCGTAGGCGGCCTGGGCGACACTCGACCCGAGGCTGACTCGCGCCGCACCGAGTCTCCCGAGCGCCGCTGTCGTCGGCGACCCCGGGCCGGCCATGACGTTGAGTGGCGCCGGGATACCGGACGAGAGAACAGCGATCTCGGTTATCGCCGCGCCCGGAACGAAGACACCGTCGGCTCCGGCTTCGACGTAGCGTCGTCCGCGTTCGATCGTCTCCGCGGTGAGAGCGGCCGTGCTCCGTCCGCCTCGGAGGAAGACGTCCGTTCGGGCATTGATGAACAGGGCCACACCCGCGCGATCGGCTGTCCGCCGCGCGTCGGCGACACGGGCCGCGAAGTCGGTCGGTGACGATGCGCCGTCCTCGATGTTGATCCCGGCCGCTCCCGCGTCGAGCACCGCGTCGATCGTGCGCGCGACGCCGTGCGAAGAGTCGAGATATCCGCCCTCGATGTCTGCAGAGACCGGCACGGAGACGGCGTCGACGATGCGCCTCACGGCACCCACGGCTTCTGCGCGGGTGAGCGCATCGCCGTCGGAACGACCGAGCGACCACGCGACCCCCGCACTGGTGGTGGCGATGGCAGGTGCGCCGGCAGCCTCCATGATCCGCGCGCTCGCCGCATCCCACGCGTTGACGAGGACGAACGGATGCGGCGAGCCGACGCAGAGGGCGCGGAAAGCGGCGGTAGCGGTGTCGTTGTTCACCCCCTCAGCCAACGCGATCGAGCCGCTGCCGTCTGGCGGATTCCGGCCCTCACCGTCGACGCGCCGCCTCCGGCGCATCCCGATCAGTGGAAGGTCAGCACCTCGTCGCCCCACGCGGCTCGCAGTGATCCGTCCAGATCCGGCACGAGATGATCCTGGTGGTCGATCACCAGCGTGCTGCGCCCCCGGTCGACCGAGTAGGACTCCCAGGGAGCCGAGCCGTCCGCATCCGGCGACTCGCCGTGCGCGAAGGCAGTCCACCGCTGCTGCATGCGAGCCGAGATGCTCTCGGCCACCCGGCGGCCGCCGAGGCGGAACGTCGGGTCCTTCGGTCCGCTCGCCAGGTTGCCCCAGAGGTACGGCAGCTCCGTGGCGTGCGTCGCTCCGAGCCCGATCAGACGCAGGAACGGGGCCGCGTGGTCGAAGCGGTACAGCCAGACATCCGCCACCCGCGAATGCCCCTCCGCGATCCACACGCTCGGCATGCGGAACCCGATGTCCCGCGCGATTCCGAGCCCGATCGTGCGCTGCCGCGCGTGCTCGTACGCGGTGCGCACGTCATCGAACGTCGGCAGCTCGAGCGCGGGATTGTCCGCGGCCATGTCGCCGAACATGTCGCGCAGGCGTTCGTCGGTGATGGGGATCAGCGGCGACTTCATGAACTTGAACAGGGACGCCTCGTCCTTGTTCGTCCCGATGAGCAGAGGCACGGCAAGTCCCCGGCCCTCCCGCAGCACGACGGCGGGTGCCTCCGGCAGCAGGTCACCGTCGATGACCGGTGCGAAGGCGAGCACGCCAGGGTCGGCGTCGGGCACCTGCGCGTACACCTCCATGCCCGCGCCGACGATCTGCTGGGCCGTTGCGGCACGCAGCGCGTCCGCCGCATCCGGGCGCGTCTCATCGATGCGCAGTGCTGCGGTGAAACGCGCGGCGACCGCCCAGGCGCGCTCGGCGCCGTAGACGCTGGATGCGGGGGAGGACTCGGCGATGGCGCGGTGGAACAGCCCGCGAGCGGACGGTGTGGCCAGCAGCGTGGTCACGAGCCCACCCCCGGCGGACTCGCCGAAGACCGTGACGCGATCGGGGTCTCCGCCGAAGGCGCGGATGTTCTGCTGCACCCATTCGAGGGCGAGCAGCACGTCCTTGAGCGCGAGATTGCGATCGAAGCCCTGCTCGGGCAGGAGGGAGGCGAGATCGAGGAAGCCGAAAGCACCGAGGCGATAGTTGACCGTGACCACCACGACGTCGCCGCGCGTCACGAGCGAGGTGGCGTCGAACAAGGGCTGGCTGGAGGCCCCGAACGTGTACGCGCCGCCGTGCACCCACACCATGACAGGGCGCGCGCGCTCGCTCTCGGATGCGGGTGCCCACACGTTGAGTCGGAGGCAGTCCTCGTCCATGACGGCGTCATCGCCGAGCGGGACGGCGGGGTTCATACTCTGCGGGCAGACCGGTCCGTAGCGCGTCGCATCCGTTTCGCCAGCTACGGGCTTCGCGGCAACGGGATCGCGCCATCGGGCGTCGCCGGTGGGCGGCTCGGCGAAGCGGATGCCGCGCCACGACAGAACCGGGCCGAGCTCGAGTCCGCGGAACGAACCGGCGGGCGCGTGGGCGAGTCGAGTGCCGGCGGGAAAGATGTCGTTCGGGTGGGACATGTCCGTTCCTTTCCGGGTCAGGAGAACAGCTGGTGGACGAGGTGAGCGGCCTCGTTCGCGGCGAGGACCGCGAACAGCACCGTCATGATCACTGCGTTGTGCGCGATCATCTCGGTCTTCAGTCGCTCCAGGCGCCGCGCGACGGATGCGGATCCGCTGGTGGCGAGCAGCGTGGGGATGACGAGGGCGAGTGAGCCGGCCACGGCGAAGGCGATACACAGGCCGACGGCCGCCAGGACCGGCAGGTGCGCGGCCCCGATGGTCGCCCCGGCCTTCAACTCGAGCGGGATGTTCTTCGAGTTGGTCACGGCCATCAGCAGGCCGAGACCGCCGGCGCGTGCGGGGGTGATCGAGTCGATCGCCGAGAGCCAGCCCGGCGTGCGCGGCGCGGCCCCGCCTCGTGGCCGCGACAGCCAGCTCATGACGGCCAAGACGGTGAATCCCACGGTCAACAGGATCGTCAGCACGAGCACGACGACCTTCGACGCTGCCGATCCGCCCGACGACGACGCGCCGGCGGTCGTCGCGGCACCGAGTGCCGTGAACGCCAGGGTGACGGCCAGGAACGCGCCGGTGTAGGCGAGAGAGGCGACTCTCCCGCGGGCCGACAGCAGGATCGCCACGATCGCCACGATCGGAAGCGGCGAGATCATCAGTCCCACGGCGGCGGGGATCAGTGAGGGAAGGTCGTGCGTGTTCATCGGATGCTCCATCTGCATGCCGCGGACCGGCGACTGCAGACGTTACGACGTGGATGTCTGCGCGTGAGGCGGATGTTCGGTGGACACGACAGGGGAGGCCGCGCCGAGATCGATGACCGCCTCCAGGAGTGCTCCCGACCCGTCCGCTCGCAACCGTGCGCCGCGTCCACGAGCCGCCGAAGCCCTGCGCAGCGTCGCTGCCCGCGGCAGGCGTCCGGGCGAGCGCACCTGCAGCCGCAGGCGGGGGCCCGCGCCCGTCGCGATGACGTCCAGATCGATCGCGGCCGCGGCGGGAACGCTGTGCTTGACGGCGTTCAGCAGCCCCTCCGCGACGATCTCGAACACATCGTCGCGCGCAGCCGCCGATGCGTCGAGAGCCGTCCGCACGTCGGGGGTCATCCGCATACGGACGTCGACCACAGGGCGCCACGTCTCGACGGGGTCGACCAGCGACTGCACGGACGCTCCGTCGTGCGGCCGCTCGAACACCTCCGGGAGCCCGGCGAGCAGGGGATCGAGCTCGTCGCGCACGTCGCGAAGCGTGGTCGGTGCCCAGCGATCCGCTGCGGCGAGCGCGCGCACACACGCCCCCTGCGCGTCACGGTGCAGCTCGCGCGCCGCGTCCTCCAGAGCGGCGCGTGCAGCCGACGTGCCCACGCGTCCGATCCGCTGCGAGACGCGCACGGTCGCGGTCAGACGCCGCTCCTCGACCCTGAGCGCGGACGCCGTGCCGGCGCAGAGCGCGCACGCCGCGGCGAGGGCGGGATAGGCCAGAACGGGTACGGCCGACAGTGCGAGCGGAATCCCCTGCGCCCATGCCAGCGTGCCCAGACCGAGTCCCACGACCGCCCCGATGGCGAGGAAGGCCGGGATGCGGCGCCGGCGGAGGGCGCGCAGACGCGGCACACCGTCGGCGAGAACGGCGCCTGCGGCGAGCACCGCCACACCGACCAGTACGTGCAGTGCCGGCACTGTGCGCAGTGCGTACGGCAAGACGCAGAGGGCGTAGATGACGGCCACGATGCCGGGGGGAGGCAGTCGCAGCGCGGGCCGCATCCGCACGCGCTCGATCGGCCCGGCGACGACGGGCTCCGCGGGCGTGGCGGCGAGATCGGCCAGGCGCCGGCTCCACCGCCGCACGCTGTCGTCGCTGAACGTGCGCAACGAGGCGGTGTCGGACTGCTCCGCGGCCAGAGCGCGGAGCTCGCCTCTCAGCTCGTGGCTCGCCGCCTGCACGAGGTCTCGGGCCGCGCTCTCGAAGGCAACGGCATCCTCTCGGGCGTGCGTGAGCGCGTGCTGTACCGAGAGCAGGCGGGCGTTGGTCTGTCGCAGTCGGGTGACGTGCGTGGTGAGGATGGCGATGGCCGTCAGCGAGACCATCCAGACCGTCGCGTTCGTCAGCACGCGGAAGGGCAGCTGCCAGGCGGCCGGCGCGGAGGCACCGAGCACATCGGCGACGGCGTCGTAGACGAGAGGGCGGAGGAGCGCGGAAGCCAGAACGCCGGCCGTCACGATCCAGGGGCGCCAGCGGCGGGGAACACGGCGCTCGCCGAGGGCGGTGGCGACGAGGCCGGCGAGGAACGCGGCGGTCGAAGCCAACGTGGCGCCGAGTGCCGCGATGTCGACGGACGTGGGAGTCGGGCTCATCACGGTGACCGACAGCAGCCCTGCGACGAGGAACGTCCAGTGCGACACGAAGCGTCCGGAGCCGAGCGCATCCCGCGCGGCGCGGGCGAGGCGATTCACCGCACGGGGCCGAACGCGGCCACGTAGAGTGCGGCGGCGGCGACCCGTGGGCTCAGCGCCGGGTCGCCCGTCAGACCGAGACGCTCGAAGATGCGGCTGATCGATCGCTCGACCGCGCGCACGGATGTGTGGGATCGCGCTGCGATCTCGTCGTTGGACCAGCCGCGCGCCACCATCGAGAGCGTCTCGAGTTGATGCCGGGTCAGCCTGCTGAGCGCGTCCTCGCCGTCGCCGGTCGCGGGACCGGCGGGCGACTGGGCCGACATGACCGCCTCGACCGCGTCGACGAGCTCTGCGGTGGAGGAGAGGGTGAGCTTGGACACGAACACCGCACCCGACACGCCCATCGCGGTCGCTCCCGCTGCGGCGCGCGGATAGCTGCTGAGGAAGATCACTCCGAGGTGGGGCGCGAGCGCCACGAGCCCGGCCGCCAGTTCAGCGCCGGACGGACGTGAACCGAGGTCGATGTCTGCGAGGAGCACGTCGGGGTCGAACTCGGCGAACACGCGGGTCGCCTCCGCCGCGCTCTCGGCTCCGCGGGTCTCGAACCCGTGCTGGTTCAGCGTCTGGCAGACGAGAAGCCGCATGGCTGCCTGGTCCTCGACGACGAGCACGCGTCGTACCCATCTGGCGGTCACATCCACACCATAGGTGATCGCGTGCTGCGCGCTGAGGTCGGCTCGTGACCCCTCGCTCCCGATGCCGGTCAGGGGGCATCCAGCGGGGCATGACACAGTGGGGGAGTGCTCCGCCTCGGTGATGGCATGTCGAACCGAGGAGAGATCACATGCCCGCATGGTGGGAAGAGCTTCTGCACATCACGATCGGCCGCGTGAGAACGCACGGCGATCTGCCGGACCTGCGCCGACTGCCCTCCCGCCCGGTGGCTCTGGAGCGGACGCACTACATCGTCAACGACCGTGAGCGTCACGGAGACGAGCGACGGACCTATGTCCTGCGCCGCGCGCAGCAGTCGCGCCGCGACCGTGGCGGAGTCTCGGTCGCCTCGAACGGCCGGGGCGTGGGCTACCTTCCGGACGCAGTGGCGCGCGATGCGGGGCCTCTGATCGACCGTCTCGGTGGCGCTGCCGTCGTCAATGGCGCCGGCACCAAGGACGGAGGCATCCGGCTGTGGGTCGACTTACCCGAACTCGATGAGCTCCGACAGTTCGTCGAATTCTTCGAACACAGCGAATCCGAGGCGTCCTCCCTCTCCTGAGGGAGCGGAGCCGCATCCTGTCTCAGGTCCGGCGCAGCTGGACCCGGGCACGCTCCTTGATCGCGTCGATGACCGCGGTCTTCGCGTCCGCATAGGCGTTCATGTCGTCCCAGCCGCGTTGCATGAGTTCGCGTTTGGTCCGCTCGTACAGCGAGCGATCCGCCGCATCCGTTCGCAGCCGGTCGCGCAGCAGAAGGTACTCGTCCACGGCGCGTGAGCCGCGCTCGTAGACGTGCACGTGGACGTCTCGCTCGGGGGTGCGCACCATGCGGTGGCCGGGCTCGCGGACGCGCAGCTCGTATCCGGCGGCGAGAAGCGCGTCGAGGTAGTCCTCTTCCGCGGTGATGTCCGCGACGGCGACGACGATGTCGACGATGGGTTTCGCGGCCAGACCCGGCACGGACGTCGACCCGATATGCGCGATCTCCACCTGCCGGTCCGCGAGCGCCCGGCGGATGCGGTCGCGGTGCTCCGCGAACGCAGCGGGCCAGCTCGGGTCGTAGTCGTGGATGCCGACTGTCACCGGTTCCGGCCCGCCGATCAGTTCGAGGGAGGTGACGTCGGGACGGCGGCGGACGGGCATGACTCCATCATCGCGTGCCGACGGTCTCGCACGCGGGGTGGCCTCGGCATCCGAATCGCGGCACGCCGGTAGGGGCGCCACATGAGCACGGGACCGCGAGAGCGCGAAGAACTGCGGCGATCCATCGAGGAGTTCGCTGCGGGCCGGTACGCGGTCGACAGCGTCGCGTTCTCCGTGTGCACCTGCGGCAACGAGACGTTCGCCGTCGTGCTGGAGGACGAGGTCGGAGTCGCAGCGACGATCTGCGCCGTCTGTGAAGAGGAGGCCGCACTCGCCGACTCGGATGACCACTTCGACGACGTCGAGGAGGTGCAGCAGGCCGAATGCTCCTGCGGCAACGGTGAGTTCCGCGTGGCCGTCGGCTTCGCTCTCGATCCCGACGGCGAGGTGAAGTGGGTCTCCGTCGGTCTGCGCTGCACCGCCGACGGCGTCGCCGGCGTCTACGTCGACTGGAAGATCGACTATCGGCCCACCGCTCACCTGCTCGCTCAGGCCTGAACCGCGGGCTCTGGCCCCAGCCATTTCAACGGCGCGCCGGACCGGCGTCGGCACTCTCCCTCGCGCCATGATCGGCGATGAAGGTCGATGACGACGGAGGAGAGCATGGCAGATACCCAGGCTGGATGGTACGACGACGGCACGGGCACGAAGCGGTGGTGGGACGGGTCGGCGTGGACCGACACGGTGCAGCCGCCACCGCCGCCCGCGCCGGGAGTCGCCGGCATGATCGACCGCATCCAGGCCGACGCCGTCTCCGGGGGCCAGCCTCGCCCGGCGCCCACCGGCATGAATTACGTGGTCCTGCAGGTCATCCTGAAGGAGAAGCTGTGGGGCACGGGCTCCGGAAACCTTACAGAACTCGAGAAGGCGATCAACAAGCAAGCGGCGCTGGGGTACCGCCTGCATACGATCACCACCGCGTCCTCGGGCAGTAAAGGAATCGGCGGCGGCGATCGCATCCAGGCGACGATGGTGTTCGAACGTCTCACCTGACCCTGGCCGCAGGCGCCCGCATCCGCGACACTGAGCGCATGCGTACCCTCCGCACCCAGGTCTGCATCGCCGGGGGAGGTCCGGCCGGCATCATGCTCGGGCTGCTCCTCGCACGTGCCGGGGTCGAGGTCGTCGTGCTCGAGAAGCACGCAGACTTCTTCCGCGACTTCCGCGGCGACACCGTCCATCCGTCGACGCTCGACATCATCGACGCGCTCGGGCTGCGTCACGGCTTCGATGCCATCGAGCACCGGCCGCTCGACACGCTCGACGCCGTGGTGAACGGCGTGCGGCTGCATGCGATCGACTTCCGCACCCTTCGGGGTGTGAACCGCATCCTGACGCTCATGCCGCAGTGGGATCTGCTGGACCTCCTTGCCGACGCCGCCCGCCGTGAGCCCAGCTTCACGCTGTTGATGGGCGCGGACGTGACGGGTGTCGTGCGGGCCGGCTCGCGCGTGACCGGCGTGCACGCCACGACGGATGCCGGCCCCCTTCGCATCGATGCGGCACTCGTGGTCGCCGCCGACGGGCGCGGCTCGACTCTGCGCGACGCCGTCGGTGTGGCGCCCGTGGCGACCGGTGTCGGCATCGACGTCCTGTGGTTCCGTCTCCCCGAGCCCGCGACACCCGTGCCCGACACCCTCGCCTGGCTCGCCGGCAGCGGCATGCTCATCACGATCCCTCGGCCGGGATACTTCCAGTGCGGACTCGTGGTCGGCAAGGGCACGTTCGGAGTGATCCGCGAGGAGGGCATCGACGCGTTCCGGATGCGGGTGGCGCGCACCGCGCCACCGATCGCGTCCGAACTGGATGCCGTCGCCTCCTTCGATGATGTGAAGCTGCTGTCGGTCGAGATCAACCACCTGCGGCGGTGGTGGCAGCCCGGCCTGCTGTTCATCGGCGATGCGGCACACGCCATGTCGCCCGCGTTCGGCGTCGGCATCAACTATGCGATCCAGGATGCGGTCGCCGCAGCTCGCATCCTCGTCCCCGCGTTCGGCGACGGACCGGCTGCGATCGACCGGGCATGTGCCGCGCTGCAGCGCCGGAGGGCCCTGCCCACGCGCGCGATGCAGCGGCTCCAGAAGGTCGTACACCGCGCGATCGGACGCCCGCGCGCCCGCATCCTGCACAATCCGCCGACGCGCTCGGAGCGGATCGTGCTGCGCATCGCGATCCCGATCGTGCGACGCCTGCTGCCGCGCCTGGTCGGCTACGGCTTCCGGCCCGAGCGCATCGCGTCGTGTGATCGTCCTACGCTGGCCTCGTGAGTGACGAGTACCGTTCCCGGCTGCGTCCGCTGCTCGCGGCCGAGTCCGAGAGCGCGGCCGACGTGCTGCAGCGGATGGCCGATGCGACCGACGGGCGCCACGACATCGTGATCGAGGTGTTCCTCGAGCAGGATGCGGAGGGCCCCTTCACGATCATGGCTCGCTTCGACGGGCCGGAGGCATTCGCCCTCAACCGGCGCTTCGACGACGAGCGCGGCGTGTTCGACGTCGTCTGGGGCGAGACCGGCTGGGAGCCCGATGTGCCCGAGCGGCCGGACGCGTGGACGTTCGACGACCTCGAAGAGGTGCTCCTCGAACTGGCGGCTGAGTGGCTCGCCCCCCTCATCCCCGCCGAGCCCGCAGGTATCCGGTGGGAGGTCGCGTCGCCCGAGGGCGGAACCGACAGCATCCCGCTGGAACCGCGTCGAGCAGGAGCCGACCGATGACGACACACTCCCTCATGCCTCGCGTCCGCGTCCCGCTGGCTGACGACTACGAGATCGACACCGATCATCACCGCCTCGATCTCGAGCGGGTTCACGAGTGGCTGTCGACCGACGCGTTCTGGGCGATCGGGCGCTCCTTCGACGTGGTGCAGCGTGCGGCGGCCGCATCCGTCAACTTCGGCGTGTACGACCCGACGGGTGCGCAGGTCGGTTACGCCCGGCTCGTCACCGACGGCGTGACCTTCGGATGGCTGTGCGACGTGTACGTGGCGCCCGACGCGCGCGGTCGCGGGCTGGGCAAGGCGCTGGCATCCGCCGTGGTGGATGCGACGCGCCCGCTCGGTCTGAAACGCCTCATGCTCTCGACCCTCGACGCGCACGAGCTCTACGCCCGCGTGGGCTTCGACCCCTTTCCCGACCCCGGTCGGCTCATGGTCATCGGTGCCTCATGACCGGGCGGAGCTCACTCCGACCAGCCGGGAGACCGCCCCGCGCTACGCCTGGGGTCAGGTATCCGAGGGATGGCGTCTGGTCGACGATCCCGGGCTCTCGGTCATCGAGGAACGGGTACCCGCGGGTGCGGGGGAGCAGTGGCACGTCCACGACACCGCGCGGCAGTTCTTCTACGTCCTCGAAGGGCGCGCCTCCCTGCACACAGCGGACGGGGTTGTCGAGTTCTCGGCTGGCGAAGGCGTCGAGGCTCCGGCCGGCATCCCGCATCGCTTCGCCAACCCCGGGCCGGTAGACGTTCGGTTCCTTGTGGTGAGTGCACCCTCGACGCGCGGTGATCGCCGCGCGGTCGACGCACCGTAAAGAACCCGACCCGCCGAATCACACGGCCGCGGCTCGCGCGCCGCATCCGTCGGCCTGCGAGGATGCATACGACCGTCTCCGTCGAAAGGACCCGCATGAGAACGCGCTCCGACCTCTCCTCCGTCCGTCGCGCCGGCGGGTACGCGATCGCCGCCGGCACGCTGTTCGCCGCGGTAGGTGCCGCGGCCTGGACCACGGTCACGAGCCAGCTGCGTGCCGAGAAGATCACCGTGCCGCCCAACGCGCCCGCGCTCGCCGGAGCCCCCGTCCAGGGGCCGGTCACCGCCTACATCGAGGCGCAGGTCATCAAGGGCAATGCCGAGCGTGGTGCCGGTGGTCGCACCTACGCCGACATCAGCGCGGCACTGCAGAAGGTCGAGAAGGGGAGCCAAGAGGAGGCGGATCTGCGCAAGCAGAGTGCTGCCCTCTCCACCGCATCCGCTCTGCGCACCTCGCTGTTCACGTCGGTGCTCGCCTACGGCGTCGCAGCCTTCGCCGCGGGTATGGGCGCGCTGCTCGTGGTGGTCGGCGGGCAGCTGCGGCGCGCCGGTCGCTGAGGCGACCGCATCCGCGGCTGGTAAATTCTCCGAGGCGATCACCGCTGCGGCACTCGGTGCCCGGGTTCCCGATCGCCGTCTCGATCCCGCCTTCCGCGAGAGGACTCCCGCATGACGGATACCCAGATCTTCGAGCCCGACGGCCGCGCCATCCCGTTCGCGGTCGAGGGTGACGGCCCCGGACTCGTCCTGCTGCCGGCGCAGGGCCTGAACATCGGCTACCTCGAGGCGCTCGGGCACTCCGTCGCACAGGAGGACTTCCGCGTCGTGCGCATCGGCACGCGTCGCCCCTCGGATGTGGCCGTCTCACTGCATGATCTCGCGCAGGACGTCGTCGACGTGCTCGATCACCTCGGCATCGACCACGCGTGGATCGGCGGACACGCCTTCGGCGGCACCGTCGCGCGCCTGGTCGCGATCGACCACCACGACCGCGTGAACGGCGTCCTGCTGCTCGGGGTCGAGGGGGCGGCCGGCTCCGACGAGCTCGACCTCTCCGACGCCCCGGAGGAGCTTCGCGATGCTGAGGTCGACGGCCTGCAGCGCGCCGCCCGCGAGGCGCTCGGTGAGCTCCCCGCGCTCGCCGCCGGTGTTCCCGTGCTCGTCGTGCAGGGTGCGGAAGATCGCATCACGCCCCCGTCGAACGGGGAGGACCTGCGCGCCTCGGCACCCGAGCTGGTGAGCGTCGTGAACGTCGACGGCGGCAAGCACCTCTTCCCGGCGACGCACACCGGCGCCGTGTCGTGGGCGACCGAGGACTACCTCGACTGGGACTGACCGCATGCCTCGCTGAGGGCCGGCGCGTCTGCGGACGCCCGGCCCTTCGCTGTGCCTCCTGCCCCTATCGCTGGAGGGCAGGGCACGCGTGCCCGAACTCCTGCAGATCGGGGTTCGGCCGGCTGCCGGCGGGTCTCGCGCTGCATTCTGCAGGAGTTCTGCCGTGCGTCCGCGCGTCGGTCATCCGGAGCGAGGCGGAAGGCAGCGGCGCGCACAACTCAGTCGGTGCCGTCCCTCTCGGTGCCGTGCGGTGCCGGGCACCCCGGTTCTGGCTGGATTGTGTCGCGCGCCCGCGATCTGCCGCGCACCCGCGGATCCATCCGCGCCCGAACTCCTGCAATCCGCCCGCAGATGGCCTCGTGGAGGCCGATGCATCGGGTTCTGCAGGAGTTGGGATGAGCTCCGGGGGTGGTCCAGGCAGGTCGACGGGGCGGCCTGCCGCGGCGACCCGCGGCAGAATGAGCCCATGGCCGCCGCATCCGGGAGCTCCGTCGACGAGGTCGCCGTCGAGCTGTACCGACTGCCGCCCGACGCGTTCACCGCCGCCCGAGACGAGAAGGCTGCGACGGCGGATGCGGCCGACGCCCGACGGATCAAGGCACTGCGCAAGCCGGTCGTCGCTGCGTGGGCGGTGAATCTCCTCGTGGCCGACGGGCAACTGGCCGAGGCCGTCGAGCTCGCCGCAGCGCTGCGCGAGGCGCAGGACGATCTGGATGCGGCCGAGCTCCGCCGGCTCGGCACCCAGCGCCGGCAGCTCGTGGCCTCTCTCGCGAAACGCGCCGCCGCGCTCGCTGCGGAGGCGGGGCATCCGCTCGCCGCCTCGGCCCGTGAGGCCGTCGCCCAGACGATCAACGCGGCGGTCATGGATGTGCGCGCTGCCGCGGCCGTGCTCACGGGCCGCTTGCGCAAGCCGCTGGATGCCGGAGCGCTCGACGACGTCGACGCGGCGGATGTCGTGGCGGGCTCGCCTCCCGGCGGTACGGTCGAGCGCCCCGCATCGGATTCGGACGAGCTGGCCGTGCGTCGTGCGCGCAAGGCCGCGGAAAGCGCGGCGCGGGACGCGGAGCGCGCCGCCACGGCTGCGGAACGGGAGCGGGTCGCCGCCGAGGCGGCAGAGCGTAAGGCGCGAGAGCACGCCGAACTGTTACACGAGCGGATCGCGGAGGTCCGCGCGCAGCTCGAGCGGCTCCAGTCCGATGCGGACGCAGCGGATGCCGAGCTCGCCCGTCGCGAGCAACGGCTGCGAGAGGCCGCATCCGCCGCGGGGGCAGCCGCGAACCAGGCGCAGCGCGCCCGCGACGCGGTGCCGGAGTGACGCTTCCGCCTGGGAGAATCGAAGGATGACCGCAACGCTCGTCGCCCATCAGCTTGCCGGCGGCTACGGCCATCGCACACTGTTCGAGGGCGTCGAGCTGACCGTCGCCCCCGGCGATGTCGTCGGCGTGGTCGGCGCCAACGGCGCCGGCAAGTCGACGCTCCTGCGCCTGCTGGCCGGCGTCGACCAGCCGCAGGGCGGCAGCGTCTCGCTCGCCCCCGCGGATGCTTTCGTCGGGTGGCTGCCGCAGGAACACGAGCGCGTGGTCGGCGAAACCGTGTCGGCGTACATCGCGCGCCGCACGGGCTGCGCTCAGGCGACTGCACAGATGGATGCGGCCGCCGCCGCTCTCGCCGACCCCGACGCCGTCGGAGCGGACGACGCGTACGCCACCGCGCTGGAGCGGTGGCTGGCGAGCGGCGCCGCCGATCTGGAGGAGCGTGTGCCGGCGGTGCTCGCCGACCTCGGACTTCACCTCGACGCCGACGCGCAGATGACCTCGCTCTCGGGCGGACAGGCCGCGCGCGTCGGTCTCGCGGCTCTCCTCCTGAGCCGCTTCGACATCGTGCTGCTGGACGAGCCGACCAACGACCTCGACCTGGACGGCCTCGAGCGGCTCGAGACCTTCGTGCGGGGTCTCCGCGGCGGCGTCGTGCTTGTCAGCCACGATCGCGAGTTCCTCGCGCGCTGCGTCACGCGCGTGCTCGAGCTCGATCTCGCGCAGAACACGAACCGGCTCTACGGCGGCGGCTACGACGCGTACCTGGAGGAGCGCGCCACGGTGCGTCGGCACGCACGCGAGAAGTACGACGAGTTCGCCGACAAGAAGGCGGACCTCGTCGCCCGCGCCCGCACGCAGCGGGAGTGGTCGAGCCAGGGCGTGCGCAATGCGATGAAGAAGTCGCCCGACAACGACAAGATCAAGCGCAAAGCGTCGATGGAGTCCAGCGAGAAGCAGGCGCAGAAGGTGCGCCAAATGGAGAGCCGCATCGCCCGGCTCGAGGAGGTCGAGGAGCCGCGCAAGGAGTGGCAGCTCGAGTTCACGATCGGCTCGGCGCCGCGCTCCAGCACGGTCGTCGCTACCCTGTCGGACGCCGAGTTCCACCAGGGCGACTTCGTTCTCGGCCCGATCTCGCTCCAGGTCAACGCGGGCGAGCGCATCGGCATCACCGGACCCAACGGCGCGGGCAAGTCGACTCTCCTGCGGGGCCTGCTGGGTCGTCAGCAGCCGGACGCGGGGCGCGCCGCCCTCGGCGCTAACGTGCAGATCGGGGAGATCGATCAGGCCCGGGCGCTTCTGTCCGGCACCCGACCGCTCGCCGAGGCATTCGGCGATCTCGTGCCCGACATGGCCGCCGCCGAGGTGCGCACACTGCTCGCAAAGTTCGGGTTGAAGGCCGACCACGTCACGCGGGCGGTCGACGAGCTCTCGCCGGGCGAGCGCACGCGCGCCGCGATGGCGCTGCTGCAGGCGCGGGGCGTGAACCTGCTGGTGCTCGATGAGCCGACGAACCATCTCGATCTGCCCGCGATTGAGCAGCTGGAGCAGGCGCTCGAGTCCTACGAGGGAACGCTCCTGCTCGTGACGCACGACCGCCGGATGCTCGCCGCCGTCGACACCGACCGCAACTGGCGCGTCGAGGCCGGGCGGCTCACCGAGCTGTAGCGCGGGGCACGTATCGCGACGCGACGGCTCCCGAGCCGTACTCGATCCGTTCGGTCAGCTCCAGATCGAGCGGTTCACTCAGTCCGTCGAAGAGTCTCGGGCCGTGACCGGTGACGCGTGGATGCACGACGAACTCGTACTCGTCGATGAGGCCCAGCTCGGCGAGAGCCGTGGGGAGCATCACGCCGCCGGTCGCGATGTCGGCATCCCGCTTCAGTGCGCGCACGGCGGTGGCCAGATCGCCGCGCACGAGCTCGGCGTTCCAGTCGACGTCGGGCAATGTCCGCGACACCACGTACTTACGGGCGGCGTCGATCGTGCGGCCGAACGGCTGCATCCAGTCGGGGAGAGCGTCGGATGCGGGCGGTCGCCACGCATCCTGCATCATCTCGTAGGTGACGCGACCGAACAGGAGCACGTCCGCCCGCGCGATGGACTCCGCCGCGTGTCGGTGCAGCTCCTCATCCGGAATCGCGGAACGATGATCGACGCACCCGTCGAGTGTGACGTTGATCGAGTAGCGCAGCAGGCCCATGGCGTCAGGGTAGGACGATCGGGCGCGCGCGGCTAGCGCCCCTGACGCTTCTTGTAGGGCTTCGGCTGCCCCTTCACGATGGGCGCGCGGCCCTTGCCCTTCGACGCCTTGGCCTTGCCGCCGCCGGGGCTCTTCGTGCGCACCGCCGCGGGTGCGTCCGCGATGCGCGTACGCGCCTCGTCGAGCAGCAGCACGCCGGCGGGGGTGAGGCGGGTCGGTGCCTCGCGGATGACGAGCGGCTGCCCGACCTCCTCCTCGAGCTTGTCGAGGGCGCTGTAGAGCGCGGGCAGCGCGATGCCCAGCGACTGTGCTGCGCGCGGGAAGTGCAGGTGCTCGGCGAGAGCGACGAACCTCACCAGGTGCTCGAGCTTCATAGGGGCCTTCCGATCGCCGACGATCCATTGTCGCAGGAGGTCTTCGTGGGCCGTGTCGGCGGATGCTGCGAGGATCGACGCATGCCGCTCTTCGATCACCTGGGAATCACCGTCGAGGACGTGCCGAGTGCGATCGTGCAGTTCGGTCCGATCATGGCCGCGCTCGGGTACACGCGGGCTGACGCCGAGACCTCGGTCTCCTGGTGGCGCGACGGCGAGACCGAACTCATCCTCATGCCTCCGCGCGAGAGCGGTTCCGGGCCCCACGTGCACGGCCGCGTCGGGTGGCAGCATCTGGCCTTCGCGGTCGACTCACGCGACGAGGTCGAGCGCCTGCACCGGATCGCCGTCTCGGCGGGGTGGGTCCCCGTGCGTGATCCGAAGGAGTATCCGCGTTTCACCGAGCGGTACTACGCGTCGTTCCTCGAAGACGCCAACGGCATCCGCATCGAGTTCATGCACAACCCGCCCCGCGACGAGGGCTAGTCGGTCGGGAACGCCGCTCCCGTGAGCTCCTGCGACACGGTCCAGATGGGGCGGGCGGCCGCGTCGTCACGCAGCGGCCGGTAGAGCCGTTGGTCGGCTGGAGCGCCGCCGACCCTTCCCGGGCCCGACGGGCCGTACAGATGGCCTCCGACCGCATCCTCCGAGGTGGCCGCCAACAGGGCGGGAAGTGCCGCCGAGTCCGGTGTCCCGACGAAGAGCCCGCGTGCGGACATCCACCGGATCAGGCGCACGCCACGCGTGTCCGTGGCGCGTTCCAGCTCGGGACGCGCCGCCAGCAGACTCGTCGGCGCGACGCCGGGGTGCGAGAGCACACTCGTCACGCCCCATCGGTGGGCGACGCTCTGTCGCTGCAGTTCGCGGGCGAACAGTCCCAGGGTGATCTTCGACTGTCGGTACGAGGTCATCGCGTCGTAGCTGCGCTCCGCGTTCAGATCGTCCCAGCGGATGCGGCCGCTCGCCGCGGCCACGCTGATCTGCGAGACGATGCGTGCGTGTCCCTCGCGCAGGAGCGGAAGCAGCTGCGCGACCAGGGCGACGTGACCGAGGTGATTCGTTCCCCACTGCGACTCGAAGCCGTCCGCCGTCATCTGCCGTGACGGCGGCGACATCAGGCCGGCGTTGTTGATCAGCAGGTGCAGCGGCGCCCGATCCGTCCTCAGCCGCTCGCCGAGCGCTGCCACGGATGCCAGTGACGCCAGATCCAGATCGTGCAGGATCACGCGGGCGCGCCGCGCGTCGGCGCGGATGCGGTCTGCGGCCGCATCCCCTTTGGCTCGGTTGCGCACGGGAAGGACGATCTCGGCGCCGGCGCGAGCGAGCCGGGCGGCGATGCGCAGCCCGATGCCGTCGCTGCCGCCCGTGACGAGGGCGCGTCGACCCGCGAGGTCGGGAGGTCGAGGTCGGGGACGGTGCGGGTCATGGATGCTCCTTGGTCGGGGTGATCCGAGCATCGCTGGCGCCGCCTCGGTCATCCAGGACCCGTCGATCCACGTCTCGTGCACACCGGGGGCGGATCGACGGTCCGTGGTTGCGAGCCGCGCAACACGGTAGGGAGGGCGCATGGAGATCGATCGCGAGGCGCTCGCCGCGTTCCTGGGACGGCGGCGCGAGGCGCTGCAGCCCGACGACGTGGGCCTCGCTCGCGGGAGCCGCAGGCGCACCGCCGGGCTCCGCCGGGAGGAGGTGGCGGGACTCTGTCACATGTCCACGGACTACTACGCACGCCTCGAGCGCGCGACGGGGCCGCATCCGTCGGCGCAGATGGTGGCGGCCATCGCGCAGGGCCTGCACCTCACCCTCGCCGAGCGCGACCATCTCTTCCTCCTGGCTGGCCACCACCCCCCCCGTGGCCGGCGTCTCGAGCGAACACGTGAGTCCGGGCATGCTGCGGATCCTCGACCGCCTCACCGACACGCCGGCCGAGATCGTCACCGAGCTCGGCGAGACCCTTCGCCAGACGCCCCTCGGCGTCGCCCTCACCGGGAACACGGCATCGCTGACCGGGCCGGCCCGCAGCATCGGCTACCGCTGGTTCACCGACTCGGCCAGTCGCGAGCTCTACGACCCCGACGAACACGACTTCCTCTCGCGGCTGTGGGTCTCCGGCCTGCGTGAGATCGCGACGCGTCGTGGCCCGGGTTCCCGCGCGTCGCGGATGGTGGCGGAGCTGGATGCGCGGAGTCCGGAGTTCCGCGACGTCTGGTCGCGGGGCGAGGTGGGCGTGCGCCCGCGGGCGACCAAGCGCTTCGTGCATCCGGAGCTGGGGGCGCGGGAGTTGGAATGCCAGACTCTGCTGGACCCGGCGCCGTCGCACTTCCTCCTCGTGTACACGGCGGCACCGGGCTCGGAGAGCGCCGAGAAGCTGCGGCTTCTGAGGGTCATCGGCGCGGGGGTCTGAGTCGGGGTGCGATGTCGGAGGTCCCGCCTAGCGTGGGGGTATGGACGAGGACGACACCTTCGACGACGACCGCCGCATCGCGCGGTCGTGGGAGGCGCCGCCGTCCGGGTCCGATGAGCCCGATCTGATCGATCAGGTCGTGGGCATGGCATCGCTCGTGTCGTCGTTCGCCGCCCAGCGGGCGGTCGCGATCGCGGAGGCGCGTGCCGCTGCGCTCGTCGAATCGGCCGCGCGCGGGGGCGACCGGGGCATCGCCGAGCGTTCGTTCCGGCTCGAGATCTCTCAGGCCCTGCGTGTGACCGAGTCGACGGCCGAGCGCCTGGTGTCGCAGGCGGTCGCGCTCACCGAGCGGTACGACCGCGTGCTCGATGCGCTGGGGCGCGGTGCGATCACCGAGCAGCACGCCCGCATCCTCGTCGACGCGGTCGACATGGCGGAGGCGCCGTTGCGCGTTGAGCTCACGCCGCTCGCGCTCGAACTCGCCGAGCGGATGCCGGTCGGTCAGTTCCGCGCCGCGGTCCGCGCCCTCGTCGAACGCGCCAGGGCCGTCTCGCTCGAGCAGCGCCACGACGATGCGGTGCGGATGCGGCGCGTCTCGGTCGAGGCCGACAGCGACGGTATGGCGTGGCTGTCGGCGTACCTGCCTGCGGTCGAGGCTCGGGCGATCTTCCACCGGCTGACGGCGATGGGCTCTGCTCTCCTGGCGGCCGAAAGAGACGAGGCCGCCATCGGTGACGTCGCCGAGACCAGCGTCGGCGACGAGGCCGGCAGAACCCTCGCGTCGCGAACGCTCGATCAGCTGCGCGCCGACCTGCTCGGCGATCTGCTCGTCGACGGAGAGGTGAGCGATCATCCCGCGACGGTGCGGGGCGTGCGCGCGACCGTCGCCGTCACCGTACCGGTGCTCTCTTTGCTCGACGATGATGCCGCGGCAAGCGCGCCGGCCGAACTCGACGGCGTCGGGCCCATCCCGATCCGCACCGCCCGCACCCTCTGCGGATCCGCGGACGGATGGATGCGGGTGCTCACCCACCCCGAGACGGGCGTCGTGCTCTCCGTGGGGCGCACGCGGTACCGCCCGCCCGCCGACCTGCAGCGCCTCGTGCGTTGGCGGGCCGCGCACTGCACCGCCCCCGGGTGCCGGGTGGCTGCCGATCGCTGCGAGATCGACCACACGGTGGCATGGGAGCACGGCGGCGAAACGCGCGCCGACAATCTCACCCCGCTGTGCAAGGGTCACCACACCGTCAAGCATCACGGCGGATGGCAGACCCGACAGCACCCCGATGGCGTGATCGTCTGGACATCACCCTCGGGTCGTCGCTACCGCGTCGAACCGGAGCGACGAACACCCCGCTTCGTCCCCGCATCCGCGGGGAGGGCGTCCGGGGCGCCCGAAGACGGCGGGCCGCCCTTCTGAGCGGTCCCGATCGTGCGGGTCAAAGATCCGAGAAGTCGTTGGCGGGCGCCTGTAGTTCGCGCACCGTGTCGCCGTCGAGGCCGAGCATCACGAACTGGATGCCGACAGAGCCGGGGTTCACCAGCGACTGGGTGCCGGAGATCTCCACCGAACCGAGATCCAGCCAGTCCGCGATGCCGTCGCCGTTCTGGTCGTAGCCGTCGCGGGCTCCCGCATCCATCGCTTCCGTACGCGACGAGCCGACGGCTATGCCCTCCTGCGTCGCCACCGGGACACCGTGGAACATCGCGGTCGTCACTCTGACGTCCGCGGGGCCGTCGGGACCCGACACGACGACGATCCCGTCGTAGTCGAAGCTCTGCCGCTGGAAGTCGTATCCTGGCAGGCTGTCGATCGGGGTCTGGACGGGATCCTCTCCGCTGATCGAGCGGAGGAGGATCTGGAGGTCGACCGGTTCGGTGTAGGAGACGACCTGAGTCTGCCCGTCGTGCTCATACCCGATCGCCTGGATGCCGATCACGAGCCGAGCGGGTTCGGGCTCGGGCGTGGGGGGTGCGGTTGCTGTGGTCCCCGCGATGCCGGTCGGCACGGACGGCGCTGGTGCCGGCGTCGCGGCGCAGCCGGAGAGCGCGACGAGCGCCAGGGCGACGGTGGAGAACAGGAGTTTCCGCTTCATGACTGCGACACTATGCACCGATCGATCGACGCGCGTGCATAGAAGAGTCACAGACTCGTATCGGTTGGGGGCGCTTCGTGCTGCCTCCTGGGAGTCTTCTGAGGCACCTGCCGCTCCCGGCGTGAACGATATATCGTGAAGTATCGTTCACGAACTGAGGAGGTCACGATGAGCAATCCATTCGCGGGTGCAGGATTCGGTGGCGGGCTGCCGGGAAGTCTCTGGGACGCCATGGAGCAGATGCGGTCCTCGGTCGACAAGAAGGTCGGCTTCCGGGTCGGACGCGGCGATGTCCGTGCCGCCGTTCTGCTCCTGCTCGCCGAGCAGCCGATGCACGGTTACCAGATCATCAGTGAGATCGCCGAGCGCAGCGGCGGGGCGTGGAAGCCCAGCGCCGGCTCCGTGTATCCGACACTGCAGTTGCTGGCCGACGAGGGACTCATCGTCGCCGAAGAAGCGGGCGGGCGCAAGACGTATTCGCTCACCGAAGCGGGCGCCGCGGAGGCCGAGGAGGCTGCCGAGTCCGACGCCCCCTGGGAGGCGCCGGGGATGCGTGACAGCGGGCGTATGACCGCGCTGCCGAAGGCCGGCATGGAGCTCGCCCAGGTCGTCGCTCAGGTCGCCCGCACGGGTTCGCCGGAGCAGGTTCAGGCCGCGGTCGACGCGCTCGGCGAGACGCGCCGGCGCCTGTACGCGATCCTCGCCGAGGACTGAACCCGGTGCCGCCGGCAGGTGACGGCGGAGCGGACCCGGTCGTGACCGATACTCGGGCACGCTACAACCGGATCATCCGCTTCGCCGCACGCGCCCTCGTCCAGGTCTGGTGGTTCGAGCTCGTCCTGCCGCGCCTGGGGCTGACGCGCCTCGCGATGCGGCGCCAGCCGCAGCGGATGACTCGGCTGGCACGTCGGTTCCATGCGCTCGCGCTCGAACTCGGCGGGCTCATGATCAAGGTCGGGCAGTTCCTCTCCTCCCGTCTCGACGTGCTGCCGCCCGAGATCACGAAAGAGCTCGAGGGACTGCAGGACGAGGTGCCCCCGCTCCCGTTCGCGGCCATCCGCGCCGCCGCGGAGGAGGAGCTGGGGATGCCGCTGGAACGCGCATATGCGCGTTTCGATCCGACCCCTGTCGCGGCAGCATCTCTCGGGCAGGCGCACCGCGCCCGTCTGCATGACACCCTCGCGCAGGACGTCGGCTTCGCCGAGGCCGTCGTGAAGGTGCAGCGCCCCGGCATCGATGAGATCGTCGCGGTCGACCTCGCCGCCCTTCGCCGCGTGGGCGGCTGGCTGCGCCGCATCCGCATCGTGCGTGAGCGTGTCGACGCGCCGGCCCTGGTCGAGGAGTTCGCCGCCACCAGCCTCGCCGAGACCGACTACCTGCACGAGGCGGCCTGGGCGGAGCGATTCGCGGCCGACGTCGCCGACGAGCCGCGTGTGGACGCCCCCGTCGTGGCGTGGGAGCGCGTCACACGCCGCGTCCTCACCCTGGCGGACGTCACGGCCATCAAGATCTCGGATGCGGACGCCCTCCGGGCGGCGAGCATCGATCCGGCGCAGGTGGCGAAGCTCTTCGCCCGCGTCATGTTCGACCAGCTGTTCCGCCGCGGGTTCTTCCACGCCGACCCCCACCCGGGCAACGTCTTCGTCACGCCGGATGCCGCCGTGGAGGGCGGGTTCCGGCTGACGTTCATCGACTTCGGGATGATGGGGGAGGTGCCCGACACTCTGCGCGACGGACTCCGCGGCCTCCTGATCGCTGTCGCTGCCCGCGACAGCAAGCGCCTGGTCGAAGGGATCGGCAAGGTCGGCGTACTCCTGCCCGACGCAGACACGGTCGAACTCGAACGCGCGATGACCACACTGTTCGCGCGGTTCGGCGGCATGGGATTCGCCGAGCTGCGCGACGTCGACCCGAGGGAGTTCCGCGACTTCGCCGAGCAGTTCGGGGATGTCACCCGCGAGATGCCGTTCCAACTGCCTGAGAACTTCCTGCTCATCATCCGTTCGATGTCGATCACCTCGGGAGTGTGCAGCACGCTCGACCCCGCGTTCAACGTGTGGGATGCGGTCGAACCCTACGCATCTGAACTGCTGCAGGCCGAGAGCGGAAAGCTGATGCGCGACATGCTCGGTGAGGTGGCATCGGTCGCCGCGATCACCGCACGCCTGCCGCAGCGCGCGGACGCTCTCATCACACGCCTCGAAGAGGGGCGCCTCACGGTGGACTTCTCGCGTCTCGAACGACGCTTCGCGCGAACCGAGAAGCTGGCGACGCGCGCCATGAGCGGGGTCATCTTCTCCGGCACGCTCATCGCGGGCGTTCTGCTGCGGCCCTCCGACCAGGTCCTCGGATCTGTCCTCATGCTGCTGTCGCTCCTCCCGCTGGGACACGTCGTGCTGAGCGGATGGTTCGGCAGGCGCTGACGCGGCCATCGTCACGCGCACGCTACGGTGGGGCCATGCCTCGCGCCCGATCCTTCGACGAAGAGCTCTTCCTCGACGCGGTCACCGAACAGTTCTGGACCCGCGGGTATCGGGGCTCCGCGCTGACCGATCTCTCAGCCGCGACCGGTGTGGCCAACGGGAGTCTGTATCAGGCGTACGGCAGCAAATGGGCGCTGTTCCTCCTGATCTTCCGGCGCTACTGCGCCGGGCGCGTCAACTTCGTCGAGGCCGCTCTCACGCCCGGACGGGACGTGGTCGACACCGTCCGTGCCTACCTCGCCGCCGTGCGCGCCGATTGCGCGGCGCACCCGGACCGTCGCGGCTGCCTCATGCTGAACACGATCGCCGAACTCGGCTCCGACGCGGACGTCGCGCGGATCGTCGCCGGCACAATGACGCAGATGGAGCAGCGCATGGCCGAGGCTCTGGCCGACGCGGCCGGGCGCGACCGATCGGACCAGGATGTCGCCGCCGCCGCGGCCAATGTCGTCGCGCTGTCGCAGTCGCTCATCCAGCTCTGGCGAATCGGCCGCGATGAGGCAGAACTCGCCCGCATGAGCGAGCAGGTCGCCCTCGCCGCGTCGGGAGTGCTCGTCGTCTGATCTGATCAGCGGATCGCGATCGCCGCCTCGGGCGTCGCGACGCGGAAGCTCAGGCTCTCGATGAGGTACAGCTCGACCGCATCGCGGCTGTGCGCCGTGTACCCGAGCGAGATGTCCTGGCCGGACTCCAGGATGAAGTCGCCGCCGCGAAGGCTCACCACGACGGCACCCGTGATGCCGGGCGTCCACGCGACCGGACCGCCGAGAACGCGCTCCAGGTGCTGCTGCAGCACGGCTCCTCCCGCGTCGCTCCCGCCGGAGATCTCCGTCCACGTCGCCGTATCGACGGCGAGACCGTAGGGTCCGCCGACACCGGCGCCCGACAGTGTCGCGATCGCCTCGGCGACCAGGGGGGCGAGCCGACCCGGCTCTCCGGCACCGCTGAGCGGCGCATGCGGTGACGACGGGATGATGCCGACGAACCCCGCAGCATCCCAGCCGTGGAAGACCGCGACGTTCTCCGCACTCGCGAGCGCGACGGCAGCTTCGTCCAGTGGCGTCAGGTCGGTGTCGACGGCACCGCGGGCGTCGTCGTCGAGCTCGCTGCGCGACAGTGCGAAGTCCGCGCGCAGTTCGGCGAGCGGTAGCACCTGGCGCGAACGCCCCGTGACGCCCGAGAACGGCGTCGAGAAGCTCGTTCCGACGCGTCCGAGCGTCGTCGCCGAGTGCTGCCAGCCGAGCGGGCCGACGAAGTCGACCAGGTGCCGGGCGCCGAGCGCCGGCTGCAGCCGCGTGCGTGCCTCGTCGTCCAGGGTGTCCCAGGTCGCGTCGGTGATGGGCGCGAGGTCGCGATAGAGGTGATCCATGAGAGTCCTTCCGATCGTCAGGAGCGCCCGCCGATGCCGAGCGAGGAGTCCGCGACCCGCGGGGGAGGCGTCGTCGCGGCGGGGGTCTTCGGGGCTTCGTCGTCGAGCCCGTCCAGCACGTCGGGGCGCGGCGCGAAGAACACGCTGCCCGTCACGGCGGACGAGAAGTCGAGCAGCCGATCATGGAGCCCTGGCGGGTCGCCGATGAACATCCGCTCGAGCATCCGCTGGATCACCCAGAGGTCTCGGCAGCACCCGATGAAGTACGTGCCGAACTCGGCGGCGCCGGGGCGGCCGAACGGCATGTTGTCGCGGAGGATGTCGTGCTCGATGCCCTCGTCGTCCACGATCGTCGCCAGCGTTTTGTGGGCCTTCTGCCCGCTCGTCGCATCGTCGAGCTCGATGTTGTCGGCCTTCGACCTGCCCATGATCGCCTCCTGCACCTCGGTGGGCAGCGCGCGCCAGGCGGAGAGGGGATGCAGGTACTTCTGCGTCACGATGTACGTGCCGCCCGCGTGGTCGGGGTCCTCGTCGCCGACGAGCACCGTGTCGGCGATGTCGTCGCCGACCGGGTTGGCCGTCCCGTCGACGAATCCGAGCACGTCTCGTCGGTCGAAGTAGCGGAAGCAGGCGGTCTCGTCCTCTGTCGCGACCGCGTCGCCCAGCGCGTCCATGAGCTGTCGCTCGAACTCGAAGCAGATGTCGGCGCGGTCTGCGCGGATGTGGAAAAGCAGGTCGCCCGCGGTCGCAGGTGCGGTGTGCGCATCGCCGACGATGGGGACGAACGGCCGGAGCTGGGCGGGGCGCGGTGTGCCCACCAGGCGCGGCCAGATCTCACTTCCGATCCCGACGGTGCAGGTGAGCGTCGCCGAGGGGTCGCGGAACGCGACCGCCTTGATCGTGCCCGAGAGATCCGCCAGAACGCTGCGCACACGGGAGAGCGCGTCCACTCCTGCAGCCACACGCACGATCAGGAAAACGGCGTGCGTCGACAAAGGGGAGCCGAACTGCTGCACCGCTCCCGGCACGAACGAGGAGGGGTCGGCGCGGCGCACGCTGTCGGCCATCGGGTTCCCTTCCGACGGTCGCGGAAGCGCCGTCGTCGCCAGTATGGCGCAACCTGGCGTGGGAGTGCTCCGACACCGGACGAACGTCCGCCCGACACCTGGCGAGGGTCTCGTCGGCGTCAGGGGATGCGGGCGGATCGCTCGGGGATGTGGAGCGCCCGCTCCATCACGTACATTCACCAGCATGCGTCGCCGCCCGGTCCAGTCGCTGATGTGCCCGAGGAAGAAGAGACTGAAGACGACGCCGACGGCGTAGGCGCAGGAGCGGGGTGCGACGGCGGTTATGTGGACTCCATCGTTCCCTGAGTGGGAATGGCCTCGACGATCCGCGCGACGACCTCCGGCACGCTGCGGCGCGTCGAGACCGTTACACCCCACTCGTCGGCCTCGAGCGGCTCGAGCGTGTCGAGCTGCGAGGCGAGCAGGGCCACCGGCATGAAGTGATCGGCGCGCGCCGCCATCCGCTGGGCGAGGGTGGCCTCGTCGAGTTCCAGCGCCGCGAAGAAGATCGGCTCCGCGGCCTCGGCGCGGATGAGATCGCGATACCGCCGGCGCAGCGCCGAGCAGGCAATGACGACGGGTCCTGCCTCGCCCGCCGTTCCGAAGGCGAGCCCGACGCGACCGAGCCACGGTGCGCGATCCTCGTCGGTCAGCGGCACGCCGGCGGCCATCTTGGCACGAGCCGCATCGTCGTGGAGGTCGTCGGCGTCGAGGTAGACGCCCCCGAGCCGCGCGGCCAGCGCGAGCGCGACCGTCGACTTTCCCGCGCCAGAGACCCCCATGACGACGATCCGCATCCGACCCGTGTCGCTCATACGCTCGAGCCTATGGCCGCCGCGGAGAGCTCCTCACCAGCCGTGGGCGTTGAACCACGCGCTGCGCCGTTCGGCCTCCGCCGCGTCCGCGGTGCCGCGGAAGGCGTCGTGCGGCGCGAGTACGCCGTCGTCGAGCGGGACGAAGCCCCAACAGATCTCGCAGAGCGCCGCTCCGTGCGGGAACCCGTCGTCGGCAAGGTGCTGTGCGGGCGCCTGGGGCATGCCCGAGCCGGGGCAGAACGGTGCGTCCGCCTCCCGGTCCGACCACATCCGCGACGTGCCGGCCCGATTGTGCAAACCGGCGTGGCCTCGGGGTCTGGTGCAGACGGCGCCGCGGGAGCGGCTGAGACACCACCGCGCGCCCGGCGCGCTCATCCGCTCACCACGGCGACAGGGGCGCCTGGCGGACGTAGCATGGTCGTCATGTCCACGAAGCCCTCGCCGATCCAGCTGCTGAACGTCCGTCCCGTCGTGGACGAGAACGGCCAGCCGAGCCCGGAGGAGTCCTTCGGCTGCTGCGGCGGCGGCTCCTGCAGCATCGACTGACCCCTCCCGGGCGCTTCGGCGTCAGTGACCCGCGGGCGGAGCGCCGATCGAATCCGCGGGCTTGCGGATGAGGAGCGCCCCGACGATGGTCGGGATCGCCACGATCGCGGCGAACAGGAAGGCGTTGCGCGCACCCGCCGCCCAGGCGGCCGCATCGCCGGACGCCTGGTTGGCGACGAAGCCCGCGTTCATGATCGTGATCATGACGGCCACGCCGGCAGCTCCCGCCACCTGCTGGACGGTGCTCACGATCGCGCTGCCGTAGGAGTAGAAGCGGGGTGCGAGCGAGCCGAGCGACGCGGTGAACAGCGGCGTGAACGACATCGCCAGGCCGATCGAGAGCAGCGTCTGCGTCACGACCAGCTCCCAGACGGGCGTCGTCTCGGACAGCGTCGTGAACACCCACAGCAGCGACACCGTGAGGATCGAGCCGGGGATGAGGAGTACGCGCGTGCCCCAGCGGTCGTAGATGCGGCCGATGAAGGGACCGGCGAGGCCCATCGCGAGAGAGCCGGGCAGCACGATCAGGCCGGTCGTGAGCGGGTCGAGGTTCAGCGCGCTCTGCGCGAACAGCGGCAGGACCGTGATCGTGCCGAAGAAGGCGAGAGAGAGCACCGCGAAGTGCACGACCGAGATCGTGAAGTTCGTGAACCGGAAGACGCGCAGGTCCAGGAGCGCCCGATCCTCGCGCTGCAGCACGAACTGTCGCCACACGAACAACGAGAGCGCCACGACGCCGACGACCAGCGAGACGATGAGCGTCATCGACGACGCGGCGGCCGCCGCATCCGTCGTGCCGTCATGCGAGCCGCCGCCGATCTGGCTGAGGCCGAACACGACGCCGCCGAACCCGAACGCCGACAGCACGACCGAGAGCACGTCGATGCGAGAGTGCGTCTGCGTGCCGACGTTGGTGATCCATCGCGCGCCGATGGCGAGCGACACGAGGGCGATCGGGAGCACGATCGCGAAGATCCAACGCCAGCCGAAGTACTGCAGCACGAAGCCCGACATCGTCGGGCCGATCGCGGGGGCGAGTGCCATCACGATGCTGACGCGGCCCATCATCCGCCCGCGCGCGGCGGGCGCGACCACGGTCATGAGGGTCGTCATGAGCAGCGGCATCATGATGGCCGTACCGGAGGCCTGCACGACGCGCGCGACGAGCAGCACCTCGAACCCGGGGGCGAGCATGGCGATGAGCGTTCCGAACGAGAACAGCGACATCGCCAGCAGGAAGACCGCGCGGGTCGTCAGCCGCTGCAACAGGAAGCCGGTGATCGGGATCACGACGGCCATGGTCAGCATGAAGGCGGTCGTCAGCCACTGCGCGAGCACGGCGGTGATGTCGAGATCGGTGATGAGGTGCTTGATCGCCACACCCATCGTCGTCTCGTTGAGGATCGCGACGAAGGCCGCCACGAGCAGCAGCCAGATGATGCGGTTCTCGCCGGAGCGGACGGCGGGGGTGGAGTCGGTGGTGGTGGCCACGGAACCGGTCTGGACGGATTCGGCGTGCATGGTCGTCTCCTCGGAATCGAAAAGGGATGGGGACGGCCGCCGGAAGTGGCGAGCGAATCAGACAACGCGGTGAGCGGGGAGAGCATTCCCGAGACGGCGGAATCCGGTCGGGCCTGGTCGTCGCCCGGGACCGGCACCGATGCGCGTCGGGACAAGACTACCGGGTAGGATCCGGCCGCTCGGGGGAGATCTAGGCTGAGCGCATGAGTATGGCCGGCCCGTCGCATCCGCCGGGATTTCGCGGAGTGGATGCGGCCGCCCAGCGCCTGCGCAACGCCGAGGCTCCCCGCATCCCTCACCTCGGACGCCGGATCGCCGCGCTGTTTCGCCCGTACCGTGCGCGCCTGATCATCACGGCCCTGCTCGTCGTCGCCGGTGCGGCCGTCGCGGTCGTGCCGGCGCTCATTGTCGAGCGGGTCTTCGACGACGCGCTCTTCCCCGCCGACGGGTCGGGGGTGGACATGGGGCTGCTGGTGCGCCTGGTCGCGATCATGGTCGTGCTCTTCCTCGCCTCGGGGGGCCTTCAGGTCGCCCAGACCTGGTTCACCTCGACGGTCGGCAACAACGTCACCGGTGATCTGCGCGTGCGCCTGTTCGATCACCTGCAGTCGATGGAGCTCGGCTTCTTCACTCGCACGAAGACCGGGGTGATCCAGTCCAGGCTGCAGAACGACGTGGGTGCCGTCTCGGGCGTTCTGACCAACACCGTCACGAGCGTGCTGGGCAACACGGTCACCGTCGTCGCATCCCTCGTGGCCATGGTGCTGATCGATGTGCGGCTCACCCTCATCGCCGTCTTCCTGATGCCGATTCTGGCGCTGATCCAGCGTCGCGTCGGACAGGTGCGCGCCCGCATCGCGGGACAGACGCAGGAATCCCTGTCCGAGCTGTCGGCCATCACACAGGAGAGCCTGAGCGTGTCGGGGATCCTGCTGGCGAAGTCGTTCAACCGGCAGGGCAGCGAGTCGGAGCGCTACGGAGCGCAGAACCGCATCCAGATCCGGCTGCAGGTGCGCCAGGCCATGAGCGGCCAGGGCTTCTTCGCGCTCGTGGGCGTCATCATGGCGAGCGTTCCCGCCGTGATCTATCTGGTGGCGGGCCTGTTCATGTCGGCCGGCGCGGATGCGGGGATCACGGCCGGCACGATCGTCGCGTTCACGACCGTGCAGGCGCGCCTGCTGCAGCCGCTCATGGGCCTCATGCGCGTGGCCCTCGACGTGCAGACCTCCGCTGCCGTGTTCGCCCGCATCTTCGAGTACCTCGACCTCCGACCCGCCGTCCGTGACGCACCCGATGCGATCGACGTCTCGGATGCGCCGGGCCCGGTCGGGCGCGTCGAACTGCGCGACGTCACCTTCCGATACCCGGAGTCGGCCGCCTCCTCACGTCCCCTGTTGGACGAGGTGTCCTTCGTCGCCGAGCCCGGGCAGCACCTGGCGCTGGTCGGGCCGAGCGGCGCGGGGAAGTCCACCGTCCTTTCGCTCATCCCGCGCTTCTACGACGTGGACGGCGGCGCGGTACTGTTCGCGGGCGCCGATGTGCGCTCGCTCACTGCCGCATCCGTCATCGACCGCATCGGGCTCGTCTCGCAGGAAACGTACCTGTTCCACGCGACGATCGCCGAGAACCTCCGATATGCGAAGCCCGACGCGACCGACGAGCAGCTCGCCGCGGCCTGCGAGGCCGCCAACGTGCACCACGTCATCACGGGCTTCGAGAAGGGCTACGACACCGTCGTGGGCGAGCGCGGCTACCGGCTCTCGGGCGGAGAGAAGCAGCGCATCGCGATCGCGCGCGTGCTGTTGAAGGACCCGCCGGTGCTCCTGCTCGACGAGGCCACCTCGGCGCTCGATACGCGCAGCGAGCGGGTCGTGCAGCAGGCGCTGGACACGGCGTCCCGTGGCCGCACCACGATCACCGTGGCGCACCGGCTGTCGACCGTTGTCGCCGCCGACCTGATCCTCGTCGTCGACGACGGCCGCATCGTCGAGCGCGGCACGCACGCCGAACTCGTCGCGGCGCAGGGGCTCTACGCCACGCTCGCCGCCGAGCAGCTCACCGTCTGAGCGCCGCTCACCAGAGCAGGGCGGCGGAGATCAGCGGCTGCGCGTCCTCCGGGAGGGCGACGGCCGCCGCATCCTGCCGCTCGGCGACCGATCGGGCGAACGCGCCCACCAGTCGGCGGTACTCGTCGTCGGGATGCGCCGCCGCCACACGCGCGAGCCGCGGGATGTCCATGCGCAGCAGCTGGCGCGCGCGGGAGCGTGCCGCGGTCGTATGCCCGGTGCCGTCGAGCACCCGCATCCCCTCGCTCATCGCGTCCACGCAGTCGCGCAGCACATCCAGTCGTTCCTCGTGCTGCGTGATGGAGGAGCCGTCGGCGCGCTCCCGCCAATACACGACGACGTCCGAGATCACGTCGAACCGGCGCGCTCTCGCGTACATCTGCTGGGCGACGACCTGATCCTCGTACAGCCGCCCTTCGGGAAACCGCAGGCCGGTGCGCTGCCAGAACTCGGTCCGGCTCAGCTTCGACCACGCGACGACGTTCGCCGTCACCTCGGGGTGCTCCTCGAGGGTCGTCGCCGTCCGCGCGGGCGCCGTCGCGCGGCTCACCCACGGCTGCACGTCGCCGGCGGTGTAGCCACCCGACGCGTCCGGACGCAGGCGCACATACGCGCCCACCGCGAAATCGCTCCCGCTCTCATCCAGGGTGGTGACGAAGCGCTCGAGGGTTGCGGGCAGCATGACGTCGTCGGCGTCCAAGAAGCCGAGGTAGGGCGTGACGACCGTCTTCAGTGCGACGTTGCGGGCGGCGCCGAGTCCAGCCCGCCGCGTGAGGCTCAGCACGCGGAAGCGCGGATCGGAGGCGGCGGCCGCCTGGAACAGCTCGCCGGTGCGATCGGAGGACGCGTCGTCGACGAGCACCGCCGTCCAGTCGGGAAGCGTCTGCGCGCGCAGCGAGTCGAGGGCGGCCTGCGCCCACGGTTCGACCTGGTAGCCGGGGACGACGACCGTGACGAGGGGGCTCTGACTCACGTCGCCGATCGTACCGCCGCCACCGATGCGGCGACCGCCTCGGCGACGGGCCCGAGATCGACCGTCAGGTCGTGGGGGAAGGTGAAGCGCACGGCGGTCTGAGCCACCTCGGGCGCGATGCCCATCGCGACGAGCACGTGGGAGGGCTCGTCGCTGCCGGCGGCGCACGCCGATCCGCTGGAGGAGACGATGCCGCGCCGTTCGAGCTCCAGCAGCACCGCTTCGCCGCTGGTGCCCGCGAACGTGAAGCTCGCGGTCGCGGCCAGCCGCTCGGTGGGGTGTCCCGTCAGCGCCGCCGACGGAACGGTGGCGAGCACGCGCGCGACGAACGCGTCGCGTGCGGCGCCGACGCGGGCGGCGGATGCGGCGCGTTCCGCCTCGGCGAGCTCGAGCGCGGTGGCCAGTCCCACCGCACCGGCGACGTCCTCGGTGCCGCTGCGGCGG
>JASCPH010000157.1 GCA_029959545.1 Microbacteriaceae bacterium PS02066 | reverse complement strand
CGGGTCCACAGGCTCAGGCCGAGGACGATGACGCCGGCGCCGAGGGCGACGTCGGCGAGGTTGCCGATGAACAGGTTCCCGTAGGCGAGGAAGTCGGTGACGTGCCCGACCCCGAACCCAGGGGGGGGAGAACAGCCGGTCGATCAGGTTCCCGATCGCGCCTCCGAGGATCAGGCCGATCCCCAGCGCCCACCCTCCGGTCCGCGCCCGCGCGGCGGCGACGACCAGCAGCACCACGGCACCGACCC
>JASCPH010000156.1 GCA_029959545.1 Microbacteriaceae bacterium PS02066 | reverse complement strand
CCGCGGCGCCCCGTAGGTTCCGCGCGAGTCGCGGTGAACCTTCCGAATGGTCACCGTGAGCGCCTCGTCCGCGACGCCGCGCGACGATGGTGGCCGGGACGCCCACTCGTAGTAGCCAGACGTCGAGACCTTCAGGAACCGGCAGGCCACCGCGACAGGGATTCCGTCGGCGGCAAGCTCCTGGACCAGCCGGAACCCTATTTTGGGAGCACGTTCTCCCTGGCGAAGTAGGCCGAAGCACGCTTGAGGATCTCG
>JASCPH010000155.1 GCA_029959545.1 Microbacteriaceae bacterium PS02066 | reverse complement strand
CGAGATCCTCAAGCGTGCTTCGGCCTACTTCGCCAGGGAGAACGTGCTCCCAAAATAGGGTTCCGGCTGGTCCAGGAGCTTGCCGCCGACGGAATCCCTGTCGCGGTGGCCTGCCGGTTCCTGAAGGCCTCGACGTCTGGCTACTACGAGTGGGCGTCCCGGCCACCATCGTCGCGCGGCGTCGCGGACGAGGCGCTCACGGTGACCATTCGGAAGGTTCACCGCGACTCGCGCGGAACCTACGGGGCGCCGCGG
>JASCPH010000154.1 GCA_029959545.1 Microbacteriaceae bacterium PS02066 | reverse complement strand
GCTACACGAGTGAGAATGCAGGCATGAGTAGCGAAAGACGTGTGAGAAACACGTCCTCCGAAAGACCAAGGGTTCCAGGGTCAAGCTAATCTTCCCTGGGTAAGTCGGGACCTAAGGCGAGGCCGACAGGCGTAGTCGATGGACAACGGGTTGATATTCCCGTACCGGCGAAGAACCGCCCAAGCTAATCCAGTGGTGCTAAGAGTCCTAGCCAGGAATGTGTGGATCCCTTCGGGGTGATGCCGTCTTGGTGAA
>JASCPH010000153.1 GCA_029959545.1 Microbacteriaceae bacterium PS02066 | reverse complement strand
GCTACACGAGTGAGAATGCAGGCATGAGTAGCGAAAGACGTGTGAGAAACACGTCCTCCGAAAGACCAAGGGTTCCAGGGTCAAGCTAATCTTCCCTGGGTAAGTCGGGACCTAAGGCGAGGCCGACGGGCGTAGTCGATGGACAACGGGTTGATATTCCCGTACCGGCGAAGAACCGCCCAAGCTAATCCAGTGGTGCTAAGAGTCCTAGCCAGGAATGTGTGGATCCCTTCGGGGTGATGCCGTCTTGGTGAA
>JASCPH010000152.1 GCA_029959545.1 Microbacteriaceae bacterium PS02066 | reverse complement strand
CCCCCCCCCCCCCCCCCCCCCCCCCCCCCCCCCCCCCCCCCCCCCCCCCCCCCCCCCCCCCCCCCCCCCCCCCCCCCCCCCCCCCCCCCCCCCCCCCCCCCCCCCCCCCCCCCCCCCCCCCCCCCCCGCCCCCCCCCCCCCCCCCCCCCCCCCCCCCCCCCCCCCCCCCCCCCCCCCCCCCCCCCCCCCCCCCCCCCCCCCCCCCCCCCCCCCCCCCCCCCCCCCCCCCCCCCCCCCCCCCCCCCCCCCCCCCCC
>JASCPH010000151.1 GCA_029959545.1 Microbacteriaceae bacterium PS02066 | reverse complement strand
GGCCACGGCAGCAGATTCCACCCGGACAACGCCGTGGTCCGCCTCACCGAGGCCGTCGCAGCACTCGGGCGCACCGAGTGGCCCCTGCGGCTCACCGCCACCACCGCGCGCTTCCTCGCCGAGATGTCGCGTCTCACCGGGATGGATGCCGACGATCCCGATGCGCTGGCCGACGCCGCCGGGCCCGCATCCGCGTTCCTTCGGGCGAGTCTGCGCACGACGGCGAACGCGACGGGGCTGGCCGCCGGTTACAAGCACAACGTGATCCCCGACCGGGCC
>JASCPH010000150.1 GCA_029959545.1 Microbacteriaceae bacterium PS02066 | reverse complement strand
CTTCTGCAGCAGCCATGGCAGGCCGACAGCGGCGACGGGCACGGCGATCACGAGCAGCCACCATCCGGTGATCAGCGCGAACACCAGACCGCCCGCGGCGCCGCCGACGAGCTGGATCTGCTGCGTGCGGGTGAAGTCGCGTGTCGCCTTCCCGCGAAGCGCGCTGCGCGTGGGAAGTCCGCTGGTGCGGGGCTTGTGGGCGGCGCCGAGGATGACCAGGATCGCGCCGGCGACCGCGACTATGATGCACAGGGCGAGGGTTGCGGTAGTCATCTCACAC
>JASCPH010000014.1 GCA_029959545.1 Microbacteriaceae bacterium PS02066 | reverse complement strand
CCGGGGGCGGGGGGGGGGCCCTTGCCCACCCCGTGGGGGGGCCCCCCGGGGGGGGGGGCCCACCCCTTCGTCGTTCCGGCGCGTCACGCCTTGTGCGAGCCGACGCCTTCGTCGTCCGGGACACGGAGATCCGCCGCATCCTTCGATCCTCGAGCGACGGGGATCCGGGTGCCCAGCACCTGCGCGACGACGTCTTGCGCGATCTTGGCGGCGGTGAGCCCGGCGTCCACGAGGATCTGGTCGCGGGAAGCATGGTCGATGAACTCGTCCGGGACTCCGAGCTCGTCGACAGCCGTGTCGACGCCGTTCTCACGGAGCACCTGGCGGATGCGGGTGCCGATCCCGCCCACCCGGATGCCGTCCTCGATCGTGATCACCAGTCGGTGCGCGGCGGCCAACTCCACGAGAGAGCCGGCCACGGGAACGACCCAGCGCGGATCGACGACTGTCGCGCCGATGCCCTGCGCGGACAATCGCGCGGCGACCTCTACGGCCGTGTGCGCCATGGGTCCGATGCCGATGATGAGCACGTCGGCTGCCTGGGGCTTCACGAGAACGTCGACGCCGTCGTCCAGACGCGCGACGGCGGGAAGCTCCTTGCCCACGGCTCCCTTCGGATAGCGCAGCACGGTGGGCGCATCCGGGACCGCCACGGCCTCCGCGAGCTCCTCACGCAGCCGCGCCGCGTCGCGCGGAGCGGCGATGCGGATGCGGGGCACGAGCTGCAGCATCGCGAGGTCCCAGATGCCGTGATGACTCGGGCCGTCGGGACCCGTGACGCCGGCGCGGTCGAGGACGAACGTGACGCCGGCGCGATGCAATGCCACATCCATCAGCACCTGGTCGAAGGCGCGGTTCATGAACGTCGCATAGATCGCCACGACGGGGTGTAGCCCGCCATAGGCGAGACCCGCTGCGGATGCGGCCGCGTGCTGCTCGGCGATGCCGACGTCGTAGACCCGGTCGGGGAACCGCTGCGCGAAGGGCAGGAGACCCGTCGGGCGCAGCATGGCGGCGGTGACGGCGATCACGTCGGGACGCTCCGCCCCGATGCGTGTGAGCTCCTCCGCGAACACGTCGGTCCACGCGGTTCCCGCGTCCGCACCGAGGGTCGCACCCGTCACCGGGTCGATGCGGCCCACCGCGTGGAACTGGTCGGCCTCGTCGTCCACGGCGGGCTGGTAACCGCGGCCCTTCTCCGTGATCGTGTGGACGATCACGGGTGCGCCGTAGTTCTTCGCGAGCTCGAGCGTCTCCGTGAGCGCCCGGATGTCGTGACCGTCGATCGGGCCCAGGTACTTGATGTCGAGATTCGAGTAGAGCGCTTCGTTGTTGGTGAACCTCGAGAGGAACCCGCGGGTGCCGCCGCGTACACCGCGGTAGAACGCCCGTGCGGCCGGCCCGAGACGGGTGATGAGATTCCGTGACCCACGGTGCAGGCTCTGGTAGGCGTCGGCGGTGCGTACGCGGTTCAGGTAACGCGCCATTCCGCCGATCGTCGGCGCATAGGAACGGCCGTTGTCGTTGACGACGATGACCAGGTTGCGGTCGTTGTCGTCGGAGATGTTGTTGAGCGCCTCCCAGGTCATGCCGCCGGTGAGCGCGCCGTCTCCGACGACGGCCACGACGTGTCGGTCCCGACGCCCCGTCTGCGCGAAGGCACGGGAGATGCCGTCCGCCCAGCTGAGCGAGCTCGAGGCGTGAGAGGACTCGACGATGTCGTGCTCGCTCTCCGCACGCTGCGGATAACCGGCCAGGCCGCCGCGCGAGCGCAGCGCGGCAAAGTCCTGCCGCCCGGTGAGCAGCTTGTGCACGTACGACTGGTGCCCCGTGTCGAAGACGATCGGGTCGTTCGGGGAGTCGAAGACGCGGTGCAGAGCGATCGTCAGCTCCACCACCCCGAGATTCGGGCCGAGATGCCCGCCCGTGCGGGCGACGTTCTCGATGAGGAAGGCGCGGATCTCGCCCGCGAGCTCCTCGAGCTGCGCGGTCGTGAGGGTGCGCAGATCGCTGGGCCGGGTCACGTCGGACAACAACGACATATCCATTCTCTTCCTCTCGGGCGAGGCCGTCATGAGCGGGTCCCGCCGGCGCCTGCGGGCTCCTGCCGCAACACCTTCGCCATCGGGCGTCCCTTCGCGAGTTCGTCGACGAGCTTGTCCAGATAGCGGATCTGCTGCATCAGGGGGTCGTCGATCTCCTCCACCCGAATGCCGCAGATCACGCCGGTGATCCGATCGACTCGCGGGTTCAGGTGAGCCTGTGCGAAGAAGTCCTCGAGGCTGGTCCGTTCGGCGAGGTGACGGGCGATCTCCCCGTCATCGAACCCTGTGAGCCATCGAATGACCTCATCGAGCTCGACGCTCGTGCGCCCCTTCCGCTCGATCTTCGCCATGTAGAGCGGGTAGATGTCGGCGAACGGCGTCGCGAAGATCCGGCTCATCTCCACAGGTTAGCCGCTGCAGCAAAAGACGGGCCGGTCCTTGCCAGGACCGACCCGTCTGCGGTGCGAACGCTCAGACGAGCGAGCGCAGCACGTACTGCAGGATGCCGCCGTTGCGGTAGTAGTCCGCCTCGCCGGGGGTGTCGATGCGCACCTTCGCCTCGAACGTGATCGTCTGCTTGCCTTCCGGCGAGAACTCGCTCGGCTCGGCCGTGACGGTCACCGTCTTGGGCGTGATGCCCTCGTTGAGCTTCTCCAGGCCCGTGATCGAGACGATCTCGGTGCCGTCGAGACCGAGCGAGGACCAGCTCTCACCCTCGGGGAACTGCAGCGGAACGACGCCCATGCCGATCAGGTTCGAGCGGTGGATGCGCTCGAAGCTCTCGGTGATGACGGCCTTCACGCCCAGGAGGCTCGTGCCCTTGGCCGCCCAGTCGCGCGACGAGCCGGAGCCGTACTCCTTACCGCCGAACACGACGAGAGGCGTGCCCTGTGCGGCGTAGTTTTGGCAGGCGTCGTAGATGAACGACTGCGGGCCGCCGGGCTGCGTGAAGTCGCGCGTGTAGCCGCCCTCGACGACAGCGCCGTCGTTGACCGCGCTGACGATCGCGTTCTTGAGGCGGATGTTCGCGAACGTCCCGCGGATCATGACCTCGTGGTTCCCGCGGCGCGAGCCGTAGGAGTTGAAGTCCTTCTGTGCGACGCCGTGCTCCGTCAGGTACTGCGCGGCGGGGGTGCCCGCCTTGATGTTGCCTGCCGGGCTGATGTGGTCGGTCGTCACAGAGTCGCCCAGGGTCGCCATCACCCGGGCACCGGTGATGTCGGAGACCGGAGTCAGCTCCATCGACATGCCGTCGAAGTAGGGCGCCTTGCGCACGTAGGTGGAGTCCGCGTCCCACTCGAACACCGGACCGGTGGGCGTGGGCAGGTTCCGCCAGCGGTCATCGCCGTCGAAGACGGTCGCGTACTGCTTGATGAACTGCTCGCGCGAGATCGAGCTGTCGATGACGGCCTGGACTTCCTCGGTGGAAGGCCAGATGTCCTTGAGGAACACGTCTTCGCCGTTCTGGTCCTTGCCGAGCGGGTCGTTGTCGAAGTCGAAGTTCATCGAACCCGCCAGCGCGTAGGCCACCACGAGGGGTGGCGACGCGAGGTAGTTCATCTTCACGTCCGGGCTGATGCGGCCCTCGAAGTTGCGGTTGCCCGAGAGCACGGCCGTCACGGCGAGGTCGTTCTTGTTGATGGCCTCGGAGACCTCTTCGATGAGCGGACCCGAGTTGCCGATGCAGATCGTGCAGCCATAGCCGACGGTGTAGAAACCGAGACCCTCGAGCGACTTGTCGAGACCCGACTTCTCGTAGTAGTCGGTGACGACCTTGGAGCCAGGGCCGAGGGTCGTCTTGACCCAGGGCTTGCGCGTCAGGCCCTTCTCGACGGCCTTCTTCGCGAGCAGACCTGCCGCCATCATGACCGACGGGTTGGACGTGTTCGTGCAGGAGGTGATCGCAGCGAGCGTGACCGCGCCGTTGTCCAGGATGTAGGGCGCGCCCTCAGCAGGCGTCACCTTGACGGGCTTGGATGCCGCCGCCGGTCCGCCGCTGGAGATCAGGATCTCACTGGTGTGCACGTGCTCGTCGCCGGGCACGGGGCCGGGGTCGGATGCGGGGAAGGACTGGTCGCCCTCGAGGTCGACGATCGAGTCCGACGTGGAGGCGGTCGCGTAGTTGAGGATGTCCTTCTCGAACTGCGCCTTCGCCTCGGAGAGCAGGATGCGGTCCTGGGGACGCTTGGGGCCGGCGATCGAGGGGACGACGGTCGCGAGGTCGAGCTCCATGTACTCGCTGAAGACCAGCTCGCGCGAAGGGTCGTGCCAGAGCGACTGCTCCTTGGCGTACGCCTCGACGAGGGCGATCGCCTCGTCGCTGCGTCCGGTGAGACGCAGGTAGTCGAGGGTCACGTCATCGATCGGGAACATGGCGGCCGTGGAGCCGAACTCCGGGCTCATGTTGCCGATGGTGGCGCGGTTGGCCAGCGGGACGGAGGCGACACCCTCGCCGTAGAACTCGACGAACTTGCCGACGACGCCGTGCTTGCGCAGCATGTCGGTGATCGTGAGGACGACATCGGTGGCGGTCACACCCGCCGGGATCTCGCCGGTGAGCTTGAAGCCCACGACGCGCGGGATGAGCATGGAGACGGGCTGACCGAGCATGGCCGCCTCTGCCTCGATGCCGCCGACGCCCCAGCCGAGCACGCCGAGGCCGTTGACCATCGTGGTGTGCGAGTCGGTGCCGACGCACGTGTCGGGGTACGCGCGCAGCACGCCGTCGACCGAGCGGTCGTAGATGACCTTGGCGAGGTGTTCGATGTTGACCTGGTGCACGATGCCGGTGCCCGGCGGGACGACCTTGAAGTCGTCGAAGGCCGTCTGGCCCCAGCGGAGGAACTGATAGCGCTCTCCGTTGCGCTCGTACTCGATCTCGACGTTGCGCTCGAGGGCGTTCTCGGAGCCGAACAGGTCGGCGATGACGGAGTGGTCGATGACCATCTCCGCCGGCGAGAGCGGGTTGATGCGGTTCGGGTCGCCGCCGAGGGCGGTCACGGCCTCACGCATCGTCGCGAGGTCGACGATGCAGGGCACGCCCGTGAAGTCCTGCATCACCACGCGCGCGGGCGTGAACTGGATCTCGGTGTCGGGCTCCGCATCCGGGTTCCAGGACCCGAGCGCCTGGATCTGCTCCTTGGTCACGTTGGCGCCGTCTTCGGTGCGCAACAGGTTCTCCAGGAGCACCTTGAGGCTGAAGGGGAGCTTCTCGTAACCGGCGACCGTGTCGATACGGAAGATCTCGTAGTCGGTGCTGCCGACCGTCAGGGTGCTTTTCGCACCGAAGCTGTCAACCGTGGACACGTCTGTCTCCTTCGTCGGCGTTCACGGGCGTCGTCGCGGGGCCCGATCTGCCCATCTTCCCCGCGTCCGGAAGGGGTTGCTAGGAAGGTATGCCTTACCCCGTCGCCCGGAAATTTATCTCGATGTCGAGATAAATGGTATCACCGGGCGTCGGACTCCTCGACGGGGGTGCTGCCCTGCGAGGCCCGCGCGTGGACGGCGCGGACGGTCAGCCAGGTGACGGCCACGAGAGGCGCGAAAAGCGGCAGGCCCATGGCGATCTTGAGGGTTCCCAGCAGCGCCACCGCGCTCTCCCGATTCGCCGGATCGAGCGACGAGAAGTAGATCGGGAGCTGCACCGCCAACCGCACGAAGAAGAGTGCCGCCCAGGCGATGGTGAGCCAGAAGTAGGCGCGGCGCTTCGCCTTGAGTTGCCGCCATGAGGTGCCCTCGCCGAGCAGGTAACCGGCGGCCAGCCCGATGATCGGCCAGCCGATGAGTGCGGAGACGAGCATCGCCAGCCCGTAACCGGCGTTCGTCAGCAGCCCCGGCACGAAGTTGTCGGATGGATTGCCCGTGATCAGCGCCAGAACAGCGGCGACGCCGGCTGCGACGAGTCCGCCGAGCGCGGCGGATGCCGGCGACTTCTGCAGTAGGCGCACCACGGTGAACACGACGGCGATGCCGACGGAGGTCGCGAGGGACAGAACGAGGTTCGTCGTCGCGGTGTAGACGATGACGAAGAGGAGGCTCGGGAGCACGGATTCGACGACACCGCGCCAACCGCCCATGGCGTGCCACACGACGTGACCGGTGCTCGCTTCCTGCGCAGGATCCATCCCGGCGCGTCGCGCGGCCGCACCCAGCGCGGACCCGATGAGCTCGGAGGCGCGGGGCTCGACGGGAGCCGGCGGGTCGAGCGACGGCCGTTCGCCGTGCGTCTCGTCGGAGTTCACGCCGCGCCCGGAGTCGCCGGCATCTTGAGGGGGATCAGATCGCGCGGGGGCATCGGCGTCCCGCCGCGCACCACCACCAGCGAGCGGAACAGATCCTCGATCTGAGCAGCGGCTTCGACGTTGGACGTCGCCGCTCCCCCGATCACGCCTCGCAAGAACCAACGAGGGCCGTCGACGCCCACGAAGCGAGCGAGTCGCTTGGCGCCGCTGCCGGCGTCACCGGCCACGACGACCGGAACCTCGGCGAGGAGCTCCGGACCGAGCGGTCCCTCTCGCTCCTCGACCCGACCGCCCTGCTGACGCACCTGCTGACGGATCTGCTCGCGCGTCTCCTCCCAGAGCCCGCTGGACCGAGGTGCAGCGAACGGCTGCACCTGGAGCGTCGAGTCGGCGTAGTCGAGTCCGACGGCGACGATGCGCTTGGTCTGCTCCTCCACTTCGAGCCGCAGATTCAGTCCCTCTCGCGGCAGCACCTTGATCGCTCCCAGGTCGATGTAGGGACGGACCGGGTTCACCTCCGACTCGTCGAAAGGCCCCGCGGTCTCGCGGTCGATCGGAGCGCTCTTGCCGCTCGGTTCCAGAGATGCGTCGGTCATCGGGTCGTCCTCGCAGAAGTGTCGTATCCGGTGGAGCCGAAGCCCCCTTCGCCGCGCACACTGGCGGGCAGCTCGTCGACCGGGATGAAGCGAACCGGCGGGATGGGCAGAACCACCAGCTGCGCGATCCGATCCCCCGCCGAAACCTCGTAGGCCTCGGCGCGGTCGGTGTTCAAGAGCGCGACCTTGATCTCGCCGCGGTAGCCCGCATCGACGGTTCCGGGCGCGTTGACCACGGTGACCCCGTGCTTGGCCGCAAGCCCGGAACGGGGCATGACGAAGGCCGCGTACCCTTCGGGCAGCGCGATGCGCACGCCCGTTCCCACGAGGGCACGCTCGCCGGGTCCGAGTCGCACCCCCTCTGCGGCGATCAGGTCGGCCCCGGCGTCGCCCGGATGAGCGAACGCAGGGACGACGGGCGCGATAATGGGGATGTCCACGCTTTCGGCCACCTCACGAGGGTAATGCAGAACATGACTTCCGACGTCGTCTATCGCGAACGCCTGAGCCCCTCGCTGTGGACGCTCGTCGCGGCCGCGGTCTGCGCTCCCATGGTGGCGCTCGCCCTCTCGCCCGTCGACACCACGATCGCGTTGGTGGCCGGTGCCGCGGTCGCGGCGCTGATCATCTGGGCGCTGATGGCATCCGCGCCGCGCGTCGAGGTCAGCGAAGGAGAGCTTCGCGCGGGTCGCGCCCACATCCCGGTCGACCTTCTGGGAGAGCCGGTCGCCTATACAGGCGAGGACGCGCGGTTCGCGCGTGGCCGGGATGCCGACCCTCGGTCATGGATGCTGGTGCGCGGCGGAATCGGTGGGGCGGTCGTCATTCCTGTCGAGGATGCGGACGATCCGACTCCGGCGTGGGTGGTGTCCTCTCGGACCCCCGACCGACTCGCCGCGGCTGTGCGCAGAGCGCAGGTCAGGCAGCGCACTCCACGCAGATAGCGCCGAGCGCCTCCTCGTGGTCGATCTGTGAGCGGTGCTTCACCAGGAAGCAGCTGACGCAGGTGAACTCATCCTCCTGCGCGGGGAGCACGACGACGTCGAGCTCCAGGTCCGAAAGGTCGGCGCCGGGCAGCTCGAAGCCCGACGGGTTGTCGGCGTCTTCGACGTCGACGGCCCCGGACATCTTGTCCGGAACGCGCTCCTTGAGCGCTTCGATGGACTCGCTGTCGTCTTCGGTCTTGCGGGGGGCGTCGTAGTCCGTAGCCATTCTTCTCGTGTCTCTTGTCGCGTTGTGGATCTCCCGCCGTCGGGCAGGCGGCGATAGTTTGCATGACCGGGTGGCATTTAGCAAATGCAGATGCGTGGTGCTCTCATCGGGGTCGGCACGCATCGAAACTCGCGCCACGCCCTGGATATTCCCGCCCGCGGCGACGCCCTGTGTCAGCATGGCCCCACACGGCAGATGGGAGGCGTGTGTCGCATGGAACAACTCAGAGTGATCGGCACCGAAGACGGTGTGCTGGTGGTCTCCACCGAGTCCGGGCAGCGCTACTCCCTGGCCATCGATGAAGTACTGCGCGCAGAGCTTCGTCGGGCGCGCAAGGAGCGCGAGGAGCCCGCCAAGGCGAATCGCCCCAGCCCCCGCGAGATCCAGGCGCAGATCCGCGCAGGCCTGTCGGCACGCGAGGTCGCCGAGGTGCTCGGCGCGACTCTCGAGGACGTCGTCCGGTTCGAGCCGCCCGTGCTCGCCGAACGCGAGTTCATCGTCGGACAGGCGCTCGCGGTTCCCGTCCTGCTCGGATCCGACTTCGACGGCGACAACCAGACCAGCTTCGGCGACGCGGTGCGGGCAAAGCTGGCGGAAGCGGGCGCGACCGGCGAGCGGTGGACCAGCTGGAAGGAACCCACCGGGTGGGTCGTCAAGCTGGGCTTCGTCGCCGGTGATGTCGAGCGCGACGCGCGCTGGAGCTTCGAGCCCCGCCGCAGCTCGCTGTCGCCGCTGAACGCCGATGCCACGCAGCTCTCCCGTCAGGGTTCGCTTCCCGAGGGACTCATCCCGCGCCTGCGCGCACTCGACACTCCCGGGATCAAGGACGACACGCGCTTCGACAGCGGTGCGTTCGGCCCCCGCCACGACGCGACGGAACGCCCGACCCTGCCGGCACCGGTGAGCCCCGCCGTGCAGGATGCCGCGATCAAACGCGCGCCCGAAGCCGTGCAGACCTCCGCCGAGACAGCGGATCTGCTGGAGGCGCTGCGCCGCCGACGCGGTCAGCGCACGGCCGCTCCCACCGCAGAGACCTCCGAGGAGCCGACCCGCGCGCCGTCGCCTGTCGCGCTGTTCGATGCCTTGGAGCCGGGATACAGCGAGACGAACGACTCCGCACCCGCGGAGGCCTCCCGCACCGAACCCGCCTCCGACGCCGGACGCCGCAAGGGGCGGACATCGATGCCCTCCTGGGACGAGATCGTCTTCGGAGCCCGTTCCGACGAGAGCTGAGCGCTGCTCTCAGCCGGCGAAGCCCCCCAGTCCGATCAGGGGGACGACCCGCTCCTCCGTGGTGAGTGAGCCGTGCTGACCCACCATGTGCTGCGCCGACGTGTCGGCGAGGCGGCCGTCGTAGTAGGCGACGCGGCCGCGTGCAGCCACCATCACGTCGCCGATGCGCGCGGCGACCGCGGCGGAGACGGAGCCCCCGAACAGCCCGGCGGCGATCGCTTCCTCTCGAGTGAACACCCAGGCCGTCGGTTCCTCACGCCAGGCACGGATCAAGGACGCTTCGCCGCCGGGATGTGCGTACAGATGCAGCATCCGCGGTTCCCCGGCGATCGCGGCAGCCGCCTCGAGTCGGGGGTCGCCCTCCGTCATGACGATCTGACGGTGTCTCGGGACGTCGACCATCCCGTGATCAGCGGTGACGATCACCCCAACACCCGCACCGGCGGCCGAGTGCAGGCGGCGCGCTGCCGCATCCACGGCCTCGAGGGCGGCGGTCCACCGATCTGAGGCGACGCCGTGCCGATGACCGGCCGAGTCGAGCTCGGGCGCGTACAGGTAGACGATCGTTCCCGGTGCGCTGCGCGCCTCAGTGATCGCACGCTCGACACGATCATCGAGCCGCTTCTCACCGAAGTTCTCCGCCCCGCGGAGCGTCGCTTCGGTGAAGCCCGTGCCGGCATACTCGGGCTTCGAGGCCACGACCCAGCGGTGCGCCGTGTCGGTCGCGCTCAGCGGGGCGATCTGAGGCCACGTGAGCGGGTCGAGCGCGCGAGGGCCCCAGTCCGTGAGCTGGTTGTGCACGAGCCCCGTCAGCGGGTCGCGCGCACGGTAGCCGACGAGTCCGTGCTGGCCGACCTCTGATGCGGTGAGCAGGCTCGTGAGGGCGGCCGCCGTCGTGCTCGGGAACACCGAGGTCGCGACGCGCTTCTTGCCGCGATGTTCCGCGAGGAAACGCGCATATGCGACGTTCTCGCCGAGGTTGGCGGCGCCGAGTCCGTCGACGACGAAGACGATGAGGCTCTGCACGGCGGGCCAGCGGGTCGAGCCTGCGTCGAGGGCCGCGACCGCGTCGGGCAGCACACCGGTGAGCCTCGGGGCGCCGGAGGGGTCCGCCGGTAGGCTGAGGGTCATCGGGCCCAGTCTCGCATACCCGCGCCAGGCCCTTTTCGACCCGAGGTGTTCTGCATGTCCCGAGCCACGTCCGATTCTGCGCCCGCCGAGGAAGGCCGCATCGAAGACATCGACCTGTCTGCCGAGATGCAGGGGTCCTTCCTCGAGTACGCGTACTCGGTCATCTACTCGCGTGCCCTCCCGGACGCGCGCGACGGACTCAAGCCGGTGCAGCGACGCATCCTGTTCCAGATGGCCGACATGGGACTGCGCCCCGACCGCGGACACGTGAAGAGCGCACGCGTCGTCGGCGAGGTCATGGGCAAGCTGCATCCCCACGGCGACTCACCCATCTACGACGCGCTCGTGCGCCTCGCGCAGGACTTCGCGCTACGGGTGCCGCTCGTCGACGGGCACGGCAACTTCGGCTCCCTCGACGACGGCCCGGCCGCCGCCCGATACACCGAGGCGCGTCTGGCGCCGGCCGCGCTGGCACTCACTGAGAATCTCGACGAAGACGTCGTCGACTTCATCCCGAACTACGACGGACAGTTCCAGCAGCCCGAGGTCCTCCCCGCCGCCTTCCCCAATCTGCTCGTCAACGGCACGACAGGCATCGCCGTCGGCATGGCGACGAACATGGCGCCGCACAACCTCAACGAGGTCGTCGCCGCCGCCATCCATCTGCTCGACAACCCCGACGCGACCCTCGAAGAGCTCATGGAGTTCGTCCCCGGCCCCGACCTCCCGGGTGGCGGCGTCATCGTCGGTCTCGACGGCATCAAGGATGCATATGCGAACGGCCGCGGAAGCTTCCGCACCCGGGCCAAGGTCTCGGTGGAGTCGCTCGGCCCGCGACGCACCGGCCTCGTCGTGACCGAACTGCCGTACATGGTGGGCCCGGAGCGGGTGATCGAGAAGATCAAGGACGCCGTCAATGCGAAGAAGCTCACCGGCATCGCGGATGTGGCCGACTTCACCGACCGCAATCACGGCCTGCGTCTGGTCATCACGATCAAGACGGGCTTCGATCCGAAGGCCGTCCTCGACCAGCTCTACCGACTGACGCCCCTCGAGGACTCCTTCGGCATCAACAACGTCGCCCTCGTCGACGGCCAGCCCCAGACGCTGGGACTCAAGCCGCTGCTGCGCGTGTACCTCGACCATCGGATCTCGGTCGTCACGCGCCGCAGCCGGTACCGTCTGGCGCGCAAGCAGGAGCGACTGCACCTCGTCGAGGGACTGCTCATCGCCATCCTCGACATCGACGAGGTCATCCAGGTCATCCGTTCCTCTGACGACAGCGAGCAGGCGCGCACGCGTCTGATCGAGGTGTTCGACCTCTCTCAACTGCAGGCGGAGTACATCCTCGAGCTGCGCCTGCGCCGTCTCACCCGGTTCTCGCGCATCGAACTCGAGACCGAGCGCGACCAGCTGCGCGCCGACATCGCGGCCCTCGAAGAACTGCTCGGCAGCGATGTGCTCCTGCGCGCCCAGGTGGCGCGCGAGCTCGAAGCGGCTTCCGACACCTACGGCACGCCGCGGCGCACTCTGCTGTTGAACGGCGGACCGGTCACGCCCCGCGGCGCGAAGGCGGCGGCTGCGGCCGACCTGCAGATCGCCGACGCTCCGTGCCGCGTGTTCCTCACGGCGACCGGCCGGATGCTGCGCGCCGAACTCGTCGCGAATGCGCTCGAGGGCGGCATCGTGCCCCCCGCGCGGCGCAGCAAGCACGACGCCATCCGCAGCGCGGTAGATGCGACGGTCCGCGGCGATGTGGGAGCGGTCACCAGCGCCGGACGCCTCGTGCGCTTCTCCCCCGTCGACCTCCCCTCCGTGCCGGGCAACAGCGTGCAGCCCGCGGCGGGTGCGAAGGCCGACCAGTACCTCGGTCTCCCTGCCAACGAGCACGTGCTCGCTCTCGTCCCGCTCGACGCGTCCGCCCCGATCGCCCTGGGCACGGCACAGGGCGTCGTCAAGCGCGTCGCGGTCACCGAGCTCGCGCCCGGAAAGCCGGATGCGGAGATCATCGCCCTGAAGCCCGGCGACCGCGTCGTCGGCGCGGCTCTGGCCCCCGACGAGGTCGAGCTCGTGTTCGTGAGCTCCGACGCGCAGCTGCTGCGGTTCGACGCGTCCGCGGTGCGCCCCCAGGGCAAGAGTGCCGGTGGCATGGCCGGCATCCGCCTCGCCGACGGCGCGAAGGTCATCATGTTCACGGTCGTGGCCGCATCCGAAGAGTCCGTCGTCGTGACGATCGCCGACTCCTCGCAGGCACTCGCCGGCACCGCCGGAGGCAGCGGCAAGGTGTCCGCGCTGTCCGAGTTCCCCGCGAAGGGCCGGGCGACGGGCGGCGTGCGTGCACAACGCTTCTTGAAGGGCGAGGACACCCTCATGCTCGCGTGGGTCGGCGACCAGCCCCGCGCCGTCGGACCCGACGGGGCCGTGCGCACGCTTCCCGAGGCGGGCGCGAAGCGCGACGCGTCCGGTGCGCCGTTCGACGACGTGATCGGGGCCATCGGCACCGCCATCGCCTGACCGCGCCTCCCTCCACCGCGAGACTGCATTCCCCGCACGAGATCACGGGTATTACCCGTGATCTCGTGGCGCGGATGCAGTCTCGCGGGAGAGGGACGGGACGGCGGACGGATGCGGCGGGTCAGGCGTCGATGGACTCGCGGGAGAGCCGGTCGCTCGAGGTCACGATGAAGTCGCGGCGCGGGGCGACCTCGTTGCCCATCAGGAGCTCGAAGACCGCGTTCGCCGCATCCGCGTCCTCGACGCGCACGCGACGGAGCATGCGACCCGCACGGTCCATCGTCGTGGTCGCAAGCTGGTCGGCATCCATCTCGCCCAGACCCTTGTAGCGCTGCACAGGCTCCTGCCAGCGCTTGCCCGCCTTCTGCAGCTTGGCGAGCAGCGCGTGGAGCTCCTTCTCACTGTACGTGTAGATCGTCTCGTTGGGCTTCGTGCCCGGGTTCATCACGACCACGCGGTGCAGCGGAGGCACGGCGGCGTAGACGCGTCCGGCTTCGACCAGCGGACGCATGTAACGGAAAAAGAGCGTGAGCAGGAGGGTGCGGATGTGGGCGCCGTCGACATCGGCGTCGCTCATCAGGATGACCTTGCCGTAACGCGCGGCGTCGATGTCGAAGGAGCGGCCGGAACCTGCACCGATCACCTGGATGATCGCGGCGCATTCGGCGTTGGACAGCATGTCGCTGATCGATGCCTTCTGCACGTTGAGGATCTTGCCTCGGATCGGCAGCAGAGCCTGGTACTCGCTGTTGCGGGCCAGCTTCGCGGTACCGAGGGCAGAGTCGCCCTCGACGATGAACAGCTCAGAGTCGGCGACCTCGTTCGTGCGGCAGTCCGCGAGCTTCGCGGGCAGCGACGACGACTCGAGAGCGGACTTCCGACGCTGCGTCTCTTTGTGCGTGCGTGCGGAGATACGCGCCTTCATCTCCGAGACGACCTTCTCCAGCAGCTGCGCGGTCTGGTTCTTGTCGTCGCGTTTGGTGGAGGTGAACTTCGCGGTGAGCTCGCGCGAGACCACATTGGCGACGATCTGACGGACCGCCGGCGTGCCGAGGATCTCCTTCGTCTGGCCCTCGAACTGCGGCTCCGGCAGTCGCACGGTGAGAACGACCGTCAGTCCCGCAAGGATGTCGTCCTTCTCGAGCTTGTCGTTGCCGACCTTGAGCCGACGGGCGTTCTGCTCGACCTGGCTGCGGATGACCTTCATCAAGCCGGCTTCGAAACCCGCCTGGTGCGTTCCGCCCTTCGGGGTCGAGATGATGTTCACGAACGAGCGCATCGTCGTGTCGTAGCCCGTTCCCCAGCGCAGCGCGACGTCGACCTCACACGAGCGCTCGAGTTCGGTCGGCACCATCGCGCCCGAAGGCTGCAGCACGGGAACCGTCTCGGTGAAGGTGCCCTCGCCAGTCAGACGCCAGGTGTCGGTGATCGGCGCATCGGGTGCCAGGAAGTCGGCGAACTCGGAGATGCCACCGTCGAACCGGTAGCTGGTCTCGACGCGCTCCTCGCCGCGCTGGTCGTCGACCACGATCTCCAGCCCAGGCACGAGGAAGGCGGTCTGGCGCACGCGCTGCACGAGTTCGTCGAGCCCGAACGTCGCGTCCTTCGTGAAGATCTGCCGATCCGCCCAGTAGCGGATGCGGGTTCCGGTGACTCCTCGCGGCGCCTTGCCCACGACGCGCAGCTCCGACGAGCGCTGGTAGGGAGTGAACGGCGCGTCCGGCGAATCGCCGGCGAACGTGCCGGGCTCGCCCCGATGGAACGACATGGCGTAGGTCTTGCCGCCGCGGTCGACCTCGACGTCCAGACGCTCCGAGAGCGCGTTGACGACGGATGCGCCGACACCGTGCAGACCGCCGGATGCGGCGTAAGAGCCCCCTCCGAACTTGCCGCCGGCGTGCAGCTTCGTGAAGACGACCTCGACGCCGGTCAGTCCCGTGCGCGGTTCGACGTCGACGGGGATGCCGCGCGCCCGGTCCCGTACCTCGACACTGCCATCCGCGTGGAGCAGGATGTCGATGCGCGAACCGTGTCCGGCGAGGGCTTCGTCGACCGAGTTGTCGATGATCTCCCAAAGGCAATGCATGAGCCCGCGGGAGTCGGTGGAGCCGATGTACATGCCCGGCCGCTTGCGCACGGCCTCGAGCCCTTCGAGGACCTGCAGATGATGGGCGGAGTACTCGGCAGTCACAATCCTCAAGGGTATCCGGGGCCACCCCCAGGGCTCTGCACAGACACGACACCACCGGGGCCGCCGTACGCGGTCAGCGAAACGCGCGGCACAGCGGGCATGGGTCACAGGCGCGCATGGTTACATGTCATATCCGTACCCGCCCGACGCACCGAGGAGGTCTCCGATGAGCACGACGTCGACACCCACCGAGCAGTCCGCCGTACTGGAACACCGGCTGACTGCGGCCGACCGCTGCGACTCGTGCGGAGCGCAGGCCTACATCGCCGCCGAGGTCAACGGCAGCGAACTGCTGTTCTGCGCGCACCACGGCCGCAAGTACGAAGAGAAGCTTCGCGCCGTCGCCACCAGCTGGCACGACGAGACTGCTCGCCTGGTCGACGCGGTCTGATCCGCTTCAGTGGTATCGCCGCTCCACAAGCGGCGATACCCGCAACGCGATCTCCTCACCGATCGTGCCGATCGCCTCGGCCAGATCGGTGGGGCTCGCCGCATCCGCGCCGTAGATGCGCACCACGTCCCCCACGCTCGCACCGTTCCATCCGCTGACGGCTGCACTCACGCCGTCCACCGCCACCAGACGCCGAGGCCCCGCGGGCGTCGTCACGTCGACACGCCCCGCCAGCGCCGACACCAGCCCGTCCAGCGCTCCCGCATCGATGCGTACCCGGTCGCCCTCCACGGAGAGCACCTCTGCCTCCCACGAGCCGATCGGTGCGATCCCCAGCTCGGCGTCGGCCGGGCCGCCGGCGGGGCGGATTCCATAGCAGAACGCGCCCACACGGACGAGGTCGTATCGGAACTCCGCGCGGGCCGACGACGCGGCGCTCGCGGCGAGATGGCGGAGCGGGCGGTCGAATCCCGCACCAGTCACGGCCGCAACCGCCTGCTCGAAGGCGGCACGCGAGAGATCGTCCTCCTCGTCCGAGGCCTCGGCGATGTGGCTCCACACGCCGGTCAGCTCCACGACGCCTTCACGCGCCAGCGCGACGACGCGGCTCACCGCATCCGTCCACTCCTCGGGCCGGATGCCGTTGCGGTGCAGACCGGTGTCGATCTTCAGATGGATGCGGGCGCGAAGGCCCCGCACGCGGGCGACCTCCGCGACTTCCTCGAGAAGGGCCGCATCGCCGACGCCGAGGTCGAGGTCGGCATCGAGCGCCGAGCGGATCGCGCCCTCGCCCGCGATCATCCAGACGAAGACACGTGCCTCCTGCCCCACGGCCCGCCGCACCTCGAGCGCCGTCGCCACGTCGAAGGCGCCGATCCAGCCGATGCCCTCGCCGACGGCGCGGCGGACCACCTGCGCCACACCGTGGCCGTACGCGTCGTCCTTGACCACGAGCATGAGGGCGGCAGGTGTCACCCGGGCACGCACGACAGCGATGTTGCGGGCGAGGCGGTCGAGGTCGACGTGCAGCACGGAACTCACGTCGCCACCTCCCGACGGGCCCGCAATCCGACCGCGGTCACGATCTCGTCGGCCCGCCATCCGGTCGCGTACGCCCAGTCAGCCACGCGTGGCCCGTCGTCGCCGAAGAACACTGCGCGCTCGCCTCTCGCGACGGAGGCGGCGCCGATGTCGACGACGCACACATCCATCGCGACACGACCCACGATCGGATGCGCGATACCGCCGATGACGACGTGCGCTCGATTGCCGAGTTCGCGCACCACGCCTTGCGCATAGCCGCCCGTGACGAGCGCCACGCGTGTGTCCTCCGACGCACGGTGGATGTATCCGTAAGAGACGCCCTCGCCGGCCCGCAGAGCCTTGGTGGACAGGACGGTGCCCACGAGCGTCATAGCCGGAAGAGTGTGCTCCCACCCGAACACGACATCGGGCGCAAGGGTCGCGGGTCCGGCCGTCACCGTCCGATCGCGATCAGCCAGCTCGGCCGTCTCGTCGACCAGAAGGACGGCGTCCGTGCCCGCGCGGAGCGCGTCGGCAATAGGGACGAGCCCGTGTCCGTAGGCGTCGCGGCGAAGATCGACGACCGGTGCGGTGAGACCTGCCGACCGGACGTTGGCCACGATGGCCGACGTCCGGATGCGTGCCACGGGTGCGCCGTCGTCGCTCATGCGGTCAGAGCTGGATGGCGGTGAAGCGCTTGTCGACAGCCAGGCGCTCGATCTCTGCACGCGCCGCGAGGGCGTGAGCGTCGATCTCGGCATGCGCCGGTCCCGGAGAGTACGCGGCGCCGAGACGCGCGAACGCCTCAGCGAGCAGTGCGTCCGCGAGTGCCGGGTTCAGCGGCAGCACCGGGCCCTGCACGTTCGTCGCGTAGATGGAGCCCATCCGGACGGTCTCGAACCCGCCCTCGATGCCGCCGTTGCCTGCGGTCACGGTGCCGTACGCGATGCCGGGATCGCCCAGGCGCCACAGCGACGCGTGGTCTTCGAATCCGATGAGCTTTCCGTCGACGGTGTCGGCGACGACATAGCCCACGCGCCGCTGCTTCGTGCGGCCCACGCGAGCCGGGATGAGTGCCAGTCCGTCGAGATGACTGCCGTCAACGAGATCGATGCCCTCCGAGAGCAGCTCGGACCCGCCGCCCACGGCGAGCACGACCGTGCCCGCTGCGACGCGCGCTGCCAACCAGTCGCGACGGCTCTCGAGGTCGTCACGCACAACACGCAACGCCGACAGCGGACCATTGCCGATCACGACGATGTCGGCATCCGTCGGCGCTTCTTCACCGAGGCCGACGAGGGTCACCTCGCTCTCGTGACCCGCGAGTGACGCGCGCGCCGCGAGCACCTCCACATTCCCACGATCGCCGGTGACACCCAGCAGATCGGGGTAGAGCTGAACGATTCGCAGCGTCGTCATCGTCGAGCCACCTCCTGGTCGCCGTAGCCGAGGATGCGACGACCGATCATCATGAGCTCGTAGTTCACGAACCAGATCTGGCGGCCGGCCGAGGTGGGAGCGAATGCCCGCATGAGCTCGACCGCCTTCTCCACATCGGGTTCCACCACACCGATCGGGATGCCCGCGTAGGCGAGGCGCGTCGCAATCTGGTGTGCCTTCTCCCCCGTGACGACGTCGACGTGATCGAACGCGCTGAGATCGACGTCGTAGAGCCAGGAGACATCGGGCGTGCCTTCGTCGATGGCCATGAGGATGCGCTCCGGTGCGCCGTCCAGCGCATCGACGTTGAGCTGCAGGCTGGGACCGTTCTTGAACATCACGAACTCGACCTGTTCACCCGAACGGTCGCGGCGCAGCGGTACCAGCTCACCTCGCCCGTAGGCCGGCGTCATCTTCGAGAAGCCCGCAGCGGCCGCGTCGGCGCGGAAGGCGTCGCCCAGGACATGGCGGGCCGCGCTGATCGCGGCTGCCGCATCCACCGCGTAGTGCAGCCCGCGAGCGGGCAGCGTCACGGCGATGGGCTTGCCGTCCAGCGTGATCTCGACGTTGCGCCCGGCCACCGCGGTGACTTCGCTCTCGGCGCGATGATCGAGCGCTCCCACCGTGCCGCTGCGTGTGTCGGCCGCGTTGTTCAGGCCGTGCGCGGATGCGGCGACGACCTCGGTCGAGGCACCGAAGAACGACACCGGCGACCGGAGTGCCGACGCGTCGATCTTGCTGAGATACGGGTCGTCACGGTTGACCACGACGCGCACGGAGGCGCGGGTCGCGGCATCCAGCATCATGTCCGCGACGCGCTCGGTCTCGTAGAAGCGATAGAGCTGATCGACCTGCACGTTCAACGCGACGATGACGCGCGGCGACAGGATGTCGGCGAGCTCCGCCGCGTACCCCTCGTCGACTTCGAGTACCGCGACATCGGCGCGCACCTTGCCGGTGGGCGTGGCCTCGGCCAGCAGCGCGCTGGTCACGCCCTGCGGCAGGTTGGCCCCCGTCGGGTTCGTGAACACGCGCAACCCGTGGGCGCGCAGCACCTCGCTGACCATGTGCGTGGTCGTCGTCTTGCCGTTGGAGCCGAGGACGAAGACGACCCCGTACGAAAACTGCGCGGCCAGGCTGCTCAGCAGCGTCGGCGCGAGCCGATTCGCGAGGTAGCCCGGGAAGGCAGACCCGCCGCCGCGCAGACGCGTGGCGAAACGGGCGGCCTTGCCTGCGAGCACCGCGGGGACATAACGGATGCTGCCGCTCACGCCCCGATCACTCCAGGTAGTCGCGCAGCGACTGCGAGCGGCTGGGGTGCCGCAGCTTCGCCATGGTCTTCGACTCGATCTGACGGATCCGCTCGCGGGTGACGCCGAAGGTGTCGCCGATCTGGTCGAGGGTCTTGGGCTGCCCGTCGCCCAGGCCGAAGCGCATGCGGATCACGCCCGCCTCGCGCTCGCTCAGCGAGTCGAGCAGCGACTCGAGCTGGCGCTGCAGCATCGTGAAGCCCACGGCGTCGGCGGGCACCACGGCCTCGGTGTCCTCGATGAGGTCACCGAACTCGCTGTCGCCGTCTTCACCCAGCGGCGTGTGCAGCGAGATCGGCTCGCGGCCGTACTTCTGCACCTCGATGACCTTTTCGGGGGTCATGTCGAGCTCGCGGCTGAGCTCCTCGGGGGTGGGCTCACGGCCCAGGTCCTGCAGCATCTGGCGCTGCACGCGGGCGAGCTTGTTGATGACCTCGACCATATGCACCGGGATACGGATGGTGCGCGCCTGGTCGGCCATCGCGCGGGTGATGGCCTGACGAATCCACCACGTCGCGTACGTCGAGAACTTGAAGCCCTTGGTGTAGTCGAACTTCTCGACTGCACGGATGAGGCCGAGGTTGCCCTCCTGGATGAGATCGAGGAACTGCATGCCGCGCCCCGTGTAGCGCTTGGCGAGCGACACGACCAGACGCAGGTTCGCACCGAGCAGGTGGCTCTTGGCGCGCTGCCCATCACGTGCGACCCACTGCAGGTCGAGTCCGAGCTGCGTGGACTTCTCGGCCGCCGACATCTTCGACAGCTTCTCCTCGGCGAACAGACCCGCCTCGATCCGCATGGCGAGCTCGACCTCTTCGGCCGCGTTCAGCAGCGGAACCTTGCCGATCTGCTTCAGGTAGTCCTTGACCGGGTCGGCGGTGGCGCCGGTGATCTGGGTCGAGTAGACGGGGACGTCATCCTCGTCGCTCGAGGAGATGACGATCGCGCCGGTCGGAAGCGGTTCGCTGAAGGCGGGCTTGCTGTTCTCGCCATCCTCGTCGTCTGCGTCGTCGTCGGAAGCCTTGGCGGTCTTCTTGTCGCCCGCAGCGTCCTGCTCGTCGCCCTCTTCGGCGTCGTCGCTGTCATCGACCTCGACGTCTACATCGACGTCGTCTTCGAACTCTTCCTCGCCTTCGGCAGCTGCCTTCTTCTTGGCAGGCGCCTTCTTCACCGGAGCCTTCTTGGCCGGAGCCTTCTTCGCGGGCGCCTTCTTGGCCGGCGCCGCGGTCTCGGTCGCCGTGTCGACGACCTCCTCGTCACCCGGCGTCGCGGCCTTCCGCGAGCGGGATTCGGTCTTGGTGCCAGGAGTCACGGTTCACCTTTCACCGACGCGATCACGCCGGTCGTTCTCGAACACGAGTAAGACCCTTGTCAAGTCCGGAGCGGGAAACTCCTTGATCGACAACGGGCCGGTGCTCTATTGTCTCATACCCCCGGCCGCGGCTTTGCACGCGCGGCCTGCTCCTCTTGACAACACCCCCGAATCCCCCTGCATTCCCCCGACGCCTGGCGTCAGCCGAAACTCGGTCCTCGTTGATCGTCGTCGTGAGAGCCGTTGGCGAGGAAGCGCTCCAGCTCCGCCGCGATCTCGTCGGCACTCGGCAGATCCGCCTCGTGCAGGAGCGGTGTCGCCAGCGTCGCGCCTGCCATGTAGGCGTCGTAACGCTCCTCCAGACCCGTGAGCATCGTGGTGAGTTCGTCGCTCGCGCTCACCTGCTCGCCGACCTTCGACAGGAAGTCCTCGTTCTGTTCGCGCAGATCGTCGACGGCGAACACGAGGCCCGTGGCAGCGGTGATGCTGTCGAGCGCGGTGATGGCCGACGCCGGATACTCGGTGTCGCTCAGATAGTGCGGCACCAGCACGACGAAACCGGCGACGGAGTGGCCGGCGGCGACGAAACGGTACTCGAGCAGGTGCCCCACCGTCGCGGGCACGGTCGTCTGCGGCTTCCACACCGAATGCGCTTCGGCGAGCGCGGAGCGGTTGCCCGAGACCGTGGTGCCCAAGGGGCGCGTGTGCGGCACGGGCATGCCGATCGCGTGCACCCACGTGACCGATGAGACCGCGAAGGCCGTCGCCGCACCCAGCACGGCGTTGGCGAACGCCTCCCACGCGAAGTCGGGCTCGTAGCCGGCCAGCAGCAGGAAGGGACGCGAGAGCGCGTCGTAGGCGAGTGAGAGTTCGAGGCGCGCCGGACGGTAGTCGGTGAGGTGGTCGGCGTCGAAAGTGATCTGGGGCCGGCGCGCACGATAGTCGAGCAGGACGTCGTTCTCGAAGCGCAGGAGCACGGTGGGGCTCGCCTCATCACGCAGGTACCCGATCGACTGCGACACGGCGGAGCCCGCATCCGTGAAACCCGTGAGCAGGATCACGAGCGGCAACCCGGTGGGCACTGCGGGCGCGTCGTCGACGCTCACGTACAGCGGCGGGGTCCAGGACATTCCTCCATGGTACGAGGCCTCGAACACGCAACGGCCCGTGTGGGCCGTCTCTACTCGCCGCGGCGTCCTTAGGATGGAGTCATGCCGTTCCCGGATCTGCACTTCACCTCGGACCCCCTCACCGACAGCACCGCGGACGCGCTGCTGCTGGCCCTGCCGCCTCTCGACGACGCGTTCTACGAGGACGGGCTCGGCGCCGCGATGCGCGGCACGCTGGAGGCTGTCGGCTTCACCGGCGCCGCCGGGGCCGTACAGCGCGTGGTCCTGCCCGGAGTGGCCGAGCTTCCCTCGGTTCCCGTCGCCGTCGTCGGCACCGGAGCCTCGCCGGACGGTGGCGCACTGCGCTTCGCCGCGGGCGCAGGCGTCCGCACCCTCGTCGGATTCACTTCCCTGTCGCTCGCCGCGCCGTCGGTCGAGGGTGGCGCACGCGAGCTCGCGGAGGGTGCGGGCCTGGGCGGCTACCGTTTCGCGGGTTATAAGAGCTCGGCGGGCAAGATGCGCGCCGAATCGGTGACCGTGCACGCAGAGGGTTCCGAAGCTGACCTCGCCGCCGCGCGGGCGAACGCATCCGCCGCCGCCGTGGTGAAGGACCTCGTCTCCACGCCCGCAGAGTGGCTCGGTCCGGCCGATCTTGCGGACCAGGCCGCCGTCCTCGTGTCCGATCTTCCGATCTCGGTCGAGGTCTACGACGAGGTGCGGCTGCGCGAAGAAGGTTTCGGGGGGATCCTCGGCGTCGGGCAGGGCTCCGACCGTCCGCCCCGACTCGTCCGCCTCGACTACTCCCCCGCCGATGCGAAGCGTCACATCGCGCTCGTCGGCAAGGGCATCACCTTCGACACCGGCGGCCTCTCCCTCAAGCCCGCCGCCTCGATGGTCGGCATGAAGTACGACATGTGCGGCGCCGCGACCGTGCTCGCGGTCGTGCGAGCGGCGGCGCAGCTCGCCGCCGATGTCCACGTCACCGCGTGGCTCTGCATCGCCGACAACATGCCGTCCGGCCGCGCGACTCGACCGGGTGATGTGCTGCGCATGGCCGACGGCACGACCGTCGAGGTGCTCAACACGGATGCGGAGGGCCGCCTCGTCCTGGGCGACGGCCTCGTCGCAGCGAGCCGCGAGAACCCCGACCTGATCGTCGACGTCGCCACCCTCACCGGCGCCATCACCGTCGCACTCGGCAACCGCCTGACCGGCGTCATGGGTTCCGACGACGCGGTCGCCGAGTACCTCGCGTCGGCCGAGCGGGTCTCGGAACTCTCCTGGCGGCTGCCGCTCCCCGCGCACATGGAGGAGGAGCTCGATTCCCCGATCGCCGACATGGTCAATGCCAAGATCGGTGACCCCGCGGCCGGCTCCCTGTTCGCCGGCCTCTTCCTGCAGCGGTTCGTCGGCAGGACCGACGGCCCGGAATCGCCCCGCATCCCGTGGGTGCACCTCGACATCGCCGGCGTCGGGATGAACAAGGGCGCGGGTTACGGCTTCACCGACAAAGGCCCCACGGCTGCTACCGTCCGCAGCCTCATCGACCTCGTCACCGGATCCTCGCGGTGACCGCCCGCAGCACTGACGTCGCCATCATCGGCGGCGGCAGCGGCGGCTACGCGGCCGCGCTGCGCGCCGCGGAGCTGGGAAAGAAGGTCGTCGTCATCGAAGCCGACAAGGTCGGCGGCACATGCCTGCACCGGGGATGCGTCCCCACGAAGGCGCTCCTGCACGTCGGCGAGACGGCGGATGCGGTCCGCGAAGGGCCGTCCTTGGGCGTGAAGGCGACGCTCGAAGCGATCGATGTCCCCGCGATGCACGCGTTCCGCACCGATCTGGTCGCGAAGAAATACAAGGGACTGCAGGGCCTGCTCGCCGCACGCGGCGTGGAGATCGTGCCCGGTCGCGGCCGGATCGCCTCCCCCGGCATCGTCGAGGTCGACGGCGACACCATCGCAGCGACCGACATCATCGTCGCCACCGGTGCCCGCACCCGCACTCTCGGAATCGAGCTCGGCGGCCGCATCCTCTCCAGCGAGACGGCGCTCGAGCTCGACGAGGTGCCCTCTCAGGTGATCGTGCTGGGCGGAGGAGTCATCGGCGTGGAGTTCGCCAGCCTGTGGCGCTCACTCGGAGCCGAGGTCACGGTGATCGAGGCCGCCGACACCCTCGTACCTGCGGAGGACGAGATCCTGCGCCAGCAACTCGCCCGCGCCTTCCGCCGCCGCGGCATCCAGACCCGGCTCGGCTCTCCCTTCGCCGCGGTCACGCAGGATGCGGAGCACGTGCGGGTCGAACTGGCGGACGGGTCCGTCCTCACCGGCGACTACCTGCTGGTGGCCGTGGGGCGTGAACCCGCCGCCGACGGGATCGGTCTCGAAGAGGTCGGCGTCGTCCTCGACCGCGGCTTCGTCGTCGTCGACGACCGGCTGCGCACGTCCGTGTCCGATATCTGGGCCGTCGGAGACATCGTCGCGGGCCCGCAGCTCGCGCACCGCGGGTTCCAGCACGGCATCGCCGTTGCCGAGCGGATCGCGGGTCAGGACCCGGCGATCGTGCCGGACGAACTCGTGCCGCGCGTCGTGTACAGCTCGCCCGAACTAGCGTCGGTCGGCATCACGCGCCAGGTGGCCGAGCAGCGCTACGGTGCCGACGGCATCCGCGTCGTCGACTACAACCTCGCGGGCAATGCACGCAGTGAGATCCTGGGCGGCGGCGGCGGCGTCGCGCGGGTGATCCGACGCGTCGACGGCCCCGTGGTGGGCGTCCATCTCGCGGGTCCGCGGGTGGGCGAACTGATCACCGAGGCACAGCTGGTGATCGGCTGGGATGCCCACCCCGAGGATGTCGTCCCGTTCATCCACGCACACCCCACGCAGAGCGAGGCGCTGTCCGAGGCGTTCCTGGCTCTGGCAGGCAAGCCCCTGCACACGCTATGAGGCTTCGGCTTCACTAAGCTAGACACCGATATCGCAGTTCGAAGGAGCAAATCCCATGAGCACTTCCGTTGTCCTCCCCGCTCTCGGCGAGAGCGTCACCGAGGGAACGGTCACCCGCTGGCTCAAGAATGTGGGTGACACGGTGGAGGCGGACGAGGGTCTGCTCGAGATCTCCACCGACAAGGTCGACACCGAGATCCCCTCGCCCGTCAGCGGCGTGATCGAAGAGATCTTCTTCCAGGAGGACGACACCGTCGAGGTGGGCGCCGTCCTCGCGAAGATCGGCGACGGCTCGGGAGCAGCGGCTCCCGCAGCAGAGCCTGAGGCGGCTGCGGCTCCCGCGCCCGCCGCCGAGGCTACTCCGGCCGCCGAGCCCGAGCCGGCCGCAGAGGCAGCCCCCGCAGCGGCCCCCGCCGCATCCGGCGGCCGTGACGTCGTTCTGCCGGAGCTCGGCGAGAGCGTCACCGAGGGCACCGTCACCCGCTGGCTCAAGGCCGTGGGCGACGAGGTCGCCGTCGACGAGCCGCTGCTCGAGATCTCCACCGACAAGGTCGACACCGAGATCCCCGCGCCGTTCGCGGGCACCCTGCAGGCCATCCTGGTCCAGGAGGACGAGACGGTCGCGGTCGGCAGCCCGCTCGCACGCATCGGCGACGGCGCCGCACCGGCCGCCGAAGCCGCTCCCGAGGCGCCGTCCACCGAGAAGCCCGTCGAGGTCGAGGAGGCCGAAGCGGAGGCTCCCGCGACGCCCGCACCTGCTCCGGCTGCCGCACCTGCTCCGACTGCTGCCCCGGCACCCGCACCCGCTCCGGCGGAGACCTCCAGCGATGAGGGCTCGGGGTATGTGACGCCGCTCGTGCGCCGCCTCGCGGCTCAGCAGGGTGTCGACCTCGCCACCGTCACCGGTTCGGGAGTCGGCGGCCGCATCCGCAAGGAGGACGTGCTGAAGGCCGCCGAGGCCGCTGCGACCCCCGCCGCGGCATCCGCACCCGCGGCCCCGGCCGCGTCCAAGGCTCCCGTCGAGGTGTCCGAGCTCCGTGGCACGACCCAGCCGATGTCGCGTCTGCGCAAGGTGCTCGCCAAGCGCGCCGTCGAGTCGATGCAGGCCACCGCCCAGCTCACGACCGTGGTCGAGGTCGACGTGACGAAGGTCGCGCTGTTCCGTGACGGCGTCAAGAACGAGTTCCAGCAGAAGACGGGCGACAAGCTCTCCTTCCTGCCGTTCTTCGTGCTGGCCGCCGCCGAGGCGCTGAAGACATACCCCGTCATCAACGCGACTGTCGATGGCGAGCAGATCGTCTACCCGTCGAGCGAGAACATCTCGATCGCGGTCGACACCGAGCGCGGCCTGCTGACGCCGGTGGTGCGCGAGGCGGGCGACAAGAACCTCGCCCAGATCGCTCACGACATCGCCGACCTCGCGGCCCGCACGCGTGACAACAAGCTGAAGCCCGACGAGCTCGCAGGCGGCACGTTCACGGTCACGAACACCGGCTCGCGCGGCGCACTGTTCGACACCCCGGTCGTGTTCCTGCCGCAGTCCGCGATCCTCGGCACCGGCACCGTCGTCAAGCGCCCCGGTGTCGTGACGGTGGACGGCAAGGATGCATTCTCGGTCCGTTCCTACGTCTACCTTGCGCTCTCGTACGACCACCGGATCATCGACGGTGCGGACGCGGCACGCTTCCTGTCCGCGATGAAGACGCGCCTCGAGACGGCCGACTTCGCCGGAGACCTCGGGATCTGATCCATCCCGCACCTATGGGTGCTGCGCGACATCATGGATGCCGCGCAGCACCCATTCGTCGTTCTGACGCACGATCGCCACGATCTGCGGCACCGCTGACCCCCTCGGGTCATCGGCGCGCAGCAGGGTGAGACCGCCGAGATCGTCGATGACCGTCAGCGACACGTCCGCCACCATGGCCGCACCCGCTGGGTCGGCGTCGATCCGCGCTTCCTGCAGTCTCTGCCGACAGGAATCCTCTCCGCACGCACTCCATTCGGCGAGCAACGCGCGCGCCGCGGCGACGGGGTCATCCGCCGCCGTCGCAGCGGGAGAATCGACGGGTGGCGCCGTGGCGGCGGCAATCTCTGGAGGGAGAGAAGCTCCGGATGACGCCGGGAGGGGCGCTGTGTCACCGGAATCAGGCCACAGGAGCCCTACGGCGAGAACGAGAGCCACGACACCGAGCCCGACCAGCACCACGGGACGACGAGAACGCGGCTTCTGCGTCCGCGTCGAGCGCCGCCACCGCTGACGCAGGGCGTCGACACGCTCTGCGACCAGGTCGCTGAGCGAACCGTCCATCGCGACGCTCAGTCGGCGCCACGTCGGTGTCGGCGGCCTCGCCTCCGCGCGCGCCTGCGCGCGGCTGATCGACGTCGCGACGGATGACTCCTCGATGCGCACCGCCTGCGGCCGCGCCGCAGCGAACATGTCGTCCTCCAGGGCGGAGAGCCCTCCGAGTAGACGCCTCGTGTCGCGAACGGCGACCGATGCGGCATCGATCGCGCGTCGGGCGACATCGTGGTCACCGCAATCCAGCATCGCCAGCAGCTCCGCAGCGCCGACCGCGGCGACGGCACCCTCGTGACCGTGGACGAACAGCGGCGTACCGGCGGCGTCCAGCCACCAGCTGCCGACGCAGGTGCCTCGCGGATGCGCGGTGTTCTCGGCCGCGACGCCGCGGAGCAGGCTCACGGCGATGGTGACGGCCTCACCGGGCGCCACCGTTGCGCGCCGACGAAGCAGCGACTCCAGTGTGCAGCGCACCGTCGGGAGCAGGACGAGCGGCCCCTCGGCCGTGGCGACGATGTCCAGCGGCGCCAGGACGTGTTCGCCCGAGGCCGCCCAGATGCCCGTTTTCTCGACGGCGGCGACCGGCACTGCGAGTGCCGGCTCACCCTCGTGGACCACGACGTCTCCGCCGAACGGGGCCGCATCCGCTCCGACGGAGCGCAGGACCACGGGTTCCACGAGCGAACGCAATGGTGGCGGGGCGGGCAGGAGTGACGAGGACATGTTCCGATCGTGGTCGCCAGAGGGGCAGGCACCGCGGCGTTTCGCAGAGCGGAGGATGCTCGGTGCACTGCCCTCGGGGTGGGGAGAAGAGATCGGACGGCACCGGTAGGCTGGAGGGTATGGCAGCCCGCGATTCCGCCCCCGAGAAGCGCCCCGGATTCTTCTCGCAGTTGAAGACCCTGTACCGCTACACCAAGGACGCGTACTCCTGGCTGCCGTACGCCCTGATCGGCATCGTGCTGCTGGGCATCGCGCTCGGCGCGGGCGTCGGCTTCCTCATCCCGCCGCTCACCGTCTGGAGCGTCATCCTCTGGGGCATCACGGGTCTGTTCGCCGGCATCCTGGGCTCCCTCATCCTGACCACGCGCCTGTCGACGACCGCGATGTACAAGCAGATCGACGGCATGCCGGGTGCCGCCGGACGTGTGATGTCGGTGTCGCTCGGACGCCGCTGGCAGTCCAGCGAGATGCCCGTCGGCATCAACCCCCGCACTCAGGAGGCCGTCTACCGCGCCGTCGGCCGCGGCGGCATCGTCCTCGTGGGCGAGGGAGCACGCGGTCGTCTGACGCGTCTCATCGCCGACGAGCGCTCGAAGGCGCAGCGCGTCGCCTCGGGCGTGCCGGTGACCGTGTTCTACGTCGGCCACGGTGACGACGAGGTTCCGATCGCGAAGCTCGCGAGCACGATCAAGGCTCTGCCCAAGAAGATCGACCGCACCACGATGGCCGCCGTCATCAAGCGCATCGACTCGGTCTCGCAGTCGCTGACGTCACTGCCGATCCCTAAGGGCGTCGACCCCAACCGTGTGCGCGCTCAGCGCCCGCGTTGATCCTCAGCCGCGGATGAGGACGCTGCCCGCAGCCTGATCGTGAAGTCCGCGCTGGTCGGCATCCCAGACCACCGCGGGGATGACGAGCAGCAGCAGCAGCGTGCGGACGATGGGCCGCCAGAGACCGATCCATCCGCCGCGGACGAGGACCAGTCGCATCCCGAGGATGCGGTGTCCCGGGCTTCCGCCGATCAGCGGGATGAACAGGATCTGCACAAGCGCGAACACCAGCATCGGCGCGAACGTCGACAGCCCCGCCTCCCCCGGCAGCGCCCACGGGTCGTATCGGAGGAAGGCGACGGCCAGGATCGTGGCACACGTCCAGTCGATCAGCAGGGCGAGCAGGCGCCTGCCGACGCGCGCGACCGACGTCGATCCGGTGCGGGGCAGCCCGAGGCGCTCACCGGGGTAGCTGGACTCGACGGGGGTCTCGGGCATGCATCAACCCTAATCGGGGACCCGTAACATCCCGGAAACATATGGGACACTGGCGAGCAACGCCCGATCGATAGCGTCGGATCAGCCCGCCGTGGCGGGCGGAACTTCCCGAAATGCCCTACCTCTGGAGTCTCCATGTTCAGTGATTCATCCGAGGTGCTGAAGTTCATCAAGGACGAGGACGTCAAGTTCCTCGACATCCGCTTCACGGATCTCCCTGGTGTGCAGCAGCACTTCAACATCCCCGCATCCACCGTCGACGAGGAGTTCTTCACCGTCGGTCAGCTGTTCGACGGCTCGTCGATCCGCGGGTTCGCGAACATCCACGAATCGGACATGCAGCTCATCCCCGACGTGTCGACCGCGTACCTCGACCCGTTCCGCGAGGCGAAGACCCTCGTCATGGTCTTCGACATCTACAACCCGCGCAACGGCGAGATCTACTCGAAGGACCCCCGCCAGGTTGCCAAGAAGGCCGAGAAGTACCTCGCCTCCACCGGCATCGCCGACACCGCGTTCTTCGCCCCCGAGGCCGAGTTCTACATCTTCGACGACGTCCGCTACGAGGTGAAGCAGAACTCGAGCTTCTACTCGGTCGACTCCGAAGAGGGCGCTTGGAACACGGGCCGCACCGAAGAGGGCGGCAACCTGGCCAACAAGACGCCCTACAAGGGTGGCTACTTCCCCGTCTCCCCCGTCGACAAGACGGCGGACCTGCGCGACGACATCAGCCTGCGCCTCATCGAGGCCGGCCTCATCCTCGAGCGCGCACACCACGAGGTGGGCACGGGCGGACAGCAGGAGATCAACTACCGCTTCGACACCATGGTGCACGCGGCCGACGACATCCTGAAGTTCAAGTACATCGTCAAGAACACCGCCGAGCAGTGGGGCAAGGTCGCGACCTTCATGCCCAAGCCGCTCTTCGGCGACAACGGCTCCGGCATGCACACGCACCAGTCGCTGTGGAACGACGGCAAGCCGCTGTTCTACGACGAGAAGGGCTACGGCGGGCTGTCCGACATCGCCCGCTGGTACATCGGTGGCATCCTGGCGCACGCGCCCGCCGTCCTGGCGTTCACGAACCCCACGCTGAACAGCTACCACCGTCTGGTGAAGGGCTTCGAGGCTCCGGTCAACCTGGTCTACTCGGCCGGCAACCGTTCGGCGGCCATCCGCATCCCGATCACGGGCACCAACCCCAAGGCCAAGCGCATCGAGTTCCGTGCCCCCGACGCCTCGGGCAACCCGTACCTCGCCTTCGCCGCGCAGCTCATGGCCGGCCTCGACGGCATCAAGAACCGCATCGAGCCGCACGAGCCGGTCGACAAGGACCTCTACGAGCTTCCCCCCGAGGAGGCCAAGGGCATCCCGCAGGTGCCGAACTCGCTGCTCGACTCGCTCGAGGCGCTGCGCGCCGACCACGAGTTCCTGCTGCAGGGCGGCGTCTTCACCGAGGAGCTCATCGAGACCTGGATCGAGTACAAGATCGAGAACGAGATCCAGCCGATCGCTCAGCGCCCGCACCCCTTCGAGTACGAGCTCTACTTCGGCGTCTGATTTCGTGGGGCTCTGAGAAACTCTCTCCCAGCCTGCGAGCCCAGTAAATCACCGAGCCCCAGACGGCAGTCGCTGTCTGGGGCTCGGTGTATCTCCGGACGTCTACGGGGAGTAAACGGGCGGGTTTTCGGACGGGACGAATCGCGACGCTGCCGAGCCATCAGGTAGGGACCACTCCCCCGTCTTCGGAATCGATCCGCTCCGCTCCGCCAGGACGTTGGTCTCGATTGCCCTTCCCAGGCCCTGGCCTGAGGGCGTGCCCGCGATGCTCCTCGCTGTCGTGTACTTCTACCTGGCCAGCGTGGTGAGCCTGCTCATCACCGGTGGCGGCTCCGAGTGGCTCTACCTCGTGATGCTCCTGTGCATCTGGAACGCGCTGACGTTCATCACGCACGGCCCGGTCTCGCTGATCCAGCTGGTGCGCGTTCGCGTGCTTGAACGTCGCGCTCGGCGAGCGGCCTTGTCTCTCGCGTAGAGGCGATCCGGGGAGGTCATGCGTACCTGAGGTGTGTACTTCGACTTTGGAGGAGACGCCGATGCCTACCCTCGCCGATCTTGCTCGCGATGAGCGATCCGCCCGTATGGTGCTCGCGATCGTCGTTGAGCCGAACCACTCATCGACCGGCAGACTGTTGGCAGAGGTCGGCGGCATCGACACTGTGAAGCTACTTGAGAGCGAGAACAGCATCCCGGGCATGGACCCGGTGGATGCTGCTGTATGGCGCGACCGTGCTCGAACCCGAATCACGGCCGACCACGTCGCCGGCGCGTGCCGCGACCGGGTACGGCCAGCACGTCCGACATCGAGGACATGGTCACTCACGACGAGACCCGTCAGGAAGTGCCGTCACTCGGCACGTCGGTGGGTCGTTCCAGGCAGCAACGCAGTGGTGCTCCGTGCACGCTCTGAACGGTGAGCTCGATGCTTAAGGCCCTCTGTGTGCCGAGGATCTCGCGCGTGATCCACGTCGGGTACGTGGCCAGAAAGGTCTCGGAGTCGGTCGGCGCCCGGTCGTAGTCGACTCCGCCGTCGCCGGAATAGATAAAGCCGTTCGTGAGGCGCGCGAGTGCGTCTCATCCCAATCGACCCTGATCGGGTCTGCTGATCCTCTCGACGAGAACGCAGCGACATCACAGCCACCCAACCCCGACCGTCCGGGAAGCCGGGGCACGTCGCGTGGCCTGTGCCGCGGGCGTGTCGAGTGGGTCGTCCAGGGGCGACGCAGGAGCGTCGACGAGACGTGCTGAGACGTGGTTCTAAGGCATGGCGATAGGTCAGGAACGGCGTCGCTCCCTGCGCAGGAGAGAGCGCAGCGTCTCGGCGTTCGCGTAGCCGACCCGTAGCGCGATCTCGGCGGAGGTGAGGTCCGTGGTTGCTGAGAGGTGCCGAGCTCGTTCGATGCGAAGCCGTTGGACGAAGCCGAGCGGAGTGAGGTTGAGCGCCGCACGGACTCGACGTTCGAGGGTGCGCCGGCTGGTGCCGAGCGACTGCGCGACGAAGGCGGCGTTGAACGGTTCGTCCAGGCGGGCGCGCACGAAGCGTTCGAACTCGACGACGATCGGGTCCTCGTGCCGGAGATGTTCGTAGGCGACGAAGGCCGCCTGCGACGGGCGCTCGTCGATGATGAGGAGCTTGGCGACATGTTGGGCCAGGTCGGGGCTGATCGATCGCACGAGTGAGAGCGCGAGGTCGATGTGGGCGAAGGCGGCGCCGGCGGTGACGAGGTTCCCGTCGACCACGACCATGGTGTCGAGATCGAGGGCGACGGTCGGATAGCGCTTCAGGAACTCCGGCCCCAGGAACCAGCTGGTCGTCGCCCGCCGATGATGCATCCGTCCGGTCTCGGCGACGGCGAACACGCCGGTGCACGCCGCGGCGATCCGGGTGGTCGCCTCGTCGAGGCGCCCGAGCGAGGCGATGACCGAACGAGCATCTCGGCTCTGGAGGGCGTCGTTGGTAGCGGCGGCCGTAAGGGTTCCAAGCGCAGGGACGACGACCACGTCGAACTCTCCGGACGCCGACAGCGGGTGGTCCACCGACAGGGACATCGATGCCGTCGTGGTCACTCGCCGTTTCGGTCCGAGGATGGCGAGTTCGATCGGGTCGATCCGCGGGTCGACATCGCCGCGGGCTTCGTCGGCCACCCGCACGATGTCGATGATCGACGCGATAGCCGAACCGAAGCAGCCGTCGATCGCGATCAGTCCGATACGCATGACGTAAACAATAGCAATACTGCCGTATACGCCACTGCCCATCGGTCCTCGCTCGTCATACGCTGAACTCGTCGCACGAAGAACCTCGACACCTAGGAGAGTCCCTCATGTCAACGCCCGCATCACTTCCGTATGCCTTCGTCGCCAAGATCGTCGCGGCCGATGGACAGCAAGACGCGCTCGCCGATCTGCTCGCCGGGGCTGTCGCACTCGCCAACGAAGAGGTGGGAACGATTGTCTGGTTCGCGGTCAGGACCGACGCCGACACCTTCTGGATCTTCGATGCATTCCCCGACGAGGCCGCTCGCGACGCCCACGCCAACGGCGCCATCGTCGCAGCCCTGATGGCCAACCAGCACCTCCTCGGCGCAGCACCCGAGATCCTGGCGGCCGACGTCCTCGCGTCCAAGCTCCCGTAGTCCGCCAACGCACGAGACGATCGCGCCGCGCCGAGCCGTCGGACCCAGAGACGTCCGTATGGCTGCCAATTCTTGAGTAAACGGACGGGTTCTCGGACGGCTGCGGCCGCTGCCAGCTCCATGTTCAGCATCGTTCGTCCCCGAATTTCGGGGGTGAAGAGCTTGTACCGCCAGTTGTCAAGCTCTCAAGCAAGAGCTGTACTTCGGCGTCTGACGCCGAGAGCTTCGCGCTTTCGACAGAGAACCGCCCCGGCACGTGCCGGGGCGGTTCTTCGCGTCTACGGCTCAGCCGAAGGAACCGCTGCCCATGGCCGCCACGAGCGCGACCAGCAGAAAGACACCGACGGCGATCGCGAGCAGCAGCACGATGTGGCCGAGGATCATGCCGATGATCGCGTTCGTACGACCGACACCGCCCGATCTCTTCGCCTTCGAGAGCCCCGCGTAGCCGAGTGCGACGGAGCAGATGCTCAGCGGGAACGTCATGATCACGATGAAGAACCCGAAGAAGGGGATCAGCAGGCTGAGCAAGGATACGGCAGAGATCGCACCGAGGATCATCGACCACAGCGCGGGGTTGTTGGTGGGTGGGCCCGCGACCACCGGGGCTACGCCGACAGTCGACGACGCGACGGCCGGCTGCTGTCCGGGGGCCGGAGGCTGGTAACCGGGATGCGGCACGTAGACGGGCTGCTGCGGGTACCCGGGTGCCTGCGTCGCCTGGCCGTATCCCTGCACCGGCGGATAGCCCTGCTGGGGCGGTACGGCGTACCCCTGCGCCGGCGCGTGGCCCGCAGCCGGCGGCTGGTTGTATCCCTGCGGGGCCGTCGGGCGGCCCGGTGCCTGCGGCTGCGCGTATCCGGGGTAGCTCTGCTGCGACGGAACGCCGTAAGGCTGCGGAGAGACACTGTTCGACGGATAGGTCCGGTCGGGTGCCGCTGCGGCCGGCGGCAGCGGAGCATCGCCCGACCGCAGCGACACCGGCTGCTCTCTCGCGACGGGCCCCGGCGGGGCCACCGCGTCGGACGCTGGAACGTGCGGCTCGGACGACTGCTGCGAATCGGACATCGTTCCCCCGGTCGTCGTCGTGTCGTGGTGTGTCCCGCCGAGCCGTGCGAACGCACTCAATGGTTGCCGTCCAGCATACGGATGCGGATGCGGTGACGACCGGCCCTTGCGGACAGATGGGGATGAACGTCTCTCTGGTGGCCGTGCGCTCGCTCCACGACCACCAGGGGTGGGCCGGGCGAGGGCGGTCCTATTGCAGACGGATGAGGGTCTCGGGCATCACATCCCCTCACGACAGCAGGGTCTCGCCGATGAACCCGCCCTGCGCGCAACCGGGCGGTGCCGCAAACACCGCCGAGCCGATGGGCGTCGTCCACTCGTTCAGGAGGTCGAGCTCGTCGAGGCGCCGCTGCAGCGGGACGAACTGGGCCGCCACATCCGCCTGGAACGCGACGAACACCAGGCCGGCCCGCGAGATCTCGCCCCCGACAGGAGTGTCGTCGTAGTTGTATCCGCGCCGGAAGATGCGCTCCCGCCGGTCGTCGCTGCGCGCACGGCGCATGTGCGAGAACTCCGGGATGACAGGGAAGCCGATGGGGGTCTTCGCGTCGAAGTCCGGCTCGTCGTGCTCCTGCGTGCCCGTCAGGGGGGCGCCGTTCGATTGGAATCGCCCGACGGACTGGTCGCGCCCGGGGCGGTCGAGCCGGTCCCATTTGTCGAGGTCCATCGCGATGCGGCGCACGACCACCCCGGTGCCGCCGGTGAGCCATCCGCTCGGATGCCACACCACCTCGTCGAAGTCCGCCGTTCCGGGTTCGGGATTGGCCGTGCCGTCGACCTGTCCAAAGAGATTGCGCATCGTGGTGCCGGGTTGCACCGTGCCGTGTGCACGGCGGAACCCGTTCTGCGTCCACCGGACGGCCGCGAAGCTGCGCGCATCCTTGAGCAGCATCCTCGACGCGTGCGCGAGCGTCACCGGATCGTCCGATGCCACCTGGATCAGCAGATCCCCATCGCAGTACTCCGGCTGCAGCCGGTCAATCCCGAAGGTCGGCAGAGGCGCCAGCCACGCCGGAGCGGACCCACCCGCCACCGCGACGAAGCGCGGTCCGAACGCGAATGTCACGGTGAGCCGGGCGGGTGCCAGCGCGAGCTCAGGCTCGGAGTCGGCGAGGGCAGGCTCCCCCTGCGTCATCCGCGCCGCGTCATCGCTCAACGTGCGCATGAGCCGGCGGAGACCGTCACGGTCGACCTCGGGCTTCAGATCCAGGGCGAGGAAGACGGCGTGCGACTGCGCATCCGTGTCGATGCCCGCCTGGTGCACGCCGAAGAAGGGCACCGTGGTGTCCCCGTTGAGGGGTGGGACGGCGGACGCCGCGGGCGGCGCCGTCTGGAACGCGGCATCTATTGCGATCGCGGCCGCCGCACCGACACCGGCGACAGCTCCCCCGAGGAGGAACTGTCGCCGGGTGGCGCGATGCCGAACCGTGGTGTCGTCGGGATCGCGCCGTGACATCATTGGCTCATCCCGCTGTCGCCGCTCATGTCCATGTCGCCGCCCTCGTAGTTCTCGTTCGCCCCGGCGTAGTCCTTCACCGGAGCGGTGATCTGGGAACTCGTACCGTCCGAGTACGTGAGGGTCAGGGTGACGTCGTCGCCCGCGACGAGCGGCGCCGTCAGATCCATGAGCATGATGTGGTTGCCGCCGGGAGCGAGGGTCAGGCTGCCGTGCGCGGGAATCACGAAACCGCCCTCGATCTGACGCATGACCATCTGCCCGGACTCGTTCTCGACGGTCTCGTGGAGCTCGACCGCGGAGGACGCGGGCGTCGTCGCGGATGTCACCGTGACGTCGGCGTCGCCGTCATTGTTCAGTTCGCCGAACGCGGCCGACATGCCGGAGTCGGCGGACTTCACCCAGGCGTCGGAGACGGAGATCGTCTCGGCAGCGGTCGCGGAGCTCGCAGCCCGCTGACTCTGGGCGGCGCAACCCGCGAGAGCGAGAGCTGTGAGAGCGAGAGCTGCGGTGAAACGGATGGGGGTGGTGGGAATGTTCACAGGGGTGTGCCTTTCAAAAGTGGGACGGGCGAGCTCAGTGCTCGGTGTCGTCCGTGCCGCGCGCGTCGGAGCGGCGGCGGAGGAAGAGGATGAGTGCGAAGAGCGCGACGGCGATGCCGGCGCCGGCGGCGCCGACGAACGCGATGCGCAGCGCTCCGGCGTTCTCCTGATCGGCCCCATCGGCCGTCGGCTCGTCTGACTGCGCTGCCTGGCCGTCAGCACTCGGTGCCGTCGGCTGCGCCGTGTGCTCGAGAGGGGTCCCGTCGCCGATCGTGAACGGGACGGTGCCCGCGATCGGATGCCCGTCCGACGACACCACGCGCCACCGCACCTCGTACCCAGCGGCGGGCATGTCCGGCTGCAGCTCGACGGTGACCGTCGGGCCGTCCAGCACCGGCTCGGTAGCAGCCCAGTCGTGCCCTTCGGCATCGGCGACGATCACCGCGGCGCCGGTGTCGAGCACGTCGGCGGAGAAGGTCAGCGTGACCTTCGTCGGCGCCTCGGCGAGTCGTTGCCCGGTGTCGGGCGTGGAGGAGAGAAGTTCATCGTGAGCGGACGCGGGGGCGGCCACCGCCAGGACGGCGGCGAACGCCACCACGATCCCCGCGACGATACGTCGCGACAGGGACATGGGACACCTTTCGACAGCGGCGCGCGGACGCGCCGCACCACACGGGACGCCTGTCTCGGCGACAGGCGGAAGCGCGACACACGACGCGAGTGCGTCGTGGAGGCGTGATCAGACCGTGTGCAGGCGCGGCGGGCCGCGTCGGGCGATGTCTCGGAGGAAGAGCCTCTGACGCAGCGGACGCCGCCGTGCGCGGGCAACAGAGGAGAAGCGCGGACCATCGATGTCGACGTCCGCGACGACGAGCGCGAGGCGGGTGCGGAGACGCCCGACCAACGTGCGCGCCAGCTGGATCAGCGCACGCACGCATCGTTCTCCGCGATGCAGCGCGAGGATCGTCACCACGGCGGCCACGGCGTGACCAAGCCACATCGCAGGGTCGCCGTGCAGTGCGTCGGTCATCCCGACGCTCGAGGTCTGCGGAGTACTGCCTATGCCGTGCATCGCGTGGTGCTCTTGCCCCATCCCGGGCACAGCGAAGGATCCCAGCACGAAGAGGGTGTGGAACAGTGCCTGACTGAGCACAACGGCCACCGAGAGTCGCCACGCCGACAGGCGGCGCCCCGTGAGGACCGTACAGACGGCGAGCGACAGCACGAAAGGAATCAGGATGCCGAGCCACCCCGGCACGGCTCCGCCGGCGCTCACGTGCGAGAGGAGGGCGACGAAGGTCGCCACGGCCGCAGACGTCATCCCGCGCAAGAGGCGGGGAAGACGGGAACGGCGCACGCCCCTATTGTTGCAGCCGGTCAGAGATGCCTCGTCCCCCGCGGACGATCATCCGTAGAACTGCTTCTCGAACACTCGGCGTGAGAGGCGGGCCGCCCGCATCCAGTCCTCCTCGACCCGGGAGGCGGAACGAGGCGGATACTCCAACAGACGCCCGATGCCGTCCAAGCGCCGCCGGTCGGCGGGCAGGACGTCGCTCGTCTGGGCCGACAGCAGGGTGTTCGCCGAACGCAGGCGACTGGCCAACCGCCAGGCCTCGTGAAGACGCGGCACGGCGCTCTCGGGCAGCAGCCCCGCCTCTCCGGCGGTGCGCAGCGCATCCGTCGTCGAGGTCGTGCGCAGCGCCGGCACCGCATGGGCGTGCTGCAACTGAAGCAGCTGCACGAGCCACTCCACATCGCTGAGGCCGCCGGGACCGAGCTTGAGATGACGCGAGGGGTCCACGCCCTGCGGGAGCCGCTCGCTCTCGACGCGCGCCTTGATGCGCTTGATCTCGCGCACACCCTGCGGGTCCGCGCGCACCGGATACCGCACCTTGTCGGCGAGTTCCGTGAACGCTTCGATGAGCTTCACGCTGCCCGCGACGCCCCGGGCGCGCAACAGCGCCTGCGCCTCCCACGACAGCGACCAGCGGCCGTAGTACTCCGCGTACGAGTCCAGCGATCGCACGAGCGGCCCGTTGCGCCCCTCGGGGCGGAGGTCTGCGTCGAGATCGAGCGGAAGGCGGTGGTCTTCGGAGTGCGCGCGCAGCCCTTGGACGAGCTTGAGTGACAGCGCGTGCGCGCGTTCCGGGTCGATGCCGTTCGGCCGGTACACGTACAGCACGTCCGCATCGGAGCCGAAGCCCAGCTCCCGCCCGCCGAAGCGCCCCATGGCGATGACGGAGAAGTCGAGCGCGTCGTCCTCTGGCGGGACGACCTCACGGCGCACGGCCCGGAGCGTCGCCTGGATCGTCACCTCGGTGATCGTGCTGAGCGAATCGGCCAGCTCCTCGATCGTGAGCACACCGAGTACGGCGGCCATCGCGGTGCGCAGCAGCTCGCGACGTCGGAGCGCGCGCACGAAGGGCATCGCGTCGTCCAAGCTGTCGTGCCGTGTCTGGATCGCGCGGGCCTCGGTCTGCAGCGCGACACCGCTGCGCGGGCGCAGGAGCTCGGGATCGTCGAGCCACGCCGCCGCTTCCGGAATCCACTCCATCAGCTCGCCGATGTAGCGCGAGCCCGACAGCACGCGGGTGAGGCTTTCGGCAGCCGCCGACGAGTCGCGCAGGAGGCGCAGGAACCACGGGGTGTCCCCCAGCCGCTCGCTGATGCGACGGAAGGCCAGCAGCCCGTAGTCGGGGTCGACGCCGTCGGCGAACCACCGGATCATGATCGGCATGAGATGGCGCTGGATCGTCGCCTTGCGGCTGATCCCGCTCGTCAGCGCCGCGATGTGTCGGAGCGCACCGGCGGGGTCCTGGAACCCGATCGCTGCCAGGCGATCGTGCGCCTGCGCAGCCGACAGCGTGCGCTCGCCTTCCGGGAGCGCCGCGACGGCCGACAGCAACGGCCGGTAGAACAGGCGCACGTGGATGTCGCGCACCTCGCGCTTGACCCGCTCCCACTCCGCCGTGACGCCTGCGGCACTGTCGGCGACGCCGCTCGCGCGCGCGAGCACGCGGCGGTCGTCGTCCTTCTCGGGCATGAGGTGCGTGCGGCGAAGTCCCCGCAACTGCAGCCGATGCTCGAGCACACGCAGGAACCGATAGTCCCGGGCGAAGGCAGCAGCCTCGGCGCGTCCGATGTACCCCTCCGCGACGAGCGCATCCAACGCGTCCAGTGTGCCGCGCTGACGGATGCGGTCGTCGGTGAGCCCGTGCACGAGCTGGAGCAGCTGCACGGTGAACTCGATGTCGCGGATGCCGCCGGGACCGAGCTTGATCTGCAGCGGAACCTCGTGCGCGGGGATGTGATCCGTGACCCGCTCCCGCATCCGCTGCACGCTGTCGACGAAGTTCTCGCGCGCGGCGCTCGTCCACACTTTGGGCTGCACGGCGGCGACGTACTCGCGTCCGAGCTCAAGGTCGCCGGCGAGCGGCCGCGCCTTCAACAGCGCCTGGAACTCCCAGCTCCCCGCCCAACGGTCGTAGTACGAGAGGTGGGACTCGAGGGTTCGCACGAGCGCCCCCTGCTTGCCCTCCGGGCGCAGGTTCGCATCGACCTCCCACAACGGCGGTTCGACCTCGATCCCCGAGATTCCCTGCATCGTCTGCACGGCGAGGCGCGTCGCGATGTCGATGAGACGACTCGCGCCCCACTCCTCCTCGGCGCCCGCGGCGGCACCGCAGACGAAGATGACGTCGACGTCGCTGACATAGTTCAGCTCGCGAGCGCCGGTCTTTCCCATGCCGATGATCGCGAGGCGCGTCGCGGCCACTTGTTCCCGGGGAAACAGCCCTCCCGGTCGGCCCTGCGAGATGCGCGTGCGGGCGACACTGAGCGATGCCTCGAGAGCGGCGCCCGCCGCATCCGCGAGTGCCGCAGCTACCTCGGGGAGCACGTCGATCGCATCCGGCGCCCGCAGATCGAATGCCGCGATGCGAGCCAGCAGCCGCCGATAGCGCACGCGCAGTGCGACCCAGGCGGATTCGTCCCCGGATGCGGCGAAGCCGTCCTCGGCGCCGACCGACTCCTGCAGCTCCCGCTGCATCTCATCCGCCCGCGGCAGGATCTCTCCCGCCGTCGCGAGGTCTGCGAGCTCTTCGGGGTGGCGCAGATAGAACTCGCCGAAGCCGTCCGAGGCACCGAGGAGCAGCCAGAACACCCGGCGAGCGTGCGGATCGCGCAGCGTCGCCGCGACAGCGTCCGGGTTGCGTCGTGCGATTCTGCTCGCGCAGCGCAGCGCGCCGTCGGGGTCGGCAGCGTGGCCGAGGTCGGTGATCACCTCGCCGCGGCTCAGAGCCAGCAGCTCGACGAGCTCGTCGAACGCCTGCTCGGCCGCTTCGAGGTCGCCGAGCCCGAGCCGGACGAGGTCCGTTCGGCTCGAGGAGCGCTCCGTGCCGGCCATCGCCGGCTCAGAGCATCTCGAGGTTGCTCTGCAGCTCGAAGGGCGTCACCTGCGAACGGTAGCCCGCCCACTCGCGGCGCTTGTTGGCCAGCACATAGGTGAAGACGGTCTCGCCCAGCGTCTCGGCGACGAGCTCGGACTCCTCCATGTACTGCAGCGCCTGGTCGAGGCTCGCAGGCAGCGGCGCGTATCCGAGCGCGCGACGCTCGGAATCGGTGAGCGACCACACGTTGTCCTCGGCCTCGGGCGGAAGTTCGTAGCCCTCCTCGATGCCCTTCAGCCCCGCGGCGAGCATGAGAGCGTAGGCGAGGTACGGGTTGGCGGCCGAGTCGAGGGCGCGGTACTCGACTCGCGAGGAGCCGCCCTTGTTCGGCTTGTACAGCGGCACGCGCACGAGGGCCGAGCGATTGTTGTGGCCCCAGCTGATGAAGCTGGGGGCTTCGTCGCCGCCCCACAGGCGCTTGTAGGAGTTCACGAACTGGTTCGTCACGGCCGAGATCTCGTTGGCGTGACGCAGCAGGCCGGCGATGAACTGACGGCCGACCTTGGAGAGCTGGTACTGCGCGCCCTCTTCGTAGAAGGCGTTGTGGTCCCCCTCGAACAGCGACATGTGCGTGTGCATGCCGCTACCGGGCTGCCCGCTGAGCGGCTTCGGCATGAACGTCGCGTAGACGCCCTGCTCGATGGCCACCTCTTTGATGACCGTGCGGAACGTCATGATGTTGTCCGCGGTGGCCAGCGCGTCGGCGTAGCGCAGGTCGATCTCGTTCTGACCCGGGCCGCCCTCGTGGTGGCTGAACTCGACCGAGATGCCGAGGTCCTCCAGCATCCGCACCGAGCGGCGGCGGAAGTCGTGGGCCGTTCCGCCGGGGACGTTGTCGAAGTAACCGGCGGAGTCGACCGGCTCGGGGCCGGCCGGACCGTAGGTCGAGGACTTCAGCAGGTAGAACTCGATCTCCGGATGCGTGTAGAAGGTGAACCCGGCATCCGAGGCCTTCGCGAGCGTGCGTTTGAGGACGTGACGCGGATCGGCGACCGCGGGCTGACCGTCGGGCGTCGTGATGTCGCAGAACATGCGCGCGGTCGGGTCGATCTCACCGCGCCACGGGAGGATCTGGAAGGTCGTGGGATCAGGATGGGCGAGCAGGTCGGATTCGAAGGTGCGCGTGAGGCCTTCGATCGCAGAACCGTCGAAGCCGAGTCCCTCGGTGAAGGCTCCCTCGACCTCTGCGGGGGCGATCGCCACCGACTTCAGCGTTCCGATGACATCGGTGAACCAGAGACGGATGAACTTGACGCCGCGCTCTTCGATCGTGCGCAGTACGAAATCGCGCTGCTTGTCCATGCTTTTCCTCCCGGCCCCGCGGGGCCCGATCACGTGGTGGGGGTGCGCTCCGAGCGGCGCGTCAGTCGTCGTCGCGGGCGTCGTCAGCCGCCCACTGCGCGGAGCGCTGCTTGATCAGCTCGGGGGCGTTCGCCGCTTCTTCGGCGGTGTCGAACGGGCCGGCGCGGTCGATCGCCGGGGACACGAAACCTCGCTCCACCTCGCCGGTGGTGAGGTTGTACCAGTACTTCTCGCTGTCTTCGCTCACGGCAGACTCCTCATCGCTCTCGAGACGATCCTACTGATCGCGACCCGTGTGCTGGATAGGCTGAACTCATGGCAGCAGAGAAGTCTCGCGCGGTGGGTATCGACATCGGCGGAACCGGCATCAAGGGTGGAATCGTCGACCTCGAGAAGGGCGAGCTGATCAGCGACCGGATCAAGGTGTCCACACCTTCGGGCGCAGAGCCGAAGGACGTTCTGGATGCGGTGCGCAGCGTGCTCGACACGCTCGACGTCGCAGATTCCGACTACCCGCTCGGCGTCGCCTTCCCGGCGATCGTGAAGAACGGTCGCACGCTTTCGGCGGCGAACGTCTCCGACAAGTGGATCGACTTCCCCGCCGAGGAGTTCTTCGAGGAAGGCCTCGGCCGCGACATCCACTTCGCCAACGACGCGGATGTGGCCGGCGTCGCCGAGATGCGCTTCGGCGCCGCGAAGGGCGTCGACGGACTCACGATCCTCACGACGCTCGGCACGGGCATCGGCTCGGCCGTCATCTACAACAACGTCCTCATCCCCAACAGCGAGCTCGGCCACCTGCAGCGCGCGAAGCACGACAAGGACGCCGAGGCGTACGCCGCCTACTCCGCGATGGAGCGCGATGAGCTGAGTTGGGAGGCGTGGGCGGAACGTCTGCAGTGGTACTACTCGCACGTCGAGTTCCTGTTCAGCCCCGACCTGTTCATCGTGGGCGGCGGCGTGTCCAAGCACGCGGACAAGTTCCTTCACCTGCTCGAGCTCCGCACGCCGATCGTCCCCGCTGTTCACCGCAACAACGCCGGCATCATCGGCGCGGCGGCACTCTCGTTGGGTGTCGAGCCCGATCTGGAGGAGACCGTCACCGGTCAGTGACCGGCGGTACCGGCACGACGGGCGACACGCCGTTGGAACAGTCGCTGCGGGATCTGCACGCCCTGCTGGCCTCGGTCGGTGAGACCTTCTGGGCGCAGTGGGCGGTGCGCGCCGCCGACCGCATCGCCGCGGGCGGTGACCCCGCCGAGGTGCGCGGTGTCTTCGGCGGGATGGGGAGCTTGAACGACCTCGTCATCCACCCGGCCAACGGGCACGCCGTCACCGACGACCAGGTCGCCACCGTGAACCGTCGGCTCGACGAGCTCCGCGAGCGGATCTACGCCGAGTCGCAGACGGTCTAGATCGCGCGACACGCGGGGGCGAATGGGCCGGCCTGTACGCCGGGTTCTGTCCGGGGGCTTTCGCCCCGTGGACGGTCATCTCTCTCGGCGACACGTTGCCGTGCCGCTCCAGCGGCCTACCCGGGGACTCGGCGAGCCGCGTCATCATCCCCTGTCTGGCCTTGCTCCGGACGAGGTTTACCTTGCGGGTCGTGTCACCACGACCCCGGTGGTCTCTTACACCACCCTTTCACCCTTACCCGGGCCGAAACCCGGGCGGTCTGCTCTCTGTGGCACTGTCTCGCGGATTGCTCCGGGTGGGTGTTACCCACCGCCCTGCCCTACGGAGCCCGGACGTTCCTCGGCGCGGTTTCCCGCGACGCGACCGTCCAGCCGACCCATTCGCGCTCCGAGTCTACCGGGGCGCGTCCGCATCCTCCGGCTTGTGCCGGATGACCTCGACGTCGAGCGGGAAGTCGATCGGGAACGTGCCGAACAACAGGCGCCCTGCCGCTTCGGCGGCCTCGGCCACTACCCGCGTGGCTGCTTCCGCCAACTCCTCCGGCGCGTGCACCATCACCTCGTCGTGGAGGAAGAACACGAGATGGGCACGGCTCGAGAACACAGGTCCGGATGCGGATGCGGGCTGCCCTGGTGCCGCTGGCAGCGCATCCAAACGCCGCCGGATCTCCGCCAGCCAGCACAACGCCCACTCCGCCGCCGTGCCCTGCACGACGAAGTTCCTCGTGAAGCGGCCTCGTTCCCTGGCCGCGCGCAGCGCGCCTTCGCGCACTCCCTGTTCCGCATCCGCCTCGCTGGCGCGCGACTGCAGCGCAAGCCACGGCGCCTCCGCGTCGGGAGTGCCGCGTCCGAGCCACGTGGCCACCCCGCGGGCGTCCTCACCGGCGACCGCCGCATCGTCGACGAGCGCCATCGCGCTCGGGAACGTCTTCCGCAGACGCGGCACCAGGCGTCCGCTGTCGCCGGTCGTCGCTCCGTACATCGCGCCGAGGACCGCGTACTTCGCCTCCTCGCGGGTCGCGACGGCGCCGGTCGCCACGATCCCCTCGTAGAGGTCCCGCCCGCGTGCAGCCTCCGCCATCCGCGTGTCGCGCGACATCGCGGCGAGCACCCGCGGCTCGAGCTGCGCCACATCCGCATCCACGATGACCCAGCCCGGATCGGGGCGCACGGCTGGACGCAACTGACGGGGAATCTGCAGCGCTCCTCCGCCGCTCGACGCCCATCGACCGGTCACGACGCCTGCCGGCACGTACACGGGGCGAAAGCGATCATCGCGTACCCACTCGTCCAGCCATGCCCACCCGTTCGCCGTGAAGAGCCTTGCGAGCTTCTTGTACTCCAGGAGCGGCTCCACCACCGGATGCTCGACCTGAGCCAGCTCCCACTTGCTCGTCGAGCCCACCGTCAACCCGGCCCGATGCAGCGCCCGTAGCACGCGCGGCGGAGAATCCAGCGACAGCGCCGCGTCACCGAGCGCTGCGCGTACTCGTTCACCCACCTCGCGCATCCGGTCGGGCGCACCGCCCGCCACGGGACGACGACCGAGCGTGTCGACCAGGATCCGCTCGTGTGTCGCACGGTGCCAGGGCAACCCCGCCGCGTGCATCTCTGCGGCGACCAGTGCGCCGGCGGACTCGGCGTTGATGAGCAGCGACAATCGGCCCGGATCGCGGGATGCCGCGATGACACTCTGCTGGGCGCGCCACTCGGCCTCGACCTCGTCGAGCCCGAAGGCCGGCACCTCGTCGAACGCGAATAGGGTCTCACCGCCGTCGGGCGCGGACGAGGCGAGATCCCATCGGTCGCTCGCGCTCCACGGCACACTCGCGGGACGCAGCGGGCTGTGGCGCAGGATGCGGCGCGCCAGCCGCGCGTCCCACGCCCGCGCCACGCGTTCCCCCGCCGCGAGCATGGCGGGGTAGATCACGCCGGTGTCGGCCCACACCCAGCGGGTCGGTGTGGACGCGTTGTCCACATCCTCAGGGATGTCGCGGCTGCCGTTCGCAGCGACGATGCGCCAAGCAGGCGACGGCGAGCTTTCGCGGTCGGTCATCTCATCCGACCGCGGCGGCTCACAACCCCGACTCGGCGGTGCGCACGAGGATGCAGCCGCACTCCGGGCATGTCGCCACGACGTCGTCGGCGACCTGCCTCAGGGCTGCGAGGTCGGTGCCGGAGAGCATCATGTGGCACCCGCCGCAGGTGCGGGCCTGGAAGAGCGCCGCCCCGGCCGAGCGCGTCGCGAGCTTCTCGTACAGCGCGAGGAGCTGCTCCGGAACGGAACCCGCGAGGGCAGCGCGGTCGCGGCCGAGCTGCTGCTCGAGCGCCGACGCGGCTTCCACCGTCTCCTTCGCCTCCGCCGAGAGGCGCGATCCCTCGTCGTTGTTCGCGGCCACCAGCTGTTGCTGCTCGGCGACGGCAGCCTCCGCGGCTTCGAGACGCTCCATGAGCTCGAGCTGCGCCTCTTCGAGCTCGTCCTGGCGACGGGTGAGGGACGCGAGCTCGCGCTCGAGACCGACAGCGTCCTTGGCGCTCGCCGTCTTCTGCAGCAGCTCCTCATCGCGCTGACGTCGCGCGACGACCAGCGCCACATCGCCCTCCACACGCCGCAGCTCCACCGCGACGTCGTCGACGACGTTCTGGCGCGCGGCGAGCTCCTGCGCGAGCTGCTGCTTGGCCCTCACGAGCTCGCCGATGCGAGCAGCCTGCGGAGGGTTGCGTCGGGCGTGATCGGCCTGCGCACGGCGGGCGTCGATGTCGGCGAGGTCCAACAGGCGCAACTGGTCAGCGTGGGCGGCGTTCACCCCTCCAACCTACGCCAGCACACCGGGCACCGCGGCGGCGCTGCGGTGACGGCTTGTTACCTCGCGTGTCGGCCGGTGTGCTCCGGCCCGCGAGGCTCGTTAGTTTCGGGACTCGACCCCCGCCCGCCCCGAGGAGCCCGTCATGAGCACCGCCGTCGCCACGAACCGCATCCACCCGGATGCGGGAGCGCCCGCTTCCCGTCTGCAGTTCGACGGCCTGGGGCGCACCTTCGGCACGCATGTCGTGCTGGACGGGATCGACCTGACGGTCGAGCCGGGCGAGCTGGTCGCCATCCTCGGCGCCTCCGGCTCGGGAAAGTCGACGCTGCTGCGCATCGCGGGCGGCCTCGATCGCGCGAGCGAGGGATCGGTGTCGATCGACGGTCGGCCTGTCGCTGCCCACGACGCCCGCGTCGCGATCGGCTTCCAGGAGCCGCGGCTGCTGCCATGGAGATCCGTCTCGGAGAACATCGCACTCGGGCTCGGTCCCGGCCTCTCGCGCGACGAGCGCTCTCAGCGCATCGGATCCCTGCTCGAGCTCATCGGGCTCACCGCCTTCGCGAACCACCGTCCGCGCGAGATCTCCGGCGGGATGGCACAGCGCACCTCGCTCGCTCGCGCGCTCGCGCGACGCCCCGGCGTGCTCCTGCTCGACGAACCGTTCGGCGCTCTCGATGCGCTGACGAGGCTCAAGATGCAGGATCTCCTGCTCTCGATCCTCGACGAAGCGCCCACCACGACGCTTCTGGTCACACACGACGTCGACGAGGCCCTGCAGGTCGCCGATCGGGTGATCGTTCTCGGCGTCGAGCCGGGTTCGGCGGGTGCCCGCATCCAGCGCCTGGTGACGGTTCCCGGAACCCGCCCGCGCGATCGCGGCTCAGCCGAACTCGCCGAGCTCCGCGCCGATCTGCTCGGCGCGCTCGGTATCGATCGCCACGCGCACTGACGCCTTCCCTTCCGCACCCTTCCTTTCCACAGCAATCGAGAGGCCCTCATGTCCCGCTCACGCCGTTTCTTCGGTGCCTTCGCCGGCTTCGCCGTCGCCGCCGTCGCCCTTTCGGGCTGCGTCGCCGGTGAGGATGCTCCCGCTGCCGCAGGCGGCGACTCCGCCGCATCCGACGTCACCATCAAGCTCGACTGGGCCACCTACAACCCGCTCAGCCTCATCATCAAAGACCAGGGGTGGCTCGAGGCCGACGGCTACAACGTCGAGTGGGTGCAGTCGCTGGGCTCGTCGAAGGCGAACGAGGCCCTGCGTGCCGGCGCCATCGACTTCGGTTCGACGGCGGGCTCGGCAGCGCTGCTCGCCCGCTCCAACGATGTGCCCCAGCAGATCGTCGATGTCGTCGCACAGCCCGAGTGGTCTGCGCTCGTGGTGCCCGCCGACTCCGACATCACATCGGTCGCAGATCTGAAGGGCAAGTCGGTCGCTGCAGCCCTGGGCACCGACCCGTACTTCTTCCTCGTGCAGGCTCTCGAGGCGGAGGGCCTGTCGATCGACGATGTCACCGTGCAGAACCTCATCCACGCCGACGGCTGGGCTGCGCTCCAGGGTGGATCCGTGCAGGCCTGGGCGGGTCTCGACCCGATCATGGCGTCCGCGGAGGCCAGCGGCGCGAAGCTGCTCTACCGCAACCTCGACTTCAACTCGTACAGCGTGCTGAACGCCACGGAATCGATCATCAAGGACCACCCCGAGATCGTGCAGGTCGTCGTCGACGCGTACGAGCGTGCGCGTGCGTGGGCGCTGGAGAACCCCGAGAAGACGGCGCAGATCCTCGCAGATGCCGCCTCGATCGATCTCGCCGTCGCCCAGAAGGTCATCAACGAGCGTGAGGGCCTCGATGTCGATCCGGTGCCCGGCTCCGCGCTGTCGAGCGTGCTCGCTCCGATCGGCGCGATCCAGGTCTCGCTCGGCGACGTGACCTCGCAGGACAAGGTCGACAAGGCGCTCGACACGCTGTTCGCGCCGGAGTTCGCAGAGAAGGCCAAGGGCTGACGCCCGCGGCCGAGAGGACGACACGACGATGAGCACGACCGGCACCCCTGCACGCACGTCGCAGACCGCATCCGCACCCGGACCGCTGTCGCGCAGCAGCGTGCGCACCCTTCTGGGCTGGGTGGTGCCGGTCGTCCTCATCGCGCTGTGGTTCCTGCTGACGAACCCGGCCGCACCCATCGTGCCCGCGTACAAGTTCCCGAGTCCCGAGGCCGTCTTCACCGCGGGCGTGGACCTCGCCCAGCGGGGTGAGTTGTGGCAGTTCACCGCCATCTCGCTGCAGCGCGTCGTCATCGGATTCACCGCCGGTGCACTGCTCGGCATCTCGCTCGGCGGTCTGATCGGGCTGTCCCGGTTCTGGGACGCGCTGCTCTCCCCCACGCTCGGCGTCATCCGCGCCGTGCCGAGCCTCGCGTGGGTCCCGTTGCTCATCGTGTGGTTCTTGGTCGGCGAGCAGTCGAAGATCATCCTCATCGCGATCGGCGCGTTCTTCCCCGTCTTCACGACGGTCTCGCTCGCGCTGCGTCACGTCGACGCACAGCTCGTCGAGATGGGCCGCTCGTTCGGCTACACCGGCCTGCGCCTGTTCTTCACAGTGCAGCTGCCCGCGGTTCTGCCCGCGCTCTTCTCCGGGCTGCGCCTGGCGCTCGTGCAGGCGTGGCTCTTCCTCGTCGCGGCCGAGCTCCTCGGCGCATCCATGGGCCTCGGGTTCTTGCTCCTGCGCGGCCAGAACAACGGCCGCGTCGACCAGATCGTGCTCGCCATCATCCTGCTCGCGGTCATCGGCAAGCTCACCGACTCCCTGCTCGCGGTCTTGCAGAAGTGGGCCGTCCGCCGCTGGGGTTGACCTCTCCTCCCCCGCTGGCGGCACTGCGGAATGCGTGCGCGTCGGCGCGGTGCGCGCATCCGTCGCACGACCGTCGGAGATTCTGCGTTCCGTCGGAGGTTTGCGCCCGAATCCTCCGACATCGGCGGCAATCTCCGACGGTCGGAACGTCAACCGCGCGCGCGAGCGAGCGGATGCGGTCAGCCGGTCGGCTGTGGATAAGCCCTGCCGACACTCGATGGCCGCCGCTACCGTGGCGACATGTTCCGGCGTCACGTCTCGATTGCGGCCATGATCGGCCTGTTCGTCACCTTGACCGTCGCCGGCTGCACGACGCCGTCGCCCGAGCCGACGACCACGCCGCGCGGCTTCGCCACCGAGGCCGAGGCCTTCGCCGCCGCAGAGGCGACCTACCGCGCGTACATCGATGCGCTGAACCAGGTCGACCTCAGTGATCCCGCCACCTTCGAGCCGGTGTACGAGCTGACGGCTGGAGAGCTCAACGCATCGGAACGCGAAAGCTATTCGCAACTGCACGCTGAGGGCAACACGATCTCTGGGAAGATCACCTACTCCAATGCTGAGCTGTTGAACAGGAGTGACAACACCGCGACGATCGCCGTTTGTCTGGATGTCTCTGAAGTCGACGTTCTTGACTCGAACGGCTACTCAATCGTCCCTGAGTCTCGCCCCGATATTCAGTCCGTCGCGGTCGACGTCGATATCGCGATCGCAAGGCTTCTTGAGATACGTCCTAGCGAGATTGCTGGCCGATGCTCATAAGTGCGACATTCAACGCGGCCCTGCTCCTCATGGGATCGCTTCTAGCGACGTCAAATCCAGGATGCGCCGGAGCCCCGTCGGTGCTGGGTGGGTGCGCCAGCACAGACGGCACGTCGGTCATCGTGGAGGGGTCGCAGACGCAGCCGGGAACGAATGGCGGCGGATCGGAGTGGATTCCTACGGGCGGCACCGACGGCGGTGGGGCAACCCCTGCGGAGCCAAAGAACCCGTACGGCATGGACCTCCTCTACGAGCACATTCCGCAAGACGAGCCGACGGAGGAGATTCCCGCTGTCACCGTGGCCGACCTCGCGGCATTCACTCCGCAGCGACCGTCCTTCGCCGCGGAACCGGCGGGTCTCGGCGTTGCGGGGCTGCCTACGAACGTCATCGCGGGAGCATCCGAGCACACGGTCCCGGGAACACTGTTCAATCGCGCTGTGACGGTGCGCTTCACCCCGGTCGCATACCGGTTCGACTACGGCGACGGCACGATCGGCACGTCGTCGACGGGCGGCGCCCCATGGGCGACCCTCGGACAGGCTCAGTTCACGCCGACGCCGACGAGCCACACCTACGGCTCACCCGGGGACTACACCATCGCCGTGAGCGTCGCCTACGCCGCCGTGGTCGACTTCGGCGTCACGACACGGGCCGTCAATGGAACCGTCACTGCGAACGCCGCGCCGCAGACGCTGCGCGTCCTCGAGGCCCGCACGACACTCGTAGACAAGACGTGCGCGCAGAATCCGCGAGGTCCCGGCTGCTGAGCCACCGGACATCAGGCGTGCATCAGAGCACCCTTCACGATGCGGTCCACGACGTTCTTCGGTCCACGCATGGCGACGCCGACGAGATCGAGCTGGGCGGTCGGGACCGAGGCCACCGCCGCACGGTTCGCCGCGTCGTGCCCGGACGCGAACAGCTCGGCCGTGTAGATCGCGAGTGGGACCTCGCGCCGCAACGCGCGTTCCCTCGCCGCCGCCAAGGTCGCCGCGTCCGCGGACATCACCACCAGAGGTTGACGGAGCATCGGAAGATACTCGACCCCGTCGCCGTCTCGATACGGCTCCCCGGTCAGCCCGGGTTCGCTCGTTGCGACGCCCGACATGAGGAAGGCCGTGACGTTCAGCTCCTGCCACGCAAGGAGGTCCTCGCGCAGCACGACGACGACCGTCGTATCGAAGCGGACAGGGACGGATGCGGAGTCATCGGAAGTCACCGATTCATCGTCGCGACGCGACGATGGCGGGTCTTGTACGTTTCTTGCATGACCGAGCGGGTGAGGGCGTGGCGTCCCGGCGTGCCGCTCGTCCAAGAGGTCTTGCACGCGACGTTCGCCGAGCACGCGTATCCCGCGCACACGCACAATGCCTGGACCGTGCTGTCTATCGACACGGGCGCGGTGGTCTACGACCTCGACGGTCGACGTCGACATGCGGACGCGTCGAGTGTGACGATCCTGCCTCCGCACATTCCGCACGACGGGCAGTCGGAGACGCGCGGAGCGGCCTTTCGCAAACGCGTGCTCTACCTCGAGGAGTCCTGGCTGCCCGCGGGGCTGATCGGGTCGTCCGCCCGGCGCCCATCACTCACCGGGGCCCATCTGCGTGCCGTGCTCGAACAGATCCATCATTCGCTCCGCACGCCCGGCGACTCGCTCGTCGCGGAAGGCAGCGTGCTGCGTCTCGGCGATCTGATCCAGCGACAGCTGGGCACCGAGATCGTGACACGCGCCGATGCGCCGCTCGCTCGTCGGCTGCGGTCCCTTCTCGACGACCGCCTCACCGACGCGTTCACCATCGACGAGGCGGCCCGTATGCTCGGCACCCACCCCAGCCACCTCGTGCGGGTGTTCTCGCGGGCGTACGGCATCCCTCCGCACCGATACGTCATCGGCCGCCGCATCGACCGTGCCCGGCATCTTCTGCTCGCCGGCGTGTCGCCGGCGGACACAGCGGCCCTGAGCGGGTTCCACGATCAGGCGCATCTCACCCGCCACTTCCGGCGCACGCTCGGCACCACCCCGGCCGCCTTCGCGGCCTGACCGGTAGACGTGCCGGCATCCCCCGACGAATGCAGACCGGAGCCGGCGAGGCTCGGCGACGTCCGCGAACGGCTCGCCGAGCCGGCATGAATCAGCGGGTCACACCGAGCTGGGCCGCCAGATCGCGGAACCTCCCGTCGTCGTCGCTCGCGCCGAACAGAGTGTCGACATCGATCGTGATCGTGACCGTCGCCGGTTGCTCCCCGGCGACCGCGACCTCGATCGGGTAGGTACCCGCGAACGCCATGACGCGCGGTGAGGCTCCGGCGAGATTCGAGAACGCTGCTGTCACATCGACGCGGTTCACGCTGTAGCGGGTGCCGTCGGGCAACAGAGATGCGTCGGACGCGTCGAATCCCGCACGCGCGGTGTCGACGAGGAACACCCAGTGGTCGGGGACGCCGTTCGCCGCCTTCACAAATTCGAGCTCAATGCTCTCCGTGCGCTCGCTCTCCCCGACCGCGTACGTCACGTCGACGTCGGCGCGGTCGCCGTCGTCAGAGACCTGCGGTTCGCCGACCTCCCTGAGCGTCGGCCTGTCCGAGAGGGATTGATACGCGGCGTCGTCGATGAATGGCGCATCCCTCGCCGATTCGTCGAACGGGAGGTCTGTCATCCGCACCGCAGCGCCGGAATCTCCGGCGGCGAGATAACCGAAAAACGTCTCGACGACCCCGGGAATCGCCGCTGCGTTCAGGTCCACCGGTCCGATGGGTTCCACCTCGGGCGATGAACACGCGGTGATCGTCATGGCGAGCGACAGCACGACCCCCGCCAGAGCGGTGCGCCCTCGTCGAGGCCTTGTCGCACCGCCGCGTGCACGCTCGGTGGGCCTCCCCCTTGCTACCCCACACGTCGCCTCCGCGACGCGCGGGGCCCCTCGCTCGGTGGGCCTCCCCCATCGCTACCCCACACGTCGCCTTCGCGACGCGCGGGGCCCCTCGCTCGGTGGGCCCTGCCGGGATCGAACCGACGACATCCACGGTGTAAACGTGGCGCTCTACCAGCTGAGCTAAAGGCCCTTCCCGAACAGTCTAGGCGGCGGCGTGGGCGGCCCGTGCCGCGATGTCACCCGTGGGCGTCTACACACTCGCTAAGCTGGACGATGGTGCATTTGTCCACTGCCGACAAGGCTCGCACCAACCCGATGGTTCCTTCCGGCAAGACCTGCCGTGTGATGAAAGGCGTCTCGTGACTGTCAACCAACAGGATCCGTACTCGCAGGGCCCCCTCGACAGCGATCCGGAAGAGACCGCGGAATGGCGCGAGTCGCTGGAGCAGCTCGTCCAGGCGAAGGGCCGCGGTCGCGGTCGCGAGATCATGCTGAGCCTGCTGCAGGACTCGCGTGAGCTTCGCCTCGGTGTGCCGATGGTTCCCACCACCGACTACATCAACACGATCGCCCCCGAGAACGAGCCGGACTTCCCCGGCGACGAGGAGATCGAACGCCGCTACCGTGCATGGATCCGCTGGAACGCGGCCATGACCGTGCACCGCGCGCAGCGCCCGGGTATCGGCGTCGGCGGACACATCTCGACCTACGCGTCCTCGGCCGCGCTCTACGAGGTCGGCTTCAACCACTTCTTCCGCGGACTCGACGACCCCCACGGCGGCGACCAGGTCTTCTTCCAGGGCCACGCCTCCCCCGGCATGTACGCACGGTCCTTCCTCGAGGGACGCCTGAGCGAGCAGCAGCTGGACGGGTTCCGCCAGGAGAAGTCGGCAGCACCGCTCGGCCTCCCGTCGTACCCGCACCCGCGCCTGCTGCCCGAGTACTGGCAGTTCCCCACCGTCTCGATGGGCCTCGGCCCCATCAACGCCATCTACCAGGCGATGACGAACAAGTACCTCACCAACCGCGGCATGAAGGATCTGTCCGACTCGCACGTCTGGGCGTTCCTCGGCGACGGCGAGATGGATGAGGTCGAGAGCCGTGGCCAGCTCCAGGTGGCCGCGAACGAGGGTCTCGACAACCTGACCTTCGTCGTCAACTGCAACCTGCAGCGCCTCGACGGACCCGTCCGCGGCAACGGCAAGATCATCCAGGAGCTGGAGAGCTTCTTCCGCGGCGCGGGCTGGAACGTGATCAAGGTCATCTGGGGCCGCGAATGGGATTCGCTGCTCGCCAACGACGACCAGGGTGCGCTGCTCAACCTCATGAACGTCACCCCCGACGGCGACTTCCAGACGTACAAGGCCGAGAACGGCGCGTACATCCGCGAGAACTTCTTCGGTCGCGACGAGCGCGCCGCAGCCCTGGTCAAGGACTACACCGACGATCAGATCTGGAACCTCAAGCGCGGAGGCCACGACTACCGCAAGGTCTACGCGGCGTTCAAGGCGGCCGTCGAGCACAAGGGCCAGCCGACCGTCATCCTCGCGCACACGATCAAGGGCTACGGCCTGGGTCCGCACTTCGAGGGCCGCAACGCGACCCACCAGATGAAGAAGATGACCCTCGACGACCTGAAGCACTTCCGCGACGCGATGCACATCCCGGTCTCGGACGCGCAGCTCGAGGAGAACCCGTACCAGCCTCCGTACTACAACCCCGGAGCGCAGGACGAGACCATCCGGTACATGGTCGAGCGCCGTCGTCAGCTCGGTGGCTTCCTGCCCGAGCGCCGCACCACGCACGTCGGCCTCGAGCTGCCGGACGACAAGGCCTACGCGCTGCCCAAGAAGGGTTCGGGCACGCAGGAGATCGCCACGACCATGGCGTTCGTGCGCCTGCTGAAGGACCTGCTGCGCGTCAAGGGCTTCGGCGAGCGGATCGTCCCGATCATCCCGGACGAGGCACGCACGTTCGGCATGGACGCCTACTTCCCGACGGCGAAGATCTACAACCCGAACGGCCAGAACTACACCTCGGTCGACCGCGAGCTGCTCCTTGCGTACAAGGAGAGCCCGCAGGGCCAGATCATGCACGTCGGCATCAACGAGGCCGGCGCCGTGGCGGCGTTCACCGCCACGAGCACCGCGTATGCGACGCACGGCCAGCCGCTCATCCCGGTCTACATCTTCTACTCGATGTTCGGCTTCCAGCGCACGGGCGACGCCCAGTGGGCCGTCGGCGACCAGATGGGCCGCGGCTTCATCATCGGCGCGACCGCCGGTCGCACGACGCTGACCGGTGAGGGACTGCAGCACGCCGACGGTCACTCGCACCTGCTCGCCTCGACGAATCCGGCAACCGTCTCCTACGACCCGGCCTACGGGTACGAGATCGCCCACATCGTGCGCTCGGGCATCGACCGCATGTACGGCGGCAACCACCCCGACCCGAACGTCATGTACTACATCACGGTCTACAACGAGCCGATCGTGCAGCCGGCCGAGCCGGAGGGTGTCGACGTCGACGGCATCGTGCGCGGCATCCATCGCATCTCCGAGGGCTCCGGCGACGGGCACCGCGCGCAGATCCTGGCCTCGGGCGTCGGTGTGCCGTGGGCGCTCGAGGCGCAGAAGCTCCTCAGCGAGGACTGGGGAGTGAGCGCCGACGTGTGGTCGGTCACCTCCTGGTCCGAGCTGCGCAACGACGGCCTCGCCGCCGAGGAGCACAACTTCCTGAACCCGGATGCGGAGCCGCGCACCGCGTACCTGACCGAGAAGCTGCGCGACGCGCAGGGCCCGGTGGTGGGCGTCAGCGACTTCATGCACGCCGTGCAGGACCAGATCCGTCAGTGGGTCCCGGGTCGCTACCTGACCCTGGGCGCCGACGGTTTCGGCTTCTCCGACACCCGTGCCGCCGCACGTCGCTTCTTCAAGATCGACGGTCCTTCGATCGTCGTGCGCACGCTGCAGGGCCTGGTGGATGACGGGCGTCTCGACCGCTCCGTCATCGCTCAGGCGATCGAGAAGTACCGCCTGCACGACGTGAACGCCGGAACCTCCGGCAACGCCGGCGGCGAGAGCTGAGAATGAGCCGATCCCCGGAGTCGTCGTCGGACAAGACGGAGACACTCGCCTGGTTGCGACGCATCTCCGGGGATCTGGCCACGGTCACTCTCAAGCGCCTCGAGGACACGCTGCCCTGGTACGCCGACATGCCGCCGGCCCGGCGGTCGTCGGTGGGCCTCGTGGCCCAGGCCGGCATCACGTCGTTCATCCAGTGGTACGACGACCCGACGGCGACGCCGTGGATCGCAGCGGACATCTTCGCCGCTGCTCCCCGCGAGTTGCTGCGGTCGGTGAGCCTGCAGCAGACCCTGCAGCTCATCCGCGTGACCGTCGAGGTCACCGAGGAGCGCGTCGCCGGCCGCGGCGAGGATCTCCGCGAGGCGATCCTGCTCTACTCGCGCGAGCTCGCCTTCACGGCGGCCGACGTCTACGCACGCGCCGCGGAGGCGCGCGGGCTCTGGGACGCACGCCTCGAGGCGCTCGTGGTCGATTCGATCCTCACCGGCGAAGCCGACGAGGAGCTCCCGAGCCGCATCGCCGCCCTGGGATGGCACGGTCACGGCGAGGTCTCCGTCCTCGTGGGCACGACCCCGCCGCAGTTCGATGTCGACCAGTTGCGGCGCATGGCCCGCAAACTCGGCGTCGACGTCCTCGTGGGCGTGCAGGGATCCCGGCTCGTGCTCGTGATCGGACGCACCGACGCCGACCACCGCGCCGGCGGCGATGAGCAGTCCGAACTGCCCTTCCCCGAGATCGCGCGGCGCCTCGAGCCCGGCTTCGGCACGGGCCACCTCGTACTCGGCCCCACCGTCCCCGCCCTCGTCGACGCGGGCCAGAGCGCGCGCGCCGCCCTCGCCGGCTTCGCCGTGGCCCGCGCCTGGCGCAACGCCCCTCGCCCCGTCGAGGCCGACGATCTGCTGCCCGAGCGGGCGCTGGCGGGTGATCCGCTCGCCAAGCACACCCTCGTCGAGCGGATCTATCGCCCACTCAAGGCGCACAGCTCGGACCTGGTGACGACGCTGTGGAGCTACCTCGACAACGGCCGCTCCCTCGAGGCGACGGCGCGCGAGCTCTTCGTGCACCCCAACACCGTCCGGTACCGCCTCAAGCGCGTCTCCGACGTCATCGGCTGGGATGCGACCGGCCCTCGCGAGGCCCTCATCCTGCAGACCGCCCTCGTTCTCGGAGCCATCGGAACCGACAACACGCGCCGTCGCGCCGCGGGGACACGCCGCCCGCGCTGATAATTGGCGGGTATCTGCAAAGGAACCCGCGTTTCTTGTCGCATGACATCCATACCCCGGTCGGGGAGATTGGCAGGATAGAACGGTGATCATCGGTCTCTTCCCCGGGCAGGGCTCCCAAACCCCCGGGTTCCTCTCGCCCTGGCTGGAGCTGGACGGCGTGGCCGCACGGCTCGACGAGCTCTCCGAGGCGGCCCAGGTCGATCTCGCCGCTGCGGGGACCGAGTGGGACGCCGATGCGATCCGCGACACCAAGGTGGCTCAGCCACTCATCGTCGCCGCGAGCCTGATCTCGTGGCACGCGCTCGTCGCGCGCGCAGCCGGCCTCCCCGCCGGTGTCGCCGGACACTCGGTCGGCGAAGTCGCTGCCCTTGCCGCATCCGGTGTGATCGACGACGTGTCTGCCCTGTGCCTGGTCGGCGCGCGCGGGCGCGCAATGGCGGATGCGGCCGCGCAGGTCGAGACGGGCATGAGCGCCGTCCTCGGCGGCGACGAAGAAGCCGTCCTCGCCCGCCTTGCCGAGCTCGACCTCACCCCGGCCAACTACAACGGCGGCGGCCAGATCGTGGCTGCCGGCGCGCTCGGCGCGCTCAGCGAGCTCGCGGCGGAGGCGCCTCGCGGCACCCGCGTCATTCCCTTGCAGGTCGCCGGCGCGTTCCACACGCGCTACATGGAGCCCGCGGTCGAGGCGCTTGCGGCAGCGGCGGCGGAGCTCACCGCATCCGATCCGACGCTGACCCTCTGGACGAACAAGGACGGCTCCGAGGTCACCGACGGAGCCCGTGCGCTCGACCTGCTGGTCGGCCAGGTCGCGTCGCCCGTACGCTGGGACCTCGACATGGCGGCTTTCGCCGCGGCGGGCGTCACCGGCCTCATCGAATTCGCTCCCGCGGGCACGCTCACCGGGCTCGCCAAGCGCGGGCTGCGCGGTGTTCCGGCCGTCGCCGTCAAGACCCCGGACGACCTGGATGCGGCCGTCGCACTGCTCTCGGAGGACAACGCATGACCGCCCCCACCCTGCGCCAGACCACCGGTCCGCAGTACACGCGCATCCTCTCCTACGGCGCGGCCCGCGGCGAGAACGCCGTTCCCAACGACGACCTCATCGAGCCGATCAACTCGAGCGACGAGTGGATCCGCCAGCGCACCGGCATCGTCACGCGCGTGCGAGCCAACGCGACCACGAGCGCCACGGACCTCGCCACGATCGCCGCGAAGGAGGCCGTCGAGCGATCCGGCGTCTCTCCCGAGCTGATCGACCTCGTCATCGTCGCGACGATCAGCAACGTCCGCCAGACTCCCTCGATGTCGGCCGTCGTCGCCGACCGGATCGGCGCGAACCCTGCGGCGGCGTACGACTCGAACGCCGCGTGCGCGGGCTTCACGTACGGCGTCGCCCAGGCCGATGCGCTCATCCGCGCGGGCGTCGCGCACTACGCCGTCGTGATCGGCGCGGAGAAGCTCTCGGACGTCGTGGACCCTACCGACCGAACGATCTCGTTCCTGCTCGGTGACGGCGCCGGCGCGGTCGTCATCGGCCCGAGCGACACCCCCGCGATCGGCCCCACCATCTGGGGCTCCGACGGCTCGAAGGCGGATGCGGTGGGCATGGACGCCACTCTCGTCGAGTTCCGCGACGGCACCTCCCCCTGGCCGACGCTCCGGCAGGAAGGCCCCACCGTGTTCCGATGGGCCGTCTGGGAGATGGTCAAGGTCGCACGCCAGGCCCTCGAGGAGGCCGGCGTCACCGCATCCGATCTCGCCGCCTTCGTGCCGCACCAGGCGAACATGCGCATTATCGACGAGTTCGCCAAGCAGCTGGGCCTGCCCGACACGGTCCTCATCGGCCGCGACATCGAGACCACGGGCAACACTTCGGCGGCCTCCGTGCCGCTCGCCACCCATCGCCTGCTCGAAGAGCACCCCGAACTCAGCGGCGGCCTCGCGCTCCAGATCGGCTTCGGCGCCGGTCTCGTGTTCGGCGCACAGGTCGTCGTGCTCCCGTGAGCCGAGACGCCGCGCCTCTAGACTGATTCGCGGTCAACGCCCCAGCCATATCGAACAAGGAGACATCATGGCTTTCACCACTGACGAGGTCCTCGCCGGACTCGCCGAGCTCATCACCGACGAGACCGGCATCTCGGCCGACGAGGTCGCGCTCGAGAAGTCCTTCACCGATGACCTCGACATCGACTCGATCTCGATGATGACCATCGTCGTCAACGCCGAGGAGAAGTTCGGCGTCACCATCCCCGACGACGAGGTCAAGAACCTGAAGACCGTCGGCGACGCCGTCACCTACATCACCTCGAACCAGGCGTGACCCCCTGCGGTGGGGGCGTACAGCCCCCACC
>JASCPH010000149.1 GCA_029959545.1 Microbacteriaceae bacterium PS02066 | reverse complement strand
CCTCGCAGCAGTGGGATTCCGAACATGATGTGCACACCCAGAAGCAGGAAGACATCCAGGCCGAGCGCGTGATCGATCCGAAGCCGCCCGTCGCCGTCGACGCCGCATTCGGCGTGCGCGCCGGCCGCAGCTCCGTGCTGCCCGTCCTGCTCAACGACCACGATCCGAACGAGGACGTGCTGAGCATCGTCGCCGCATCCGGCGAGGGGCTCGATCCGGCGTTCGGAACGGCCACGGTCTCGAACGAGGAGCAGGAGCTCGTCGTTCGACTCTCCCCCGAGG
>JASCPH010000148.1 GCA_029959545.1 Microbacteriaceae bacterium PS02066 | reverse complement strand
CTCCTCTAAGGGGTGGGCGGACAATGCGTCAACACCGGTGTAGGGATTTTTCTAAAATGTCCATTTCGCAGATGAAGTGTCCACGTGGTGTCCAGATGGACATTTCGGTCGGGTGGTTCGGGTGATCTCTCCTGCAGCAAGGGGATAGCTGCTGGGCGGGAGACGTAATTCACGCACAGGCGGCCGGTGCGAGGCGGTAGGTCTCACGCGATGCCACAAACAAATCTGAGCATGGACACCACGATTTCCTCAGTACTCCGGAATACCCTAGGGGGGTAGGGG
>JASCPH010000147.1 GCA_029959545.1 Microbacteriaceae bacterium PS02066 | reverse complement strand
CTCGCGCTGCATCGTCGACCAGAACGACTCGATCAGCGCGTTGTCGACGCTGGAAGCGACGCGGCCCATCGATCCGAGCAGACCGGCTTGCCGCAGCCGGTGGCCGAAGAGCCAGGAGGTGTATTGCCCTCGGCGTCTCCATCGGGCCATCTCGAGGGCATCGACGACGATCTCGGCAGTGATCCTGTCCGAGATCGACCACCCCACGACGCGGCGACTGAACGCGTCGATGACGGCGGCGCAGTAGACCCAGCCGTCCTTCGCGCGATGCTGCGTAATGTC
>JASCPH010000146.1 GCA_029959545.1 Microbacteriaceae bacterium PS02066 | reverse complement strand
AGGCATGCCAGGGGCGTCCGGTCACCGCCGGCGATCTGGCGCTGCTCGCGCAGCGAGTGGAGGAGATCCTGCGACGCACCGGTAGCTCGCAGATCGCCACGAACGAGATCGGGCTGGCGATCCTCGATCCGTTGCGCGAACTCGACGAGGTCGCCTACCTCCGGTTCGCGAGCGTCTATCAGGCTTTCGAGTCGCGGGAGGACTTCGAGTCGGCGAGCGCGCAGCTGCGCGCCGATCACGAGCTGCGCGCGGCCGCCGCGTCGGGGCCACGACCGATTGACGG
>JASCPH010000145.1 GCA_029959545.1 Microbacteriaceae bacterium PS02066 | reverse complement strand
GGTCACGACGAGGCGGGGGCGCTCGGCGGTGCCGACGATCTTCTTGCGAAGACGCGAGTGGCGACGAGCGCGGGCCTCGGACTTGGAAGTCACGGCCAGGGTTACTTACCAGCCTTTCCGGCCTTGCGCCGGACGACCTCGCCGGCGTAGCGCACACCCTTGCCCTTGTACGGCTCGGGCTTGCGGATCTTGCGGATGTTGGCAGCGGCCTCACCGACGGCCGGCTTGTCGTTCCCGCTCAAGGGGAGCTTGTTGGTGCCCTCGACCGTGAACGTGATGCCGGCC
>JASCPH010000144.1 GCA_029959545.1 Microbacteriaceae bacterium PS02066 | reverse complement strand
GGATGGGGCTGTGCCCGTGAATCCCACCCTCGTCGAGCGCGCCTTCGAGCCGACGCCGCCGTATCTCGTCGGTCGTGAGCAGGTGCGCGAGTTCGCCCGCGCGGTCTTCGCCCCCGACCCCCAGCACACCGATCCTGCTGCGGCCCAAGCGCTCGGCTACGCCGACGTCGTCGCGCCGCCGACGTTCGCGATGGTGATCCAGGACCTCACGCTGCAGCAGCTGCTGGCCGAGCCCGACTCGGGGATCGCGCTCGCGCGCACGATCCACGCCGAACAGCGCTTCCGC
>JASCPH010000143.1 GCA_029959545.1 Microbacteriaceae bacterium PS02066 | reverse complement strand
CCCTCGGAAGGAGCCGCGAACATCTACCTCGAAGTCGCCGCCGGGGTGACGATGTTCATCCTCGCCGGCCGCTACTTCGAGAAGCGGTCCAAGCGTCAGGCCGGCGCCGCGCAGCGCCCGCTGCTCGAGCTCGGCGCGAAGGAAGTATCCGTGCTGCGCGACGGGGTGGAGACGAAGATCCCGGGCGAGGACCTGCAGGCGGGGGACGAGTTCATCGTCCGCCCGGGCGAGAAGATCGCCACCGACGGTGTCGTGGTTTCCGGCACGTCCGCCATGGACGCCTCCATGC
>JASCPH010000142.1 GCA_029959545.1 Microbacteriaceae bacterium PS02066 | reverse complement strand
ACGGTCGCCCCGCGCGGATCGTCGCCGTCACCGCCTGAGCCACCGGAATCGCGCACACCTTCATGGCGGCCGACGCGCTGACCGCGGCCGGTAAGGAGCAGGGCATCGACCTCATCGTGGAGCCCCAGGGCTCCAGCGGCTACAAGGCGCTTCCGCAGAGCGTGATCGACGACGCCGACGCGGTAATCTTCGCCGTTGACGTGGATGTGCGTGAGCCGCAGCGGTTCGCCGGCAAGCCCGTCGTGCGCTCGGGAGTGAAGCGCGGCATCGAGCAGCCCGTCGCCCTCATC
>JASCPH010000141.1 GCA_029959545.1 Microbacteriaceae bacterium PS02066 | reverse complement strand
CATCCAGCGCGTACGAGATCGAGCGCACGGTGCTGGATGCGGACCTCGTCATTGGCGCCGTCCTCATCCCCGGCGCGAAGGCGCCGCACCTCGTCTCGCACGAGATCGTCGAACGGATGAAGACGGGCAGCGTGCTCATGGACATCGCCATCGACCAGGGCGGCTGCTTCGAAGACTCCCACCCGACGCCCCACGACGACCCGACGTTCCGCGTCGGCCCCACGATCTTCTCGTGCGTGGCCAACATGCCCGGGGCCGCGGCGGGCGCCGCGCCCCCCCCCCCGCCCCAAG
>JASCPH010000140.1 GCA_029959545.1 Microbacteriaceae bacterium PS02066 | reverse complement strand
CGCTGCAGGAGTCCGGCCTGAAAATGTATGCCAACTCCTCGGTGCCCGCATCTCTCGACTACCCCCACGACGCGGTTGGCAGCGCCCCCGACTCGGTCAACTACTTCCAGCAGCGCGTGTCGGGCTGGGGCACCGTCGAGGATCTCATGGACCCCGTCTACGCCGCCAAGGCGTTCTTCGGCGGCGAGGAGGGCCCCAACGGCGGATCACCTCGAGGACTGCTCGACATCCCCGGCTGGGAGGAGATGGGGCTGGGAGAGGCTGCGCAGACCGTGCAGGACTCCGCGTACA
>JASCPH010000013.1 GCA_029959545.1 Microbacteriaceae bacterium PS02066 | reverse complement strand
ACCCCCACCTAGACCGCGAGACTGCATTTCGGTCACGAGATCACGGGTAAATCCAGTGATCTCGTGCGTGAAATGCAGTCTCGCGGAGGGTGCGGCGCGTAGCGGATGCGGCGCGGCCGCGTCCCGGCCCGATGAGGGAAGCGGGTCAGCGCGTGGCGCGTGCCAGGTTGGCGCGCAGCTCCTCGGCGTTCTGGCGCACGACGTAGGCCGGCTGGTCGCGCTCGACGCGCCAGCTCTCGGCCAGCGGGCCGGTCGAGACCGTGTCGTAGCCGAACTCGTCGTAGAGGGCCGTGATGAAGGCGAGGCCCTCGTCGGTGTCGGCCGCCGTCGCGAGCGCTCGGCGGTTCTCGGTTCCGGCGGGGGTGCCGTCGGTGTTGATCTGGGCGGCCATGATGTGGTTGAAGCCCTTCACCACGGTGGATGCGGGCAGTCGCTCCTGCAGCATCTTGCTCGTCGTGGTCTGCTTGTCGTCGAGCACCTGGATGCGGCCGTCCCGCTCCCAGTAGTAGTTGTTCGTGTCGACGACGATCTTGCCCGTGAGCTCCGCCACCGGCAGGTGGTCGATGGCCTTCAGCGGCACGGTGACGACGGCCCACTCGCCGAAGGCCGCCGCATCCGCTGCCGTGGCGGCGTGCATCTTCGGACCGAGCTCCGCCACGAGATCTGCCAGCGTCTCGGGACCGCGGGAATTGGCGATCGCCACCTCGTATCCGCGGTCGACGAGGCCCTTCGCGAGGGCCGATCCGATGTGTCCTGCTCCGATGATTCCGACGCGTGTCATGGGGAGGGAGAACGCGGACGGATGCGGCGCATTCCCGCTCAGTCGGCGATTCGCCGCATCGGCACGTGGGGGATGCCGTCCTCGTGGAAGCGCTCGCCGTCGACGACGAAACCGAAGCGCGCGTACCAGGGCGCGAGGTGCTCCTGCGCGTCGAGCACGATCGCCGCGCCGGGCCAGCGTTCTCCCGCCCGCAGAACGGCGCGGGTCATGAGCTCGGCGGCCACACCCCGACCGCGCGCGGCCTGAGCCGTCGCCACGCGACCGATCCGCGCATGACCCGTGCCGGCATCGTGCAACAGGCGCAGAGTCGCGACGACCTCGCCTTCATCCTCGGCCCAGACCAGCTCCGCATCCGGCTCCAGGTCACGGCCGTCGAGCTCCGGGTACGCGGCGGCCTGCTCGACCACGAAGACCGTGACCCGCAGCCACATCATCCGGTACAGCGTTTCGGCGGGGACGTCCGCGAGACGGGCGAAGCGGTACGAGAGCTCTGTCACTCCTTCACGTTAGTGCGGGCTCGCCGCATCCACGCGGGCATGCGCAGCCCGCCCTCGTTCTCCTGTTCGACCTCGAGGCCGTAGTGGTCGCCGATCTGCTCGAGCAGCTGCGCGCGCTGAACGCGGTCGTACACGCGTCTCTCGCGCTGGAAGGCGACGATCGTGGCCCAGCACATGAGCAGCATCACCACGCTGAACGGCAGCGCGATGAGGATGGCGGCCGACTGGAGAGCCGTGAGGCCGCCGGCGATCAGCAGCGCGATGGCGAGCACGGCGGTGGCGAGGGTGAAGAACACCCGCACCCACCGCTTCGGCTCGGGGTTGCCGCCGGTCGCGAGCATCGCCATGACCAGAGCCCCCGAATCCGCGGAGGTCACGAAGAAGATCGCGATCAGCACGATCGCGCCGATCGTGAGCACGGGGGTGCCGGGCAGGAACTCGAACAGCCGGAACAGGGCGCCCTGCAGGTCGACCTCGCCGTCTGTGAGCATCGAGCCGGGGTTGTGCAGCTCCTGGTACAGCCCCGAACCGCCGAGCACGGCGAACCACAGGATGCCGACGAGGGTGGGCACCAGCAGCACGCCCATGACGAACTGCCGCACCGTGCGACCGCGGCAGACGCGCGCGATGAAGACGCCCACGAACGGTGCCCAGGCGATCCACCACCCCCAGTAGAACGAGGTCCACGCCGCCTGCCACTCCTCGCCCGCGGTGCCCTGGAAGGCACTGACGGTGAAGCTGAGGCCGACGTAGTTCTGCAGGTACGCGCCGATGGACTGCACCCACTCACGCAGCAGGTACTCGGTCTGCCCGAAGACCAGCACGAACACGAGCAGCACCGCGGCGAGGATGAGGTTCGCGCTCGAGAGCCACTTCATGCCCTTGGCGACGCCGGACAGCGCCGAGAAGAGCACGAAGACGGTGATCCCGCCGATGATCAACACGTTCATGAGGGTGTCCGGTTCGGGCAGGCCCGCCGCCTGCAGCCCGGAGCCGATCTGCAGCACACCGAGTCCGAGCGAGGTGGCGACGCCGAAGATCGTGCCGCACAGCGCGATCGCGTCGATGGCGTTGCCCCACCCGCCGCGCACGCGGCGCCCGAGCAGGGGCTCCAGCGCCCAGCGGATCGAGATGGGCCGCCCGCGCCGGTGGATCGCGTAGGCGAGGGCGAGTCCGACGACGACGTAGATCGCCCAGGCCTGCACGCCCCAGTGCAGATAGGTCTGGGTGAGCGCGCTCTGGGCGAGCTGCTCCGGCGTCCCTGTGACACCGGGACGGGGATCCACGTAGTGGCTGAGCGGCTCGCTGACCCCGTAGAACACGAGGCCGATGCCCATCCCCGCCGCGAACAGCAGCGAGAACCACGCGCCGAGCGAGAACTCCGGCTCGTCGGTGTCCTTGCCGAGCTTGATGTCGCCGAAACGGCTGAAACCCATGAACAGCGCGAACGCCACGAAGAACGCTGCGATCAGCACGTAGTACCAGTTGAAGGTGTTCACGATGCCGGTCTGGATGGTGCCGAAGAACACCTCCGCCGCATCCGGGAACACGATCGCGAACGCCGCGGCGACGAGCACCACGGATGCGGCGGGCCAGAAGACCCATCGAGCGATCCCCCTGCTGGGCGAAGCTGCGGACGCGGTGGCCGATTCGGGTGCGGTGCTCACCACTTCACCGTAGACAACGGGCGCGAGACACCCCCTCACCTCTTGTGCCGGGTGACACCGCGGGGTAAGGGCCGCGTCAGTCGCGGGATGCGGGCAGCTCGAACCACGCGGTCGTGCCGCCGCCCTCGCGCGGCTGGATGCCGATCGACCCGCCGTGAGCCTGCACGATGCGACGGCAGGTGGAGAGGCCGATTCCGGTGCCCTCGACCTCCGTGTTCGCGCGGACGAGGGGATCGAAGACGCGATCGACGTCGTCGGGGTCGATGCCGGGGCCGCGATCGCCCACCTCGATGCGCCATCCCTCCGGCGTGGGCTGCGAGCGCAGCTCGACCCGAGGATCGGGGCCGCCGAACTTCAAGGCGTTGGAGACGAGGTTCTGCAGCACCGCCCGCAACTGGGTGCCATCGCCGACGACGACGGGCAGCTCGCCGATCGTGATGCGGGGGTCGTCGTCGGCGACGCCGAGGTCGGCACGCACGTCTTGTGCGAGCGCACCGAGGTCGGTGGGGACGAGGTTCAGCACCCCGCCGAGGCGTGCGAAGGCGAGGATGTCGCGGATCATCCCCTGCATCCGGGAGGTGCCGCGGATGCCGGTCTCGACCCAGCTCTCCACGGACGGCGGTACCTTCAACTCCTCCTCGAACTGCTCCTGCAGCAGGTGCAGCGACATGGTGACGGAGGTGAGCGGGCCGGCGAGGTCGTGGCTGATCTGTCCGGCGAAGGCGGAGAGGTGGTCGTTCGACCGGCGCAGCTCGTCGCGGAGCTCCTCCGCGCGCTGCAGCACCGTGTGGAGGTAGCGGGTGCGGCGCTCCAGTTCGAGGATGTCGACGATCCGTGCGGCGAGCACCGCCAGCAGAGCCGTGCGGTGCTCGTCGATCTCGCGCGGCACGGTGTCGAAGACGCACAGGGTGCCGATGGTCTCCCCCGCGAGCACGAGCGGATGGTTCGCGTAGAAGCGGACGGCGCCGAGGTCGCCCGTCACGAACGGGTTCGAGCGGTAGCGCGGATCCTCACTCGCGTCCTCGACGGCGATGGGCTGTCCGAGGTGCAGGTTGAGGGCGCACATCGAGTCTTCGCGGCGGCAGATGGCCGCATCGAACCCGACGGCGGCGAGCTGATGCTGCGCGTCGTCGGTGATGATGTTGATCGTCGCCATCGGGACCTCCGCGACGAAGGCGGCGAGCTCCACGACCGAGCGCAGCGCATCGGGAGGGTTGCCTAGCACGTCGTACTCCGAGATCACTTCCTGCACCGTCATCGTGGTGTCTCCCCGCCCCCGTGGTCGCGTTCTCGCTCCAGGTTAGGGCGCTGACCCGCACTGTGGCGCGCAGCGGGTCTTCCTCCGACAACGACGCCATACCCACAAGCTCCACCCGCATCCGTCTCGGAATCGCCTCTGAGCAGGATGCGGGGTGGCGTCGCGCTGGTAGCCGCCTGGTTGCGGCAGCATCCGTTCACGCCCGCGTTGCTTCTCGTGATGCTGGTGACGAGCGTCGCGCAGATCGTGATCACCTCGCCCCCGGAGACCTTCGAGGCGCGGTGCTACCTGCCTCAGCTCACGCTGCGTCAGGCCGCGCGGATGGCGGCGACCCTCGGGCGCGACCGCGCACGAGACTGAACGGGGTCAGCTGCCGGCGGCTCCCGCATCCGTGATGCCCACGTCGGTGACGTGGAAGTTGCGCGAGGAGCGGGATGCGGTGGGTCCACGCTGGCCCTGGTAGCGGTTACCGTAGGGACCGGAGCCGTAGGCGTTCTCGGCGGGCGAGCTGAGGCGGAAGAAGCAGAGCTGGCCGATCTTCATGCCGGGCCAGAGCTTGATCGGCAGGGTCGCGACGTTCGACAGCTCGAGGGTCACATGACCGGTGAAGCCGGGGTCGATGAAGCCGGCCGTCGAGTGGGTCAGCAGGCCGAGGCGGCCGAGCGAGGACTTGCCCTCGAGGCGGGCGGCAACGTCGTCGGGCAGCGTGACGCGTTCGAAGGTCGCGCCGAGCGCGAACTCGCCCGGATGCAGGATGAACGGTTCATCGGGGCGCACCTCGATCAGCCGGGTGAGCTCAGGCTGGTCCTCAGCCGGGTCGATGAAGGGGTACTTGTGGTTGTCGAACAGGCGGAAGTACCTGTCGAGGCGCACGTCGACGCTGGAGGGCTGCACCATCTGGGGATCGGAGGGCTCCAGCCCGATGCGTCCGTCGGCGAGTTCCTGCTTGATGTCGCGATCCGAGAGCAGCACGCGCCCAGCCTAGCGAGCAATGCCCTTTGCTATGCTGGCCGCGTACCCCCGGGGCTGTAGTTCAATGGCAGAACTTCTGCTTCCCAAGCAGACAGCGCGGGTTCGATTCCCGTCAGCCCCTCCAGAACAGAGAGGGCCCGGCTTGTCCGGGCCCTCTCTGTTTTTGTGTTTGCCGCCGAGAATCGAAAGCGGGCGAAGCCCGCGTATTCGATTGGGTCCACAACGCCGAGGCTCCGCGGCCCGCGCAGCGGGTGGAGAGGCGTTGGGGACCGTCAGCCCCTCCAAAACAGAGGAGGCGGACCGACCAGCGAGTGACATCCAACATCTGATTACGCTGCCCGCTGCTCGGTTCGCCAGCCCTACAGGCTTCAGACCGCAAGGAACATCCCGCGCCCGTCTCGCGCAATCCGCCCAGTCTCCACAGCTCGTTGCAGGCTTGCGTCCAGACGCGCCGAAACGCCCTCCGTCATTCGCTTGCCGCCGAACAGCGCTAGGGCTTGGCGTTTGAGCTCGTCCTCGTTCATGCCACCGCCCAGCTCCGCGACGACTGCCATGGCGTTCGCTATTTCCAGGAGCGGTACGTGGTCGAGGTTCCGCCCGTCGCCGGGCTGGCTTCGGCGGACATCGCGCCATTCGAGAGGATCGATGTCGGTTGGCCACGCGCTCCATTGATCAGTGGAGCGCAGGTGCTCCGGTGCGAGGCAGCGGAGGATCGCTTCCTCGCGAGCTGTGGCAACGCGGCTCAGACCAAACGACTCCGCCGCAAGGCGCGCCAGGCGCGTCTTGTGGATGGGGCCTTCCGTCTGAATGATCTCCCGCAGAACCGAACGCACCTTCTGCGCGGCCGCGCCGTCGGGAAGGCGGTCCAGCGTCTCCTTCGTACCAAGATGCTTGGGTTCCCATCCGACGTATTGGCGCAAGCGAGGATGCCGAAGTTCGGCTGCGGCGGGCTCCGGCGAAGACGACGGCGCAGAGTTCGAGCGAAGCATCGCTGATTCGGGAGCCAGCGTCGGCTCCGGCGTGTAGCTCTCCACCGGCGCCCGTTCGGCGGGCGCGACCGACGCGGGCGCCTCGGTCTTTGCCTTATGGAGGACGGCACTTGCTTCCCCCACGGCCTTCTCGAGACGCGCGAGTGTCTCGTCGCGCTGCTGAAGCCACTCCGGCAGCCACACTCGTTCGACGCCGGGCCAGCGCATGAGCCCTTTCAGAACGTCGATCGGGAGACCGTCCCGATCCGCCACGGTGCGCCGTGCCCGCCAGTTCTCGCCGTCGAGAAGGACTGCGACGAGCGGCTGCTCGGGCTTGGCCGCATCGGCGATCGAGATGTCGACGCGGAAATCCGACAAACCAATGTCGGTTTGCACGGCGAATCCGCGGTAGCGGAGTTCGTCGGCGATCTCATCTCTATGACGGTCAATGAGTCGCTCGCGATGCGCACTGTCGGTCGCGGACTCGGCGCCGGCTGCGGCGAGCTCGAGGTAGCCCTTGAGGTGCTTGATGCCGATCGATGCGGTCTCTTCCGCGCGAAGCTCGAATGGGTCAAAGCTGGCGAACAATATGACCCGGCGGCGGGCGCGCGTGATCGCGACGTTTAGTCGCCGTTCTCCACCGGCGCGAGATAGCGGCCCGAAGTTCAGAGGGATGACACCACGGTCATTCGCGCTGAAGGCGACCGAGAACAGGATCGTGTCTCGTTCGTCACCCTGCACGTTCTCGAGGTTCTTCACGAACAGACCGTCGCGTTCGTCGAGGGCCTGGGCGATCCGCGGGTCCGGCGTTTCTCTGAGGAGCGTCTCGATCAGCGCACGCTGCTGCGCATTGAAGGTGATGATCCCGAGGGACGGCGTCTCATCCGGAGAAGCGACGAACCGCTGCGCGACTTCATGAACGATCGCTTCAGCCTCCGCGCGGTTCGTCCGAAGTTCCTTCCCGCGCCCGGAACGGTTGAAGTACCCGTCGACCCGGACGAAGGAGATGCCGTGATCGGCGTCGTCGGCAGATCCACTCACCGACCACGGGGCGGGGAACGATGAAAGCCGACTGTCGTAGTAAGCATGGTTGCTGAAGGCGATGAGCGCCTCATCCTGACTGCGGTAGTGCCACGACAACCACTTGCGCGGGACGCGCGCCTGAACGCATTCGGTCAGGATCGACTCCTCGTCTGCGACGACTTCAGCGGCGATGGATGTATCGGCGTCGATGTCGCTGCTCGCCTCGGCGAAGCTCGAGGGCGGCATCTGCTTGCTGTCCCCGACGACGACGACCGATGCCCCGCGACCCATCGCTCCCACTGCGTCCGCCACTCGGATCTGGGAGGCCTCGTCGAAGACGACGACGTCGAACATTTTCGCCTTCGCGGGGAAGAAACGGGCCGCCGATTCGGGGCTCATGAGCACGCATGGCGCGATCTGGGTAATGAGGTCGCCGTAGTTCTCGAAGAGCGCACGGACACTCATCCCTCCGCGCTGGCGAGCGAGTTGGCGCTTGAGCTCGCCCATCATGCCGCCCTCGTAGGCGGGGTCGATCCGACGCTTCGCCATGATCTCGGCCGGAATCCACTTAGGCAGCGCGCTGCGGATGGCGGCTGCGCTGGAGGTGAACCGGTCGATGGTGCGGTTGTGAGCGGGGACGTCGAAGGCGGCCATGGCTTGGGAGTCCGCCCGTTCCGCGATTGACGCCAGCGCGACTCCCCTGTCGAATGCGAGCGAGGCGAGATCCGCCGGGATCGCTCCGGTGAGCAGCGCAGCATGGGCGGCCGAGAGGCCGAAGCGGCGAAGAGGGTAAAGATGTCGTTGGAAGGCGACCCAGCGCTCGAGGGACATGGGTTCCGTCGTCGCGACGTTGCGGGCGCGTGCCGTGGCCCTCCACGCTTCAAAGAACGGCATGTCACCGGCCCAGGTCGACAGGACCGCCGTGCCCTCGTTCTCGGAGTGAGCGAGGCCACGCGCTGCGGCGAGCGCACGCCACGCCGTCGCGAGCCGGGTGAGCGCTGCGGCGAGCACGGGGTCCGTGAAACTCGTCGCGTAATACCGTCGGAGGGCGACACGGAGCTCACCGCTGCCGTCCTCGACGGACAACTGGGACCCCAACCACACGACCCACGCGAGTGTGGCCCTCGCAGACTCGATGCCTTCGCGGAGGTACGGGTTCCAGTCGGGCGCCACGACCGACAGCGGCAGGCTCATCAATGCGGTACGGAGTGAAGAGATCTCGTCAGACGTCCTGACGATCTCGGTGGCCAGCGATGTCACCTCGCGGGCAGGGAAGCTTCGGGCTTCAGTTCGCAATGCCGGACCAAAGCCCGCGAGCGCGGCGCGCTGTCGCTTGCGGCGGCCGAAGAACCCGGACGCATCAGCCGCGGTCGCTGCTGCATACACCGCCTTCACATCCCCGTCGAGCACTTCGGGTCCTACCGATGCGAACCACGGGCGCTCGGCGGCACTCGCGTTTAGCCTTTCCTGCAGCGCGGTGATCTCTCCGGCCGCGTTACGGGCATGCACGGCGTCGATGACGTCGAGCGAGTACCGCGGCGCATTCGCCAATTCAGCCCAGCGATCGAGGAATCCCGGGGTGGACGCGTGTGCCACCGGGCCGTTGTCGCTCTGCCGCGCAAGGAGGTCGGTCAGCGCATCGTCAAACTCGCGGGCGGCGGCGTGGATCGCCTTCGTGTCGATTGCGTCGACCATAGAGGCCGTTACGAACCCCCACGGATGCAGCGGCGTGGGGTGAGCGAGATCTGCAGTTTCGGGCAGCGTGCGCAGGATGTCACGCAGGCTGTCGAACAGCTCGTCGGACGCCGCAGCAACGAACGTCGAGGGGATTGCGAGGGGTTCAATGTTCTCGGCCGACGCGAGCAGTTGCGCGCGCGCGGAGTACAGCGAAAGGCCCGCGGCGTTTGGCGCGTGCAGTCGCTGCGCGTAGCGCTTCAGCGACGCGCGACTGGTCGCGGCGGTCTCCCTGTTGGCCTTGAGCGCACCGCCATCCGGTCGGGCGACGGCGTCGACCGCTGCGCGGATCTGCGCACGCACGGCCGCGGGGCGCGCGCCCTTGTCGTGCAGGTCGAGAGAGAAGGGACCAAGTCCCACCGCATCCAACCTGGCCTTGACCACATCGAGGGCCGCTCGCTTCTCGGCAACGAACAGCACACGCTTGCCGTTGGCGAGGGAGTGAGCCAGCAGGTTGGTGATGGTTTGCGACTTGCCGGTTCCCGGAGGCCCTTCGAGGACGAACGTGCGACCTGCTTCGGCTTCGGCGACCGCTTCGAGCTGAGAGGAATCAGCGGGTACGGGGACGGCGTTGCTGAGCGCGTCGAGGTCAACGTCGGACGGCGCCGGAACCGGATCGGTGAACTCCGCGGTCGGGGTGCGGATGAGGTGATTGACGAGAGGGGTAGCGGCGAACTCCGCCCAGTTCTCGTCAAGGTCCTTCCATAGCCGGTACTTCGCGAACTGCAGGATCGACAGATCCACCGTGTCTTCGACTGTGAACGATAGCCGAGCTGCTGCGAGTGCCTGCCGCGTCGCGGCAAATGCGGCCGAGAGGTCGATACCCGAGTCGTCCTTCACCGGATTGGCGAGGCCGGGGATATCAAGCCCGAAACTCAATCGGAGCTTCTCGAGAAGGCAGTAGTTCGGGGTGGACTCCCCCGCCTCATCGATGCTAACCCGGAAGGCCTTCCCCCCACCGCCCGACTCGAGGGTCACCGGGATGAGCACGAGCGGAGAGCGGAGTTCCCGATCGTTGAAGGTCCAGCGCAACATCCCGAATGCGAGATACAAGTTATTGGCGCCCGTTTCCTCGACGATCGTGCGCGCTTTGTACACGAGAGCGCGCAGCTTGGGGACGTAGGTCGTTTCGGTGACCCCGACGAAGACCTGCTTGCGCTCGGTGAGCATCCCCGCGCGCGCCGTTTCAGGTAGGTCCTGGCCGTATCGGATCCCGCGGCTGCCGTCGACCGTGGGGATGCGGTCGTTGGGCACGAGCGTGATCGTGCTGCCGCTGTTCACCATGTCTTCAAAGGCGGCGAGCGACGGCTGCGGGACGGCAAGGGGATACCCCGACTTGTCGCCGTAGTTGATGAGCCTGTTGCGGAGGCTGAGGTCTAGGAGCGCGTTCTTCCATTGCGCGACGCGAGGCGGCACATCTCGCGGGACACCTCCGGCGATCGCCTCGGCGGATGGGGCATAGCGCAAGGCTTCCGGAGTCGGTGCGACGGCGTACTCAACCACCTGCACGCCGCCTGCCTCGCCGGCTACCCAACTCGGCAGTGGGTAGATGCGCGCCAGTCGCGCCTGCCTGACGTCCGTGATCCCGAGCACTGCGGAAGCATCCCCCGCAAGTGTGGTGGTGTGGTGGACGCGTCGCGCATCGGCGAACGGTTTCGACGCCACACCTCCGGTCAGGAATGTCGTTTCGACGACCTCGATCTGGCCGATGCCGACGTAGTTGATCGCTTCCGCTGCATCCAACTGCGCGGGCCCGTCGAGGCTCGCGTCATCTCGCCAGTACCCGAGGAAGATATGCCCGGGCAACAACCACAGCGTCGAGTTGATCCCGGCTTCCTCGAGCGCCGCCGCAAGCGTGACGGTGGTGTCGAGACAGGTGCCCAGTCGGCCTTCGAGCACCTCGGCAGGGGTCCGTACCTTCTGCCCCTCCAGCCCCCAACTCGCGGGGGGCTCCGCGTAACGAATGTCCCGACGTCGCATGCTTTCGTAAATCGCCTCGACGATCGCGTCCACTCGCTCACGCGATCCCTGCTGGTAGCCGTCGAGCGCCGGATTCCCCGTCCTCGCTTGCAGCAAGTCGGATGCTGCCAATAGGAGCGGCGCGATGGCGGGCGAGTTCGGCTGCACGAAGGAGGCGAGAATCTCGAGCCCGAGCTGTGGCGGGTTTGCACGCCATTGGGTGGAGGCGAGGACTTCCACCGCGGCGTTCTGGTGCGCGATGACGGCGCCGGCAGGATCTCGGAGTACGACGCGAACGACGCCCTGTGTCGGATGCTCGACGATGCGCATGCGTGCGGGGTCAAGCACGATGTCCGCGTTCCGCAGGGTCAGGGGGCGGTCCCCGTCGAGATCGACGATGACCACCTTGGGGTCACCGAGCGATCCGAGTCGGCAGATCGCTTCGATCTCGACCGATGCCCCGCGCATTTCCTCGCCCCGGTAGTCGATCGTGACCTCGTCGACGATCGCGATCGAGTTGCGCGCGTGCGCATAACTGAGGGTGGGGATCGAGCTCACCGAGATATGCACGGTCACGCCGGACACGGTCGGGTGCGGCTCCGCGAATATCGGAGCGTCGACATGGGCCGTCGACGCCTCGCCGTCATCCATCGCGGCGGCGTTCATTTCCGTGTCGGCACCGCTCTGCGGGCTCGCGACCGATATCCCGCTTTCGGCTGCCATCGCGGCGATCGCCATCGACTTGAGCTCGCCCACCCGCGCGGCGGGCTCGTCAGCTTGAAGCGCCCGCAACAGAATCTCCGCGCAGTCGAGCGCGCGATAAGTTTCGGCGGTCGAGAACTCTTCGTTGTGCGCCCACTTGTTTCGGACGTTGCGCAGCTCACTCGCACAGTTCTGAGCCTGACGGGTGAGCAGCCCTGCGAACGCGTACCCGATAGAACCAAACGACTCGGTGATCGCCCGCAGGAGCAAAGACAGGTCTTTCGGGTTGTAGCGACCATGCGCACGTCCGGCCTGCCGATCCTTGTGCGCGATGATGTCGGTCCAATCCCCAACGGACGGCGCGAGCTCGTAGAACCGCGCTGCGACGTCGGGCTCAAGCCCCTCGCTCAGGACGGTGAGCGTTCTCTCAATCAGCGCGCGCGGATCAAAGTCGGACATCGTGCTCCTCGTTACGCCGAAGCGAGTTGTGCTGACAGGTACATAGTTGTGACGCGATTCACCAGCAATGCGCGCGGCGCCTCACCGTTCCTGCGCGAATCTCGGAGCCATCGACTCCATCTGATCCATGACGAGCTTGATCGCCTCGGGCTGCTTGTCGGGCGGGTACTTGTACTTCACGAGCAGACGCTTGATCGACGACCGCAGCTTCGCGCGCACGTCATCGCGCACAGTCCAATCGGTGCGGACATCGCGGCGCATGACGGCGACGAGCTCCCGGGCGATCTGCGCGAGAACGTCTTCGCCCTGCACATCGACCGCCGATTCATTGGTGGCGACGGCGTCATAGAACGCCAGTTCGTCACTCGAAAGCGGCGGGGAGAAGGTCGCGCCGCGAGATGCCTCGGCCTCAACGTCCTTCGCCAGCTCGACGAGCTCCGCGATGACCTCGGCGGGTGTGATCTGCTGGTTCGTGTAGCGGTTCATGATCTCTGCGATCCGCTCCGAGAACGCCCGCTGGCGCACCAGATTGCCTCGAGTCGCTTTCGCGCCAGCATCAGTCAGCGATTTGCGAAGCGCCTCGATCGCGAGATGCGCGTTGGGTGCCGCCTGGTGGATGCGATAGTTCTCCGCGATCGCATCCTGCGACTTCGGAGCCGCGATCTCCGAGACCGCTTGCTGCAGGTACTCGGCGTGCACTCCGGGGTTGAGTCGGCGCAGGGCGCCGAGCAGACGCGGACGGATCAGCAGGTCGTCCCAGGTGTCACGCTCGCCGCTCCCAGGCGCGACTTCATCGCCCTTCGCCGGCCGCCATCCCAGTGGCTCGGCGAGCGTTTCGAGAGCGTCCTGCTCCCACGCAGATTCAGGTAGCGCGGTCATCGCTGATCACCGCTCGAGCAGCTTCGCGAGTCCGTCTTCGCTGACAATGGGGATCCCGTAGTCGCGCGCCTTCTTCGCCTTGCCTGAAAGCGAGTCAGGATCGGCAGCGACGACGAGCTTGACTTTCTTCGTCACGCTTGGGTGCGGCAGGTAGCCGCGGTCGCGCAGTTCCACCTCCCACACTTCGCGCGGGCGCGCCATGTCGCCGGTGAGCACGATCAGATCCCCTACCGCGAGAGCGAACGCTTCCGAAGCGGGGGCGTCGCCCTCGGGCTGCACATCATCGACGGCCGCGGCAATGTCGTCCGAATCGATCTGCAGCAACGCGCCCACGGCGCGGAGGTCGGCCTTCTCCTCCTCCGTCAGCACTCCGTCTGCCCACGCGCGTCGCTCAAGTTCGACGAAGTAGTCGCGGTGGATGCCACGGACTGCGGTTCGCGTGAGCCCGAGCTCCGTGGCGACCGCAGCGAGTTGTGCGCCTTCGCTCACCGAGACGATTCCATCCAGCAGGCAGCGGTCGAGAAGGGCTGTGTACTGCGCCGCCGCTCCCTCCACCGCGTCCCGCACAGACTCGGTCGAGATTCGCTCGAGAAAGCTCGCGGGGGTGACCGGTGCCGCGGAGCGGGGCTTGGCCGTTGCGCTTGTCCGACGCCCCACGGGGTATTCATGCGCCCGTCCGGCGTCTGCTGTGCGCTGCCAGTACTCTGCCCATCCGGGCCACGGGGAACTCGTCCGTTGGTAGTGCGACAGCAGCTGAGCGGTCGCGTACGAATCGGAGCCGGCACTGTGCGAGAGGCCGGGCTCGATGGAACACGTGGCGCACGCGTGTGCCAGGGAGCACGACGCTCCGAGGCCGAAGCTCGACCCCAGCGCCATCGTGCAGACGCTCGGAGTATCGGCATGTAGCCAGTACCCGGCCCGTTCGAACTCTGCGTGCAAGAATCGCAGATCGAACGTCGCGTTATGCGCCGCAACCACCCTTCCGCGCAGCAGATCGGCGAACTCCGCGGCGATGTCGGAGAACACGGGCGCATCCAGGATGTCAGCGGCGCGGATGCCGTGGATGCTCTGAGGCCCCAGGTCGCGTTCGGGGTTAACCAGCGTCTCCCAGCGCGCGGTGATTGTGCCGTCGTCCTCGACGTGCGTGACCCCGATCTCAACGACCCGGTGGTGGTACGACGGGAGGATGCCGGTGGTCTCGAAATCGACGACCGCGAAGCTCATGACTGTTCCTCTTCGATGTGGCTTCCGGTGTCCGATGACGAGGAGTCGCTGGTGCGCTGGAGACGGCTTGCGAGCCTCTCCGCCAACCGGCCAGTCGATTGCCGGGCGCTCTCGAGAGTCTCTGTGCTGAAGCGACCGGCAGCTTGCAGACCGGCCTTGCTCGCGCCGACCATGTCATCACGCACATCGGCGGCCGCGGCTGACCAGCGGCGGGCTTGGAGGAGGTCACGCTCGTCAGCGAGCCCGAGAGTGAGGTGAAGGTCTCTGACACCAGACGCGACCTCGTTGCTCGCCTTCACGACGACCTTGGCCGAGACCGGGTTCAGCAGCACCTTGGCATTTGCGCGCGTGGCTGCCGTGTCCATGCGCGAAACGAGGTTCGACGTGGCCTTTGAGATCGCATCCTGTCGCCGCTGACGCGCCGTGTGCAAGGCAAGCCTGTGACGATCGATTTCGTCGGCTGAGCTGTCGAGCACACGATCGAGCTCCAGTACTGCCATCGCGTCCTGCAGCTGGAAGCAGCGCGCAAGGACGGCAAGCCACTCAACGACCGTGTCCTGCGCTTGCTTCGACAGCTCGGCGAGATCGCCCACCTTCGTCTCTTTCGCGAGCTTCTCCGCCAGGGCGTCGAGCTGACGCAGCGCGTATGCCTGGGTGCGCGCGATAGTTGCGGCCGAGCCCTGCACCTTCGACCAGGTGATTTCCGATACGCGGCCGACTTCTGCGCGGACGATCATCGCCTCGTCGAGCATCAGTTCTACGCCGATCATGTCGGCGAGCACGGCGTCTTTCTGGGCGCGGAGGATGTCGTCGACTTTGGCGTCGATCTTCGCGAGGTACTCGGTGATCTCCTCCATCTGCTTCTGCATCGCGTACTGCGCCATGATGCCGCCGACCGCGGCGAGGATTGCAGGATTGGTGAGCAACGCACCCGCATTTCCGGGCTTCATGAACTGCAGGTTCTTCGTGAACTGCCCCTTTGCACCGCGGGTGGTGGCTTGGACGAACTGCCCACCCGAACGCTGAACGAGGTTCGCGCTGTGGGCAGCACGCGCCGACTCCTCGGTCAGTTTCATCCACCGCCCGGCGTTAGCCGAAACTTCTGCGGCGGTCTGTAGCGTCGTCCCGCCCTTGGCCACTGCCGAGTTCAGGCGTTGCAGATCGAGCTCACGTGAGGGCACCCCTGCCGACGCGACGAAGAGCTCGACGGCCGCCGGTGGGCCGATCACGACAAGGCCGTCGCCGTCGCTGATCAGTTCGATGTCGTTCCCCGGGTCACTGTCAGGTGCTTCGTGGAGTTCGGAGTAGTCGGTCATGCGGTGAATCCCCCAAGATTCATGCAACGGTGCAGTTCTGTGAATGTATCGGGTCTCGGAGTCGTTCGTACTCAGACGCCAGCGGACGCCACCGCTTGCTCAGCATCACGGACGCACAGAGGCGTGGAAAGCCGCCCTCCACTGACCTTGGGCGTTCATCGGCGCAGACGACCGGTAGCCGATCCCTGAGGTGTGTACACACTTGATTCGCCTGTGGAAAGTTTTGCTGCTCAGTGCTCTTGTGACTGCGTACCGGGTCATCGGTTGTCAAGCGTCGGCACTTGTGCTCAGGTAGCCGCAACGCTCAGCTTGATCGCCGCGGCAAGGTATTCCGCGGACGCGCCGACGCCGTTCTCGGCAACTTGTGCAGGAGTTCCAGCCGCGACGACTGTGCCGCCATCATCGCCGGCGCCGGGTCCGAGGTCGATGACGTAGTCGGCTGCTGCCACCACCCGCATGTCAAGTTCCACCGCGACGACGGTGTTTCCTGCGTCGACGAGGGTTTGCAGATGCGTCACGAGCCGGTCAGCGTCAGCGCAGTGCAGGCCCGAGGTTGGTTCGTCGAGAACATACAAGGTGTCCCCTCGTTGTGCGCGCTGTAGCTCGCTCGCGAGCTTCACGCGTTGTGCCTCACCTCCAGAGAGCTCGGTTGCCGGTTGTCCGAGTCGCAAGTATCCGAGACCCACGTCTGACAGTGCAGCTAGTGAGCGGGTGATGTCGTCTTCACCGTCAAAGAACGGGTGGGCTTCCTCAACGCTCATAGCGAGCACGTCAGCGATGGTGCGCTCCCTCCAAGTGATCTCGAGGGTCGAGGCCTTGTACCGGGTCCCGTGACAGTCGGGGCATTCGGTGTACACGGATGGGAGGAAGAGTAGCTCGACCATCACGGACCCTTCGCCCTCACAGGTGGGGCAGCGGCCGCCGGAGACATTAAAGGAGAAACGGCCGGGCTTGTACCCACGCGAGCGAGCCTCGGGCGTCTCAGCGAAGCGTCGACGGACGTGATCGAACAAGCCCGTATATGTTGCAACGTTCGATCGCGGGGTGCGGCCGATGGGTCGTTGATCGATGTTGACAACCCGCCGGACCCCCTCAAGAGAGCCGTCGAGGACACCGTCGAGCCGCTCTGGGGTATCGACCAGGAGCAGCTCGTCGCCGGTCGTTTCGTCATCCGCCGGAATGCTGTGACCGAGGCGGTCACCGACGAGAGCCGGGAGGGCCTGGCTGACCAAGCTCGACTTGCCGGAACCCGAGACTCCGGTGACCGCGGTGAAAACACCCATGGGAATGTCGATGGAGACGCCGCGCAGGTTGTTACGAGTCACGTCCTTCACGTGGAGCCACCCGCGCGGGTCGCGAGGGGTGTGCGGGGGCAGCCCACTGCCCCCGAAGAGGTAGCCGCGTGTCACTGAGTCCTTGACGTCGGCAAGCCCATCGGTAGGGCCGCTGTAGAGAACGCGGCCGCCATGCTCGCCCGCGCCGGGGCCGATGTCCACGAGCCAGTCCGCGTGCCGCATGACATCGACGGAGTGTTCGACGACGAACAGGCTGTTTCCGCTTCTCTTGAGCCCGTCGAGGATCTTCAAGAGCGCTGTCACGTCTTGTGGGTGAAGGCCTGCGGACGGTTCATCGAGGACATAGACGACGCCGAACAGGTCGGAGCTGAGCTGTGTGGCGAGCCTGATTCGTTGCAACTCGCCACCTGACAGGGTCGGGGTGGTTCGACTCAACGACAGATACCCGAGGCCAAGATCGGTCAGTGGGCGGAGTCGCTCGATCAGCCCGGAAGCGAGCCGGGACGCAGCGGCGCGCTTCTCCGGCGAACGGTTTGCGGTGGGGCGCACATCGGGTGCGGCGGCGTGCGCGGAGCCTCCGGCGCCGATGCGCTGCTCCGTGGCGGCGCGACGGGAATTGGCATGCAGCACAGCACCATTCGGAACGGTCTCGGCCTGTTGCGCTCCCGCAACAACGTCGGAGAGCATGTCAGCAAGCTCTCGAAGCGGCAACTGCGAGAACTCCGCGATGTCCAGACCCTCGAACGTGACCGAGAGCGCTTCAGGCTTCAGCCGCTTCCCGTGACAGACCGGGCATAGGGCAGCCTCGAGGTACTGCGCTACCCGACGCTTCATCGACGCGCTCTTCGAGTTCGCGAATGTGTCCAACACATACCGGCGGGCTCCGACGAAGGTGCCCGAGTAGCTCGGCTCGACCCCGGCCTTGGTCGCGGCGCGAGCCTCAGCAAGCGTCAACCGGGAGTGGACCGGAACGAACGGGGTCTCATCCGTGTAAAGGATCCAGTCCCGGTCTTTTTGTGGCAGATCTTTCCATGGCACGTCAACGTCATAGCCGAGCGCCACCAACACGTCGCGGAGCTGGTGTCCGTGCCATGCCGTCGGCCAGGACGCGATCGCGCGCTCCCGGATCGTGAGCGACGGATCCGGCACCATCCGCTCCTCGGGCACCGCGTAGACACGACCGATGCCGTGACACTCCGGGCAGGCCCCCTGCACCGTGTTCGCAGAAAAATCCTCCGCGTAGAGCATCGGCTGCCCATCCGGATAATCCCCGGCGCGGGAGTACAGCATCCGCACGAGACTGGACACCGTGGTGATGCTTCCCACCGTGGACCGGGCACTGCGCCCTCCACGCTGCTGCTGCAACGCCACGGCCGGCGGCATCCCGGTGATGGAGTCAACATCGGGAACGCCCGCCTGGTCGATCAGACGGCGAGCGTACGGCGCCACCGACTCCAAATACCGTCGCTGCGACTCCGCGTACAGCGTCCCAAACGCCAACGATGACTTCCCGGAACCCGACACACCCGTGAACACCACTAACGAGTCCCGCGGAACGGAGAGGTCCACATTCCGCAGGTTGTGCTCCCGAGCACCCGAGACGCGAACCTGCGCGTCGGCGGCGGGAGAAGAATCAGACGAAGTCATGATCGGATCGTACTGACCTGTGAGCAGCATCGCTTTGTGTCGTCGTTCTCGCGGCGATCGGTGTCGGGCGAGATCAGTTTCGACGATCACCGCGTTGAAACGTCGAATGGACCAGTCGAACACTGGCCCACCCGATCACCTCCGGTTGGGTCAACCGGCAACCGAGCTCTCCGGAGTACGGGCGCAGCATGTCAAGCTCGCGACCGAGTTGCAGCGTGCGCAGCGCTCTGGGCCTCGCCGAGGCGCGCTTCGGGCGTGAGCTCGGCGCGGAGACCGCCGCCGGTGGCAGCCCGGGCAAGAGCGCGACCTAGCGCAGGTGCCTGCTTGAAAAGATTGTGACCGGCCACAAAAAAGACAGAGCCTGCCTCCCACACGGCCACGCCGTCCTCACTCCACGGGAGGTCGGTCACCCAGCAGTGAAGGAAGTCGCGCGGCTCTGGGTGGAGACCGGGCAGCGCCCGTGTCACGTATTCGCGTGCGCGTTCGTCCAGCGATCGAATCGCCGCAGGATCGATGAACGTTCCGTCGTCGCGGACGCCGACGGTTTCGCTGAGTCCGACCGAATAACTGCTGTTGCCCGGTAGCGGCGTCGCGTACACGCCGACTTCGCCGAAGACGTCGCTGCTGTCCTGCAGGCACGCGACTCGTGCCGGGGCGGCGGCTTTCACGTCGAAGGTCAGCCGGACGTGTGCGGCAAGGCGAACCGGCAGCGACAGGCCGACGCTGCGTGCCAGACGGGCGGTTTCGCGGCCGGCGCACACGACCACCTTGGAGTAGACAGCCCGGTCGGTGACGCTGCGCACCTCGACCGTCCCGTCGGCGCGGGGATCGATGGAGATGACCTCACCGGTGGTGACCGCATCTGCGAGGGCACCGACGAGTGCCGTGATCGCGGTGCGGGTGCGGATCGCGCCGCCCGACTCGTCGAGCACCGCTGGCCCCGAATACCCAGCGAGCAGCGGCATTCGCTGGGCGAGCTCAGCTGCATCGATCTCGTGCGCTTCCACGCCACCGACCTGGTCGAGCACCCGCAGTCGCGCCAGGGCGCTGTCGCCGATCGCCACGACACCGTCTGATGAGACCAGCTCGACGTCGAAGTGTTCGGCCCACTCATCCCATACGCCGCGGCTTTCGCGCGCGAAAGCGACGAGCCGCGGGTCGTCGTGGGCATGCCGGAAGATCCGCGACTCGCCTGCGGACTGACCCGTTCCGGGCACACCCGCCTCGTACAAGCGCACCGGGACGCCCTGCTCCCGCAGCGCGTACGCCGTCGACAGACCGACGATCCCGCCCCCGATCACTGCTACCTCGGGTGAACGCGTCGGGGCAACGTCGTCGTCAGTTCCTGTCATCGCGGTTCCTCGATCTGTTAGGGATGTGCGATAGGCCGCAAGAAAAGGGGCCGCTGCCACGACATCAACGGACGGTGTCAGCCCGAAGTCACCGCGCGCAGCGACCCCTCATGTCGGGGTCAGTACTCCCGGTCTGTGGTGTCAGGCGGGAAGTTTGGAGCCCAACACGTCGAGCTTCTCGATCGTCGGTTCGGAGAACAACGTGCCGGTGTTTTCACCGAGAGCGACCGCAACAGGGCCGGACAGGTGGGCGTCACGTCCGGCGTCATCCGGGAACACGTCGAAGATCCCGAACGAGGTCGGCCCGAGGCGGATCGCGAACCACGCGGTGGTCGCCTGCTCGTCCTCGACAAGAGCACGGCCGCTGTCAAGGAACTCCTTCACGTCGTCCTCCTTACCGGGCAGCGCGTCGAACCTGACCAGCAGCCCCTTGGTCACACTCATGACTTCTCCTCTTCCTGTGTCGTGGTGCCCGCGAGTTGGGACACGATCGCCGCGGAGAACGCCGGCAGGTCCTCCGGCGAGCGGCTGGTGATGAGGTTCCCGTCGACCACGACCTCCTGGTCAACGACGTTCGCACCGGCGTTGCGCAGATCCGTGCGGATGCTCGGGAAGGACGTCAGAGTGCGACCGCTGGCGACACCGGCCTCGATCAACGTCCACGGTCCGTGACAGATCGCCGCCACTGGCTTGCCGCTCTCGACAAAGTCCCGGACGAAGGCGACAGCGTCCTCGTCGACCCGGAGCTGGTCGGGGTTCACGGTGCCGCCGGGAAGCAGCAGGGCGTCGTAGTCGCCCACCGAGGCGTCGTCGACCAACCCGTCGACGGGGAACGTGCCCGCTTCATCCAGGTCGTTCTTACGGGCCTTGATCTCGCCGTCGTGGATCGAGAGGACCTCGGTCTGAGCGCCGGCCCGTTCCAGTGCTTCGCGGGGTTGCTCGAGCTCAACGCGTTCGACTCCGTCGGCGGCGAGGATCGCGACCCTCTTGCCCTGAAGATCTGCTGCCATCTCAGTTTTCCTTCTTTCCGTTTGACATGCCGGGCTTGATGAGGACCTTGGTCCAACCCTTGGACCTGGCGTCGAAGTTCTTGTAGGCATCGGCGGCTTGGTCCAGCGAGATTTCGTGGGAGACGATCCAGGAAGGGATCGCCTTGCCGGCCGCGATCAAGTCGCGCAGCTGGCGGTTGTACCGCTTGACCGGGGCTTGACCGCTTCCCATGGTCTGCCCCTTGAACCAGTGGGTGCCGAAGTCGATGGCCGCCTTGCCCTGCTTGGCCAATTCACCCTTAGCCCCCGGGTCCTGGGGGACGAACACGCCAACGGTGCCGATTCGTCCGGTGAAGCGGACCGAGTTGATGAGCATGTTCAGCGTGGCGGCGTTGTCCTCGTTGCCCTGGGGATCGTGGGCCTGGTAGCCCACGCATTCGCAACCACGGTCAGCTCCGAGCCCCATCGTCTCGTCCAGCACAGCCTGCACGGGGTCGACCTTGGAGTCGTCGATGGCAATCGCACCGATCTGCTCGGCCAGCGCGAGCCGGTCAGGGTGGCGATCGACCACCATCACCTTTGCTGCGCCCTTGATCATCGCGGACAGGGCCGCCATCAGCCCGACCGGACCCGCCCCGGCGATGACAACACTGTCGCCCGGGACCACGCCGGCCATCTCGGTGGCGTGGTAGCCGGTGGGGAAGATGTCGGAGAGCATGACGTAGTCGTTCTCCTTCTCCTCCGCATCCTCGCCCAAGCGCAGCGCGTTGTGGTCACCGAACGGCACACGGAGCAGCTCCGCTTGGCCACCGCCATAGGGACCCATGTCGGCGAACCCATAGGCCGCACCGGCGAGTGATGGGTCGGGCTGGGTGGTGAGGCAGTAGTTGGTCAGGCCGCGTTCGCAGTTCTTACAGAATCCGCAGGAGATGTTGAACGGGAGCACAACCCGGTCTCCGACCCTGACCTTCTCCACGCCACTACCAACTTCGATGACCTCCCCCATGTTCTCGTGACCGAACGTCCGGCCTACTTCGAAGGAGGTCCGCCCCTCGTACATGTGGAGGTCCGAGCCGCAGATGTTCGTCGTCGTCACCCTGACCAGGACATCGGTGGGTCGCTCGATCTTCGCGTCCGGGACATCCTTCGTGCTGACCTGACGGGGGCCCTCGTACACCACTGCTTTCATGTCCACTCCGATCCGATGTGTTGCTCGATGTCTTTCTGGCAAGGCCTCTCCAACGCCGGCCCCATCGCTAGACAGCGAACGCCCCCAGTAACCACGTGTCAAGGAGCTCACCTTGAGTTGATGTGTAGCGATCGGGCCGGAATAATGCCCGGGTCCGCTGCTCGATCCCAGGGCAAACGCTCCGTACACGCTTGCGGTGGTCGCGCGATGGCGATGAGCGGGCTACTCATACGGCCGATCGACCCACCGCAGCTTGTCACCGTCGATCGTCGCCACCGCGCAGACGGGCGGGCTCCTCGGACCCGTACTCTTGGCCGCGGCGGTCGCCGCCGCCGTCGTGCTGGCGGTCGTGGCGATGCAGCTCACCCTCGAGCGGCGAGGGCGCCGCTCGGCGTGATCACGGCCGTTCGCTCGGCAGCCGACTCACGACGCGTCCTCGTCGCGGGAGACGATACCGCCGAACACGGAGTTGTTGCGCATCGCGCGGCTTTCGTCGTCGTTGCCGAGGAGAGCCTGCCGCAAGCCGTCGACGTCGTGGGTGCGCAGGAGCGCATTCCAGCGCTCGACGGCCGCACGCGCGCCGCCCTCCGTGGTCTCGCGCTTGCGCGGCACGTTCTGCAGCGCTCGGGTGATCACGTAGATCGGCTCGGTCTCGAGCAGTTCGGCGATCCGCCGGTGCTGAGCCAGCTTCTTCTCGTCGTTTCGCGACATTCCTGCCTCCGCATCCCATCCTGCCGCGGGCGACGTGCCCGCGGGTGAACCCGCGTCGAACGCTACCCGCGTCAGTTGACCGCGCCGCCGACAGGTGCGGCGAATTCGTCGAGGGCGGCGACGACCTCGGGCGAGAGCTCCGCCTTGCTCGCGGCGATGGCGTCGTCGATCTGTCCCGGACGCGACGCGCCGATGATCGCCGTGGTCACGACGGTATCGCGCAACACCCACGCGATCGCGAGCTGGGGAATCGACAGTCCCGCATCCCGCGCGACGGCGTCGATGCCCCGGATGCGGCGTAGGTAGTCGTCGGTGAGTGCGCTGCTGTTGAGGAAGTGGCTGTCGGCGGCGCGCGAGTCGGCCGGGACCGTGCCGTCGAGGTACTTGGCGGTCAGCAGACCCTGCGCCAAGGGCGAGAAGACGGCGCTGCCGACCTGCAGTTCGCGCAGCGCAGGGAAGAGCTCGGCCTCGGGGGTGCGGTCGAAGAGCGAGTAGCGCGGCTGGTGCACGAGCAGCCGCACACCTTCCGCAGCCAGCAGGGCGTGGGCGCGACGCGTGAGCTCGGCCGGGTAGTTGGAGATGCCGACGTACAGCGCCTTGCCGCTGCGCACGATGTCGACGAGCGCCTGCATCGTCTCTTCGAGGGGCGTCGCGGGGTCGACGCGGTGGGAGTAGAACACGTCCACGTAGTCGGTGCGCATCCGCGTGAGACTCTGCTCGAGCGAACGCATGAGGTACTTGCGCGACCCGCCGTCGCCGTAGGGCCCCGGCCACATGTCGTAGCCGGCCTTCGTCGTCAGGAACAGCTCGTCGCGGTAGCGGCGCAGATCGCTCTCGAGCACGGTGCCGAACGTCGTCTCAGCAGCACCGTAAGGCGGGCCGTAGTTGTTGGCGAGATCGATGTGCACGACTCCGCGGTCGACGGCGTGGAGGAGGATCTCGCGCTGCGTCTCGATCGAGCGGCCGCGACCGAAGTTCTGCCACAGTCCCAGCGACACACGAGGAAGACGCACCCCGCTGGCCCCGGCCCGGGCGAACGGTACATCGTCGTAACGGGTCGCCTTCGCGATGTACGGAGAAAGCAGGCGGGGGTCATCGGCGGCGATGGGCATGACGATCCTTCGGGAGGAAAAGGGGTGCAGTTCGCAAGCCTGCCACAGCCGGCCGGCATCCGGCCCGCCGCCGGAACGTTTCGTCTCGCGGCTGCGCCGCTCGAAGCGAGACGGAACGCCGTCAGCGGGTCACTCCTGGATCGAGGTGCTCGACGACCGGGTTCACGTCGCTCGCGTACGCACCGTGCTTCGACATCTGTCCAGACAATTCCCACGGGTCCGACGCGCTCACCGCGTCGCCGGGGCGCGTCAGCGGTAGGTGTCGAGCCGCCGCAGGGGCGGCTGCGCCCCCTCGTGGGTCACCGCGTCCGCGCCGACGGCGCAGGCGGCGGTGAGGGCCGCGACGTCGTCCCACCCTGCGTGCAGCGCCAGGGTCAGCGCGGCGCAGAACGCGTCGCCCGCTCCGACGGAGTTGATCGCGGCGATCTTCGGGGCACCCACCCGCGCGACCTCGCGGCCACCCTCTCGCAGCGCCGCGCCGGCAGAGCCGTAGGTGACCGCCACGCAGCGAGCGGCGGCGAGCGCGGGCAGCAGTTCGTACTCGGTCTCGTTGACGATCACGAGGTCCGCACGCTCGAGCACCGCCTGCGGCACCTCGCGCGCGGGTGCGGCGTTCACGGCGAGAAAGCCCGGCACGTCGGCCAGCGCCGCGATCGCCGACACCGGGATCTCCTGCTGCGCCAGTATCGCCTCGTCCGCCCGGAACTCCACCCCGTCGAGGCGCACGGTGTCGTTCGCCCCCGGACAGACGACGATCTGGTTCTCGCCGGCCTCGTCGACGATGATCAGCGCGGTGCCGGTGGGATCGTCGCCGAGCCAGACATCGCTCGTGTCGACGCCCGCATCCCGCAGGTTCTGCAGCATCGCGTGCCCGTCGGTGTCGTCGCCGACGGCGCCGACCATGCGCACGCGAGCACCCAGACGCGCCGCAGCCACCGCTTGGTTGGCGCCCTTGCCGCCCGGGTCACGCCGCAACCGTCCGCCCAGGACCGTCTCGCCCGCGCCGGGCAGCCGCCCGGTGGTGGCCGTCAGATCGACGTTGATGCTTCCGACGACGCAGAGAGGACCGAGCATCCCCCCATTCCACCACGGGTCGAGACCCCGGATGCGGCGCCTCGGCCCGTGACGAGATATAACCGAACAGGCGGACGAGGGGGTCGCGCCCCGACCCACCGAGGAGAACGATGACCGAGCCCACCCCCGTCTATCTCGACTGCGACACCGGCGTCGACGACGCCGTCGCGCTGGCGTACCTGCTGGCCTCCCCCTCGATCGACCTCGTCGGGGTCGGCACCGTCAGCGGCAACATCTCCGCGGCCGAAGCCACGCGCAACACGCTCGACCTGCTGGCGCTGGCCGGTCGCGACGACATCCCTGTGGCGCAGGGCGCGCACGATCATCTCGACCACCCCTACGGGGGCGGCGCGCAGTGGGTGCACGGCGAGAACGGCATCGGCGGCGTCGAGCTGCCGCGGAGCCCGAGGGAGGCGGATTCCCGCACGGCCGTCGAGCTGCTCATCGACCTGTCGCACACCTACGCCGGGCGCCTGCACGTGCTGACGATCGGCCCGATGACGAACCTCGCGCACGCCCTGGAGGCGGACCCGACCCTGCCCGAGCGCGTCGCCGCCGTGACGGCCATGGGCGGCGCGGCACTCGCGCCCGGCAACATCACGGCAGCGGCCGAGGCGAACGTCTACAACGATCCGCAGGCGGCGGCGGCCCTCCTCGCCGCCGACTGGGATGTGACGCTCGTGCCCTTGGACGCGACCATGGAGCACACCATGAGCGAGCAGCAGCGCGAGCGGCTCGTCGCCGACGATCGCCCGTTCGTCTCGGCGATCGGACGCATCCTCGATCACTACTTCGACTTCTACCGCGACACCTACGGGCACCGCACGTGCGCGCTGCACGATCCGCTCGCCGCCGCGATCGTCGGCGGCATCACCCCGACACGCGCACCCCGCGTGCCGGTGACGGTCGACGTCACCGACGGGCCGGGGCGCGGTCAGACGATCGCCGACCTGCGCGGTCAGCGGATCGCGGCGCGCGACCACGACGGCGTGCGCACGCGCATCGTGCTCGACGTCGACGCGGGTGTGGCGGACCACCTGATCGACACGATCCTCGCGGGCTGAGAACTCAGGCCACCGGTTCGTCCTGGCGCCGGGCACGCGGGGCCATGAGCACGGCACCGATGCTGGCGGCGATCACCAGCGCGATGCCCGCGATCTCGAGCACGCTCAGGTGCTGCCCGAGGAGGAGAAAGCCGGCGACCGACGCCGTCGCCGGTCCGAGGCTCATGAGGATCGCGAACGTGGATGCGGCCAGCCGCCGCAATGCGGACAGCTCGAGCGCGTAGGGAATCGTCGACGAGAGCACGGCGACACCGGCCCCGAGCGCCAGCAGGTCGGGCCCCAGCAGCGCGCCGCCCGCATCCACGATGCCGAAGGGAAGCGAGAGCACCGCGCCCACGGCCATGGCCAACGCGAGGCCGTCGAGCCGCACGAACTCGCGTCCGACCCGCGCCGAGGCCAGGATGTACAGCGCCCAGCTCGCGGCGGCGCCCAGCGCGAAGACCACGCCGAGCGGATCGAGACGGTCCCACCCGCCGCCGCCGAGCGCGACGACGCCCACGAACGCGAGCCCGGCCCACAGCCACGCGGAGGCCCGGCGCGCGGCGACGATCGACAGCGTCAACGGCCCCAGCACCTCGATCGTCACGGTGACGCCGAGCGGCAGGCGCTCGAGAGCGAGGTAGAACAGCCCGTTCATCAGCGCCAGCACGAGCCCGAATCGCACGACCGCCCACCACGCCGCCCGCGAATGCCCCCGCAGGCTCGGCCGAGCGATGAGCAGCAGCACGATCGCCGCGAAGACGAGCCGCAGCATGACCATGCCCAGCGGTCCGACCTCATCGAACAGCAGGACGGCGAGCGAGGCGCCGACCTCCTGGCAGGCGAGTCCGACCAGGACGAGGGCGACGGCGGAGGTGGATCCGGAGCGAGCGGTCACGAAGCGGGCAGCGGACACACGGCCGCAGCAGCGATCGCGTCGTGATACTGCTGCGCGGTCCAGGGCAGACCCGCATCCGGGGCGCTCTGGCCGCTGGCCGCGGGCGCCTTGGAGGCGATGGAGGCGAGCTCCCACGCCAGGTACGCGCCCACCCAGTCGGTCGCGGCCGAGTTGTTGAGCACGACCGAGACCGTCATACCCGTGGTCGGGTCGGCGAAGGATGCGGTGATGTACCCGGGCACCGAACCGAACTGCCCGATGAGCGAACCGGCCTGGAAGGCACCGCCCGTGGCGGTGAGCCACGACGGCTGGTCGGGCGAGACGAGCATCGGAGACGCGAAGCGATCCTCGCCGCCGAACGTTCCCGCGGCGAGCGCCTGCGTGTAGCGGCCGACATCGGCGATCGTGGAGACCACTCCCGCGTTCGTGAAGCCGAAGCTGGATGACATCGTGGTCATGTCGCGCGGCTCGGCGCAGTTCATGGCGCCGTCGGGGCCCGGCTGCGACAGCAGACCCGTCAGCGCGGGCTCTCCGGGCTTGGCGGCGGTGCCGCCGGGAAGGCTCGTATGGGTCAGGCCCAGCGGCGCGAAAACGTGCTCGTCGAGCAGGGCTGAGGCGCTCTGGGAGCCGGCGTTCTCGAGCGCGAGTCCGAGCAGCACGTACCCCGTGTCCGAGTCGCGCCAGGCAACGCCCGCCGTGGCCGGGTCGAACCCGGTGATGCCGTAGGCCGCGAGCTCCGCGGCGTTCCACTCGCGGGCGGGCAGGCCGATCGCGTCGTCCTGCAGCACGGCACCGTACGAGCCCAGACCGCTCGTTCCGTCGCACAGCATCCCGAGGGTCACGCCGCTGAGACCGGCGACGCTGGGGACGTACGTGCGCACCTCGTCGTCGAGCGAGACCGTGCCGGCATCCACCATCTCGTAGAGCACGTCGCAGATCATCGGGCGGGTCAGCTCGCCCACCCGGAACACGTCGTCGACCGAGGCGTCGCCCACTCCGGCCACCCACGATCCGCTCCAGGGCGCCCAGACGCCGACGATCGCGCCGGTCGAACCGGTCGCTGCCATCGCGAAGTTCACCGCGGACTCGAGCTCCGTCTGCGTGTCGGCGGGGAAGGCGCCTTCGACCTGCGGGGGGACGTCGATGTCGACGCTCTTGCCCGGCGTGCATCCCGCGAGCGCGAAAACGATGACGGCTGCGCCGGAGATCGCGGCGGCAGCGCGTTTGAAGCCGGAACTGATCGGCATTTCACCCCCGCGGTCGTGCTCCAGCATTCAAACACACCCACATCACAAGACCATCACGGCTCTTAGGCTGTGCTGCATGACGCACGTTTTCGACGATGAGACACTGGCCGGTGTTCTCGGGCACATGAACTCCGATCACTCCGACGACAACATGCTCTTCGCACGCGCCTTCGGCCCGCATCCGGCGCCCGTCGGCGCCCGCATGGTCGGATTCGACGGCGACGGCGGCGACTGGGTCATCACGGCGGCCGGTGGCGCGAGCATCGACATGCGGCTGACATGGCCCGGCGGCCCCATCACCGAGCGGAGCGAGGTACGCCGGGAGATCGTTGCGCTCTATGACGCCGCCTGCGCCGAACTCGGCATCGAGCCGCGCCCTCATTGACCGCATCCGACATCCTGGGCGAATTGACGATTTAGGTTCTGCTTACCTGAAGGTATAGTGGGCCGCATGAGCGAGCCGATCCCGTTCTCCGCAGCCCTCCGCGAGCGTTCCAGCGGTGCCCACTCGGGCAGCGAGGGCGCCGGATTCATGTCCGACCTCATCAAGGGCGAGGGCACACGCGATGACTACGTCGCGCTCGTCGCGCAGCACTGGTTCATCTACGAGGCGCTGGAGTCGGCGGCCGAGCGGATGCGGCGCGACCCGGTGGCGGCGCTGTTCATCAGCGAGCGCCTCACCCGCCTTCCCGCTCTCGCCGCCGACCTCGAGTTCCTCGTCGGTCCCGGTTGGCGCGAGCGCATCGAGCCGCTGCCGACGACACGGCGCTACGTCGATCGCATCAACCAGGTGGGGGCGACGTGGCCGGGCGGATTCGTCGCCCACCATTACACCCGCTACCTCGGCGACCTGTCCGGCGGGCTGTTCATCGGCAAGCTCATGCAGCGGCGGTTCGGCTTCGACACCAACGGCATCGGGTTCTACATCTTCGCGGACATCGCGGACCCGAAGGAGTTCAAGGAGCACTACCGCGTGCAGCTCGACGCCGCCCCCTGGGATGAGGCCGAGAAGGAGCGCGTGATCGACGAGGTGCTGCTGGCCTACCGGTTCAACACCGAGCTGTTCGAGGACCTGGCCCGAGCGAAGGCCGAAGCAGCCGCCTGACTCCGCGCCCCGTATCCGTGCGGGGGGCCTCCGTGCGTGGGGCCACCGTCGTGCGTGGGGGCGCCGTCGTCTGCCCGGTGCGCCTGTCGGGTGCCCTACCTGTGCCCGAGTTGCGTCGCATGTGCGCAACTGCCACACCTTTCCGCATCCGCCACAGTCATTGATTGGCGCATCTGCGCAGAAGTGTCGCTCCTCGGCGCAGCCCGCCCATCGGACTCGGCCCGCCTGGGCCCCCGCGTGCGCCAGGCCCCGGCCGGCCTTGCCGGATGTCCTCCCGACAGCCCGTCCACGACCGACGGCCCGGCCACCGCATCCGCTCCCCCGCCCGCTCTCAACAGCCACACTTGTGCGCAACTGCCACAGTCAATGACTGCCGCGGCTGGGCAAAAGTGGCGCACCTGCGCAACTGCGACGCAACTCGGGTAAGGAAGAGGAGAGACCCCGAGGGCGGAACCGGGAGCGGGATGCGGTCAGGCGCGGGCGCGGGACATGAACCGCTGCACGTCGGGGTCCACGCGGATGTCGGAGGGCCGGAGGGGCCGCGACAGATACAGGCCGTCGAGCGAGGTCAGTCGAGACAGCGCGACGTAGGTCTGTCCGGGCGCGAAGGCCCCCGCGCCGAGGTCCACGATGGCGCGGTCGTACGTCTTTCCCTGTGACTTGTGGATCGTGACCGCCCACGCCAACCGCAGCGGGAACTGCGTGAACTCGGCCACGACCTCCCGACTGAGCGAGCGGGATGCGGCGTCGTACGCGTAACGGAAACGTTCCCAGACCGCGGGCTCGACGTCGTAGTCGCGCCCGTCGATCTCCACGCGGACGATGCTCCCGGCGATCTTGACCACCGTGCCGATCGTCCCGTTCACCCACCGCGGCCCGTCCCCGTAGGACTGCGTGTCGTTACGCAGGAACATCACCTGCGCGCCGACCTTGAGCTGCAGCTCCTGCTCCGCGGGAAAGGCGGCCTCTCCGCGTCCGAAGTCGCCGCTGACCTCGGCGTGCGCGGTCTGCACGCGGCCGGCAAGGGCGTCCAGGTGGCGCCGGTTGATCGCGTTGACGCGGTCGTTGCGGGTCGCGAGCGTGATGATGGGCTCGTCGGCGGAGAACTCCGGCGGCGTGCGGGCGCCCGTGTCGTTGAGGATCTTCGCCATGTCCGCGGTGACCTGCCCGTAGCGCACGGCATTCAGCAGCGCCTTGAACCCCGGATCCGACTGCCGATGGATCTCGCGCAGCTCGGCGACGTGGAGATCGGCGCCGTACCGCCCCATGTCCATGAGCCCGTCACCGCTGGACTCCCCCGCCCACACGTGCGCGTCGAAGAACCAGAACGAGTGGTAGTGATCGCGCACGTAGCGCAGCTCGTCACCCCGGGGCGGCACGGGCGCCAGCTGGTACGGATCGCCGAACATGACCATCTGCACGCCGCCGAAGGGCTCCGCCCGCCGACCCCGCGCCTGGCGCAGCGCACGGTCGATGGCGTCCATGAGGTCCGCGTTGACCATGGAGATCTCGTCGATCACGAGCGTGTCGATCGCGTTGAGCAGCTTGCGCGTCGCATCCGACTGGTCGAGTTCGCTGTTCGCGATGAGACCGATCGGCAGCCGGAACAACGAGTGGATGGTCTGCCCCTCGACGTTGAGGGCGGCGACGCCGGTCGGGGCGCAGACGGCGATCTGCTTCGACGTGTTCCACGCCAGATGCTGCAGCAGCGTCGACTTGCCGGTGCCCGCACGACCCGTCACGAACACGTGCTCCCGGGTGTCCTCGATGAGCCGGAACAGCGCCTGCTGCTCGGCGGAGAGGGCGGGGGTGCTCACCGATCCATGCTAGGCGCCACGCGGCCGGATGACGTCCGACGGCGACTCCCCGCTGTTTCGCGGGGTCCCTTTCTTAGACTTGCTCCGTGAGCCGCTTGAGACGACCCCGGCGCCCCGGCGTGCGCCTCGCGTTCGATCTCACGACGCTGGGCCTCGTCGGCGCGCTCCTGCTCGCGGCCCTGGGCGCCGGAACGGCCGCCCTGTACCAAGAGTTCTACAGCCCGTCCGCCTTCGTGCAGCGCTATCTGAACATGCTCGAATCGGGGCGCGCCGCAGACGCTCTGGCGCTGCCGGGCGTCTCGCTCGACTCCTCCGAGCTGACGGATGCGGGACTGCCCGCATCCGCGTCCGACGCGCTCCTGCGCAGCGCTGCGCTCAGCTCCCTCACCGACGCCCGCGTGGTGTCCGAACAGGTCGACGGCGCCGACACGGTCGTGACGGCCAGCTACGTCGCCGGCGGACACGACGGGACCACCTCCTTCCGTGTACGCAGCAACGGGACGCTCGGCATCATCCCGACGTGGCGGTTCAGCCAGAGTCCCCTCGCAGTCATGAACCTCATGGTCCTCGGGTCGTCCACCTTCGACGTCAACGGATTCCGCGTCGACCGCCGCCAAGTCTCCCCCGACGGCGTCGACGCCGACCCCGTGGCTCCCGTGTCGCTGCTGGTGTTCTCGCCCAACCTCTACTCGGTGACGGTCGACAGTGCGCTCTCGACCTCCGAGGGGCTCGCCGTTCTCGCGGACTCCCCGATGGTCAATGTCCCCGTCACGGTGCAGACCAAACCGACCGACGAATTCGTCAAGGTCGTGCAGCAGCGGGTCGAGGAGTTCCTCACCGCGTGCAGCACGCAGCAGGTGCTGCAGCCGACGGGCTGCCCGTTCGGCTTCATCGTGCGCAACCGCGTCGAGAAGCTCCCGACGTGGTCGATCACGCAGCAGCCCACCGTCGAGGTCCTTCCCAACGGGGCAGGATGGGTCATCCCCGACGCGGATGCGGTCGCGCACATCGATCTCGAGGTGCGCTCACTGGCCGACGGTTCGCTGCGCGAGGTGTCCGAGGATGTGCCGTTCGTGGTGAACGGCACGATCGACATCCTCCCCGACGGCACGGCGTCAATCCGCGTCGGTGGCTACGACCCGGGGCTCTGAGTCAGCCCTCGCCGCGGCGCGCGTCGCGGGCCGCGATGGCCGCCAGGCGCGCGTTGTACTCCTCGAGCTCCGCGTCGCCGGTGCGGTCGGCCTGACGGTCGTTGGAGCGCTGGAGACGTTCGTCGCTGCGGCTCCACTGGATGGCCACCGTGATGCCGAGGATGAGGGACGGGATCTCTCCGATGCCCCAGGCGACGCCGCCGCCGACGTATTGGTCCTCGAGCGGCGTCGCGCCCCACGTGCGACCCATCGCGCCGAACCACTCGGCGGCGAACAGGCCCGTCTGCATCATGATCGCCACACCGAAGAAGGCGTGCATCGCGATGACGACGACGAGGGTGAGCAGCCGGAAGGGGTAGGGGAAGCGCAGCGGCACCGGGTCGATCCCGATGAGCGACAGCACGAACAGGTAGCCCGTGATCAGGAAGTGCGTCACCATCCAGATGTGCCCGAGGTGGTCGTAGAGCGACCAGCGGAACAGGTCGGTGTAGTAGAAGATCCACAGCGATGCGACGAAGTTGAGTGCGGTGAAGATCGGATGCGTGACGACCTTCGCGAAGGGCGTGTGCACCGCCCACAGGATCCACTCGCGGCCGCCGCGCGTGCCGTCATCGCGTTTGCGGATGGCGCGCAGCGCCAGCGTGACCGGGGAACCGGGCACGAGCAGCAACGGGATCGCCATCGTCAGCAGCATGTGGCCGACCATGTGCACGCTGAACAGATACTCCTGGTACGCGTTCACCGCGCCGGAGGTCACCCACAGCAGCAGCAGCATGCCGAGGACCCACATGATCGTGCGGTACAGCGGCCAGTGGTCGCCGCGGCGACGCAGGCGCCACACGCCGGCGAGGTAGAAGAACATCCCGAAGGCGACGACGAACAGCCAGAGCAGGTCGATGTTCCACGTCGTGATCCACCGCAACGGCGTGAGCTCCGGCGGCACGGGAGCGTCGGTGAGGAACTCGGCGGGAGTGCGGGCGACCGGCGGCTGCTGGTCAGTGGGCGGGGGCGTGCGCGCGAGCGCGGCGGCGGCCCCGCTCGCGATGCCCATGAGTGCCAGTTCCACCCCGATGAGCGTCCAGAACCGCCGCGCGCTCGCGTTCTCGTTCATCCGCGAGATGAGCCGCAGCCGGTACCAGGCGCCGAGCAGGCCGAGCCCGATGAGGGCCACGACCTTGACGGCGAGGATGCCGCCGTAGGGGCTCAGCAGGGCCGGCAGCGCCTCGACACTGACCCAGGCACGGACGGACCCCGACACCGCGACGACGATGAACGCGACGAGAGCGATGCTGGAGTAGCGCCGCAGCAGGGCGATCTGACCCGAGCGCGCCACGACCGGTCGGATCACGACCAGCAGCACGAGACCGCCCAGCCAGACCGCGGCGGCCAGGATGTGCAGCACGAGCGAGGTCACCGCGACGGTGTGGTTCTCCAGCTCACCCGAGTGGCCCTGCGTTCCCATGGGCACAAGGGAGGCGAGCGCCAGGATCGCGACGAGCAGGGTCGGCGTCCACGCACGCACCGCGAAGGTGAGCACCGTGAGCACGGCGCCGGCGACGGTGGTGATGAGCCACGTACGGCCGAGTTCGACCTCGACGAGGAAACGGCCCAGCTGCTGTCCGAAGACCGCATCCGCGCTCGGGGCCGCGTTGAAGACGTTGACGAAGGTGAAGAAGCCGGTGACAGCGGCCGCGACGGTGAACACTGCGGCCCCGATGGATGCGGTGTCCAGCGCGACCTCGAACGCGCGATCCTCGGGCCGCAGACCGAACAGCGCGAGCACGAGCGCGCCGACCATGGTCGCGGCTGCCAGGTTCAGCACGAGGGTGGCGATCGGAAGACCCCATCGGACGACGGGTCCGGCGTCGGCGATGACGAGCGGCGCGGCGCCGCCGCCGTAGGCCAGGGCGACGATGAGAGCCACGAGGGCGGTGACTCCGAGGATCACCGGACCCACCACGCGCAGCGTGGTCGCCGAGGCCACTCCGGGCCCGCCCGAGCGGGGGCCGGCGGCGGAGGCGGTCGTCATCACTGCTCCAGCCTAGGCGCGCTGCACTGTCAGCTCGCCCAGACGACGAAAAGGGGGAGCCTCACGGCCCCCCCTCACAGACGGTCGTCGATTACTTGACGGCAGCCTTGAGCTTCGAACCGGCGGTCACCTTGACGCGCTTGCCGGCGGGGATGGCGATCTCGGCGCCGGTCTGCGGGTTGCGGCCGGTGCGAGCGGAGGTCTCGACCTGCTCGAACGCGATCCAACCGGGGATGGAGACCTTGGTGCCCTTGGCGACGGCCTCGGAGACCGTGGAGAAGAGGGAGTCGAGCACGCTCGACACGGTGGACTGGCTCTGTCCCGTGGCGCTGGCGATGCTCGCGACGAGCTCGGTCTTGGTGATGGACTTGTCGGCCATGTGGGTTGTCCTCCAGGCGGCGGTACGCCGCTTTCTTGACTTCGGTCCGGGGCTCGGCCCCGGTTGGTCGGATCGACCGAGCACGAATATACCCACGAACCCCGTGATTCCGCGGATTATGGGCGTGAACCGCCCACATCCGACGGCGTGTCTCACCCGAAATCACCCAAATGGGTCGGAATCGGCCCCGACCGGGCGTCCGAGAACGACGAAGGCCCGGAACCTCAGGGGTTCCGGGCCTTCGTGCGGATGCGGGTGCTTACCAGCTGGACTTGGTCACACCGGGCAGCTCGCCGCGGTGGGCCATGTCGCGGAAGCGCACACGCGAGATGCCGAACTTCGACAGCACACCGCGGGGGCGGCCGTCGATGACGTCACGCGAACGCAGGCGCACGGGCGACGCGTTGCGGGGCAGCTTCTGCAGGCCGACACGGGCGGCCTCGCGCTGCTCGTCGGTCGACTCGGGCGAGACGAGCGCCTTCTTCAGCTCGGCGCGCTTGGCGGCGTAGCGGTCGACGACCTCCTGGCGCTGCTTGTTGCGCGCGATCTTGCTCTTCTTAGCCATGGATCAGCGCTCCTCTCGGAATTCGACGTGCTTGCGGATGACCGGGTCGTACTTCTTGAGCACGATGCGGTCGGGGTTGTTGCGACGGTTCTTGCGCGTCACGTAGGTGTAGCCCGTGCCGGCGGTCGAACGCAGCTTGATGATCGGACGGACGTCCTGTGCCTTCTTCGCCATTAGAGCTTCACACCCTTCGCGATGAGGTCCTTGACGACGGACTCGATGCCGCGTGCGTCGATGACCTTGATGCCCTTCGCCGAGACGTTGAGCTTGACGTTACGACCGAGCGAGGGCACGTAGTACGTCTTCTTCTGCACGTTCGGGTCGAAGCGGCGCTTCGTCCGGCGGTGCGAGTGCGAGATGTTGTGACCGAAGCCGGGAACCGCTCCAGTCACCTGGCACACTGCTGCCATGGTGATGTCTCCTTCTGTACCGTGACGCCGGACGGCGTCACCCAAGATCCCTTGTCTGCGCCCACGACCGACCCGGCCGTTTCCGGCCCGGAAGAGGATGTGGACACGAACTGCGCGCAGGAGTGCGCACAGACAAGGAGTCAGTCTAGCACGCGCGGCGTGTCGCCTTGACGAGGGGCCCTCCCCCACCGATCTCCGCACCGCCGTTGTCCACAGGGCACCGCACGCTGATGCTCGCGGTGCCTGCCGCACTGCCACGATGGCGTGACGGCTGCGACGCCGTCGATTCGGGGGAGACGATGACGGACACACCGCAGGGCGGCCGCTGGCCCGCATCCGCGCGCGAGCTCGGCGACCCCCACAAGTGCCCCTCCTGCTTCACGGTGATCAGCGGTTCGCCGTGCCCCGCCTGCGGGCAGCCTCTCGACGACCCGCGCATGGGCCAGGTCCTCGCGATCGGTCAGACGATGGCGGATGCGGAGACCACGCGCCAAAGCATCATGACCGCCGTCCGCGAGAGCGCCGTCGCCGCGCGCCAGGCGGCCCTCGCGGAACGGGCAGCACTGGCGGAGCAGGCCGCTCTCGCCGCCCGGCAGCAGGCCGCACCGGCTCCCGCCGTTCCCGCGCCGGCCGCACCCGTCGCCGCGGCGACCTCGGATGCTGCGGACGCCCGTGCGCACGAGTCCGGCGCCGCTCCCGTGCATTCCGCACCGGCCCCCGCGTCCCCGCCTTCCCCCTCGCCGGCTCCCGCTCCGGAGCCCCGCCGACGCCGCCTCACCGTGCCGGTGCTGCTGCTCATCGTGGGCGTCTCGCTCGTCGGCGTCGCGGCGGTGTTCTTCCTACTGCTCGCCTGGTTCGTCGCCGGCATCGCGTTGCGCGCGGTGATCGTGGGTGCGATCACGCTCCTCACGATCGGCGGCGCGTCGCTGCTGCGACGCCGGGGCCTCACCGCCACGGCGGAGGGCATCGCGGCGCTCGGCGTCGTGCTGCTGGCACTCGACACCTGGGCGGTGTATGCCAATGATCTATTCGGCGCGGCGAGCCTCCGGCCGACCGTCTGGACCGGCATCGGCGCCCTCGCGGTGGCGGTCATCGGCCGCACGTGGGCCCGGTTCTCACGTCTGCGCACCCCCGACCTCGCCGCATCCCTCGCGTTGCCCGCGGGATGCGGGTTCCTGCTCGGCGGCGCCGTCGCACTGCCATCGTCCGAGGCGTTGATCGCGGGTCTGCTCGGTGCCGCGGTCGGTGGGCTCGCGCACGCGTTCCCCGCCCCCGCATCCTCGGCCCAGCCAGGCGCTGACGGCGCCCTCGAGCGCCTCGTGCTCGCGATCGTCGGCCTGTCCGCCCTGGCGGCGGGCGCGCTGCTGACGCCGCTGTTCGTCGAAGGGGTCGGCGGAGCGATCTGGGCAAACGCCGGTGTGTTCGTGATCGGGTCCGCGTACGCCTTCGTGCTGCGCCCCGCGGCACCCGCGCGGGTCGCCGGCGTGTGGCTCGGCGCCGCCGCATCCGTGCTGGCGGCCCTCGCTCTCGCGACCGCGGGGTGGCAGCTCGCCGCCCGGAGCGATCTGCCCGTGTTCGGCGTGCTGATCGCTCCCGTGCTGGCCGTCGCCACGGCGGTGGCGCTGGACCGGGCGCGGATGCGGGCGCGCTGGCTGGTTCCCGCCGCGATCGCCGCCGGCGTCGTCGCGGTCTGCTCGCTCGCCGTGCACATCCTGATGTGGTCTGTGCGGGCCGCGCTGGCGATCTCCGAGACCTGGGTGCCGTGGCGCACAGAGGCGTTCGAGGCCGCCGGCGGCTCGCTCGAGATCCCCCTCCTGGCACTCGTCGCAGCGACCGTGCTCAGCGTGCTCCTCTTCATCGCACCCACGGCGCAACGAGGCTCCCTGCGGCACGTGCGCCCGGTGGTGTGCGCTCTTCTGCTGACCTCCGCCGCGGCCCTCACGCTGATCCCCGCGGCCGCGGTCGCTGCGGGTGTCGTCGTCGCGGTCGCATCCGTCGTCGCGATGCGCAGGCGTGCGGACACGACGGGATGGCTCATCGCGGGCTTCATCGGCGCCGGAGCCGCCTACCTGACCGGCTTGTCTGCCATCTGGTTGTGGATCGCCGCGGCGGCCGTCGTGGCGTTGCTGCCCGTGGCCCACCGGTGGGCCGCACGCGCCACGGGCGGGCTCGCGGCGGCTCTCGCCGTGGGCCCGATCGGCGTGCTCGCGGTGTCGGCGACGATCGCGCCGAACGCGCTGGCCGTGCAGCTCGACGGGGCATCGGATGCGGCCGCCGTGGGCAGCGCGTTCGTTCTGCTGCAGTGGGTCGCGCTGGTGGCGGCGCTCGCGTCGTTGCTCGGTTGGCGCGACGCCGCATCGCGACGGGCGCTCACCCTCGCGACGACCGTGCTGCTCGCCGTCTCCCTCCCCGCCGCGGCGGCGCTGGGCACCTCGCCGCTCGCCGAGCGCGCCCTGCTCGAGCCGGGCCTGGGCATCGCGCGGGCGGCCCTGCTGGTCGTCGCGTTGATCGCGCTGACCGCACGCCACCGCGAGAGCCCCATCTCCTGGGCGAGCGCCCTGTTCGTCGCACCCGCGGCGGCATCCGGCACGGTGGCCCTGCTCACCCTCCTCGTCGCGCCGCTGTTCACCGCCGCACTCGTGACAGCGGCGGTGGCGGCGCTCGTCGTCGCGGCCGCTGCCGCGGTCGCGCTCCGCGCCCGCATCCCGCACGTGCGACTGGCGTCCGACCTGGGCGCGGCGATCGTGATCGCGGTCGCGGCGTGGCCGACGCCGCTCCCGCGCGGTCGGGTGCTCTTCCCCGTGCCGGCGGAGTGGGGCGGCGCGTTCGTCGCGCTCGTGGCTGTGGCGATCGGTGCCGCATCCGTCACGCGCGGCTGGCACGCCGAGCGTGCGGGCGGGGTTCCCCTCGCCGCAGCTCCGCGCCGCATCCTGGCCTGGCCCGCGTTCGCGGCAGCGACCGCCGCGCTGTGGCTGTGGCTCGGGTCGGCGTGGCCCGGAGCCGCCCTCGAGGCGTATGTGGTCCCACCGGCCGCCGGGCTCGTCGTCTTCGCGCTCCTGCTGAATCGGCTCGGCCGCATCCCCGAGGCGACGATCGCAGCGGCGCTCGGAGTCGGCGTGGGTCTTCTGCCGCCCGCGGCCACCGCGCTCGACGCAGACACGGTGCGCGGCGTCGTCGTGGCCGCGGCCGCCACAGCCATCGCCGGGGCGTCGACGTTCTGGGCGCGGCTGCGTTCGTCTGCTCCCGGACTGGCCGCGGCGACAACGGCGCTCGGCGCACTGCTGCTCGCGGTGAGCGGCCTCGTCATCACCGGACCCGAGGTGGCGAGTGTCTGGGCGGCGGCGGGAGTGGCAGTGACGCTGGTCGCCTGCGTCGGCCTCGCGCGGGCGGGCTCCGCATCCGCGGTGAGCATCGCGACCGTCGCGGGTCCCGTCGCGACCCTCGTCGCCACGGGCGCCGTCATCGACGCGGTCGCAACGCACGACTCGCTCGTGGTGGGTCTGGCGCTCATGCTCACGCTGCTCGCCCTGCACCTGGTTTCCGCCGGCGCACACCGCATCCCGCTGACACCGGCGCTGCGCTGGACGACGTGGGGCGTCGCCCTGATCGCCGGCGCCCTGATGCTCGCCGGCGGCGTGTTCACCCAGGTCGAACTGGCCTTCGTCCCCGTCGGGATCGCCCTCGCGGCGGGGGCCGTCCTGGCCGCCGTGCGCGCCGACCGCACCAGCCCGCTCGAGCGGGCCGCATGGTTGGCGGGACTCGCACTCACCGCGCTGCCGAGCGTCTTCGCCCCCGTCGAACCGCTGCGCACCTGGTTGGTGATCGCGCTTGCGCTCGCGGGTGCCCTCACCCTGGTGCTGGCTCCGGTGCCCGACGTCGGCCGCCTCAAGACGCCCTCCGTGCTCGTGCTCCTCGCCGCCACCTGGGCGATGGCGGTCCGCAGCGCAGGAACGGATGCGGCGGCACCCACGATCGCGTCCCTCGTCGTCGGCGTCGGCACGGTCGCCGTTGCGGCGGGTCTCGTCCGGATCGGCGCACGGGCAGGCATCCCCGCATCCGTCGCCGCGGTGGGCTCCGCCTTCGTCGTCGTCACCGTCGCCCTGCGGCTTGACGGGGCACCGGCGACGACCGCCGTGACGATGAGCGCCGCAGCGCTGGTCGGTGTGGCATCCGCCCTCATGCTCGGACGCGAGCGTTGGCGCGGAGTCGCGGCCGTCGCGGCGGTCGCGAGCGCGGTGACCCTCGCCACGGCGGCGGGAATCCGCATCCTGCTTCTCACGGAGCGGACCGCACCGCTGTTCACGGCCGAGCCGGAGATCTGGAGTCTCGCGGCGCTCGGACTGGTCACCGCCATCGCGATCGCGGCGCTGCGCACTCGCGCCGGCGCGGGTGTCGATCTCGCCGCGATGATCGTGCTCTCCGCCGCGGTCGGCGCGTTCACGATCGCCGAGCTCACCGTGTTCGACACGGCGCAGTCCACGGTCCGCGTCCTGCTGATCATGGTCGTGCTGAGCGCTGCCGGAGTGTCGGGCTGGGCGCTGCGCCGCCGCAGCGGCCTCGTGCTGCTGGGCGCCGCCGGCGCCTTCGCCCTCGTCACCGCGGCATCGACGGCGCCTGCGGTGATCACGATCATCGAGGTGATCACCGTGCCGCCCGCTCTCGCGGGAATCGCGGTGGGCATCGTCCGGATGCGGGCAGAACCCGCCCGGCGCTCATGGCCCGCACTCGGCGGGTGGCTCGCGCTCGTGACGCTGCCGTCGCTCGCGTACGATTTCGACCCCGACGCGGCGCTGTGGCGCGTGATCGCCCTGGGCGCCGTGGCCATCGCCCTCGTGATCATCGGAGCGGTCCGCGCACTCCAGGCGCCGCTCGTGGTGGGCTCGGCGGTGCTGCTCGTGCACGCGATCGCGCAGCTGTGGCCGTGGATCGCCGCCGCCTACGTGGCCTTCTGGTGGCTGTGGCTGGGCCTCGGCGGGGTCGCGCTCATCTTCCTGGCGGCCCGCTACGAGAAGCGGATGCGGGCCATCAAGGCGGCCTTCGCCGCCGTCACCGCGCTGCGCTGAGCGCGGGTCCGGCGCCGCGCCCCCAGCGGAATGCCGAGACGGTGGGGTCGTCGGGGATCCAGAAGCGCCAGGGGAACTCGTCGCCGCCGGCGACACCCGCCACCCCGACGCGCGGCCCGGTGGCGATGTCTCGGCGCGGGCTCACCGGCAGGAGGAGTCGGGCGCGAGCTCCTGTCCGCATGTCGCCGGTCACCGCGTCGATGCCGTCGTGCACCGGATGGCGCAGCCCCGACGCATCGCCGAGCCGGCCCGGTCCGCGGGCGAGATCCCGGTCCTGGCGCACCACACCGCGCGCGCTCCGCCGGCGACGGGCCGCATCCGCACCCTCGACGACCTCCGCTCCGCGCAGCAGCACACCGCCGGCGACTCCCGCGGGCCCGCAGACCACGTTGACGCAGGAGTGGATCCCGTGGCTCAGGTACACGTAGAGGTGGCCGGGCTCGCCCCACATCGTCGCGTTGCGAGGCGTCGGTCCCATGCGGGCGTGCGACCCCGGATCGGGAACGTCGCCCGTTCCGCGCCCGTGGTACGCCTCGACCTCGCTGAGACGCAGCACGACGCGTTCGCCGTCCAGCTCGACCTCGAGCAGCGCGTCGAGCAGGCGCGGCGCAACCTCCACCGGCAGATCGGTCAGCGCCTCGCGCGTGGCCGGCACGTGGGTCGTCATCGCAGCGGAACCTGGCACCACGAGATGTCGAAGGCGCCGAGGCTGGACACCTCGGTCTCGCTGTCGAGATCCAGGATGTGGGTCTCGACCGTCTCGGGCACCGGCAGGGCGTAACTCGTCACGTACGGGTTCTTGGCCGCATCCGGCTGCACGAGCACGGCCGCGTACCGCCCCGACGGCGACACGCACGTCTGCAGCAGCGCCGAGCTCGCCGCCACCGTGAACACCGGTTTCGCGTGGCCCTCGCCATCGACCAGCAGAAGCGAGGAGCCGGCGCCGTTGGGATCGGTGTACTGACGCAGCGTCCGATCGCCCGTCAGCGGAACGACGCCGCCGAGGTAGCCCGTCGCGTCCTGCGTCGAGACGAGCGGCGTCTCCGAGCCATCGACGAGCGAGACCGTGACGAGCCCGTCGGCGCGCAGCACGATGGCCGTCGTCGAGCCGCGCGCGATGCCCTCGATCTGCGCGGCCGCTCCCAGATCGACGGGGTTCTCTCCCGAGGGCGGTGCGAGCAGCAACCGGCCCTGGAACGAGAGCATGAGGATGCTGTCGGTATCGGGGACGAAGCTCCACTGCGCGACGCTCGCAGGTTCGCCCGACACGTCGATGCGCGTCGGCGGGGTGTCGGCGTCGGCCGGTTTGAGCGAGGCGGTGTAGAGCACGCTCGCCCGGGCTCCCACGGCCGTCATATCGGGGTCCGTGTAGGTGTAGCCGATCGTCTCGCCCCGATCGGCGGTCTGCAGGTCCTGGATCGGCCCCGTGCCGGGCAAGGGGAGAGATCGCTGTCCCTGCCCGTCGGGGTCGGTCACGATGAGCTCGTTCGAGCCGTCGTCGTCGACGACCGACATGACGAGGTGTGCACTCGTCGCGCGGAAGTCCTCGATGTGGCGGTGCGTGAAGACGGGGACGGCATCCTCGCCCGACAGCGACGTGCGAAAGACGGTGTCGTGTTCGCCGTCCTCGCCGCGCTGAAGCAGGTACACCGACAGCGGCGGAGTGCGGAAGCTCTCGGTGAGGGTGACCGCTGCATCCGATCCCTGCCCCGTGACACCCGAGACGGTGACCGTGTAGTCGGTGTCGTCGCGCAGGGGCAGCGTGAAGCGCACGCCGATGCTGCGGCCGGACGTCTCGACGGCGAAGTCAGCGACCGGGCTGACGGTGACCTGCGAGGGGTCGATCGAGGTGAGGGTCTGCGTCGTGGTGAGGATCAGGCGTGAGCCGGATGTGGACACCGCCGCCTGGGGGTCGAACTGCACGTTCGTCACCCTCGGGCCCTGGAGGGTGCCGACCGCTCCCGCAGCGGCTCCCGCGAGCGCCAGCACCGCGAGCACAATCACGAATGCTCCGAGGTACGCGCGGATGCGGCGGCGCCGGGACTGCTCGCGCCGCGAGGGGCGCCGGGCCTCAGTACTCATAGGGATCGCTCGGCTCGTCGATCGGCGTGACCTGTTCCGCCACGATCGCCAGCTGTCCGGATCCGGTCGCGCGCACCGTGCCCGAGACGGTGACCCACTGCCCGGTGGACGGCGCCGCCGCATCCGCCGAGATGGCCAGGCGCGCCGGCTGCGCGTCGATCACGCAGTGCGTGATGACGAGACGACTGAGATCGAATCCGCCGTCGATGTCGCCGCTGACGAAGCCCGTCAGGGTCACCGCGTCACCCTCGAACGCGTCGGGGTTGGTCGCGGTGGCGAACACGGCAGCCCAGTCCCCCACGCCGAACTGGGAGGTGTCGCCGGTCGAGGCGAGCGAGACCACATCCGATCCGGCGAACAGCGGAGGTGCGCCGACGTCGCGGGATGCGGCGAGCTCCGCCGACAGGGATGCCGGCGGAAGCGCCAGCATCGTGACCACGACGCCGGACGCGAGAACGCCGCCGGCCACCGCCGCAACCGCTCCCGGCGACACGCGGCGCTCGTGACGGTGATGCGCGTGGTCGTCGCCGTGTACCTCGCCGTGGTCGTGGCCGTGGTCGTCTTCCGCGCCCAACGGCAGCACGAAGCTCAGCGCCGTGCCGACGAGCACGACGACGGCCATGCCGATGGCGAACCAGGCGCCGTCGGGGTTGATGTACAGGCCGATGCGGCCGGTGACGGCCAGCACGAGGGTGATGACGGCGAGGGCCGCGGCGAGTCCCGCGCCCAGCCAGCGGGTGAGAACGCTACGCAAGGAGATTCACCACCGCTCCGAGCGCGAAGGCGAACAGCAGGACCGTCGTGACGATCCCGACGAGCGCGCGGGTGGTGAACGTCGTGCGCAGCAGGGCGATCATCTTCACGTCCACCAGCGGACCGGTCACCAGGAAGGCGACGAGCGAGCCGGGGGTGAATGTCGAGGCGAAGGAGAGCGCGAAGAAGGCGTCGATGTTCGAGCAGATCGAGACGACGATGGCCAGCACCATCATCGCGACGATGGACAGCACGGGATTCGAGCCGATCGCCAGCAGCGCGTTGCGCGGCACCAGCACCTGCACGGCGCCGGCGAGCGCGGAGCCGATGACGAGGGCGGGCATCACCGCGCGCAACTCGACGAGGAACTGCGCCAGGGAACGGCGCCCGCGACCGCCGCGCTCGTGCACGACGATCTCGCACGTGGCGCGGAACCGGTCGGTCAGCAGCGCGTCGGGTGCCGGGTGGCGGCTGTAGAGCCATCCGATGAGGTTCGCGACCGCGTACCCGCCCAACAGGCGCGCGACGAGGATGCCGTCGCTGAAGCCGAAGGCCTGGTGCGTCGTGATGATGACGATGGGGTTCACGATCGGCGCCGCGATCAGGAAGGTCATGGTCTCGGAGACGCTGAATCCCCGCATGAGCAGACCCCGCGCGAACGGGACGTTGCCGCATTCGCACACCGGCACGATCATGCCCAGCAGCGACAGCACCGCCCGCCGCGCCCAGGCGCGACGCGGCATCCACCGCTCCAAAACTCCCGCAGGCAGCCACACCTGGACGAGGATCGAGAGCACGACTCCCAGCGCCACGAACGGCAACGACTCGATGAGCACGCTGAGCGCGAGGGTCACGCCGTCCTGGAGCCGCGTGGGGACGTCCGCCGGAAGCAGCTGCGGCGCGAAGATGTAGATCGCCGCCATGACGACGATGAGCGCCAGCCCGAGACTCAGCGCTACGGACGTACGCGAGCCGGACGAGCGCCGCGGTGGCGCCGACCTCGCGCGCTCGGTGCGACTAGTCGTCACGCTCATTCGTCCGGGCGGCGGTGCACGCACCGCAGAGCCCGAAGATGTCGACGACGTGCTCGGCCGAGGTGAAACCGTGGCTCGCTGCCGTGCGCTGGGCCCACTCCTCGACCTCCGAGGCCTCGATCTCGACCGTGAGACCGCACTGGCGGCAGATGAGGTGGTGGTGATGGCCGCTCGTCACGCAGGCGCGGTAGAGGTTCTCGCCCTCCGGGCTCTGCAGCGAGTCGGCGTCGCCGCCGGCGGCGAGCCCCGCGAGCGCGCGGTAGACCGTGGCCAGGCCGATGCCGGTGTTGTCATCGCGCAACCGCGCGTGCAGTGTCTGGGCGCTGACGAAACCCTGCGCGTCGGAGAGGGCTTCGCGGACGCGCTCGCGCTGCCAGGTGTTGCGCTGAGCCATGCCCGAATCCTACCCGCGCACCCTGGCAGCGGGCCGGGCAGTCTTCTCAGGCGGCACGCGTCACACGGTCGCGGCGCGCACCGATCACCCGGCAGACGATGTAGATGATGAACGAGATCGTCGTGATGTACGGACTCACCGGCAGAGTGCCGGCGACGGCAAGCAGGATGCCGCCGACGGCCGACACGACGCCGAACAGCGCCGCCCAGAGCGGAACCGCGAGCGGGCCGGTCGAGATGCGCATCGCGGCGGCGGCGGGGGTCACCAGCAGCGCCAGCACGAGCAGTGCACCGATGATGTGCACGGCGACAGCGACGATGAGCCCGAGCAGCAGCATGAACGCCAGGGAGACGGCCCTCGTGGGCACGCCGCGCGCGGCGGCCGACTGGGGATCCAGCGAGTCGAACCGCAGCGGGCGCCAGATCAGCAGCAGGCCCACCAGCACGACGGCCGCGATCGCGATGAGCACGCCGAGTTGTCCCGTCTGCACGGAGACGATCTGCCCGGTGAGCAGGCTGAACCGGTTGGCGCTTCGTCCGTTGTACAGCGAGAGAAAGAGGATGCCGAGGCCGAGGCCGAAGGGCATCAGCACGCCGATGATCGAGTTGCGATCGCGCGCCCGGGAGCCGAGCCAGCCGATGAGGGCGGCCGCGATCATCGAGCCGACGATGGATCCCGTCACGACGTCGAAGCCGAGCAGGAGCGCCGCGGCGGCGCCGGCGAAGGAGAGCTCGCTGATGCCGTGCACCGCGAAGGCCATGTCGCGCTGCATCACGAACACGCCGATGAGACCGCCGACGATGCCCAGGACGGCGCCCGCCCACACCGAGTTCTGGACGAGCTCGAGGATCTGGCCGTACTGTGCCACGCCTCCGAACAGCGCGTCGCCGACGTCGCTCCAGTTCATGCGTGGTCCTCGTGGTCGTGATGGTGGTGGTGCGACTGTTCCGCATCCGGCGCTCCGACGACGACGAGGCGCCCGCCCGCGCGGAGCACGTGCACGGGCGCGCCGTAGAGGTCGCTGAGCACGGTGGAGTCGAGCACCTGGTCGGGGGTGCCGAGCATGAAGGTGCCGCCGGCGATGTAGAGGATGCGGTCGACCGTGTCGAGCACCGGGTTGATGTCGTGGGTGACCAGCAGCACGCCCGCCTGCCGCTGGCGGCGATGCCGGTCGATGAGCGACACCACCGCCTGTTGGTTGGCGAGGTCGAGGCTCGTGAGGGGCTCGTCGCACAGCAGCAGGCGCGGGTCGTCGGCGAGCGCCTGCCCGACGCGAAGCCTTTGCTGCTCCCCGCCCGAAAGGAGCCCGACGGGGCGGTCGGCGAAGGTCTCGGCGCCCACGGCAGCGAGGAGCTCGTCGACGCGCGCTCGGTCGCGGCGGCGGGAGATCGGCAGACCGAAGCGGTGGCCGTCCACACCGAGGGCGACCACGTCACGGCCGCGCATCGAGGTGTCGCGCGGCAGCGGTCGCTGCTGGGGGATGTAGCCGATACGGCGGTTTCCCGCCCGGGTGACCGGCGCCCCGAGAGCCATGATCGTTCCCTCGCTGAGCCGGTCGAGGCCGAGGATGGCCCTCAGCAGCGTCGTCTTGCCCGCGCCGCTGGGGCCGAGCACCGCCACCAGCTCACCGGGCGCGACGGTCAGATCCAGCCCGCGCCACAACTCGCGTCCGCCGCGCCGAAGCGCAGCGGACGCGATGACGAGCGGGTCACGCTCGGTCGTCACTTGGCGAGAGCTCCGGCGAGGTCCTCGATGTTCTTCTGCATCCACTGGATGTAAGTCTGGTCGTCCGGACGCGTTTCCGTGAACTCGAGCACCGGAATGCCGGCGGCGCCCGCCGCGTCGATGATCTGCGTCGTCTCGGCGCCGCCCGCCTGCGCGTTCGCGATCACGACCTTGACGTCACCCGACTTCACCTCGTTGAGCGCTTCGAGCAGCACGGCGGCGGGAACGTCCTGGCCCTCTTCGACCGCCTCGCTGAACTCGTCGGGTGTTGCGTTCTCGAGCCCCGCGGCGGCGATCAGGTACCCCGGCACCGGCTCCGTCACGAAGACCTCGGCGCCGGCATGCGCGGACTTGATGTCGTCGAGGGACTTCTCCAGACCCGCGACCTGCGCGAGGAACGCGGTCGAGTTCGCCTGGAACGTGTCCGCCTTGTCGGGGACGAGACGCGAGAGCTCCTCGGTGATGGCCTCCGTCACGTGCTCGATCGTGTGCGGGTCGTACCAGACGTGCTCGTTGAAGCCCTCGATGTGGTCGTGGTCGTGCTCCAGCTCGGAGTGCGGGCTCGCCTCGAGCTCGTCCGTGTCGTGCTCGGTGGCCCCGGTGCCCTGCCAGCTGTCGGAGTACTCGGCGGCCACGATCACCGGCGCCTCGGACTTGCTCGCGTCGATGAGCGAATCCATGAAGGCGTCGTAGCCGCCGCCGTTCTGGATGATGAGGTCGGCCTTCTGCACCGTCAGCTGGTCGGCGGCGGTGGGCTCGTACTCGTGGGGGTCCTGAGCGGCCGACGAGATCACGGGCGTGATCGTGGCCGCATCCCCCGCGATCTCCTCGGCGATCTGGCTGTAGACGTTCGTCGAGGTGACGATGGTGATCGCGTCGTCGGATGCGGAGCTCTGCGACGGATCGGCCGTGGCCGACGCGCATCCGGCGAGCGCGAGGGCGGCGCCGGCGACGAGGGCGGGCGCGAGGAGGAGTCGGGTCTTCAGGGGCATGGCGATCACTTTACGCCTACTGATAATCGTTATCAAAATCGCGAAGCGGCGCTTCCCGCGCCGGCCGCTGCCGCCAGCGGCACCCACCCTCCCTGTGCCCGAGTTGCGTCGCATGTGCGCAGTTGCACCCCTTCTGCGCACATGCACCAGTCATTGACAGGCGCAGTTGCGCAGAAGTGTGGCCCCTGCACGGGTTCGCGCCAGACGGACGCGGCGGGGTGTGGATCCGGGCGCGGTGCGGGTCGCTCGCGGGTGCGGACCCGCATCCGCGACACTTGTCCGCGAGTGCGACAGGAGATCACTGTGGCGGACGCGGAAACGTGTCGCATATGCGCATATGCGACGCAACTCGGGCACAGGCGGACGGCACCACCGCTCACGATGCCGCCGCCCCGGCGCGCAAAGACCTCCGGGCACACGCGGACGGCACCACCGAGCGCGGGACGGCCCCGGCGAGCGTCACTCCACGAGGAGGGCAGGCTCCTCGAGCACGGATGCCACGTCGGCGATGAAGCGGCTCATGCCGTCGCCGTCGATCACGCGGTGGTCGAACGATCCCGACACGGTCGTGACGAACCGAGGGCGCACCTCGCCGTCGACGACCCACGGCTTCTGGCGGATGGTGCCCATCGCCACGATGCCGGCCTCGCCCGGGTTGATGATCGGGGTGCCCGCATCCATCCCGAACACACCGATGTTGGTGATCGTGATGGTGCCGTTCTGCTGGTCGGCGGGCGGCGTCTTGCCCTCTCGCGCCGTGAGCGTGAGGCGCTCCAGAGCCTTCGCGAGCTCTCGCATGCTGAGGTTCTGGGCGTCCTTGATGTTCGGGACGATGAGGCCTCGGGGCGTCGCCGCCGCGATCCCGAGGTTCACGTAGTGGCGGAGGTTGATCTGCGCGCCGTCGTCGCCGTCGACCCACGCGGCGTTGACCATGGGCGTGCGACGCACGGCCCAGATGACCGCGCGGGCCATGATCAGCAGCGGCGAGACCTTCGTGTCCGCGTAGTCCGGCGACGTCTTCAGGCGCTTCACGAGCTCCATCGTGCGCGTCGCGTCGACGTCGGTCCAGACCGTCACGTGCGGCGCGGAGTAGGCACTGCGCACCATGGAACCGGCCGTCGCCTTGCGCACACCGCGGACGGGGATGGACTCCTCGCGCGGGTCTGCCTCGGCCACGGATGCGGCGACCGGGATCGTCTCCTCGCGCACCTCCGGCCACTCGGGCGTCTCGATGTTGCGGAAGACGCTCGCCTGCGACGCGTGCTTCACGACGTCGTCGCGCGTCACCTCGCCGCCGGCACCGCTGGGCGTCACAGCCGACAGGTCGACGCCGAGGTCACGGGCCAGCTTGCGGATGGGCGGCTTCGCTACGACGCCGGCGGCGGATGCGGCCGGTGCCGCGGCGGGCTTGCGACGGCGCGAGGTGACCGCACCGGCGGAGCCGTAGCCGACGAGGACGGAACCGCCCGCCTCGGGCTCGGCAGCGGGGGCCGGGAGCCCCGGGTCGCCGGGGACGGGGACATCGGATGCGGGCGCCGCCGCATCCGCGATCGTGATGATGGGGGCTCCGACGTCGACCGCCTGCCCCTCCTCCACGAGCACCTCGCCGACGACGCCCGCGAAAGGTGACGGCAGCTCGACCAGCGACTTCGCCGTCTCGATCTCGACGATCACGTCGTTGACGGCGACGGTGTCGCCGCTCTTGACGTGCCAGGTGACGATCTCGGCGTCGGTGAGGCCCTCGCCGACATCCGGGAGGTGGAAGGTCTGCGTGCTCATTGCGGTTCCTTTCGCCGGTTCCTCACCCTCGAGACTCGCGGTCATGAGGGGGTGAGGGGCGGGGATGGGGGTGAGGGGGCGGGGGGTCAGTAGGCGAGGGCGCGGTCGACGGCCTCGAGGATGCGGTCGGCATCGGGCAGATACTGCCCCTCGAGCTTGGCGGGCGGGAACGGCACATCGAACCCGGACACGCGCAGCACCGGGGCCTCGAGCGAGTAGAACGCGCGCTCGGTGACGGTCGCGGCGATCTCGGAGCCGAGTGAGGTGAACTGCGGCGCCTCCTGCGCGTAGACCATGCGGCCGGTGCGCGCGACGGAGTCGAGGATCGGGCCATAGTCCACAGGCGAGAGGGAGCGCAGGTCGATGACCTCGCAGCTCGTTCCCTCGCTCTCGGCGAGCGCGGCCGCCTGCAGCAGGGTCGAGACCATCGCGCCGTGACCGACGAGGGTCACATCGGTGCCCCGCCGCACGATGCGGGAGGCGTGCAGGGGCAGCGCGCGAGCCGAGAGGTCCACTTCACCCTTGGGCCAGTAGCGGCTCTTCGGCTCGAGGAAGACGACAGGGTCGTCGGAGGCGATCGCATCCTGGATCATCCAGTACGCATCGTTCGGCGTGGACGGGCTCACCACACGCAGCCCCGGGGTGTGCGTGAAGTACGCCTCGGGGCTCTCCTGGTGGTGCTCGACGGCGCCGATGTGCCCGCCGTAGGGGATGCGGATGACCACGGGCATGCGCAGCGCGCCTTCGTGGCGGTTCGTGAGCTTGGCCAGCTGCGTCGTGATCTGGTCGAAGCCGGGGAAGACGAAGCCGTCGAACTGGATCTCGCACACGGGACGGAACCCGCCCATCGCGAGCCCGATCGCGGTACCGATGATGCCGGACTCGGCGAGCGGAGTGTCGATCACGCGGTTCTTGCCGAACTCGGCCTGCAGACCCTCGGTGACACGGAAGACGCCGCCGAGCGGACCGATGTCCTCGCCCATCAGGAGTACGCGGTCACTGTCGCGCATGGCCTGGGCCATGCCCGCGTTCAGGGCCTTGCTCATCGGCAGGGTGGTCATCTCGCTCATGCCTGACCTCCCTCGAGGGATGCTTCGTACTCGGCGAGCCAGCGCTTCTGCTCGTCGACGAGCGGATGCGGTTCGCTGTAGACGTGGTCGAACATCATGTCCGTGCCGATCGAGCCGAGAGCGACCGTACGGGCGCGGACGTCCTCGGCGTAGTCGGCGGCGGCCGCATCCACGTCGGCGAAGAATGCGTCCGACGCACCGCGCGAGCGCAGGTACGCCGCCATCCGGGCGATCGGGTCGCGCTCGGCCCAGGACTGCTCCTCGGCGTAGGTGCGGTACTTGGTCGGGTCGTCGCTGGTCGTGTGCGCACCCATGCGGTAGGTCATCGCCTCGATCGCGCGGGGCCCGCCGCCGGCGCGCGCCTCGTCCAGCGCCTGACGGGTGACGGCGAAGCTGGCCAGCACGTCGTTGCCGTCGACCTGGATGCTGGGCATGCCGTATCCCTCGCCGCGACGGTAGAGCGGCGCCGAGGCCTGGGTCGCCACGGGAACCGAGATCGCCCACTGGTTGTTCTGCAGGAAGAAGACCTGCGGTGCGCGGTAGCTCGCAGCGAACACCATCGCCTCGTGCACGTCGCCCTGGCTGGATGCGCCGTCGCCGTAGTAGACGATGACGGCCTCGTCACGGTCGAGGTCGCCGGTGCCCGTCTTGCCGTCGAACACGAGGCTCATGCCGAAGCCGGCGGCGTGCAGCGTCTGCGAGCCGAGAACGAGCGTGTAGATGTGCGTGTTGCCGTTCTTCGGGTCGTACGGGTTCCACCCGCCGTGCGTGAGGCCGCGCATGAGTCGCACGATGTCGATCGGGTCGACGCCGCGGATGGTGCACACGACGTGCTCACGGTACGAGGGGAAGAGGTGATCCTGGGCCCTGGCAGCGTGGGCCGAGCCGACCTGCGCCGCCTCCTGCCCCCAGCTCGGCGGCCAGAGGGCGAGCTGGCCCTGACGCTGCAGGTTCGTCGCCTGCCGGTCGAAGGCACGCACGACCACCATGTCGCGGTAGAAGGTCTCGAGCTGGGCGTCGTCGATCGCGGCGATAGCGGCGAGGTAGGGCTCGGCGGCGGGGGTCGGCGCGAACGATCCGTCCGCTGCCAGCACCCGCACCATCCGCGCGTCGTCGTCGGCCGGAGAGAACGTGTCGGGCGAGGTCACGGGCTCTACGCTATCTGCTGGCGGGATGGCCCTCTGGGAGGTCGCGCACAACGGATGCGGCAATTCGTAGGATCTGCTCGACAGACTCCTCTTCGCCGATCGAGATCCGCACCCCGTCTCCTGCAAAGGCGCGGACGACCAGTCCACCCTCGTCGAAGGCCGCCGCGGCATCGGTCGTGGCCTCTCCGGTGGCGAGCCAGACGAAGTTGCCCTGCGCCTCGGGAATCCGCCATCCGGCGTCACGGAGACCCGCCACGACGCGGTCGCGACGCTCAGCGATCACCCGTACGCGCTCGAGCAGCTCCGCATCGGCGTCGAGGCTCGCCAGCGCCGCCTCTTCGGCGGCGGCGGTGACAGAGAGCGGGATGGCGACGGCGCGCGCCGCATCCAGCACCCGGCGGTGACCGATCGCGTAACCGATACGCAGCCCCGCGAGGCCGTAGGCCTTCGAGAAGGTACGCAGGGCCACGACGTTCGGGCGGGTGACGCCGGTGCGGCGCAGCCCGTCGACGGCATCGGGCGCGGTCACGAACTCGGCGTACGCCTCGTCCAGGATGACGAGCACATCGGCGGGAACGGCCTCGACGAAGGTGTCGAACTCGTGCTGCGTCACAACAGGGCCCGTGGGGTTGTTGGGGCTGCACACGATGACGGCGCGGGTGCGCGGGGTGATTGCCGCGGCCATCGCGACCAGGTCGTGACGGCCCTCGGCCGTCAGCGGCACCTCGACGCGATCGGCGCCGGCGACCGTGACGAAGCTCGGGTAGGCCTCGAAGGAGCGCCACGCGTAGACGACCTCGTCGCCGGGGCCCGCGACCGCGAGAACCAGCTGCGAGAGCAGGGATGCGCTTCCGGCGCCGATGTGCACCTCGTCGGCATCGACGCCGTAGCGCTCAGCCAGCCGCACGCGGAGTCTCGCCGCGGTCGCGTCCGGGTAGCGGTTCACCGTCTCGGCGGCACGGAGGGCTGCCAGCACGCGAGGCAGCGGCGAGAACGGATTCTCGTTGCTCGAGAGCTTGAACGCGTCGGCACCGGCCGGCTTCCCCTGTCGGTAGACCGGCAGGGCCGCGATCTCTGGGCGCACACGAACGGGAATCGGCTCAGTCACACCGAGAGTCTAGGAGCGCGGATGCGGGGCGCGTGCCACACTTCCGGCATGGGCTTTCTCATCCGCGTCGTGGTGAATGCGTTCTCGATCTGGGTCGTGACCCTCATCCCGGTCCTCGGCGTCAGCGTCATCGCGTTCCCGCCGGGCGGAACGCTCGAGATCGTGCTGTCGCTGCTGATCGTGGCGCTCGTCTTCGCGCTCGTGAACACGATCGTGGGTTCGGTCGTGAGGGTGATCGCCTTCCCCCTCTACGTGCTCACGCTCGGCCTGTTCTCGCTCATCGTGAACGGGTTCCTGCTCTGGCTGACCAGCTGGATCACCGGGTTCTGGAACTGGGGCCTGCGGGTCGAGAGCTTCTGGTGGGGCGTCGTCGCAGCCCTCGTCATCGCGATCATCAACGGCATCTTCGGCGTCATCCTGCGCCCGAAGCGACGGGACTGACCGCACCGGCGCGGCGCCGCGGTACGGCGTCGACCTGACGCGCCCCGAACTCCTGCGCCGAGATGAGACGGGCGCCCTCGAGCTCGGCCATCCGTTCGTGCACCTGGGCGACCCGAGGATCCGCCGAGGCGTCGACGAGTTCGGCCGTCTCGGCGTAGGCGGTGAGGTGGTGCGCCGGCAGCCCGAGATCCTGCGGGCCCGGCGCGGGGTCGACGACCCGGGTGGCCACGATGCTCCCCTCCGCCCCCACGCGGGTCGCGAATCCTCCGCCCGCGAGCATCGCCACCGGGTCGTCGCCGTGTCGCAGATCGACGGCGATGGCCTCGGGGCCGGGATCGGCCGCCGTCGGAGAGCCCGCCGTGCCCACGACCCGCACGTCGTAGTCCCCGGTCGCCGCGATCTGACCCACCAGCATCCCGCCCTGCGAATGGCCGTAGAGATAGAGCGTGTCGCCGGGCTGTACGCCCGCCTCGGCGAGCATCGCCGTAAGGGCGAGGTAGGCGTCGGACTGCTCGCCGCCGTACCCCTGGACGTTGGAGAGCATGTCCCACACCTCGTCGCCGCCGAGTCCGCTCGTGCCGGCGACGTACACGGCGTACGCGGTTCCGGATGCGGTCGCGTACTTCTCGATGCGCACCCGCGCCTCACTGCCCTGCGGGATCCGCCCGAGGGCCGGCGCGAGCGCGGTGGGTGCCGCGGCCGAGAGGTCCGCGGGCGGCAGCGGCACGATCTCCGGCACGGGTCGCCCCGTGGGCGTCAGGTGCGTGCCGAACGGGATGCGGCCGCGAGCCGCGGTGAGGCGCGCGATGGCCGCCCCCGTGGCCAGACTCGCTCCCGCGAGGAACGGCATCAGCAGGGTGAACCACGCCCAGCCGTCACCGAAGCCGGAATCCGCCCCCAGCAGCTCCGTCGCCCCCGGATAGGCGTTCTCGAGGGCCGCGATCCGGTCTCGAGCGCGCGCGGCGGCATCGGCGTCTCCCGCGGCGGATGCGAGAGCGGCCTCGGCGCGCATCTCGGCGATCTCGTACACCGCCGCGCACATGAGCAGTCGGTCCTGCTGCTCCCGCGCGCGGTCCGCCAGCGCACCCACTTCACGGAGGCGCTCGTCCTGAGTCAGCCCCAGCACCGGCAGCGTGTGCGCGCTGATGCGCGCATCGGCGCGGGCGATGTCGGCGACAGCCTCGTCGAGCCGTGCGGCCGCCCCCACCAGCACGGCGGCCGCATCCCGCAACCGCGCCGTGTCGACGGCGACCGCCCCGCCGGAGGAGATGCCGACCTCGTCCGTCACGACGACCACCATCCGAAGAGGTTCCCGCCGCCGGTGACCAACGCCTGGCTGCGGATCTCGGCGATCACGTCGTCGAGGGCCAGCAGGCGCTGGCGCTCATCGGCGAGAGCTGTGGTCCACGCATCGTGAGCGAGCTGGAAGGCGCGCATCGCGGGCGAGGCCCACGCGGTCGCCGCCGCGAGACTCGCGGCATCGCGGATGACCGTCTCGATCACCTCGACGGCTGCGAGCACGTCGCGCCGTGCCGCGTCGAAGGAGAAGACGACATCGTCGAGGGTGTCTGTCATCCCCCGATGCTCGCCCCGCATCCGATCAGTGCGGGGGCGGGCGCATCCGATCCGCGGATCGCTCGCCGCGAGATCGTGGCTGTGCAGGAGAGGTCGTCAGGACCACAATGGACCCATGCCCACGTCCTCGCCGTTCCGCGTGGTGTTCGTGTGCACCGGGAACATCTGTCGATCCCCGATGGCCGAGATCGTCTTCCGCTGGTTCGCCGAGTCGGTGGGCCTCGGTGACCGCGTGGTGTCCACGAGCGCCGGCACCGGGGATTGGCACGTCGGAGAGCCCGCCGATCCGCGCACGGTCGAGGCGCTGGAGCGTCACGGCTACGACGGCCGGCATCACCGCGCCCGGCAGTTCGAGTTCGCGGATTACGAGCGCAACGACCTGGTCATCGCGCTCGATCGATCGCACGAACGCAACCTGCGCGCGTGGGCGCGGTCGGAGACCGATTCCGACAAGGTCGTGCTGCTGCGCGCGTTCGACCCGCAGCCCGACGACAGCCTCGACGTCCCCGACCCGTACTACGCCGGCCCCGAGGCGTTCGACGAGGTGCTCGCTATGATCGAGAGCGCGTGCCGGGCGCTCTTCCGGCAACTCGAACCCGCCATCCGCTCCGCGGGATGACCCGCGCGGCCCACCGCCCTCGACGGAGTACCGTGTCGAACTTCCCCGCCCAGCCGCTCAGCCCCCTCGACGGTCGCTACCAGGCCGCCGTCTCCGCCCTCGGCGACTTCCTCTCGGAGGCGGGACTCAACCGCGCCCGCGTCGAGGTCGAGGTGGAGTGGCTCATCACCCTCACCGACCGGGGCCTGTTCGGACAGTCGCCGCTGACGGACACCGAGAAGGACTCCCTCCGGGCGCTCTACCGCGACTTCGGGCAGGCCGAGATCGACTGGCTCGCCGAGCGCGAGGCGGTCACGCGTCACGACGTGAAGGCTGTCGAGTACCTCGTGCGCGACCGCCTCTCCGCCCTGGGGCTCGACCGCATCGCCGAGCTCACGCACTTCGCCCTGACCAGCGAGGACGTCAATTCCACCTCCTACGCCCTCACCGTGAAGCGCGCGGTGACCGAGGTGTGGCTGCCGAAGCTGCGGCAGGTCATCGAGCGCCTGCGGGCCGTGTCGGTCGAACTGGCGGATGCGGCGATGCTCGCCCGCACCCACGGTCAGCCCGCGACACCCACCACGATGGGCAAGGAGATCGCCGTCTTCGCGTGGCGCCTGGAGCGGGTGCTCGCCCAGCTGGAGTCCTCGGAGTACCTGGCGAAGTTCTCCGGCGCCACGGGAACCTGGTCGGCCCACCTCGCGGCCGATCCGGATGCGGACTGGGTCGAGATCTCCCGCGGGTTCGTCGAGGGACTGGGGCTCGGGTTCAACGAGCTCACCACCCAGATCGAGTCGCACGACTGGCAGGTCGAGCTCTACGACCGCGCGCGGCACGCGGGCGGCATCCTGCACAACCTCGCGACCGATGTGTGGACGTACATCTCCCTCGGCTACTTCGCCCAGATCCCGGTGGCGGGCGCGACCGGTTCGTCGACCATGCCGCACAAGATCAACCCCATCCGCTTCGAGAATGCGGAGGCGAACCTCGAGATCGCGGGCGGGCTGTTCCAGACCCTGGCCGCAACCCTGGTCACGAGCCGTCTGCAGCGCGACCTCACCGACTCCACCACGCAGCGCAACATCGGCGTCGCGTTCGGTCACTCCCTTCTCGCGCTCGACAACCTGCTGCGCGGGCTCGGCGAGATCTCGCTCTCGCGCGAGGTGCTGCTGGCCGACCTCGACACCAACTGGGAGGTGCTCGCCGAGGCCATCCAGACCGTCATCCGCGCCGAGGTCGTCGCGGGTCGCTCGCAGATCACCGACCCGTATGCGCTGTTGAAGGAGCTCACCCGCGGGCACCGCGTCGGCGGCGCCGACCTCGCCGAGTTCGTGCGTGGCCTCGACATCGGCGACGCCGCGAAGGAGCGCCTGCTCGCCCTGACGCCCGCCACCTACACGGGCCTCGCCGCCTCCCTCGTCGCCGGCTCCTGACGGCCGCGGGCTCCCGCATCCGGGGCGGCTCCCCACATCCGGGGGCGGGGGCTCCCTGCATCCGGGGCTGACCGCATCCGGCACCCCGGCATCCCGCCCCCGAGACTGCATCTCCGTCACGAGATCACTGTGTTTTCCCGTGATCTCGTGCGGGAAGTGCAGTCTCGGGATCGGTTGGCGCGCCCCCGGCGCAGCCGTAACCGGATGCGGAGCACGTCGCTTCCGGATCTCCCCTGCCCAACTCTCGGCGAGACTGCATCTCGGTCACGAGATCACTGTGTTTACCCGTGATCTCGTTCGGGAAATGCAGTCTCGCGGGAAAGTGGGCGCGCGAGCGGGGAGCGCGAGGGAGCGGACGCTAGGGGCGGGGCGGGGTGTCGCCGTCGGCGGAGTCGGATGCGGGGCTGTCGCCGGATGCGTCCTCGGACTCCTCGTTGGGCAGCAGCACCGCGCGATCGACCGTACGGTTCACCTGCGCCGGGTCGACGGCGAGCATCAGCAGCGCGATGATCACGAGCGTCGCGATGAAGGTGATCCCCGCGACGATGCCGCCGACCATGAGGGCATGCCCCGACTGCCCGGCAACACGGTTCTGGAAGAAGCCCATCGAGATGAGCGTGACGACGCCGGCGAAGACGGCGGCGGCGAGCGCGAGCCCGATCAGCTGAGCGGGCTTCATGAGGTCGCGACGGGTGGGCTTGTCTGTCATGCCGCCTCCTCGGGCGCGGGGGCGGGCTCGCGGCGCGGGGAGAAGCCCGCGATCCCCAGGTAGACCGCGACGATCGCCGCATAGCCGCCGAAGAGTCCGACGGCGATCGTGATGCCGGTGAGCGTGAAGGAGCCGGCCTCTTCGATGCTGTACTGCAGCGCGTAGGCGGGCTGCACGGCGAGGGTTCCGAGAGCGAGCAGCACGCCCACGATTCCGACCGTGAGAGCGTCACGCGCCTCGGAGCGAGCAGCGCTGCCGCGTTCTGCGGCGCGGAGGGCGCGCAGGCCCGCGATGCCCTCGATGAGGCCCGTGACCAGGGCCCACGAGATGACGATCACGAAGAAGGCCAGCGTCGTGCGCAGAGTCGGGATGCCGGAGACGCCCCCGGCGATCAGGGTGAGAGCACCCAGCAGGATGGGCAGCCGGCGCTGACCGGGTCCGTACACGAGCCATGCCGAGAGCAGCCAGACGATCGCCGACGCCATCGCGAAGCCGCTGAACACCGAGAGCCCCACGGCGGCCGAGTGGTCGGGCGAGAACGTGATCATCACGGCCGCAACAGCCGCGAAGAGGGCTCGCACCAACTGAACGTGGCGCGGCTCGAAGGCGCGCGCGGAAGAACTGCTGGTCATGGCTCGACTCGTGGGGTGGGTACGGCGGCGGAACGGATACCCCCAGTCTAGGTCTTGCTGGTGAAGAGCCTGCCCCGAACGGACGACGACGGCCGCGCGCGCCACAATGAAGCATGCCGATTCTCAACAAGGACATGACCCTGTGCATCTCGTTGGCCGGGCGGCCCTCGAATATCGGGACTCGCTTCCACAACTACCTCTACGACGAACTGGGCATCAACTTCGTCTACAAGGCGTTCACCACCGACGACATCGCGGGAGCGATCACGGGAGTCCGCGCCCTGGGCATCCGCGGCTGCTCCGTGTCGATGCCCTTCAAGGAAGCCGTGATCCCACTGCTCGACGAGATCGAGCCGTCCGCGGCCGCTATCGACTCCGTGAACACGATCGTGAACGATGGGGGCCGGTTGTCCGGGTCGAACACCGACTACGAAGCCGTCGCGCAGCTGCTCGCCGAGCACGCCGTCGACCCCTCCGCATCCGTGCTCGTGCGCGGGTCGGGCGGAATGGCGAAGGCCGTCGTGGCAGCGTTCCACGGTGCGGGCTTCCGCGACCTCACCGTCGTCGCCCGCAATGCCGAGGCGGGCCAGGCTCTCGCGGAGCGCTACGGCTTCCGTGCGGTCACGGCGGATCCGGCGCCCGGGCACGCGGTCATCGTGAATGTGACGCCGCTCGGCATGAACGGGGCGGATGCGGACGCGCTCGCCTTCAGCGCGGCGCACATCGAGGCGGCGGAGCGCGTATTCGACGTGGTCGCCTTCCCGTCCGAGACGCCCCTCATCCGCGCCGCGCGCGAGGCCGGCGTCGCGGTCATCACCGGCGCCGAGGTCATCGCGCTGCAGGCGGCTCGGCAGTTCGAGCGCTACACGGGCGTCACACCCACGCCGGAGCAGGTCGCGCGGGCGTCGGAGTTCTCCCGGGCCTGAGTCCTCACGCCTCTCGGCGCATCGAAACGATCGCTGCGGCGATGCGCGAGATGAGATCGATCGGCAGCTCCCGCGCGTGCGGCAGGACGAGCGAGTCCTTGCCGGAGCGCAGGGGGGCGACCTCGCTCTCGAGCGCTTCCGCGAGCGGCGGCACGGGATACAAGCCGATGTGCGTCTTCCATCCGGCGTAGTGCAGGGCGTACCGCCCACCGAGCATGACCGCGGCGATGCCGTAGCGCATCCGTTCCTCGGCGTCCGGTCCCACCGCATCCAGGAGCGCGGCGCGGATCAGCCGCATCCGCGCCGCGACTTCCGGCGGGAAGCCGTCGATGTAGGCCGCGATGTCGGAGGCGCCGTCCTTCATACCGCCATGCTGGCAGCCGCGGCGCGCGCGCGGAACCACGCGGCCACGCGTTGCAGATTGGACCCCGAGGCGACGAGCCGCGCGCGGGCAGACTCGGGGAATGACGCGATCCGCCGCATCCGGACTGCTCTGGGGAACGCTCGGCGTGCTGGCGTTCTCGTTCACGGTGATCTTCACACGGATCGCCGTCACCTCGCTGTCGCCGCTGTTCGTGGGGGCGGGGCGCGCGGTCGTGGCCGCCGCCCTCGCGGCCGTCGCGCTGGCCGCGACCCGGTCGCGCCTCCCGCGCGGCGGACAGTGGA
>JASCPH010000139.1 GCA_029959545.1 Microbacteriaceae bacterium PS02066 | reverse complement strand
CCCGTGCCCTGAGTGTCTCATATACCGACGCTCCTAGCTCCCCCGAGAGCCTGATAACCTTGGCGATTTCACCCAGGTCGGGGACGTTGATCTCGAGGGAGAGCTGCTCGAGCGCGTCCCAGGGTGCGGTGCCGGCGTAGCGGGCTTCGGTGAGGGGTTGGCGGATTCGGACGAATGCCCAGTTGCGTCCGACCTGGGCGGCGGACTCGAGGGCTTTGCCGGGAGGGGCGCCGCTGATGCGGTCGGATCCGACGAGCTCCATGTAGACGGCGACCGAGCGGGAGAACTCCTT
>JASCPH010000138.1 GCA_029959545.1 Microbacteriaceae bacterium PS02066 | reverse complement strand
CATCCCGCTCGCGGAGGCGACCGTGTACCTGGCGCCGACCGCCAAGTCGAACGCCGCCTACAACGCCATCACCGCCGCGATCGCCGATGTCAAAGCCGGCGGCTTCGGGCGGGTCCCCACGCACCTCCGCGCCGCGCATTATCCGGGTGCCAAGCGCCTGGGGCACGGCAAGGGTTACATCTACCCCCACGACCTCGAGGTCGGCGTGGCGACCCAGCAGTATCTGCCCGACGAGCTCCGCGGGCGGCGGTACTACCAGCCCACTCAGCGGGGCATCGAGCGCGACATCGCCG
>JASCPH010000137.1 GCA_029959545.1 Microbacteriaceae bacterium PS02066 | reverse complement strand
GGATGCCGGCGTGGACGAGCGCCGACGCGGCCAGCGCCGTCGCGATGCCGAGCGCCGCCTGCACGAGCGTGTACACGAAGGGAGTGCGGGTGTCCTTGAGGGCGGAGAAGGTGCGCTGGATGCCGAACTGGAACGACAGCGGCAGGAGCGCGAGCAGGTACGCGCCTAGGACCCAGGCGAAGGCGACGGCGTTGTCCGGCGGTGTCGTGAACAGGCGCGCCAGCGGCACGGAGGCCACGGCCATCGCGGCGAGGATGCCGACCATGAAGATGCCGACGGTCCGGGTGAGCGAGGAC
>JASCPH010000136.1 GCA_029959545.1 Microbacteriaceae bacterium PS02066 | reverse complement strand
GCTCATGACACAGAACGACTCGGCCACGCCGGCCGTCGTAGACCCGGGCATGGCCCGCGAGTCGCGGCGCGTGATCGGCGCCCCCTTCCTCGGCACCACCATCGAGTGGTACGACTTCTTCCTCTACGCCGCCTGTGCCGCGCTGGTGTTCGGTCCGCAGTTCTTCCCGTCGGACGATCCCGCTGCGAGCCAGCTCGGAGCTTTCGTGACCTTCGCTTTCGGCTTCGTCGCGCGGCCCTTGGGCGGGATCCTCGCCGGGCACTTCGGGGATCGCATCGGACGCAAGCGGATGCTGG
>JASCPH010000135.1 GCA_029959545.1 Microbacteriaceae bacterium PS02066 | reverse complement strand
CATCAGAGGTCCTTACCTGACTTCTTCGCGTAGCGCACGCGGACGGTGCGCTTGACGCCGTCCTTGACCTGCTCCTCGACACGGCGGCCGCCACGGGTCGGCTTCTTGGTCGAGGGGTCGACGAGGGCGACGTTGGAGATGTGGATGGGGGCTTCGGTCGTCTCGATGCCACCGGTCTTGGTGCCGCGCTGTGTCTGACCGACCCGCGTGTGCTTAGTGACGTAGTTGAAGCCCTCGACGATGACGCGGTTCTGCTCGGTCAGGACCTTGCGGACCTTGCCCTGCTTGCCGCGGTCG
>JASCPH010000134.1 GCA_029959545.1 Microbacteriaceae bacterium PS02066 | reverse complement strand
CGCCCTGGGTGGTGTCATAGTGTGCGGCGACCCCGCCGGCGCTGTAGACGCCGGGGGTGGCGGTGCGCAGCTTCCCGTCCACGATGACCCCGTCTTCCCAAGGGGCGGGGCCGGGCGGGGTGGTTCCGTGGGCGATGATCAGCAGATCCGCCGTCAGCTGTGTGGTGTCGTCCAAGGCGAGCTCGAGCTGTGTGCCGGTGTGAGTGACGGCGGTGAGGGGGCGGCCGAACGCGACGTCCACGTGCTCCCGGTGCGCGGCGGCGAGGCTCTCCGCGGCGCCGGCGCCGAACACGCTGACCC
>JASCPH010000133.1 GCA_029959545.1 Microbacteriaceae bacterium PS02066 | reverse complement strand
CGACGACTGTCCCGATGGGCAAACCCGGCAATCTCGGCTTCGATGGACGCGTCTTTCTCACGGACGCCGAGCATCAGACGTATTGGACTGCCCCCGTCTTGTAGGTCCAGTCGTTGTGTGAGTCGTCCTGTCGCCCGAGGGTTCGGGCAGGGAGACTGGTCAGATCATGACGAACAGCAGGACGCGTCACACCCCGGAGCAGGTCGTCCGAAAGCTCGGGCAGGCCGACAGGATGCTCGCCGACGGCGCGGACGTCGCCGCGGTGTGTCGGGAGCTCGGCGTGTCCGAGCAGACGTACTAC
>JASCPH010000132.1 GCA_029959545.1 Microbacteriaceae bacterium PS02066 | reverse complement strand
CATCCGAGTCATCAGCCCCGAGGGCAAGCGTTACCACGTCGCCGCGGCGTTCCCGTCGGCGTGCGGCAAGACGAACCTCGCGCTGCTGCGCCCCACCATCCCGGGCTGGCGCGTCGAGACGCTCGGCGACGACATCGCGTGGCTGCGGCCGGGCGAGGACGGACGCCTGTGGGCGATCAACCCGGAGGCCGGCTTCTTCGGGGTGGCGCCGGGCACGGGCATCTCGACCAATGCCACGGCGGTCGAGACGTTGTGGGGCAACTCGATCTTCACGAACGTGGCGCTGCGCCCCGACGGCGACGTGTGGTGG
>JASCPH010000131.1 GCA_029959545.1 Microbacteriaceae bacterium PS02066 | reverse complement strand
TTTCGGCGCCGCCGCCGCTGCCGTCGGCGCGTCGCCGCGGCATCCCGCGGGCCTTCGACCGCGTCGTCGCGACCGCGCTGCTGAAGGATCCCGCCGACCGGTTCGCGGACGCGGCGGCGATGCAGGGCGCGCTCGCCGCCGTCGACGCTCCGACGCCGGATGCGGCGGCGGAGCCCGCATCCCACACCGGACCGACCCGCATGTACCGCACGGTGCTGCCGGGGTCGGCGGTGGACGGCGCCGCCACCGCCCCGGTGCCCTACGTCGCGCCGGACTCCGCGGCCCCACGCAGCCGGTGGGCGGCCTGGGC
>JASCPH010000130.1 GCA_029959545.1 Microbacteriaceae bacterium PS02066 | reverse complement strand
CTAGGCCGTGTTGATCAAGAGGCGGGGCCGGGCGCGGCCAGTGATTCCATCCGACGGGAAGGTCGCGGAGGACGGGCTTGGCGTCTTTGAGGCGCTGGGCAGGAAGATCTTGGGAGCGGGATTTCCCGGAGCTCGCGCCGTCGGGATAGGTGAAGGCGTAATCGACCCAGGGGCGAAGTCCGCGTTCGGTCGTCTCTCGGTAGTTGCCGCTGACGGTCGCGAACACTTGCTGCTCGAGTTCATCGGCTTCGGCCTCCCAGTTCGAGTCGCAAGCGTCGCAACCGCAGACTGGGTAGTGGAAGTCGTGCAA
>JASCPH010000012.1 GCA_029959545.1 Microbacteriaceae bacterium PS02066 | reverse complement strand
GGCGCCCTCCACTCGGAGGGCGCCTTCTCCGTTTTCGGGGTCAGCGCCCCAAGGCGCGACCGAGCTTGGAGTCGGATGCGGACACCGTGCCGCCTGCGGCAGTGACCAGCGCATCGGCTGCAGCGAAGAACGTGGCTCGCCAGGCCGGGTCGGCGGGTGCGGCCGGGCCGAGCTCGACCTCCCACTCCCGCCACATCCTCTCGACACCCGTCGCGGCCTCGCTCGCACGCACTCGATCGTCGACGACCTCCGCGAGGACACCGCCATCGGCGTCGCGGAGCAGATAGGCCGTGCGACTGTTGCGGATGCGGGCGATCTGCACGAAGGGGCCGGAAGCCCAGTTTCCGACGGCGGCGGCGACCGCATCCGGCACCGTCAGCTCGTCGTCGACGATCGGCCATCCCCATTCGTGACGGCCCTCGGCGGCGCTCGACTTCACGTGCCAACCGGCGTCGTGACCGCCCGTACGGCGGCGGATCGCCACCTTCGCCCGCGCGAGGTCGAGGCCCGGCGTATCGAAGTACCGGGCGTCGAGGTCACGCGGCTGCGCCGGGTCGATGCGTGCGACGTCCGGCAGGCTCGACCAGTCGGGCAGCGGCGTGGCGGCGTCGGCGTCGTAGGTGCGCTCGATCTCGATCGAGCGGGTCGGCTCCTGGGGTGCGCTCACTCGTTGCGGTCTTCTTCGTCGGGATTGACCGGTTCGGTCGTCTCGACGAAGGCGAAGACCTCCTGCTGAGGCCCGTCGGCGTCGGCGTCTGCCGCCTGGCGCTGGTAGACCAGCTGCCCCTCGCCGTAGGGAACGATGAGCGCGTCGTCGACGCCTTCTTCGAGAGGGATGACCTGCCCGTCGAGGGGGCCTCCGGTCAGTCGTGCGATAGCCATGCGGCCCAGCCTAGACCTCGGGACGACGCCGCCCACCCGGCGCGCACGGTGACCTAGAATCCCGACGTGAAACCCTTCGTGCTGCTCGCGACCCGGGCCGAGGACGGTCCCGCCGATGAGGAGTACGTCCTCATGCTCCGCCACACCGGTCTCGCACCCGCCGAGCTTCGGCGGGTGCGGCTCGAGGCGGAGCCGATGCCCCGCCTCGACCTCGACGGTCTCTCGGGCGTCATCGTCGGCGGCGGCCCCTTCAACGCCTCGGATCCGCCGGCGCGGAAGTCGTCCGTGCAGATGCGGGTGGAACGGGAGATGTCGGCACTGCTGGACGATGTCGTCGCACGTGACATGCCGTTCCTCGGCGCCTGCTACGGGGTCGGGACCCTCGGCGTGCACCAGGGAGCGACGATCGATCGCACGTACTCCGAGCCGATCTCCGTCATCTCCGTCTCGCTCACCGCCGAGGGCCGCGACGATCCGCTGTTCGCGGGGATGCCCGACACGTTCGAGGCGTTCGTCGGCCACAAGGAGGCCGTGCGTGAGTTGCCCGAGCATGTCACGCTGCTCGCCGGCTCACCCACGTGTCCCGTGCAGGCCTTCCGCGTCGGGACCAACGTCTACGCGACGCAGTTCCATCCCGAGCTCGACGTGGCGGGCATCTCGACCCGCATCCGCGCCTATGCGGGTTACGGCTACTTCGCCGACGGCGAGCTCGACGCCACGCTCGCCGCCGTGCGCCGGGCCCCAGTCACGCACCCCGCGCGCATGCTGAGGACGTTCGTGGAGCGTTACGCTCGCTGAGCCCTCTCGAGAGCCTTGTCCTGCTCCGCCTGGACAGCGGCCTGCGCGCGGTGGAGCTCCTCGGAGGCGATGCGCACCGTATCCTCGGCGCGTTGACGACGGCGCTCTGCAAACGTGGACGCTCCGAAGCGCTCCCGCATCCGGTCCTCGGCCTCGCGCGAGATGGTGACGATCACGGAGGCTGAGATCAGCAGTACCTGGGTGGACAGATTCACCCACAGCAGCAGAGCCACGATCGACGCGAACGATGTCAGTAGCGGATTCGAGCTCGCTCCCCCGACGAACAGCCCCGACAGCTCCTGCAGCACGGTCAGGCCGGCGCCGCCCACCGCCGCACCGGCCAAAAGCGCGCGACGCGGCGCCTTGACGCCCGACATCGTCCAGAACATCAGCAGCACCACGAGCGCGTCGAGCACGAAGACGACCAGCACCCCGACGGCGCGGGTACCGATCTGTGCCGCGGCGGAATCCTCCGCGACGCCGAGCCACGACAGCACTGTCGTCACGGACACCGAACCGACGAAGGTCGCCGCGGCCGAGAGCACGAGCAGGACGGCGATCGCGACGGCGAGACCGAGATTGCGCAGCAGCACCCAGAGGAAGAACACGTCCTCGCCCGAGGTGTCGGCGATCGTGCGCACGGCCATGCGCAGCGAGCCGATGGCGCCGATCGCAGCTCCCACGAGGCCGACGAGCGAGACGATGCCCGCGATCGTGAGACCGGCGGGGGCCTTGATCTCCGACAGATCGATGAGTCCGCTGCCGTCGGTGCCGACGAGCCCAGGAACGGCGGAGTTGACCGCATCCGCGAGGGAGCGCACCGCGGCCGGGTTGCCCGCCAGCCAGATCGCTGCGATCGAGAAGCCGAGAAGAACGGCGGCGAAGATGCTGAACAACGCGCGATAGGTGACGCTGTCGGCGAGCTGAGGGCCGCGACGTTCGCTGTAGCGCAGGAAAGCGCGCACCAGCGTGCGACGCAGCGCCCAGGCGGTGATGCGGGCGACGAGCGGCTGCGGGGAGGCGGACGTGCTGCTCATGGCACCAGGCTAGCGTTCGCGCTCTTCAACACCCCTCGGTTGACAGCGGCCGGCTGCATCCCTAGGTCAGCGCGGTGGTCGCGATCACGATCCACGCACCGAGCAGCATCCACGGACCGAACGGAATGCGGGTCCGACGCCCGCCGCGACGCGAGAGCACCAGTCCCACGCTGAAGAGGCCCCCGAGCAGGAAGCCGGCGAACAGCCCCAGCAACAGCGCATCCCACCCGAGATACCCCAGCGCGATGCCGAGCAGGCCCGCCAGCTTCACGTCGCCGCCTCCCATCCCTCGGGGCTGCACGAGGCGCAGCAGGAGGTAGAAGACGAAAGCGATCGCGCCGCCCACGACCGCCTGGACGAACGGGAGCATGTCTGCGCGGGCGAACGACGCGAGCGCGAGAGCCGCGAGGAGGAAGGGATACGCCGGGAGCACGAGCGCGTTGGGAAGGCGGTGCGTGCGCACATCGATCACCGCGAGCGCGACACTCAGGACGGCCAGAGCACCGTAGGCGACCAGCAGCGCGAGTCCGGCGGGGTCCATGTCACGCGTCCAGGACCGTCAGCTCGACCGCGATCTCGTCGCCCTCGCCGGCTGCGGCCGCCTCCCGCACGGCGCGCTTGACCGGGAGGTGATACGTGCCGCTGCCCGCATCCGGGAAGACCGACGTGCGCCACGAGACGCCGGCGACCTCCACCGCCACCCGCACCGCTCCGAACCCGCTCGGCGGACGCGGCACCTCTCGGATCATCTCGCTCTCGTCGGCGGGCAGCGCGACGAAGAACCAATCGGCATCCCGGCGAGCTTCCCATCGGAACAGCGGCGCCCGGAACGTGAAGTGCATCAGCCCAGCGTAGGACCCGAGCCGCTCGCACCGGCGCGTTTCCCCAGGCGCCGTGAGCGCACCGGCGGGCGGACGGCGGCGCGGAAGCGGCCGCGCGGCCAGCTCGCCGCGAAGGTGGTGAGCACCTTGCCCAGACGCTCGGCCAGCCCGCCCGCGTGTACGAGCGGACGCGACGAGACGGGCATGCGCAGCTGCCGGTCCCACCGCACGCCGTCGTCGCGTCGGAGGTGGATCGTGAGATCCAGGTCGTCGTGCACGCGCGCATCATCGCGACGTACCTGATCTCGCACGCGCGCCCAGACACCCGTGCGCATGGCGAAGTTCGATCCGAACACCAGGGGGATCCCCAGCCAGAGGTTGATCCAGAAGCGTCCCCCGCCGATGTACCAGTGCTCGCCGAGGTAGTGCACGAGGCGAGTGGAACCGTAGAACTCGGCACCGCCGGTCAGCACACCGAGACCCGTGTCGTCGGCGAAAGCACGGTCGATGCGCAGAAGCCAGTCCGGGTGGGGACGCGAGTCCGCATCGAGCCTCGCGATCACGTCGGCATCCGTCGAGGCGGCGTCGTACCCCGCGGCGGCGGCGGGCCAGATACCGACCACGGACTCGACGATGACCTCGGCGCCCGCGGCGCGCGCCACCGCCGCCGAGTCGTCGCTGCTCGCGTTGTCGACGACGATGATGCGGTCGGCCGGGCGCTGCTGCGCTGCGAGCGCACGCAGACACGCGGCGAGCATCTCGGCGTCGTCGCGGCACGGGATGACGACAGCGATCCGGATCCCCATGCCCGTCATGCTCCGCGCCCGCGCCTCGCGCGCCGAAGAGCCGCGCCGGAGAGTCGGTCGACTGCGGCTGCCGCGAGCACCGTCACGGCGTAGACGACGAGATCCCTGGCGTCGAACACGGTGCCGAGCACAAGCATGAGCGGTGGGGCGGCTTCACCCCATGCGAGGGGCAGACCGGTGAGCTGGAACAGCTCGATCGTCGTGCACCACACCCAGGCGATGACCGCCGGCACCCAGACCGCGCGGCGCGGAACCAGCACGACGGCGAGCAGATACAGGAGCAGCGCATACAGCGCGTCGCCCGCGATGTCGCTCGGCGCACCGTCCGGCGCGAAGCGGTGCACACCGAGCCCGGCCGCGACCGTGGCCGCGGCGGCGATGCTCGCGACGATGCGGCGACGGCCGGCGGTCACCAGTGCGGGTGGATCTCGGCCCGCAGGCGCCGGTCGTACACGTCGCGGACGACGGCGTCGAACGCATCGAGATCGAACCCGCCGTCGAGGAGCTCGGCGGCGTCCGTGTTGGCCTGCGCCTGCGCTCTCGTGCGCGCGCCGGGGATCACACTCGTGACGCCGGGCAGCGCCGCGATCCAGGCGAGAACGGCGGCCGGGAGAGACACCCCCTCCCCCAGTGCCCGGGCGAGTTCGTCCGCCGCAGCGAGCCCCTCCTCGTAGTCGACTCCCGAGAACGTCTCGCCGCGGTCGAACGCCTCGCCCTGACGGTTGTAATTGCGGTGGTCGTCGGCGGCGAATCGCGTCTGGCTCGTGTAGCGACCGCTGAGCAGACCGGACGCCAGCGGCACGCGTGCGAAGATCGCGACGCCCGCATCCGCGGCCGCGGGCAGCACCTCGTCGAGCGGTTTCAGCCGGAAGGGGTTGAGGATGATCTGGACGTTCGTGACGCCGGGTCGGGAGATGGCGCTGAGTGCCTGGGCGCTCGTCTCGACGGACACGCCATACGCCGCGATGGCACCGTCTTCGACCAGCCGCTCCAACTCGTCGTAGCTAGACGCGTCGTCGATCACGCTCGAGGGCGGGCAGTGCAGCTGCACCAGATCGAGCGTGTCGACGCCGAGATTGCGGCGGGAGCGGTCGGTCCAGGCGCGGAAGTTCTCGGGCGAATAGTTCGCCTTCTCCTGCGGCAGACGCCGCCCCATCTTCGTCGCGACCGTGATCTCATGCGCGCCCCGCTCGCGGAGGAAGCGTCCGATCAGCTGCTCGGAACGTCCATCGCCGTAGACATCGGCGGTGTCGAAGAGGGTGACGCCGCCATCCGCCGCCGTGGTGAGCACGGCCAGCGCATCGGCCTCGTCGACCTCGCCCCAGTCCGCTCCCAGTTGCCACGTCCCCAGCCCCAGCGCGGAGACGGACCTGCCGGTGTTGCCAAGCGGACGCTGCTGCATGCGCTCCAGCCTAGGCCCGTGCCCGCCGTCGGCGAACCGCCGCCGAGACGACCGCGACAGCCGTCCCCACAGCCACACCGAGCAGCGTGTCGACCACCCGGTCGCGCAGCAGCAGGCCCGGGTCGACCGGCACGGCGAGCTCGATCATGAGCAGGGCGAGCGGGGTGATGAAGACCATCGCGAGTCCGTAGTTGCGTCCCACGAAGAGCTCCGCGCACACCTGCAGGGCGATGGCGATCGCAAGCACCGCCAGCGGCGGCAGCGGCAGCATGAGAAGCGCCGCAGCCAGGAGGATGCCGACACAGGTGCCGATCAGCCGCTGGGCGCCTCGCACGATCCGGGCGGTCGTACTCGCGCCGCCCAGCGCAGCGACGGCCGCGACCATCGCCCAGTACCAGTGGGTGCCGACCAGCGCCAGCCCGACGATTCCGGCGAACAGCGAGCCCACGCCCACCGTCACGGCCATCTCGGCGGCGACCGTGCGGCGCTCGCGGACCTTCGGCGCGGAGGGCACCATCAGTCCTCCGCGTGCGATTGCGATCAGCACCGTCACCGCGACGGCGAAGCCCGCACTCGCCGCTCCCACGAGCGCCCCCTCGGCGAGCGTGTGCGCGGTCGCCGGGAGCGTCGCACACGCGCCGGCGGCGAACACCGCGAACAGCGCGCCCGGCGGATGCCAGCGGTACGCGTGCGCGATCAGCGTGACGCCGGCGGCGAGCGCCGCGACGACCACCACCCGCACCGCATCCGGTGCGTCGATGACGGAGAGCGTCGTTCCGAGAACCATCGCCGTCACCTGGACGCCACCGGCGGCGAGCTGCATCCGCATGCGGTCGCGATAGCCGTCGAGCCGGCCGTAGAGGGAGGCGAAGGCGCCGAAGCTCGCGTACACGCTCAGATCGAGCCTGCCGATCGCCCAGAGGACCAGCAGAGGAACGGCCACGGAGACGGCGACGCGCAGGGCGACGCGATGAGCACCCTGGTGCGGAGCGAGGCTCACGAAGCGGACTCCCGCCTCCCTCATCCGCTCACGCATCCCTCCAGGCTACGCCGGGGAGGCCCTGCCAATTCCCGGCTGCCGGCGCCCCACCGCGTGCGAAGACGCCGATACGGTGCGGCCATGAGTGTGTCGGTGGCCGGAACCGTCGTCGCGGCACTCGTCCTGCTGCCGAACCTCCTCCTGCTGCGGCTGCCCGGCACGCTCCCGGATCCGCCGCGCCGCCTCGCTCTCCGTGTGTCGACCGCGCTCGAGCGGCTCGGGCAGGTCGGCTGCCTCGGGGCCGCAGTCCTCGCTCCGGGCTCCGGCGCGCGAGGCTGGCCGTGGGGAGTCCTCGTGGCTCTGCCGGCCTCGCTCTACGTCGGACGGTGGGTGGCGCTCGTCACCCGCGGCGCCGATAAGCGCGAGCTGTACGCGTCGTGGGGTGTGATCCCGGTTCCGATGGCCGTCATTCCCGTCCTGGTCTTCGCGCTGACAGCCGCCTGGCTCCGTGCTCCCTGGCTCGCCCTCGCGAGCGGCGCCCTCGCGCTCGGGCACATCCCCGTCTCGCTCGCGGTGGCGAGAGCGTGCCGGAGCATCCCGTGAGCACCCTCGCCGTCTGGTGGATACCCGTCGGCGCGGGCGGCTGGCTGGTGCGCCGCGCGAGCGGACTGTGGGAGCGGAGGGCCGCGGTCCGCGAGGGCCGCGCGGCGCGCACTCTCCTCCACGCCGCCATCGAGATCACCGATCGTCAGGGGCGGTCCGTCGTCGAGATGGCACCGGCGTGGAGCGGGCCGCGAACAGCACGCGGCGTCGTCGGAACGGGCCCGGTCGGGCTACCGGTGCTAGGGCTGAGCGTGTGCTTCCGATACGAGATCCGCTGCTGGCGCGACGGCACCGTTCCGGACCTCGCGTTCGCCCCGAGACCACCTCGCGTCCACGAGACGTGCGAGGCCGTGACCGACGCGGTCATCCAGGATGCGACGCACGCACCCCGTTACGTCTGGGGTCGCGATGTCTTCGGGATCGGCGACATGTGGAACTCGAACTCCCTGATCGCCTGGCTCCTGACGCGGGCGGGCATCGACGAGCATCCGCCGTCCGACTGCTCGGCGCCCGGGTGGAAGTGCGGCGTCGAGGCCGCCCGGCGCGGCTAGAGAGCGTCCTCGACGCCAGGCACGAGCTTCGCGGCGATGGCGGCGAGGCACGTGCGCTCCGAATCGTCGAGCCGGTCGAGGACGAGCGAGCGGATCTGCTCGACGTGAGCGGGGGCCGCCTGGCGCAGGATGTCCCAGCCGGCGTCTGTCAACCGGGCCGACTGGGTGCGGCCGTCACCGCCGCAGGTCGTGCGTTCGACCCAGCCTCGGCGTTCGAGGGCGTCGATCGCGTGACTGAGCCGCGAGCGGCTGAGACCGGCGATGCGGGCGAGGTCCGTCATGGTCGCCGGTTGAGCGACGCGCCCGGCGAGGGTGACGAGAATCGCGTAGTGCGCGTGGTTGACGCCCCCCTCATCCCGCAGTCTGCGATCGAGGGCCTGCGGCAGCAGCTGCACGAGGCGGATCAGCGGAAGCCACGTCGACATCTCGTCGTCCGTCAGCGACCGCGTCGGCCGCGACGCTCGAGTGCGGGCCACCGGGTCCATCACGCCGCGGGCAGATCGATGGCGTGGGCGGTGTGATCGCGCTTGGCCGCCAGGTAGCGCGCATTCGACGCGGACAGATGCACCGCGGTGCGCACGCGTTCGGTCACCCCGATCCCCAGATCCTCGAGCTGCGCAGCCTTGTCGGGGTTGTTGCTGAGGAGCCGGATGCGCTCGACGCCGACGGCGCGGAGCATCTGTGCCGCGGCGGTGTAGTCGCGTTCGTCCTCGCCCCGACCCAACGCCAGGTTCGCCTCGTACGTGTCCAACCCCGCATCCTGCAGGGCGTAGGCGTCGAGCTTCGCGTACAGGCCGATGCCACGCCCTTCTTGTCGGAGGTAGAGCAGGAAACCGCCCTCTGCGGCGATCCGCTCCACGGCCTCACGCAGCTGCGGGCCGCAGTCGCAGCGTTCGGAGCCGAACACATCTCCCGTCAGGCACTCGCTGTGCGGGCGCACCAGCGGTGCGTCGCCGCCGAGCGCGCTGCGCTCGAGCGCACCCCGCCAGTCGCCGAGCCCCAGCAGCAGGTGCTCCTTCCCGTCGACGAGGCCGTCGAACGTGAGCACGTCGGCACCGGTCGTGTAGCCGTCCGAGAATCGGAGCGGCACCTGCACCTGAACCCGGATCTCCGCCGCGGGAACCGGCGCCACGGAGATGTGTGAATTCTCAACCATGTTGCGCTCAAGCCCGGTACTCGACGGACTATTCCCGGTGCCGTGAGAAAGCCTCATCCGCGTCGCGCGCGACACTGGGGAGATGACCCAGATCCCGGTCTACTACTACTCCTCGGTGTCCAACCTCACGCGCCGCTTCGCCGAGCACCTGGCTGCTCGCGACGGTCGCCCTGTGAGGGATCTCGCTGATCCCGAGGTGCGGCGCAGCGAGGCTCCGGGTCGCTGGGTCCTGCTGACGCCCTCCTACAAGGCGGGCAACGCCGACGAGGTGACCCTGCCCGCACCCGTCCGCGCCTTCCTGCGCTCGCCAGTCAACCGCCGGCGCCTCGTCGGCATCATCGGGTCGGGCAATCGCAACTTCGGCGCCTACTACCAGGCGGCCGCGCGTGAGCTCGCCGAGATCAGCGGGCGCCCCATCGTGTTCGAGTTCGAGCTCTCAGGAACCCCCGAGGACGTCGCACGGTGCGCCGAGATCCTGCGTCAGATGGACGCAGCACTCGATTCGGCGAACGACTGACGCGCGTTCGACGCGCGATCGGCGCCCGCCGCCGTCGGCATCCCTAGACTCTCGATAGGGCCGGCCGCCGCCGGCGCGCTCGCCGGAAGAGAACGAGGAACACCATGCAGCTCGCGATGATCGGTCTGGGTCGGATGGGCGCCAACATCGTGCGTCGACTCATGAAGGACGGCCACGACTGCGTCGTCTACGACGTCAACCAGGATGCGGTCGCCGGCCTCGAGTCCGAAGGCGCGACGGGTGCGGGCTCGCTCGCCGAACTCGCCTCCCAGCTGCAGACCCCGCGCACCGTGTGGCTCATGATCCCCGCCGGCCTCACGGGAGGCCTCGTCGACCAGCTCGCGGAGGTGCTCGAGCCCGGGGACATCATCATCGACGGCGGCAACTCGAACTACCGCGACGACGTCCGCCGCGCCGCGGCGCTCAAGGACACCGGCATCCACTACGTCGACGTGGGCACGAGCGGCGGTGTGTTCGGCCTCGAGCGCGGCTACTGCCTCATGGTCGGCGGACCTGATGAGGCGTTCACGCACATCGAGCCGATCCTGAAAACCATCGCGCCCGGCGTCGGCGACGTTGAGCGCACCCCCGGGCGCTCCGGTGACCTGGCCCCCGAGGAGCGGGGTTACCTCCACTGCGGCCCCTCCGGCGCCGGCCACTTCGTGAAGATGGTGCACAACGGCATCGAGTACGGCATCATGGCCGCGCTCGCCGAAGGACTGAACATCCTCCACAACGCCGATGCGGGAACGCGCGAGGCCAGCCACTCCGCCGAGGTCGCGCCGCTCGAGGAGCCCGAGTTCTACCAGTTCGACATCGACACCGCGAAGGTGTCCGAGCTCTGGCGTCGTGGATCGGTGATCTCGTCGTGGCTGCTGGATCTGACGGCGGCGGCTCTCCAGGCGAACCCGACCCTCGACGGCCTCGCCGGCCGGGTGTCCGACTCGGGCGAGGGCCGCTGGACGGTCAAGGCCGCCGTCGACACCGGCGTGCCCGCGCCGGTGCTCGCCGCATCCCTGTTCGAACGCTTCGCCTCGCGCGGCGAGGATCACTTCGCCAACCAGGTGCTCTCCGCAATGCGGCTGCAGTTCGGCGGTCACCAGGAGCTGCCCGCCGGCGACGTGCTCGAAGCCGGCGGACACAAGGCCGACAGCTCCCAGGAGTGAGAGCCCCCTCGTCGGTCTCCCGCTCACCGCGGGCGGCCGACGAGGCTCAGCGCAGGAAGTACTCGCGCGCGAGAGGCGCGATCTCGAGCTCGTTGATCTCGTTCGGCCCGACCCAGCGCAGTTCGGCGATCTCGGCCGCGGCGACCGGCGTCTGGTCGCGGATGTCGGCGGCGAACACCTCGGCCACCACTTCGAACCCCGGTTCGTTGGCGGCCGCCGCCGCGAACGAGCCCAGCGGTTCGAGATCAGCGGCATCCAACCGGAGTCCCAGCTCTTCGCGGATCTCGCGGACGAGCGTCATGGCCGCATCCTCGCCGGCCTCCGGCTTGCCGCCGGGCTGCATGAACGCGGTCGTACCGGTCTTGCGCACGAGCAGGAGCCTTCCGTCGGCGTCGCGGATGACCGCGGCGGACACATGGATGCGGCGGGGCTGTGCGAGGGTCACCTTGGCACGCTAACAGCCCCGCACAGGCGCGCGACGTAGAATCTCGTGTGCCCGACGCGACCTCTGCCCCCACCGATCCGCAGCCCAGCGGCATCGATCCCGACGATCTCGCCACGACGCTGCGTGTGCTGGAGGAGCTCGCGCAGGTGGACCAGACGCATCCGGACTATGTCACGGTCCGGCGTGCGACGGCGGCGATGTTCAAGGCCACCAAGAAGGTGCGGCGCCGCGAGATCCGTGATGCGATCGCGGCCGCGGACCGCGCGGTGGTGCACGCGACGGCGACGGGGGCACCCGATCGCATCGACGACGAGACGCGCGGCATCCCGATCAGCACCTCGACCACGGCCCCGACCGCGGGAACGCTGCTCAAGGCACGCGGCTGCTACATCTGCAAGAAGCCGTACACGGTGGTCGATGCGTTCTATCACCAGCTTTGCCCCGAATGCGCCGCGATGAGCCACGCGAAACGCGACGCACGCACCGACCTCACCGGCAAGCGCGCCCTGCTCACCGGCGGCCGCGCGAAGATCGGGATGTACATCGCGCTGCGGCTGTTGCGAGACGGCGCGCACACCACGATCACCACCCGCTTCCCCCGTGACGCGGTGCGCCGCTTCAGCAGCCTTCCGGATGCGGCGGACTGGATCGACCGGCTGAAGATCGTGGGAATCGATCTCCGCGACCCCGCCCAGGTGATCGGGCTCGCAGACGATGTGGCGGCGGCAGGATCGCTGGACATCCTCATCAACAACGCGACACAGACCGTGCGCCGCTCCCCCGGCGCCTATCAGCCGCTCGTCGACGCGGAGCTCGCGCCGCTGCCCGACGGTCCCCTTCCGGAACTGGTCACCTTCGGGCACACGAACGACCAGCACCCGCAGGCTCTCGAACGCTCGGTGAGCGCGCATCCCATCCTCGCGGCTGCTGCGGCCCGCGCGGAGGAGCTGACGGAGCAGGCGATGGCTGCCGGGTCGAGCTCGCTCGAGCGCCTGGCGGCGGGCACGGCGATCGATGCGGGAGGACTCATCCCCGATCTCGACCACGTCAACTCCTGGACCCAGCGGGTGGAGGAAGTCGATCCCCTGGAGATGCTCGAGGTGCAGTTGGCGAACACGACCGCACCATTCCTGCTCATCTCGAAGCTCCGGCCGTCACTGGCGGCCAGCAGCGCGCGCCGCACCTACATCGTGAATGTCAGCGCCATGGAGGGTGTCTTCAACCGCGGGTACAAGGGTCCCGGCCATCCGCACACGAACATGGCCAAGGCCGCCGTCAACATGCTGACCCGCACGAGCGCGCGGGAGATGTTCGAGAGCGACGGCATCCTCATGACGAGCGTCGACACCGGCTGGATCACCGACGAGCGGCCCCATCCCACCAAGGTGCGCCTCGCCGAGGAAGGATTCCACGCGCCGCTGGATCTCGTCGACGGAGCCGCACGCGTGTACGACCCGATCGTGCGCGGCGAAGCCGGCGAGGACCTCTTCGGCGTGTTCCTCAAGGACTACGCCCCCGGCGCATGGTGAGACTCCCCGAGCCCGGCGCGCGCGTCGTCGTGCGTTACCTGCTGCCGACCGGGCAGGCGACGGATGCGCTGGGCGAACTGCTCAGTGTCGACGAGGAGACGGTCGTGGTCGACGGCAAGCGGGGAGTGGAGCGCATCCGGCGCGTGGACATCGTCGCCGCGAAGCCTGTGCCGCCACCGCCTGCACCACGCCTCCGCCGCCCCGCTCCCGGCGCATGAGCAACGCGCATCCGCTCGGAGAGCCCGCCGACGACCTCGGGGCCCTGCTGACGACCGCGCCGGCACCGCTCTTCCTGGTCGGACACAGCTGGGGCGGGCCGATCGTGTGCACCCTCGTGCTCGTCGACCAGACGGACGAGCACATCGACTCCTCGTTCGCCCCTGCGCTCGCCGAACGGATGGCGGCCCGACCGCCCCGCTTCTCCTCGCTCGGCGCGCGACCGGCCCCGCGAACGAAAGCCGGCCGTAGCGGCGGATCTGAATCAGCAGCATCGGGCCGAGGACGGCGAAGAAGATCAGCGAGCCCCCGATGAGTCCGGACCACGCCTGCCACGTCCACCCGGTCATCCGTTTGATCCTAGGAGGCAGATCGACGCCCCCTGGGGCGCGTCGTCCTTAGCCGTGCGAAAGCAGCTCCAGCGCGACGACACCGATCGCGAGCACGGCCTCCCCCGCGAGGATCACGATGCGCTGCAGGCGGGGAACGGCGAGCCGTCGCACGGCGAGCAGCCCGATCGCGACGAGGGTCGCTGTCGTGATGAGCATCGCGGCCAGCAGACCCGTCGAGGCGTCGTAGAACCCGAGCGCCGAGAGGCCGATGCACACGAGAGGCGGGAGCGCGACGGTGGCCGCTCCCAGGGTGCCGGCCACCATCTGCCGGTGCTCAGCACGCTCCGGCACGAGCGAGTGCACGACCATGTGGCTGAGGAGGTCGGCGACATAGACCGCGCAGACCGTCGCAGCAACGGTGATCGCGAGGGTTCCGAGCGCGAGCCCCGCATCCGGATGCGCATCGTGGGCGCGCAGCGCGATGATCACCGCAAGGGCGGTGAAGGCGACGTAGATCCGTTCCTTGAGGGACGCGGCGCGCCGGATCCGCGTCTGAGCGTCATCGTCACGCGCTTCAGTCATGCCCGGCTCCCGTCGGGCGCGTACGCGCGCAGGAAGGCGCGCGCACCGTCCGTCATGATCCGATCCACGCGGTCGGGCTGGGCGCGGCGGCGGCCGGGCTCGTTCAGGACGCGCAGGGTCGTCAGGGCATGGAAGTGATCGGCGGCGAGCTCGGGATCAGGGGCGTCGAGGTGGCCGGCTCGCGCCAGCAGATCGACGCGTTCGGCGAGCGCGCGGTTGTGCGCCGCTTCGAGCGGGTGGTCGTCGAGCTCCGGGAGCAGCGTCTCGTTCTCGGTGATGAGCCGCACGGCGGCGGCGTAGTCGGAGGAGGCGAGCTGGGAGCGGCCGAGGTCGAGGGCGAAGGCGACGAGCGCGCGCTCGGTCGCGGCGGAGTCGGCATCGGCGAGGACCGGCGGAAGGTGACGCTCGATCAGCTGTCGGAGGGTGATCAGGGCAGCCTCCCCCGCCTGTTCCACGACACCCAGGAGGAGCCGCCGCTTGTCGCCGTAGTAGTCGTAAACGGTGCGCTTGGACACGCCCGCGCGCGCTGCCACCGCGTCCATGCTGGTGCGCTCCACGCCATCGTGCACGAACAGTTCGCGGGCGGCGGTGAGGATCGCGGAGCGCTTATGAGCCTGACCCTCCCGGACCTGCTTGACCTGCGTTTCGGGCATCGGCATCCCCACTTCCTGTGACTGCACCGTCAACTCTACACCGACGAGTGTAGAGCCTACACCACACGGTGTAGTGTGCCGCGTATGGTCCTCAGTTCTCCGCTCTCGCTCCAGGCACACGCCCTCACCAAGCGCCACGGCGCGATCACCGCCGTCGACGGCCTGTCGTTCGAGGTAAGGCCGGGCGTCGTGACCGGCTTCCTGGGCCCGAACGGCGCCGGCAAGTCCACCACCTTGCGCATGTTCCTCGGGCTCGATCGACCGTCATCAGGAGCGGCGACGATCGGCGGTCTCCGCGCGGCCGAGCTGCCCAACCCGGCACACGTCGTGGGGGCGATGCTCGACGCCCGGTCCGTCCATCCGCGACGCACCGCGGGCGACCATCTCTGGGCGACGGCGCGCGCCGCCGGCATCCGGCGCTCGCGCGTCGACGAGATGCTGGAGATCGTCGGGTTGGCCGACGCCGGCGGCCGACCCGCCGGAGCGTTTTCCCTGGGCATGAAGCAGCGTTTGGGGATCGCGACCGCCTTGATCGGTGACCCGGGGATCGTGATCTTCGACGAACCGCTCAACGGACTCGATCCAGAAGGCATCCGCTGGGCGCGCGCGCTCATGCGCGAGCTCGCGGCAGAGGGACGCACGGTGCTCTTCTCCAGCCACCTCATGGGCGAGATGGAGCTGACCGCAGACCACCTGATCGTCATCCATCGCGGGACGCTGCTCGCAGACGAGCCGCTGGCGGCGTTCATCGCCTCCCGGACGACATCCTGGGTCCGCGTCCGCACACCGGAGCTCGCGGGTCTCTCCAGGGTCCTCACGAGAGCAGGCCTGTCAACGACCCCGGCTCCGGGGCAGCCCGACGCGCTGCGAGTGCAGGGCACATCCCCCGATCAGGTCGGCCACCTGGCCGCCACGGCCGGCGTCGAGGTGTCGGAGCTCACGCTCGTACGCGACTCCCTTAAAGACGCCTTCCTGCGCATGACCACCCTCGACCGGACGGCGGCCTGAGATGAACCTGTTCGCATCGGAATGGATCAAGGCGCGCAGCGTGCGGAGCACGTGGCTGCTCGCCGCATCCATCGTCGTCGTCACCGCTCTCGTCGGCCTGCTGGGCATCAGCGGCCTGAGCGTCGAGTGGCAGACCGAGCTGCCGAGCGACTTCGACCCCGTCGGCGTCAGCTTCAAGGGGATCCTCGTCGGGCAGTTGCTCATGGCGATGCTCGGAGCGCAAGCCGTGACCAGCGAGTACGCCTCGGGGCAAATCATCAGCACGCTCGCCATCGCGCCACGGCGCGCTCGTCTCTTCGCCGCAAAGGCGCTCGTGATCGTCTCGGTCGCCGCGGTCGTCGCGGTCTTCACCGTCGCGGCGAGCTTCGCCGCCGGCCAGGCGGCTCTCGCAGCCACCGGCCTGCCGACGGCGAACGCGACCGACGGCGACACCGTGCGCGCACTCATGTGCGCCATCGTCTACCTCGTCCTGTCGGCCGTGCTCGGTCTGGCATTCGGCACTCTCACCCGCAGCTCCTCGGGCGCGCTGGCGATCGTCGTGACCGTCTCCCTCCTCGTGCCCGCCCTCGCCCCTGGCCTACCGGGGATCGTGGGTCACTTCGCCGGAACCTTCTGGCCGACGACCGCGGGCCAGGCGTCCTACACCGTGGTCGACTCCGGCGTACCGCCGCTTCTCGGCCTCGCGGTGATGGCGGTGTTCACCGTCTGGATGACGGCGGCGGCTGTGACGACGCTTCGCGTGCGCGACGTCTGACGCACACGATCTCCACCCGGCTTCCACCCGTGGGCGGTCGCCCGACGTCATCGCGTTGACGGTCGAGGCGGCGATCTCTCTCGGCGTCGGTGCGGCGGTGGGGCGCATCGCGCGCATCCGCCCCATCGCGCGGCCCTCCGCCCGTACGGAGGCGCATCGCTCGAGTCTCGAACCGGATGGTGGGCATGGCCCTCTGGGTGATCGTGATCGTGATCGCCAGCCGGATCGGCATCGATGTCGCCGCGGCGGCGAACGGGGCTTTCGTCGCCTCTTCCACCGGGGCCACCCCGTGTCGTATGTGTGGACTCGGGTTAGCCGACGGCCCGGGCGGCGAGCGCCTCGATCACACCGCGTCTGCGCGGCTCGTCAGCCGGTTGGCGATCCTGCCATCGACCACGGTGACGAGCTCGTCCAGCGCCTCGCGGTGCACGAGGTCGTGGGTGACGAGGAGGGTGGCGATGTCGCGCTCGTGCGTGAGGTCCGCGATGAGCTGCATGATCTCCGCCCCGCGTTCCTGATCGAGGGCACTGGTCGGCTCATCGACGAGCAGGACTTCCGGCTCGTGCACGAGTCCGCGGGCGATCGCCACCCGCTGGCGCTGCCCTCCCGAGAGCTGGTGAGCGCGTTTGTCGGCGTGCTCGATGAGACCGACGGCTGCCAGGAGCTCGTCGACACGAGCATCCACTCTCGCTCGCCTGCTCCGGCCGGCACCGCCAAGCCGCGCCATCACCTGCAACTGCTCGCGAGCCGTGAGCGCCGGGAGCAGGTTGGACTGTTGGAACACGATGCCGATGCGCTCTCGTCGCAGCTGCGTGGCCTCCTTCTTGGAGAGCTGAGCAGCGTCGACGGCCGCCTCGCCGGTTCCGATGAGCACGCCGCCGCGATCGGGGCGGATCAGGGTCGCCGCGACGGCGAGGATGCTCGACTTGCCCGAACCGGACGGGCCGGTGATGCCGGTGACGAAGCCGTTCTCGCCGTGGAGGGTGACGTCGTCGACGGCGGTGATGCGGTTCTCCCCATCGGGGAAAGTGAGGGTGATGCTCTGCAGTTCGATCATCGGTTGCTCCCGAGGGCGGTGAGAGGGTCGGCTTTGGTGACGGAGCGCAGCGCGAACGCGGCCCCTGCGAGTCCCAGCACCGCCATCACGACGGCCGGGGCGAGAGTGGTGAGCGGACTGATCACGAAGGGCAGCGCGTGACCTGCGAGCGTGCCGAGGGCGACGACCGCGGCAAGACCGACACCGATCCCGGCGACGAGGACGATCGAGGCTTGGCCGAGCGCGTCTCTGACGAGCGAGCCGGTTGTCGCCCCCAGTGCTTTGAGCACGGCGATGTCGCCAGCGCGCTGCATGGTCCAGACCGTGAAGAATGCGCCCACGACGAGGGCGGAGATCCCGAACAGCATCGCGATCATCAGCCCGAGCGAGCCGATCTCCGAGCGGAACGCCTCCAAGGCGGTGAGACTCGCCAGGGGCGTCTCGGCGACGGTGCCCGTCTCGGCGCCCATCGCCTGCCAGTCGGCGTCTCCGGTGACGGCGAGCACCGTCGCGGTGCCGTCGCCCCCGACCCGCGCGCTCGCTGTGCTCCACGCATCCGGCGTCAGGGCGATGACCGGTGTATGGCTGTACCAGAGGTCGCCCCCGATGACGGCGACGGTGAACTGTTGGCCGGTGATCGAGACGACATCGCCCGCCTCGAGGCCGAGGGCTGCGGCGGCTCCCGAAGAGAGACCCACCTCGTCGTCGCGAACGGGCGCGATCTCGAAGAGGGGGTTGGAGGCGGCATCCGGTGCCTTCTGGGGCAGACCGAAGAGGGCGACACCCGTCGGGTCGTCGGCACCGAGGGCAGTGGCACGCGACTGGATGATCCCGACCGGTGTCACCGATTCGATACCGCCGGCCTCACGCCATGCCGTGACGGTCTGCTCATCGAGAGACGATGTCGCGTAGCTGGGATCACTGTTGTCGGGCTTCTGCAGCACGAGCCGGTCGCCGGGCAACTGGAGCACGGCGGAGACGTTCTGGGCGGCCAGGCCTCCGGTGAGCCCGGCGAGGAAGCCGACGAGCAGGGTGATCAAGGCGACGACCACCCCGATCAGCAGAAATCGACCACGGGCGAACCGCAGCTCTCTCCTCGCGACGAACACGGTGATGCCTTTCCCGCTCGCGCACTCTGCCCGAGCTCGACTCCACACTCGTTGTCGGAGGCGGTCGCCGGCATCGCCCGAATCGTGGGATTCACGATCGAACTTTCGGTTGATGGCCGCGCTGTGCTCCGCGCCTAGGCTGAGACCGTCATGTCGCCTTCGACGCTCACACCCGTCTTCACGGGCCTCCGGGTGGGCTTGCATGCCCTCCTGATCGGGCTCGCGGGTTTCGCGGTCGTCCGCGCGTTCCTCATCTCCGCAGGGACGGGGTTGTGGACATCGGTCGCCGCCGTGGCCTTCGTGACGGTCTATCTCTCCGGCGCATGGGCAGGACGGATGCGGCGTGATCCGCACGTCGCCCGTCGCGCTTACGCCGTCGGCTGGGTCACCGCCCTCACCCTGTTGTGGGCGGTGCTGACGTGGTTGAGCCCGGAGGGCGCGTATCTCGCATTCCCTCTCTTCTTCCTCTATCTCCACGTGCTCCCCGGACGTGGCGGGGTTGCGGCCATCGTGGTCACCACCGCTTTCGCGATCCTCGCGCTGGGCCTGCACCTCGGCTTCAGCGTGGGAGGGGTGATCGGCCCGCTGATCGGCGCCGGTGTGGCCGTGCTGATCGGTCTCGCCTACCGCGCCCTTCGCCGGGAGGCGGAGGCGCGTGAGCGCCTGCTGGCGGAGTTGATCCGCACGAGACAGCAGCTCGCGGAGAGCGAGCGTGCGCAGGGTGCGCTGAGCGAACGCGCCCGCCTCGCCCGTGAGATCCACGACACCGTCGCCCAGGGCCTGTCGTCGATCCAGATGCTGCTGCGCGCCGCCGAACGCGACATCCCCGAGCCTGGTGCCGGATATGTGCGGCTCGCCCGTGAGACCGCGGCCGACAGCCTCGCCGACACGAGGCAGATCATTCGCGAGCTCACGCCGGCCCGGTTGGGAGACGGTCTGGTCGCAGCCCTGGAGAGACTCGGTCAGGAGCTTTCCGAGCGCTCGTCGATCACTGTGCAAGTGGATGCGGAGGAGCTCGCTCTTCCCATGGGGATCCAGACGGCACTGCTGCGCGTCGCGCAAGGGGCGCTCTCCAACACGGTCCGACACGCTCACGCGACACAGGTCGTCGTCGAGCTTCGCGGCGACGACTCCGCGGTGTCGCTGACGGTGCACGATGACGGGCGGGGCTTCGATGTGGCGTTGACGGTCGGCGACTCGCACGGCGCGGGAGCGTTCGGACTGCACGCCATGCGTGAACGCGTCGAGCAGTTCGGCGGCACCCTCGACGTCGAATCCGCTGCGCAGCAGGGCACGAGGGTCACCGCGCGGCTGCCGCTGAGGGAACGGGAGAGCAACTGATGATCCGGATCCTGCTCGCCGATGACCACCCGGTCGTGCGCACGGGTTTGCGAGCGATGCTCGCGGGCGAGCCGGATCTCGACGTCGTCGGCGAGGCGGCGACCCCGACCGAGGCCATCGACCTCGTGATCGAGCGGGCACCGCATGTCGTGCTGATGGACCTGCAGTTCGGCACGTCGCAGAGCGGGGCCGACGCGACCCGCACCATCCGAGGGTTCGAAGAGGCGCCGGCGGTGCTGGTGCTCACGAACTATGACACCGACGGTGACATCCTCGGAGCGGTGGAGGCAGGAGCCAGCGGCTATCTGCTCAAGGACTCCCCGCCGGAGGAGCTCATCGCCGCTATCCGCGCCGCCGCGGCAGGCGAGACGGCACTCGCCCCGGCGATCGCGGGGCGGCTGTTCGCGCGCATGAGGGCCCCGCAGAGCAGCCTGAGCGTCCGCGAGACGGAAGTGCTGCGGTTCGTCGCGGCCGGCGCGACGAACAACGAGATCGCCGAGCGGCTGCACATCAGCGACGCGACCGTGAAATCGCACCTCGTGCACATCTACACGAAGCTCGGCGTCTCCTCGCGCACGGCCGCCGTCGCCGTCGGACGTGACACCGGCATCCTGCGATAGAAGCGTCGGGCGTCGCCACGAGGGTGAGTCCACGAGAGCGCGGGGCTACGCGACCGCGCACGTGCGAAGCGCAAGCCCGCGCCGGCGACCGAACCGTTCTGTCACCCTTGCCGGGTGAAGACCTTCCGATGCCGCGTGTGCGGGAACGCCCTGCACTTCGAGAACTCCGTCTGCACGTCGTGCGGCACCCCGCTCGGCTTCTCCCGCGCGGAGCGCGAGATCGTCCCGGTCGACGGCGCGGGTCGGTACGTGGATCGGTCAGGGGCGGTGTGGCACGTGTGCCGAAACCTCGACCTGTCAGGCTGCACGTGGCTGACCTCGCTCGAAGGAGGTCAGTGCTCCGCGTGCGAGCTCACCCGCGTGCGGCCCAACGACGCCGACCTCGAAGGGCTGTCCCAGTATCCGGTCGCGGAACGAGCCAAGAGATGGCTGCTCTTCGAACTCGACCGGCTCGGGTTCGCGGTGGTCGGCAAAGCCGAGGACCCCGAGAGAGGACTGTGCTTCGATCTGCTCTCGAGCGTGCAGGAGAACGTCGTCATCGGCCATGATGCGGGCGTCATCACGATCGATCTGGCAGAGAGCGACGACGCGTACCGCGTGAAGCTGCAGAAGCAGTTGGGGGAGCCCTACCGCACCATGCTCGGTCACTTCCGTCATGAGGTCGGGCACTACGTCGAGTGGCTGCTCGTGGAGAACACGGACCGCATCGCCGAGGCTCGCGCGCTGTTCGGCGATGAGCGCGCCGACTACCAGGCCGAGATCGACCGCCACTACTCCGAGGGGCCGCCGGCCGACTGGCAGGCGCGCTACATCTCGACGTACGCGACCATGCATCCGTACGAGGACTTCGCAGAGACGTGGGCCCACTTCCTGCACATCACCGACACGCTCGAGACCGCCGACCAGTACGGCATCGCCACGTTCCCGGGAGTCGACGCGTTCGCCACGTTCCGCGATGTCGTGACGGGGGTCTGGATGCCGCTGGCCACCGCGCTCAACATGATCAACCGCTCGATGGGCAAGACCGACTTCTACCCCTTCGTCCTGCCGGACCCGGTGCTGGACAAGCTCGACTTCGTCGCGTCGCTGCGGCCGTGACGACGAGAGGCGGTGCTGCGTCCATCAGCCTGCGCGGCGCCCTCACCGGTCCTCGCTAGGGGTGAACCCGAGAACCTGAGTCCGCCGACCTCGCCGACGCCCGTCCCCCGTGAGTCAACCCTGCCCCGTGAGAACCGCCGACAGTGCGGGCCACGCGGCAGCGCGGACGAAGAGCGGAACGGAGGTGCGCGACGACACGTCGGCCGTGACCACTCGACCCCCCTCAGTCGCCTCCCCCGTTCGAGCCTCGATCCACTCTCCCGCGGGAAGGTAGACGTCCCATTCCGTCGCGCCGGCCTCGAGCACCGGGGCGACGAGCAGGTCGAGCCCCAGCATCCATTGCAGCGGATGCTCCCACACCCGCGGATCGGCGGGGTGGTCGAAGTACAGCGGTCGCATGAGCGGCACCGACGTGTCGACGGTGGATGCGGCGGATGCGGTCAGGTACGGGATCAGGCGTTCGCGCAGCTCGACGAGCCCGCGCACCTCGGCGATCACGTCGGCGTCCCCCGTGCGCTCGGCGATGTTCCACGGCGTGCGGTCGTTGGAGGGCAGTTTGTGGTGGTTGAACTCCGAGTGGTATTGCATGATCGGCACGAACACGCTCGCCGCCATCGCCCGCACGTAGAGCTCGGCATCGGGAATCGGCCCGGAGAAGCCGGCGATGTCCCACCCCCAGTAGACGATCCCGCACGACGCGGCCGACAACCCCGCCAGCATCGACCAGCGGAACGCCTCCCACGTGGAGTTCTCGTCGCCCGCCCAGAATGCACCGTGCGCCGCGGAGCCGGTGAAGCCGGCGCGGCTGAACGTCACGGGCGCCTTGCCCGCCGACTCCAGGAGCCGGCCGTAAGCCGCGGCGTACGCCACGGGGAAGCGGTTGTTCGATGCGTCGCCCGACGAACCGTCGAGGTATACGAGGTCCTCACCCCACGCGTGCTCGCCGCCGTCGGTCTTGAAGCCGTCGATCCCCACCTCCTCTACCAGGTACCGACGCTTCTCGGTCCACCAGTCCGCGGCACGCTCGTCGGTGAGGTCGGGCATGAGGGAGAGCGGGAACCACCACCCACGATTGCGATACGGACGCAACGTCCCATCCGGCGCGGTCTCGCGGATCAGCACGTCCTGCGCGAGCGCGGCGCGCGCGTCGGCGGCGGCCTGCCCGGTCGGATGCGGGCGGAGCTTGAGCAGCGGGATCTGCCACAGGTGCACGCGCACGTCGTGCGCGTGCAGCGCGTCGACCATGCCCTTGGGGTCGGGCCATGCGCCCTCGGCCGGGAACGTGAAGTCGGTCAGACGCATCGGGCCGCCGTCCTCGCGCACCCGGTATTCGGCGTCGCGGAAGATCGTGAAGCTCTTCTCGTCGCTCCACGCCTCGATCACCACGTTGCGCACCGGGACACCGTGCTCGCGGTGAAGAGCCATCTGCCGCTCGACCTCGGACTGCGTGTTCCACTCGTTGCCGCTGGCCCAGAGCCCGAAGACCCAGTCGGGCAGGGCGCGGGGACGCCCGGTCTCGCCGAGGAACGCGTCGAGCACCTCGGTGGGCGTGCCCGCATACAGCGCGAGCGAGAGCACCCCGCGGTCGGTGGAGGCGGCATCCACCTCGGCCTCGACAAACAGACGCTCCGGTGACGCCTCGCCGATGTCGAACCACACGCGACGCGACGTACGCACGTGGAACCCCCAGCCCCGCCCGCCCACGACATGCGCGAAGGGCATCGGCAGGTACGTGCGCCGGTGGGCGCCCTGGCTCTTGTACTGCTCGAACACGACCGAGTCCAGGCGCGTGCCGCGATGATCGAGCGCGTCATAGCGCTCACCGAACCCGGTGACGTGCTCGCCGGGTTCGAGCGGGAGCCCGAAGCGCACGCGGTGGACGCGCACGCCGTCATCGAGGACCTCGATCCCCTCGTGCATCGCGACCGCGGACCCCTCGATGGCGAGTGTGCCCGCGGGGGCGGGGCGCCATCCGGCGACGCGGGTCTCGAACCACCGCGTGCGCTGGATGCGGCCGTCCGCCCCGGTGGCGGTGAATCGGTAGCGCAGCCTGGTATGTGCAGCCGGGGCATCGAGCTCGACCTGCCACCCCCCGGCCGCGCGAGCCGTCCGCGCCTGCGCCGACGCGAGATGCCCGCCGTCGACGGCCTGACCGCGGGACGAGCGCGCGACGCGCGTGAGCGGCATCGAGCGGGTGTACTCGCCGTCGACGTGCAGCTCGAGGATCACGTCCTCGATGTCGCCGGACGTGCGCACACCGAGCCGGAGAGTCTCCCCCGCGACCGGCTGGACCGGACTGCGCTGCTCTGTGTCATCGGAGTACGGATGCCCCGAGCCGGACGGGCGGTGGCGGATCATGCCGCGAGCTCCGCGCGGTCGAGCCCGAGCTCCGCGGCGAGGCGCAGCACCATGGCATGGCTCCACAGCAGCGGCGTCGCGACCGGCCCCCACCGGTCGATCCACTCCTGGCGGAATCGGGGCGCGAGGAGGTGCCCGTCGACCTGCTCGGGCAGCATCCCGGCATCGTCGGCAGTGGACGCCGCCCACTCCAGCAGGCGCCGCGCCTCGGCGCGATCTCCGACCGCCGCGTAGGCGAGGCCGAGGAAGCACGACAGCAGCGGCCAGCGGCCGCCGCCGAAGAAGGTGTCAGCGCGGAAGCGGTACACGCCGCCGTCGACCTCGAGCTGATCCGACACCGCGCGCAGTGTGGCCGCCGCGAGCGGCGAGGACGGATCGACGACCCCGAGGGGGGCGATGAGCGAGCTGAGGCTGCCGTCCACGGCATTGGAACCGATCCACTTGACGAGGTGCCCGTCGACCACGGCGTCGCGCTCGATGCGCGCGGTCACATCCTCGGCTCCCGCGCGGGCGCGCTCGGCGCGCTCGCCGGTCACCAGGCCCGAGCCGGCGGCGGCGCGCAGACCGGCCGCGATGCATCCGAGCGTCGAGCCGTGCACAGCCTCGTCGTGCTCCTCCCACCAGTCGTAGCAGGGGCGCTCCCAGGAGCTGAGAAGGTACTCGACCGTGAGCGCGGCGGCATCGGCCCACCGCCCGGGATCGATCGCGTGACGTTCGGCGTGCGCGGCGGCGGCCCACAGCCACGTGCCGTAGCCGTCGAGCTGGAAATCCCACCAGTCGTCCGCGCCGAACTCACCGTCGAACGTGAAGCGCGCGGGCAGCATGTGCTCGTCCGGGAGCGGTGTACCGGCATCGGCCGCCTCGATGATGTCGCGGATGCGGTCGGCGTGCAGGTTCACGACCATCGCGCACCAGTCGTGGAACGCGGATGCGGAGGCCACTTCGCCGGCCGCCGACGCGCCGTCGGCGATGAACGATCCGTCGCGGAACCAGCAGTATCCGCGGTACGCCGAGAACGACGGTGAGGCGGGGTACGCGCCGTTGGGCTCCTGGAGCGAGGTGATGACGGCGCGAGAGCGGTCGAGGAGCGCGCCGAGGTCGACGCGGGGTGTCGTGGTCATGGGTCCGTTCCCTGGAAGTCGCGGTGACCGGGGGCGCTGGTTGCACCCCCGGTCAGAGGGCGGGTGTCAGCCGAGCAGCGGTGCGATGCGGCTCTCGGCGTCGGAGAGCGCCTGCTCGACCGTCTTGCGGCCTGCGGCCGCCTCGGTCAGCTCTTCGGTGACGATGTCCTGCATCTCCGCCTGGCCGTCGCCGATCGAGGGCGCGAGGGCGACCTCTTCGAGCGAGTCGAACACGGCCTGTCGGTTGGTCGGCGGCGTGACGTCGAGGTAGGCCGACAGCGCGGTCTCGTCGGCGATCGGCGGGAGTTCCCATCCAGCCTCCAAGCGCGTGTCGACCGTGGTCTTCGAACTCGTCAGGAACTCGGCGAACTTCGTCGCCGCTTCCTTGTTCTTCGTGCCGGCCGAGACGGCGACCGCGTTGGAGAACAGCGCGCTCGCGTGCTGCATGTCGCCGGGCTCGACCGCGATGTCCCACCCGATCGAGGCGTCGGCGAGCGTGCCGAACATCCAGATGCCGCTGTGCCACATCGCGAGCTTGCCGCCCGCGAACAGGCCGCTGTCGAAGTCGGGGGTGCCCGCGCCTTGCTCGGCGGTCGGCATCGTCGTGCCGCTCTTGCCGACGAGCCATTCGGCTGCCGCGATCCCCTCGGGGCTGTTGAATCCGAGCTTGCCGTCGGCGGTCAGGAACTGGCCGCCCGCCTGAGCCACCGCCTTGTAGAACTCGTGGTACGAGATGGGCTGGTAGTCCCCCCACACGCCGGCGGCAGTGTCGGTGAGCTTCTCGGCGGCGGCCTTCTCGTCCGCCCACGTCCAGTCCGACGTCGGGTATTCCAAGCCGGCCGCATCGAAGAGGTCGGTGTTGTAGAACAGCACGACGTTGGAGAACGAGCTGGGCAGTGCGTACTGCGTGCCGTCGGTGGCGTACGCGTCGGCGAGCGAGGTCTGGTAGGCGCTCGTGTCGACGCCCTCGAGCGGCGCGAGGACCCCGCTCTGCTGGTAGGCGGCGTAGTTCGCGAACTCGATGTCGAACACGTCCGACGACGTCCCGCCCGCGAGATCGGTCTGCAGCGCCGTGAAATAGTCGGCGTAGGGCAGCGTCGTGACCTCGACCGTGATGCCGGTGTTCTCCGCCTCGAACGCGTCGACGATCTTCTGCAGGTTGTCTTCGTTGCCACCGGCCGAGATGAAGTTGGTGTACGTGATGGTCACGGCTCCGCCGTCCGACGGCGTCGTCGAGCCGGAGCATCCGGCCAGGGCGAGGCCGGCGACGGCGAGGACGCCGATCCCGGCGAGGGGTGCTGTGCGGTTCATGCGATATCTCCTTCGATATGGATGCGGGTGGGAGTGGTGCGGGTCACTTGATGCCGCTGGACGCGACGCCCTGGATGACGTAGCGCTGGGCGAACAGATAGATGGCGAGCATGGGGAGGATGCTGACGACGGAACCGGCCATCATTACGTCCCACTGGGTGGTGTATTGGCCCTGGAGTCCGGCGAGCGCGAGCGGCAGGGTCTTCAGCTCAGCCGAGCGCAGGATGATGAGCGGCCACAGGAAGCTGTTCCAGCTGTTCATGAACGAGAACACCGCGAGCGTGGCCAGGGTGGGCCCCACGAGCGGCAGCACCACCGTGCCGAAGATGCGGAAGTGCCCCGCGCCGTCCAGCGTCGCCGCCTCGTCGAGCTCGCGCGGCACGCCGTTCATCGCCTGACGCAGGAGGAAGACGCCGAACGCACTCGCGACGCCTGGGAGCAGCACGCCGAGATACGTGTCGACGAGCCCGAGATCGCGCATCTGAACGAACAGCGGCACGATCAGCACTTGGATCGGGATCATCATGGTCGCCAGGTACAGCGCGAACACGACGCCGCGTCCGCGGAACGGCAGACGGCTGAACGCGTAGGCGGCGAGCGCGCTCGTCACCAGCTGCAGCACGGCCGTGACGACGGCGAGTCCGATCGAGTTCGCGATGATCCGGGCGAACGGCAGCTCGGCGAACAGCGTCTGGTACGCCGAGAACGACGGCTCGTCCGGAATGAGCTTCGGCGTCGCATCCAGTCCCGCTCCCGGCGAGAACGACGTGGACAGCGTCCACAGGAACGGGAAGAACATCACGAGGGCGCCGAGGATCAGCACCGCCGTGAGCAGACCGCGTTTGGTTCTCTCACGCATAGGTCACCCACCTCTTCTGCCCGACGATCTGCACGACGGTGACGCCGAGCACGAGGATGAACAGCATCCACGACAGCGCGGATGCTTCGCCCGCGGCCCCGTATCGGAAGGTCAGGTCGTAGATCTGCTGCACGACGACGGTGCTGGATCCTGCCGGACCGCCGCCGGTCATCGCGTACACCTGGTCGAACACCTGGAACCCGTTGATGAGCGAGATCACGACGACGAAGAACGTCGAGGGCGACAGGAGCGGCAGCGTCACGTTGAACAGACGCCGCCACGGGCCTGCGCCGTCCACCTTGGCCGCCTCGTACATCTCGGTCGGGATGGCCTGGAGACCGGCGAGCAGGATGATCATCACGAAGCCGAGGTCCTTCCACGCCGACGCGAGGATGATCGACGGCATCGACCACGCCGGATCCGTCCACCACCCGGGGCCGTCGATGCCGAACACCGCGAGCGCGGCGTTGACGATGCCGACCGAGGGGTTGAGCAGCCAGCGCCACACGAGCGCGACGACGATCCAGCTCGTCACGACGGGCAGGAAGTACACGCCGCGCAGGATGTTCCGACCGCGCAAGCGCACGTTGAGCGCCAGCGCGAGTGCCAGTCCCCCGACGTAGACCAGCGGCAAGTAGCCGACGAGGTAGTAGAGCGTGTTGAAGAACGCGCGCTGCGTGGCCGGATCCTGGGCGAGGTGCACGTAGTTGTCGAACCCGACCCACTTCATCGGGGCGAGCAGGTTCCACTCGTGCAGGCTCGTCCACAACGCCCCGAACATCGGATAGATCGTGAACATCACGAGCGGGACGGCGCTGGGCAGCAGGAACGCGAGGACGACGAGTGCGTAGCGCACGCGCCCCCGGCGGCGGCGCACGGGCGGAGTCTCGATCGCCTCGCGCTCCTCCTCGGCGGGGAGCGGCCGGAAGGTCAGAGTCATGTCGGCTGACCGCTCTCGCCCGGCTCGGTCGCCCGGGCGACCGCGAGGCGTTCCCGAACGAGTCTGCCCTGCTCGCCGGAGCGGCCCTGGTCGTCGAACGGCGTGGAGAGGACGAGAGACGCCGCGCCCTGGGCCCAGCGGTCGTCCTGCCAGGTCTCGACGGCCACGGGCACGGCACGGTTGCGCGGGATCAGGCCTGCACGGAACGCCGGCTCGAATCCGAACGACCAATGCCGCCACGACTCCACGCCCTCGCCGAGCAGGATCACGATCTCGGGGTCGACGACGTTCACGACGCCGGCCAGGACGCGTCCGAGCAGATGCCCGGCGTGGGAGAAGAGCTTCTGCGCACCTGAGTCGCCTGCGTCGGCGAGCGAGCGTAGTGCGGCGATGCCGGCATCCGGACCGATCAGCGCCTCGTCGCGCGCGCGACGCACGAGCGCCGCCTGACCCACAAGGGCTTCCAGACATCCGTGTCCACCGCACTGGCAGAGGGGGCCGTCTTCCTCGACCGGGACGTGGCCGATCTCGCCCGCTCCCCCGCTGCGCCCGCGCAGCACCCGACCGTCGGTGACGAGTCCCGCGCCGACACCGGTGCCGATCGTGAGGACGAGCACGTTCTCGTGCCCGCGCGCCTGGCCGTGCAGCGCCTCGGCGATCGCGAGCGCATTGACGTTGTTCTCCACCAGGACCGGCAGATCGAGCTCGCGGCGCAGCGCCTCGCCGAGCGGAACGCGCTGCCACCCGAGCTGCGTGGAGTCGACCGTCCCCACGGCCTGCTCGTCGACGTTGCCCGGCACTCCGACGCCGATACCCAGCAGCGGCGCGCCGTCTCCCCCGCCGATGAAGGCGCGCAGCTTCTCACCCAGGCGCGTGATCGCCGTCCCGGCGGCCGCGTCGAACGGCTCGGTGGCCGAGCGCACGACGGTTCCGTCGATCCCGACCTCGACGACCGTGATGTGGTCCGCGACGACCTTGACGCCGATCGCGCGTCCCGCGTCGGCCACCAGGCCGAGGAGGCGAGCGGGGCGACCGCCGCTGGACGGGCTGTGGTCGAGTTCAGCGAGCAGCCCGTCGGCGATCAGCTGACGCGTGTGCTGGGTGATGAGGGCGGGCGAGACGCCGAGTTCGCGCGCGAGATCGGCGCGGGAGGTGGGACCGCTGCCGCCGATGAAGGCGAGCACAGCCGAGCGGGTGACGTCGGCGCGGGCAGAGGATGACGGCAAGAGAACCCCTTTGTTCAGGTCTGAACGAACTCTAGATCCGATTAGTGTTGGAAGTCAACTCGGTTCGCAGCGACAGCCTTGGCTGACACCGGAAGACGTGCGGAGGCATGCATGCTCTTGACCCCGGAGGCATCGATAGGCCATATTGTCTACTAAATACAGACTTGAACAAAGGCGTTCTGACCTCTCACGCTACCCGCACGATGCGGCTGGCTCTGTCACGCTTAGCTGGCCCAGGCTTGTCGCTTTGATTTGGCCCAGCTCGTCGGCTGCCGGGGTGTCGTTGTCGGTCTGATTTGGCCCAGGGCTGAGGGTGTCCTCGTTCGGTATCGAGCGAGGAGGGGCCTGTGAGGTCGAGGGTGGAAGAGTTCGCCGAGATTCGTCGTGCGGCGCGGGTCGAGGGGTTGTCGATCAACGCGCTGGCGAAACGGTTCCGAGTGCATCGACGCACGGTCCGTCAGGCGTTGGAGTCCGCAGAGCCGCCGGCGCGGAAGACCCCGGTCCGGGCAGCGCCGAAGCTCGATGGGGTGCGGGAGCTTATCGACGGGATGCTGCGGCAGGACATCGACGCGCCGCGGAAGCAGCGGCAGACCGCGACCCGGATCTGGCACCGGCTCCTGGACGAGCACGGCGCCGATGTCGGCTACCCGACGGTGCGTGACTACGTGCGGTGGCGGCGGCCGGAGATCCTTGGCACCAGCGGGGTGTCGCGAGCGATGGTCCCGCAGGAACACGCGCCCGGTGCTGAGGCGGAGGTCGATTTCGGGGAGCTGTGGGGGATCCTCGCTGGGGTGAAGACAAAGTGCTACATGTTCGCGTTCCGCCTCTCCCACTCGGGGCGTGCCGTGCACCGCGTCTACCCGACGCAGGCGTTGGAGGCGTTCCTGGAAGGCCATATCGACGCGTTCGAGGAACTCGGCGGTGTCCCAACGCTGCAGATCAAGTACGACAACCTCTCACCCGCAGTCACGCAGGTTCTCTCCGGCCGGGCGCGGGTAGAGACCACACGGTGGGCGTTGTTCCGATCGCATTACGGGTTCGACGCGTTCTACTGCGAGCCCGGGATCAACGGGGCGCACGAGAAGGGCGGCATCGAGGGCGAGGTTGGCAGGTTCCGCCGCACCTGGCTCTCACCCATGCCCGTCGTCGCGTCCCTCGCCGAGCTCAACGCCCGGATCCGTGAATGGGATCTGCGGGATGAGAGACGGCGGATCGGGCAGAAGATCAGCACTGTCGCCCAGGACCTCTCCTCCGATCGGGAGCATCTCGCGCAGCTGCCGAGGGATCGGTTCGACCCGGGCCTGGAGCTCTACCCGCGGGTCGACAGGTCCGGGCTGGTGACGGTGCGGCAGGCGAAGTACTCCGTCCCGGTCCGGCTCATCGGCCGCAAACTCCGCGTCTCGCTGCGCGCGTCTGAGCTCGTCGTATTCGACGGCCGGCAGGTCGTGGCCCGGCATGAGCGGGTCATCGAACGCTACGGGCAAGCCGTCCAGCTCGATCACTACCTCGAGGTCCTCCAGCACAAGCCCGGCGCTCTCGGCGGCTCCACCGCCCTCGCCCACGCCCGCAACACGGGCGCGTTCACTGGGCTGCATGAGGGGTTCTGGGCGGAATCGAGGAAGGTCAACGGTGATGCAGCCGGCACGAGAGAGCTCATCGACGTGCTCCTGCTGCACCGCACTATGCCGACCCCGGCGGTGCTCGCTGGAATCAGTGCCGCGCTCACCGTCGGCGCGGTCACTGCCGACGTCGTCGCCGTGGAAGCGCGCCTCGCGGCGGCCCAGCTCGAGAAAAATGACATCGCGCTCATCGAGGCGCCGACGTTGCCGAAGGTGGTGTCGCTCACACAACGTCGTCTCACCGACCCGGCCGCGGTCATCGCCGGCCTCCCGCAAGACAACCGGCCCCTCCCGTCCGTCGCCGGCTACGACGCATTGCTGACCAAGAGAGCCGCGAAACACGCGGTTACCGCATCCATGAGTGAAGGAGCCTCCGGCGCATGAGTCCGACCCTCACGAACGTTACGACCACGCTCCGCCACCGCCGCGGCCTGACTGAGGAAGCCGCCGCGGCCGCCGTCGACTCCGCCTGCCGACGGCTCCGGCTGCCGACGATCCGGGCGGTGATGGAAGAGGCGACGCAGACCGCGAAACGGGAGCAACTGTCCTACCTCGGCTACCTCGCCGAGCTGCTCCTCGCCGAGGTCGACGACCGGGACCGCCGCTCCATCACGCGCCGGGTCCAGAACGCCGGCTTCCCGCGGCAGAAATGGTTGGGCGACTTCGACTACGACGCGAACCCGAACATCAACCCCGCCACCATCCACACCCTCGCGCAAGGCGACTGGATCCGCCGCGGGGAACCCCTCTGCCTCATCGGCGACTCCGGCACCGGCAAGTCGCATCTCCTGATCGGGCTCGGCACCGCCGCAGCCGAAAAGGGCTACCGGGTCCGATACACGCTCGCGACCCGGCTCGTAAACGAGCTCGTCGAAGCCGCCGACGATATGCAACTGAACCGCACCATCGCCCGCTACGGTCGCGTCGACCTGCTCTTGATCGATGAACTCGGCTACATGGAACTCGATCGCAGAGGCGCCGAACTCCTGTTCCAAGTCCTCACCGAGAGAGAAGAGAAGGCATCCGTGGCGATCGCGACCAACGAAGCCTTCAGCGGATGGACGAAGACATTCACCGACCCGAGACTCTGCGCGGCGATCGTCGACCGACTCACCTTCCACGGCACCATCATCGAGACCGGGACCGACTCATATCGACTCAACCACACCAGGAAGACGCCAGCGCGATAGCGGTCCAGACGGCCGCCAGCATCCAGATCTTGTGCTCCTCATCTGGTACAACTTGTGATAGACAAGTGGCACAAGAGATTGGATGAGTGATGTTGATGAGCGGTGCGCGCATGTTCGACCCAGCCCAGTTGATCGCAGGAGCGTTCTCGCTACCTGCAGTCTCGTTCTTCGTGGCATTGGTCCTTGCGGCAGGTATAGGTCTCTATACGTCACGGGCTTCTGCTGCTGCACGGCCGCTTACCGCAGAGCCGCGATCAGTTCGAGCGCGATACGCACCCGAGCGGCGTGCGATTGGATGGGCCGCGGCCGGGGTGCTCGTCTTTTTCTTCGTTGACTACGTGATCCGCGGCTACATCCTCACTGGTGCGGATCGTCTTCATTGGTGGCGATTCACCACCCCGATCGCGTGCGCCATCATCGGTCTCGGCATCGTCCTCGCTTTCATCGTGACGAGGGGGACGACCCCGGCGGAGGTTCCCGTGATTTCGGCCGAACGTCGAAGCTGGGTGAGCTTCAGCTCCCGGTTCGCGCTCATCAGCCTGGGGCTCACGGCTCTGATCCTCGTGGTGACGACCGTTGCTGCCGGTCTCGCATCGTCACCCAACGGGCAGGGCCAATACGTCTGGCTCGTCATTCCCATCCCCAACGAAAGCACGATCGACCCGATCCGTCTGCCCTTCTACGGGTGGACCTACGGGCTGCCGGTGCTCACCAGCCTGGGTGCCCTGCTCGCCGTCGCCTGGTCCGCGTTCGATCGCAATGCGGCGCGCCCATACCTCCACACCGAGACCCTCATCGCCGAGCGGGCTGCGCGTCGAGAGACCGCGCGCAACGTCACACGCGTGACAACGGCGGCGGTTCTTCTCACACTCGCCGGCGCCTGGCGTTTCATCGCAAACTCGGGATCGGTTTCCCACCTGACCGTCACGGGGCAGAACGGGGACAACCCCTACGACGCCGCCTGGCGATACGCCGAGCTCGCCGTCGCCGCGGGATGGTGCGCTCCCATTCTCGAGATCACCGGGTTCGTGCTGCTACTCCTCGTCGCTGGCAGTGGCCTGCGACGCCGCCCAGCGACCCGCCAACCATCGGCTCCGACCGAGACACCGGCGACCCTGGAGGCAACGCGATGACATCGCACGTCGTCGTCACCACACCCGAAGAGAGCAACCCAGCGATCGACATCTACCGGCAGCTTCGCGGGCTCATCGTCTCAGGCCAATTGGGCGCGAACGAGCGGCTTCCCACGGTGCGCCAGACCGCCGCAGACCTCAAAGTCGCGCAGGGCACCGCGGCGAAGGCCTACAAGATGCTCGAGCAGGATGGACTCGTCGTCACCCGGACCGCGGCCGGGACGCGCGTGGCAGACTCCGCCGCAGTGCTGCCTCAATCGGTGATCCGGCGAATCCGCGAACTCGTCGACGAAGCCGCCGCCACGAACACGGACCACGACGACGTGATCAATGTCCTCCGCGCGATACTGCAAACTCGATCCGGCAACGCGCACCATCCAGCCTGACGAACACAGCCCTTCAGACGACACCATCTTGGATGGGCCAAATCAGGCCGTCCCCCCTGGGCCACAAGACGTTGACAAAGCCAGCGGCTGCTCGCGGCGCCGTGCGTACGACACCGATCAGCCTCGCTCACCGAGTACGCGAACAAAGCCGCGTTCGACGCCGTCAGCAGCGGCTGGTACAACGCGGGCGGCAGCACGGTGATCGCGAAGGCGGCGAGCAGCTCGGTCACGTCGGACAAGACGTTCGCGTTCACGCTCGGCGAGGAGGCCGTGTGGGCGACCTTCGCGTGCGAGTTGGCGACGACGACCTTCGGCCAGTCGGTCTACGTGGTCGGCAACATCCCGCAGCTGGGCGACTGGTCGCCCGCGAGCGCGATCAAGCTCACCCCGAGCGCGTACCCCACCTGGACGGGCGTGATCGGCGACCTCCCGCCGTCGAGCGCGATCGAGTGGAAGTGCATCAAGCGTCAGGAAGCCGGCAATCCGAACACCGCGGACGCCTGGGAACCCGGCGGCAACAACATCCTGAACACGCCACCGTTCGGCTCCGCGGGAATCACGACCGGCGCGTTCTGACGCCCCTCGACCGTGAGGCTGCCGGGACGGCGGGCGGCCTCACGGTCGAGGGGCGTTTGGGGCTCCGGGGGGACTCCGGGTCGGGATGCGCCGCACGGGCAACCCGCCTGAGTAACCCGCTCGCGGCAGACGAGAAAAGATCGAGTAGAGGATCACTAGTGGGTGACCAGCGCACGATCTCAAGCTGCGTGGACTCGTTCGGATTCAGGAGGTCGACAGACGCCTCAGCGCGTTTGGAACGCCTGACCCGACGAAGCGTCGGTGGCCGGGCGCAAAGCGAGCCGCTATCGCGCAAAGCGACGCAATTCGGCGCACGCTCAGCCACCGTCCTTAGGGCGGGGCGGCCAGCTGCATCTCTTGTCCGGAAGGTCTCTTCGCGCCGTTTGACGAGCGTGCCGCTACGGCGCGGCATCAGCCGCCAGGTGCGTGAGCGAGTCATCCCGCGAGTAAAGTGCGCTGCCGAGCGAATGTCCTCCGACACGTTCTCGTCGAGCGACGTGCAATCGGACCAGGCTGACTCGCTCCTCCCGAGCGGAATGTGAGGTATGGATAGATAGTCCTCTTCACTCCTGGCCGAATGGCTCATCGTGTCCCTTGCCTCCGCTCCGTTCCATGAAGGTTGCGCCGTTTGTGGTACTCACTACGCCGTCGAGCTGCCTGATGACCTCATTGAAGCGGCCCGTCGCAGAGAGCTTGTGGTGTTCGCGGGCGCTGGTATCAGCACTGAGAAGCCAGGACTCTTCCCGGAAACGTTCTACGAAGAAATCGAGGCCAGGCTGCGGGAGACCCCATCAGGTGATCCGTTTCCCGCCGTGATGCAGGACTTCGAGGATCAGTTCGGGCGCGGCGAGTTGATCCGCACCCTGCTCGAGCGGCTCGATTACGTTTCGACGTTTCAGTCGCTTCAGAATCACACAACCGCGTTTCATCAAGAGATCGCAACCATTTCGCAACTAGATTCCATATTCACGACGAACTGGGATGACTTCTTCGAGCGGTTCTCCGGCGCGCGGCCGTTCGTTCTGGATGAGGACTTCGCCTTCTTTGACGTCCCTGGGCGGCGTGTGATGAAGCTCCATGGCTCGATCTCGAACCTATCGAGCATCGTCGCTACGTCCAACGACTATCGGAGGCGCGAGGCGGATCTTGCACAGTCAGTGATGGGAGCGAAGCTGCGTGACTACCTGTCCACGCGGACCATCGTGTTCGTTGGATACTCCCTCTCGGACTCAGACTTTCAGAACATTTACCACAACGTGATCGAACGGATGGGGCGGCTCCGGCGGCGTGCCTACCTCGTCACACCAGTCGATCCGACAGTTTCGCCGACCATCGAGTTAACCCACCTCAAGACCGATGGCGGCCACTTCGCTCACCTCCTAAAAAAGGATCTCGAAGCGACGGGCGAACATGTCCCAGATGAGCGGCTTGCGCGAGCGGAGTGGCTACATCGAGTGATCCTCGACGCTCACACCGCATCGGAAGTACTCCTGACCCAGAAGGGCGCCCTTGGCGCCTTCACACAGTCGTATCAAGATGGGATGCTTGCCGCGTTGGGGAGAATGCGCCTCCTAAAGCATCGGGGGGTCTACTCCGATCCGCGGGCAGTAGAGCAGGTCGTTCACTCGTACGCGCACCACTTCGTCACCGCCGTCGAGCGGCGGCGCTATTTTGACGCCAGCTATATCGAGGGGTACATGATCGCGACTCGCTGCCTGCTACTCGACGACGATCACCTAAAGCGAGTGCCAATCGTTGCGACGTTCAGGGACTCGACATATCGATCAAGGCGCCCCGACCCCCACAGAGTCCTGGAGTCACCATGGTGGATGTTGATCGAAGATGCGAGCCTTCACCAATACCTCGAAGCGGCGCACGCCTCATCGGGCCCACCGACCCAGTGGCTGATTGATCGATCTGCTGACGCCGCGTCACGGGCGAAGCGTTCGCCCGGGCTGGCGTCAGAGCACTCTAAGATCATGGCAACGCTGAGGCCGGGCCAGGTGCCGCAGCACTCTGAATTTCTCGACGGCGTGCTGTGAAACGTACTACTCACTCGGATGTAGGCGGTGCGGTGGCCCTGCCGGGCTCGTCGTCCGAGTCAGCTGGCGCGAGGCCACGCAGCTGAGCGTAGGCAAAGCTCAACGCCTGGCTTCGCGCTCGTGCCCTGACACATGCTGACGGTATCGGGACAGTCATTCCTCCAGGCAGTCGGTGCGCGGCTCCCTCCCCGACCGGACAGATCTTCCGCAGGAGCCAGGTGAGCGGCTCCGGTTCACTGCTGTCTCGTCAACCGTCACCATCCCAAGCTCCTCGAGGCCCATCAAGTACTTGGTCCCGCGCTCGCTCAGCTCAGACGCGACCGCGGTCTGCGCCTCGGCGAGGCGCGAATCGATGTCCTCCATCTGCGACTCGCACATCCTTACCATCTGCAACGCACGCGCACGAGAGAGCCGCGCGAGGCTCGCGTGCTGCGTCCCCACTCCCTCGACGCAAAGTTCCCCGTCAGTCTCTCCGCTGATGATGGCGAGCACCACAGCCTGCTCGAATTCGTTTACCGAATGCGCGATGTACTTGTTTCGCATCGCGATCAGATAGTCGTGGGCTAATCGGTCTTCAGCTTCGTAGAGTGCGGCTGAAGCTCTCGCTGAGTGTCGCAAACCCGTGGTGCTGAATGCGCGACCGTACATGGCTACCGCTGCTATCCACAGCGCCTGGTGGGGCGAGTCCGGCTCGACTTCGCTCCTGGGAAGCCCCGCAAACGTCGAGATGAACTGGTGCGCCATCTCAAAGTCTCTTCGAAGGCTCGCGAGGTCGGCAAGCACCAGGGCCGGAGGACCTCCATTGGTGACTTTGACGACGCGTTGACCTGACTGTAGGCCCATCACCCGACGAACCCGGTCCCGGTCCGCCTCTGCTTCTTCGCTCACGGTCAGTACCGTACGCGAGCGTCATTGCGCACGCCGCGCCAAAGAGGCTCGCACTGTCGCAACTGTCGGCGACGACGACACCGTCGAAGAGTCCCGGATCACCTCCTCAGTCCACACGGAGAGTCCATCCTGCTTCGGTCGGAGACCGAAACTCGCAAGTACGCGGCGAACTCGCCCACGTCGAGGAGAGGGTCCGAGCCTCAGGGGTTGCCTGCCCCACCATGTTCGCTGCCCATGCAGGACCGGTGCCGCGCGCTCCCCCACACAATCCGGAGGCAATCAGGGCGGTCGACGCTCTATCGGAGCGCGACAGCGCGAGAGCGCCGCGAGGAGGCCAAAGTGATGGGTTCGTGATGAACGGATCACATCTCACCAACTAAGAAGGTCCGGAAGCCCGTGAGTACCCCGACTTCTCAGTCGCGATGCGCCCCAAGGGCCGTTTCCGGTCGGGATGCGCCCCACGGGCACTCCACGCCCCGCTGCGCGGGACGCGGAGCCTCCGCCCGCGGGGACCCCGCCTGCGATCGCTCGCGGAGACGAGAAAAGGGCCCGCCTGTGGCGGACCCTTTTCTCGTCTCCGGTCGGGATGACAGGATTTGAACCTGCGACCCCTTGACCCCCAGTCAAGTGCGCTACCAAGCTGCGCCACATCCCGGAGCCGCCCGCGAGCGGGCAACTCAACCATCTTAGCCGGTCCGAGAGCATGCCGCGAACGCGTCCGGCGGCGCAAGCGGTGGATGCGTGTCCACGGCGGGGAGTACGGTCACGACATGAGCCAGATCCAGGTGCTTCCGGCTACGAGTCAACGCTTCGACGAGGTCGAGAACGCCCTTACCGGCGGCGGCGACGGCCGGGCGTGTCAGTGCCAATGGTGGATGATGCCGGGCAGCCGGTTCAGCGCGCTGAGCGTCGAGGAGAAGACCGAGATGCTGCGTGAGGAGACGGCCGCATCCGTCCCGCCGGGGCTCGTCGCCACGGTCGACGGCGTCGGCGCGGGCTGGGTGCGCGTGGGGCCCCGGTCCGACCACGAACGGCTCGCACGCCCGAAGCTCTACGGCAAGACCTCCCCCGAACCCTGGACCGACGCCAGCACCTGGGCCATCAGCTGTTTCTCTGTGCGCAAGGAGTTCCGCGGGCAGGGCCTCACCCGTCGCCTCCTCGACGCGGCCGTCGCCTTCGCACGCGAGAACGGCGCGCGCCTCGTCGAGGCGTATCCGATCGACACCGCCGAGACCAAGACCTCGTCGAACGAGCTCTTCCACGGTGCGCTGACGACCTTCCTCGAGGCGGGATTCGTCGAGACCGCGCGCTCCCGTGCCGACCGGCCGATCGTCGCGCTCGACCTCCGCTGAGCCCGCATCCGCCAGGATGGAGGGATGACGGATGCGGCATCCCCCGTTCGGGTCGACTCGTGGCTCTGGGCCGTGCGTGTCTACAAGACCCGATCCGCCGCCACGACGGCCTGCCGCGCCGGCCACGTCCGCATCGGCGGCGACCGCGCCAAGGCTGCGCAGCTCGTGCGGCCCGGCGACGAGGTGCGCGTGCGGATCGCCGGCTTCGACCGCATCCTCGTCGTGCGCCAGACCATCGTGAAGCGCGTCAGCGCACCGCTTGCCGCCCTTGCCGCGGAAGACAAGACTCCCCCGCCTCCGCCGCGCGAGCTGACCGCCTTCGTGCCGGTCCGAGACCGCGGCGCGGGGCGTCCGACGAAGCGCGAGAGGCGCGATATCGACCGGCTCCGGGGGCGTTCCGCCGACGACTGATCAGGCCCCGGCGATGTCGGAGGTCGGTGCCAGACTTCAGGCATGAAGGATGCAGCGGCGATGAGCCCCGAGGACGCCGAAGCGGCGATGCTCGAGGGCCTGCTCGCCGGTGTCGAGAAGACCCGCGCATCCATCGCCGCCCTCGAAGCACTCGAACTCAACCTGCTCGCAACCGCCCGTCAGATCGCCGCCGACCGCACCTCTCGACTGTCCGATCCGTCAGCCCGGGCGCACGAGATGCCGCTGCGCGACATCGCCGCGGAGTTCGCCACCGCCCTGCACGCGAACGACCGCGGCATGCAGAACGAGCTGCACGACGCCGCCGACATCGCCCGCCGGCTGCCGCGCTCCCTCGCTGCCCTGGCCGAGGGCCGCATCTCGCGCCGCCACCTGCGCGCGATCCACGAGGCATCCGCTGGACTCGATGGGCCACAGCTCGTCGCCTACGACGAACGGGCCGCGGCTGCCGCCTCAGAGGTCTCCGTCAACCGTCTGCGACCGATCCTGCGCCGACTGGCGGAGCAGGCGCAACAGCGTCCGCTCACCGAGCGCCACCGCGAAGCGCGCGCACATCGCGGCGTCTTCGTGCGCGACCTTCCCGACGGCATGGCAGAGCTCACGGCCGTCCTGCCCGTCATCGAAGCCCACGGCGCCCACGACCGCCTCACCCGGATGGCGCATCTCGTGCGAGACGCCCACGACCCCGACGCAGATCCGCGCACGATCGACCAGCTGCGCGCCGACATCCTCAGCGATCTCCTGCTCACCTCGACCACCGCCGACACCGCCGGCGCCCCGCACGCGGGCATCGAGGCCGTGCAGGCGCACGTGCGCATCACGATCCCCGCCACCACGCTGCTCGGCACGACGGATGCGGGCGCCGAGCTCATCGGCGTCAGCCCCGTCGACGCCGAGACCGCACGGCGGCTCACCGGAGGCGCCGTCGCCTGGACGCGCGTGCTGACGCATCCGGTCACAGGCAACGTCGTGGGCGTCGACCGCTACCGGCCCAGCGAAGACCAGCGGCGCCTCCTCCGCGTACGCGATGAGCGGTGCCGCTTTCCCGGATGCCGCATGCCCACCCACCGCTGCGACATCGACCACACGGTCGACTGGGCCCACGGCGGAACCACGCACGTCGACAACCTCGCGCACCTGTGCCGCCGACATCACTCGCTCAAACACGCCACCCCGTGGCGCGTCAGGCTCGGGCCCGACGGCGTGCTCGAGTGGACCAGCCCGCAGGGCCGACACCACCGCGACTCCCCCGCGTCCCGCGTCGTCTTCACGGATGCGGCCGACCCGCCCTTTTAGCGAGGGTCACGCCCCGAGCGCCCTGACGACGAGACCACATTCAGCCCGCCACGCGGCCGGGAACCGCGGGACGATGCTCGCTGTCGGCCGCGCATGGACACGGGTGCGGGTGCGGCTGCGGGTGCAGGTGCGGGTGCAGGTGCGGAAAGCGTGTCGCGACGCGCGATCAGGCTTTCCCCCCGTCGAGACCGTTCTTGCCATCGAGACCGTTCTTGCCGTTGAGCTCATCGAGCAGCGCTTCGAGCGAAGCGAACTCGACCGCATCGTCACCGTCGTCTTCGTCTTCGTCTTCATCAGCGTCATCCGCGTCGTCATCGACGTACAACTCGTCAAGCCGGAAGTCGTCGTCGAGCTGCGCGCGGATGAAGACCTCGGGTGATTCGCGGGGCACGGGGAACGACACCAGGTACGCGTCCGGGACGACCGCCACCCACTCGATCACGAGGTCCTCGCGGCCCACCCCACGCCCGGCAACCAGCCCGAATCCCTCCTCGATCTCCTCGAAGATCTCGTCCATCAAGCGGTCCCACCGTGCGGCGCTCATGGTGAGAAACGCCTCGGCCGCGGCGATGAGGGAGGCAGGCTCGACAGGCTCGGCGCCCACTTCGTCGTCAAGGGGATCGAACTCCGGGTCCGGATCGAGATTGACCGACACGTCGTAGCCGGCCGCTTCCAGGCGAGCAGGTCCGCGGACGACACCTTCTTCCTCGACGGGATCGGCGAGCAGGCCCGCGGCACGAACCGCGCGCAGCAGAACGGAAGGCTGATCGTTCATGGGGTCCGTTCGATCCGGGGTCGGCACGAGTCGATCATCCCGCACGCCCGCGCCAACCGCGTGAGGTGGTAGCTCCACCCCTCCTCGTGCTCGTCGGCGAGCGTCGGCGGCACACCTGCGTGGCGAAAGCCCGTCTCCGTGATCGTGACGGAGGTCGCCGAGTCATGCGCCTCCAGTCGGAACGTCACCTCGAGCGACGCCGACCATCCGTCCTCTCGCCAGCGGAACGCGAGAAGCTCCGGCTCATCGCATCGCGTGACCACCCCATGAGCCTGCCGTTGCTGCCCCGCCTCGATCCACGTCTCGACGAGCGGCGCGCCGACCACGGCATCGAAGCGCAGATCCGGCCACCACTGGGCCCGGTCGGCGGTGAGTGCGCGCCAGACGGCATCCGGCGGGGCAGCAACCACGTGTGCGACGGAGACGGAATCCCGCGGGGCACCCACCGATACTCAGTCCTCGAACAGGTCGAGCAGCCAGCGCGTTCCCCGCACGGAGGCGCCGATGGCCTCGCACCGCGCGGCGAGTTCACGATCACTCGTCACGACGATCACCTGCGCACCCCACTCGACTTCTTCGCGCGCCGTCCAGACGATCGCGTCGTCGCCCGCGGCCTCCGCGCGGATCTCGAGCACGACGGGGGTCCGATAGGAGGCGGCGTAAAACACCTCGGCACCCGGAGCGGCCTCACGCGCCCTGCCCTCCAGCACGACCTTGATCTCCGGATACCAGCGGTCCTCCGCCAGTCCCAGGGCATCGCCGGGAATGCCGCGCACGGCCAGGCCGCGAAGCCGCTCGACGAGCCGCTCCGCCGCGCCCGCGCGATCGTTCCACCAGCCGTCCGGCACGGAGCCGACGACGTTGGCCGCATCCACCACGATCTTCGGTCGAACGGCCAGCAGTTCACGCAGCCGAGGCCAGGATGCGGCGAAGCCGGGGTGCAGCGGATAGTCGTCGACGTCAGCGACCGGCACCCACGAGAGCTCGACGCTCTCGGGGTCGCTGATCACCGGATCGAAGGCATCCACCACATCCGCCAGTACCGTCGCGTACGACCAGTAGCCGAGATCGAGCACGCTCATGAGCCGCGGCCTGACGGCACCGTCGGGCACACCCGCCTCCTCCGTCGCCTCGCGCAGCGCGCCGTCCAGAGCGGACTCGCCTTCGTGGCGTGCACCGCCGGGCAGGGCCCACGTGCCGCCATGGTGGCTCCACGAGACGCGGTGCTGCAGCAGCACTCCACGCACCGGGTCGACCGCGAGAAGCCCCGCGGCGCCGAAGCGGCCCCAGTAGCGCTCCCCCGTCGGTGCGACGACCCAGGCATCCCCCGGATCCCGCGGTCCCAACGGCCGGCGCGGCTCTCCGGGGGCGGGGGGTTCGATCGTCACGCTGACAGCCTCGCACACCGTGAGGATGCCGACGCGACCGTCGACGCATTCGGGAAAATCGTCGCGGCCTCTACACCCGCCGATGAGCATCGACCCGCAGCGACGCGCGCGGCTGTGAGCACCCACAATCGGCGACGCGCGGATGACAACCGCAGCCTGTTATTCCCCAACATATGGGTTCGACAACGCCTCCCACCCCTACATACAGTGGTCGAACCACCGCAGATCACCTTCACCCCACGGCTAGAAGGAGCCTGCATGTCCACGTCCACCACCGCTCGCTCGATCTCCGTCGCCCCCACGATCGACGAGTACCTCTCGCGCGGAGACTGGCGCGTCAACGCCAACGCCAACCAGGGATACTCCCTCGGCGGCATGATGCTCAACACGTCCGGCAAAGTCATCGCCAATTACTGGCTCGACCAGGTCTACGCACCCGAGGCCGGCGCCGCGCACCGCGACGGTGACATCCACATCCACGACCTCGACATGTTCGCCGGCTACTGCGCCGGCTGGTCGCTGCGCACCCTCCTCGAACAGGGCTTCAACGGCGTCCCGGGCAAGGTCTCCTCCGCCCCGCCCCGGCACCTGTCCAGCGCGCTCGGCCAGATGGTCAACTTCCTCGGGACCCTCCAGAACGAGTGGGCGGGCGCCCAGGCGTTCAGCTCCTTCGACACCTATCTCGCGCCCTTCGTCCGCCTGGACGACCTCGACGCCGAGGCCGTGCGGCAGGCGATCGAGGAGTTCGTCTTCAACCTCAACGTCCCCTCCCGGTGGGGCACCCAGACGCCCTTCACCAACCTCACCCTCGACTGGACGTGCCCGGACGACCTCGCCGACCAGCGCCCGATGATCGGCGGCCGGGTGTGCGACTTCACGTACGGCGACCTCGCCCCCGAGATGGCGGTCATCAACCGGGCGTTCATCGACGTCATGACCGCCGGCGACGCCGACGGACGGGCGTTCACCTTCCCCATCCCGACCTACAACATCACGAAGGACTTCGACTGGGACGACCCCGCCGTCGACGCCCTGTTCGCGATGACCGCCAAGTACGGGCTGCCCTACTTCCAGAACTTCGTGAACTCCGACCTCGACCCGCACATGATCCGGTCGATGTGCTGCCGCCTCCAGCTCGACCTCACCCAGCTGCTCGCCCGCGGCAACGGCCTGTTCGGCTCGGCGGAGCAGACCGGCTCCCTCGGGGTGGTCACCGTGAACTGCGCGCGCCTCGGCTACCTGCACCCCGGTGACGAGGCGGGTCTCATCGCACGACTCGACGAGCTCCTGGAGATCGCCCGCGACAGTCTCGAGGCCAAGCGCGTCGTGATCCAGCGCCATATCGACGGGGGGCTCTTCCCCTACACGAAGCGCTACCTCGGAACGCTCGACAACCACTTCTCCACGATCGGCGTCAACGGGCTGAACGAGCTCGTGCGCAACTTCACCGGCGACACCGAGGACATCACCTCGGATGCGGGTCACGCCCTCGTCGCCCGCATCCTCGACCACATCCGCGACCGGATGGTGGAGTTCCAGGAGGCGACCGGCACGATGTACAACCTCGAGGCGACGCCCGCGGAGGGCGCCACGTACCGCTTCGCGAAGAGCGACATCGCCCGCTACGACGGCATCCGCCACGCCGGTACCGACGACAACCCGTACTACACGAACTCCTCGCAGCTGCCCGTCGGCTACACCGACGACGCGTTCGAGGCGCTCGCGCTCCAGGAGGACCTGCAGCAGAAGTACACGGGCGGCACGGTGCTCCACCTCTACATGGGCGAGGCCGTCTCCTCCGCCGCGGCCTGCCGCACGCTCGTGCGGCGCGCGCTCGAGAAGTTCCGGCTGCCCTACATCACGATCACGCCGACGTTCTCCATCTGCCCGCGCCATGGCTACCGCTCCGGCGAGCACCTTCTCTGCCCGGAATGCGGTGCGGATTGCGAGGTGTGGACCCGGGTCATGGGCTACTTCCGCCCCGTGTCGTCGTTCAACGTCGGCAAGAAGGGCGAGGCTGCCGAGCGGCTGGCGTTCGCCGAGTCGCGCTCCCTCGCCGCCGCGGCGGTGTGAAGTGATCCCCGCCGCGATCGACCCGGCCACCCTGCGCATCGCCGGTCTCACGCGCCTGTCCACGGTCGACTGGCCCGACAAGCTCGTCGCGACCGTCTTTCTGCAGGGATGCCCGTGGGATTGCTTCTACTGCCACAACCCGGCGCTGCGCGCGCCGCGTGCGCCCGCCGCGATGAGCTGGCGCACGCTGTGGACGTTCCTGAAGAAGCGGCGTGGTCTGCTGGACGGCGTCGTGTTCTCCGGCGGGGAGCCCACGATGCAGCCGGCCCTCCCGGCGGCGATCGCGGCGGTCAGGCAGCTCGGCTTCGCGGTGGGCCTGCACACGGCCGGGATCTACCCGGCCGCGCTCGCCCGCATCCTGCCCCACGTCGATTGGGTGGGTCTGGACATCAAGACGAGCAAACGGCTCTACGAGAAGGTCACGGGCTACTCGAACAGCGCCGAGCGCTCCTGGGGTTCGCTCTCCGTCGTCCTCGCCGAGTCGGCGGCGCGCGCGGGAACCACCCGCCCCCTCGACTACGAGGTGCGCACGACGGTGCACCCCGAGGCGGCGGATGCGGCGGAACTCGCCGTGCTGGGGCATCGCCTGGCCGACGCCGGTGTCACCTGCTGGGCGCTGCAGCGGTTCCGCAGCGAAGGAACCCGGGTACCCCTCCCCCGTGTCGGCGAGGCCTCCTATGAGGTCTCGCTCGACACGGTGCCGGGTGAGCGGTTCGCGCGGTTCGCGGTGCGCTGAGAGAGTCAGCTGAGACAGTGCGCGGAGCTCAGCGCTGGCGGCGCTCGCGAACCCGCATGTTGATGACGATGGGCGTCCCCTCGAAGCCGTACAGCTCGCGCAGGCGGCGCTGGATGAACCGGCGGTAGCCGGGGTCCAGGAAGCCGGTCGTGAACAGGACGAAGGTCGGCGGACGCGTGCCCGCCTGCGTGCCGAACAGAATGCGGGGCTGCTTGCCGCCGCGCACCGGATGCGGGTGCTCTGCCACGAGCTCGGAGAGGAAGGCGTTGAACTTGCCGGTCGAGATGCGCTGGTCCCACGACTCGAGAGCCGTCTCGAGAGCCGGGACGAGTTTTTCGAGGTGGCGACCGGTGCGGGCCGAGATGTTGACGCGCGGCGCCCACGCGACGTGCGCGAGGTCCTGCTCGATCTCGCGCTCGAGGTAGCGGCGACGGTCGATGTTCGCCATGTCGTCGTCGTTCAGGCGGTCCCACTTGTTGAAGGCGAGCACGAGCGCACGGCCCGACTCGAGCACCATGTCGATGATGCGCACGTCCTGCTCGCTCAGCGGCTCCGACACGTCCAGCACGACGACGGCGACCTCGGCCTTTTCGAGCGCCGCGGAGGTGCGCAGCGATGCGTAGAAGTCCGCGCCCTGCTGCAGGTGCACGCGGCGGCGGATGCCGGCGGTGTCGACCAGACGCCAGAGCTTGCCGCCGAGCTCGACGATCTCGTCGACCGGGTCGCGGGTGGTTCCGGCGAGCTCGTTGACGACGACGCGCTCCTCGCCGGCCGCCTTGTTCAGCAGCGACGACTTGCCCACGTTCGGGCGGCCCAGAATCGCGACGCGGCGAGGCCCGCCGATCTCGTGCTTGGCGACGGCGGAGACGTCCGGCAGCACCTTCACGAGCTCGTCGAGCAGATCCGCGACACCGCGGCCGTGGATGGCGGAGACCGGATGCGGCTCCCCGAGACCCAGGTTCCACAGGGCAGCCGCTTCCGGCTCCTGGCGCGCATCGTCGATCTTGTTGGCGACGAGCATGACCGGCTTGCCGCTGCGACGCAGCAGCTTCACGACGTGCTCGTCGGTGGAGGTGGCGCCCACCATCGCGTCCACGACGAACAGCACCACATCGGCGAGGTCGATCGCGACCTCGGCCTGGGCGGCGACCGACCGGTCGATGCCCTTGGCATCGGGCTCCCAGCCGCCGGTGTCGACGAGCGAGAAGCGACGCTCGAGCCACTCGGCCTTGTACGTCACGCGGTCGCGCGTCACCCCGGGGGTGTCCTCGACGACGGCCTCGCGGCGCCCGAGGATGCGGTTCACGAGCGCGGACTTGCCGACGTTCGGGCGACCGACGATCGCGACCACCGGCAGCGCCGGCAGGTACTCGATCCCATCGCCCGAACCGATGAGCCCCGCGAGCACCTCGGCGTCGTCGTCGTCGAGGTCGTAGTCCTCGAGCGACGCCCGCAGCGCGATCGCGCGCTGCTCGGCCAGCGTGTCGTCGATTCCGGCGAGGGTCTCCTCGAGCTGATCCGGTCCGGCTTCGTACTCGTCCTCAGCGCGCATCGCGCACCTCCTGCATCTTCTCTGCGACCGCGAGAACGGCCGCCACTGTCTCATCGAAGTCGAGGTGCGTGGAATCCACGACCTCGACCCCTTCGGCCGCCGACATGAAGTCGACGACGGTGGAATCTGATGCGTCACGTCGGCGCAGCGAGTCGGCGACCGCCGCCGCATCCTGTCCGGTGACCTCGGCGCTGCGCCGGGCAGCGCGCACCTCGGGGGCCGCCGTGAGCAGAATGCGCACCGGCGCATCGGGAGCCACGACCGTGGTGATGTCACGGCCCTCCACGACGACACCGGGTCGTCCGGAGTCGGCGACGAGGGCGCGGAAACGCGCATTGACGGTGTGACGGACGACGGGGACGCGGGCGACTCCGCTGACCGCGTCGGTCACGCGGGTCTCACGGATCGCCTCGGTGACGTCCGTGTCGCCCACCCGCACCCAATAGTCGTCGGGGTCCAGCGAGATGCTGCCGTCGAAGTCGCCCATCGCCTCGAGCACCGCGGTGGCGTCGGAGGTGTCGACGGCCCGGTCGAGGGCGTGCCAGGCCAGGGAGCGGTATACCGCGCCCGTGTCGAGGTATCCGTAACCGAGGCGGCGGGCCACCTCCTTGGAGACCGAGGACTTGCCGCTGCCGGCGGGTCCATCGACGGCGACGATGGCGACGTCGGATTCACTCATTTGCACTGCTCGCAATCCTCCACCCGCGCGCCTCGAGGCCCGCCACAGCGGGCGCGGCGATCGCGGGAGCGACACTGATCTCTGCCAGGCCGAACTGGGCGCCGGGCGAATGCTCCAGGCGCAGGTCCTCGACGTTCACGCCCAGCTCGCCGAGTTCGCCGAACAGGCGACCGAGCTGACCTGGCGTGTCGTCCACCATGACGACGATGGTCTCGAAACGACGGTTCTGCCCGTGCTTGCCGGGCAGCCGCTCGACGCCCTGATTTCCGCGCAGGATCGTGTCGGCGACTCCGCGACGGGCCCCCGGCGCATCCGGCTCGCGCAGAGCATTCGCCACGGCGGCGAGATCCTCGGCGAACGCATCGAGCACGTCCACGACCGGAGCAGCGTTGGCGCCGAGGATCTGCACCCAGAGTTCGGGTGCGGATGCGGCGAGTCGGGTCGTGTCGCGCACGCCCTGCCCCGCCAGGCGCAGCGCGTCTTCGGGCGCGGCCGTGAGCCGCGCAGCCAGCAGGCTTGAAACGAGTTGGGGAACGTGCGAGACGAGGGCGACTGAGCGGTCATGTTCCTCGGGCGCCATCTCGATCGGCATCGCGCCCAGATCGAGAGCGAGGCCCTCGACGAGCGCGAGATCGGCGGCGGTGGTCTCCTCGTCGCGGCAGACCACCCACGGCCGTCCGATGAACAGGTCGGCGCGGGCGGCGATGGCCCCGCCGCGTTCGCGGCCGGCCATGGGATGCGAGCCGATGTACCGCGCCAGGTCCACCCCGCGCGCTCGGAGCGCGCGCAGCGGCTGTCCCTTCACGCTCGCGACGTCTGTCACGACGGCGCCGGGGTAGGCCGAGAGTTCTCGCTCGACGACGTCGGCGATCACATCCGGCGGCACGGCGACGACGATGAGGCGGGGGGCGTCGCCGGGAGCCGCGGCACGGCCGGCGCCGTAGTCGATCGCGAGGCGGAGCTGGGCCGGCGAGGTGTCGTCGAGAACGACGTCGACATCCAGGGCACGGAGGGCATGACCGATGCTGGCGCCCAGCAGGCCCGCGCCGACGACACGGACCGTGCCCGAGGTGCGCGCGGCGACCCGCGCGGGCGCGCTGGTGCCGTTCGACTCGCTCACTGGTTCTCCTGCTCTCCGGGCGGGTCGGACACCTGGTCGCGGCGCGCGAGCGTGAGAAGCGCACCCCGCTCGATCTTAGTCAACTCCCGCATCCGTCCCGCCGGGAGTGTTCCCAGGTGGAGGGGCCCGAACTGCCGGCGCACGAGTTCGAGCACGGGATGCCCGACCGAGGCCATCATGCGGCGCACGATGCGGTTGCGGCCGGAATGCAGCGTGAGCTCCACGAGGCTGCTCGTGGCCGAGGCATCGAGCAGACGCGCCTTGTCCGCCCGGATGAAGCCGTCTTCCAGCTCGAAGCCGCGCGTGAGCGTCGAGATCGTCTGCGCCGACACGCGACCGTCGACCTTCGCGATGTAGACCTTCGTGACACCGAACGAGGGGTGCGCCAGCACGTGGGCCAGTTCCCCGTCGTTGGTCAGCAGCAGCAGGCCCGACGTGTCGGCATCCAGACGACCGACGTTGTAGAGGCGCTCCTCGAAATCGCGGGTGAACTCGCGGAGGTCACGGCGCCCGCGGTCATCGCCCATCGAGCTGACGACGCCGGTGGGCTTGTTGAGCATGACGTACCGCTTCGACTGGTCGAACTCGACCGCGACGCCGTCGACGTCGACGAGGTCGGTCTCGGGATCGATCCGGCTGCCGAGCTCGGTCACGACGGCACCGTTCACCCGCACCCGGCCCTCGACGATGTACTGCTCCGCCACGCGGCGGGAGGCCACGCCCGCGTTCGCGAGCGCCTTCTGCAGGCGGACGCCCTCGGTGTCGCTCATCGTGCAATCTCCTCGAAGCCGGCGCTGCCGTCATCCAGCAGCGGTGAGATGTGCGGAAGCTCGTCGATCGTGTTGATGCCGAGCTTCTCCAGCAGCGCGTCGGTGGTGCCGTACAGGATGGCACCGGTCTCCCCGTCGTGGCCCACCTCCGTGATGAGCCCGCGGCCCACGAGCGTGCGCACGACCGAGTCGACGTTGACGGCGCGGATCGACGCGACCTGTCCGCGGGTGACGGGCTGCTTGTACGCGATGACCGCGAGGGTCTCCAGGGCCGCCTGCGAGAGACGTGCGGGCTGCTGGGTGCCGAGGAACTCGGTGATGACGCGGTCGTACTCCTCACGCACGTAGAGCCGCCATCCGCCGCCCACTTCGCGCAACTCGAAGCCGCGTCGCGGGCCACCGTCCTCGCCGTCGTAGTCGGCGACGAGCGCCGCGATCGCCTTGCGCACCGCCGGGACGGGTGCGCTGACGGCCGCCGCGAGCGCGACGACGCTGTGCGGCTCGTCGAGGATCAGCAGCACGGCCTCGAGCCGGCGCGCGACGGAGCCCACATCCTGCGGCCAGGCAGTGGTCTCCGACTCTTCGGTGCGGATGTCATCGGTCATAGTCGGCTCCCAGAGTGGCGAGGTTCTCCTCGGACCAGCGTTCCGCGCTCCAGCGCAGGGTCAGCTCGCCGAGGGGCTCCAGCTGCTCGAACGACAGCGCCGCGTGGCGGTACAGCTCGAGGATGGAGAGGAATCGTGCGACGACGATGCCGGAGGCGTCGACCCCGGCGATCAGCTCGCGGAAGGTCAGCGTGCCGCGCTGCCGTAGGAGGGTCACGACGATCGCGGCCTGCTCGCGGATGCTGACCAGCGGCGCGTGCAGGTGGTCGAGGCCGACCGTCGGAATCTCCTTCGGCGCCATCGCCAGCATGGCGAGCGCGGCGAAATCCTCGGTGCTGAGCGTCCACACGAGCTCGGGGGCCGCCTGCCGGTACCGCTCGTCGATGCGGACGCTGCGCGCGTGCCGTCTGTCCTCGCGCTCCAGCGAGCGCGCGAACCACGCGGAGACCTCTTTGAAGGCCCGGTACTGCAGCAGGCGCGCGAACAAGAGGTCACGAGCCTCGAGCAGAGCCACGGCCTCCGCGTCGACGAGCTCGCCCTGCGGGAGCAGTCCCGCCACCTTCATGTCGAGCAGGGTGGCGGCGACGACGAGGAACTCCGACGCCTCATCCAGTTCCGCATCCGGCCCCAGCTGGCGCAGGTAGGCGATGAACTCGTCGGTGACGACGCTGAGCGCCACATCCGTGATGTCGAGCTCGTGCTGCGAGATGAGGGTCAGCAGCAGATCGAACGGGCCGTCGAAGACGCCCAGCGATACCCGGAATCCGTCTGTGGCCGCGTCCTGCGGCTCAGGCGACGGCGCCACGGGCGACCAGCTCCCGCGCGAGACGCAGGTAGGCCTGCGCCGCGGCGTGCTCGGGAGCGAACTCGGTGATGGGCATCCCCGACACCGACGCGTCGGGGAACTTCACGGTGCGCCCGATCACGGTCTCCAGCACATCGTCGCCGAACGCCTCGACCACGCGCTCGAGCACCTCGCGCGAGTGGAGCGTGCGGGGGTCGTACATCGTGGCGAGCACGCCGTCCAGGGTGATCGAGGGGTTCAGTCGGTCGCGCACCTTGTCGATCGTCTCGATCAGCAGGGCGACGCCGCGCAGGGCGAAGAACTCGCACTCGAGCGGGATGAGCACGCCGTGGCTCGCCGTCAGGGCATTGACCGTCAGCAGCCCCAGCGAGGGCTGGCAGTCGATGAGGATGACGTCGTACTCCCCCGCCACGTGGCGGAGCACCCGGGCGAGGATCGTCTCGCGTGCCACCTCGTTGACCAGGTGCACCTCAGCGGCCGAGAGATCGATGTTGGCCGGCAGCACGTCCAGACCCTCGACGGAGGTCTTCACGATGACCTCGCGCGGGTCGCGCTTGGTGTCCAGCAGCAGGTCGTAGATGGTGGGCACGTCGTGCGTCGTGATGCCCAGGCCCGCGGACAGTGCGCCCTGCGGGTCGAAGTCGACCGCCAGCACCTTGCGGCCGTAGTGCGCGAGAGACGCGGCCAGGTTGATGGTCGTGGTCGTCTTGCCGACCCCGCCCTTCTGGTTGCAGAGGGCGATGATGCGGGCAGGGCCGTGGGCTGCGAGCGCCGGCGGTGTCGCGAACCCCTGATAGGGGCGACCGGTGGGGCCGAGGGGCACATCGCCCTTCGTGCCTTTACCCGCCTGCTTCACTGCGCGCTCCGCCACCGTACTCCCGCTCTGCTTGGTCGTTCGATCGATTCTAGCGACGGCAGGCCGCGGGTTCGGGGACGGCGCACCGAGCCCCCTCCCCGAACCGAGCTCAGGCGGTGCGGCGGCGTGCGGCAGCGGCCAGCACGAGGGCACCCGCGAGCAGCGCCACGATGCCGCCGCCGAGCCAGGCACCGGAGATCTCCGAGCCGGATGCGGCCAGCAGATGGTCGCCCTCCTCGGTCACCTCGGGCGCCGGCGCCACCGGGTCGACGACGGGAGCGACACCGTTGACGGCCGACGTGTCGTTGGCGAGCACCGCGGTGACGTACGCCATGGCGCCCAGCATGATCCGCAGCGCGTCGACGTTCATGTTCGAGATGTCATCGGCGGGCGTGTGATAGTTCGGGTCCATGATGATGCCCTCCGTGCCGCCGAACAGCGCGACCTGTTCCGCCGTCTTGACGTCGTCGGCGCCCGTGAACAGTCCGGATGCGGGGATGCCGGCCAGAATGAACGCGTTGTAGTCGCTGCGGGCATCGAAGGCCGTGTCGATCGAGGGCTGCCCGATCGCATCGAAGTAGCTCGTGAACGCCGCCTCCGTCGCGATCGATCCCTCCGGGACCTCCACCGGCGCCTCATACGTGGACTGGTCGGCGTCGTAGACGGAGATCACGTAGTTGGGCGAGGCGACCATGTCGAAGTTGAGGTAGGTCGCGATGGTCTCGAGAGCCGCGTCGCCACCGGTCTCGTAGAGATCGTCGACGTAGTGCGCCGATCCCAGGAGCCCGATCTCCTCCGCGCCCCACCAGGCGAAGCGGACCGTGTTCTCCAGCTCACCGGAAGCGGCCAGCTGGAGGGCGACCTCCAGGATCGCCGCCGAGCCCGAGCCGTTGTCGTTGATACCGGGGCCGTCCTCGACGGAGTCCAGGTGCGCACCGAGCATCACGACGTTGTCATCGCGGCCGGTGGGCGTGTCGGCGATGATGTTGAACGTCTCGACGGAATCGATGTGCTGCTGCAGGTCGAGGTCGGCGAGGACGGGACCGTTCGCGAGCGCGGTGAGGAGGTCCTGCCCCTCGCTCTGCAGGATGCCGACCGTCGGTGCGAGCTCGGGCGCCTGCGCGCCGAGGGTGCCCTGGAGGGGGCCCGGCTCGTTGTTGTAGATGATCACGGCCTCCGCCCCGGCGGCCGCTGCCGCCGCCGACTTCTCCGCGAAGGAACAGCTGCCGCGGGAGACGAGTGCGATCGCGCCGGCGGCATCGGTGCCCGCCCAGTCGTCCGCGGTGCAGCCCAGCGGTGCGGTCGGGGTGATCAGCGGCAGGTCCGAGAGTCCGCCGACGGGCGTGCCCGGTGTGAACTCCATCGGGATGCCGAAGGGGTCTGCGGGGGTGTAGCCGTCGATCGTCAACGTGTACGCGTCGATCGTCTGCAGGTCGGCGTCGAAGTACTGACGCTCAGGCGTGTACCCGGCTGCCGTCAGCGTCTGCTCGATGTAGACCGCGCTGGCCTCATAGCCGCTGGTGCCCGCCGCCCGATTGCCGCCGTTCGCATCGGCGATGTCCTGCAGCTGCTGCAGGTGGCCGACGACGGCGTCCACCGTCACCCGCTCCTCCAGATCGGCCGGGTCGACGGCGGCGGCCGGCGCGATGCCGGCGGTCACCGCCAGCGCCGCGCCGATGCCGATTCCGATGCCGATACGGGTGGCTCGTGGCCGTGATGTCGTCACGTGATGTCCTCTCGCGTTTCCCCGGTGCGCCCGACGCTAGTCGGATTCGGCGCCAATCGCTCAGACAATTCACAGGTTCGTAACGCGACGCGCGCCACGCGCGCGGGATCGGCTCAGAAGAGCGAGCCCAGGACGTCCAGCCTCAGCTGCGCGACGACCGCGATCAGCGCGACGTCGAGGATGACGACCAGCGGAGCCCAGCTGGCGAGCCATCGGCCCACCGGCCGCATCCGCCTCCCCCACAGTCCCGCCCGTGCACTCCAGCCGAGTGTGACCCAGAACAGCGGGATCGTGACGAGCCACACGACCATGCACCAGGGGCAGAGCGAGCCGTACTCGAAGACGCTCCGGTAGGCGAGGAAGTGCACGAACACGAACGCCGCGGCGATGAAGGCCAGATACGTGCGCCAGTACCAGCTCCGCAGGCCCGTCGCGCCGGCGAGTGCCGTCACACCGGCGTAGATCGGACCGAAGAAGAGCACGACGCCGATGATCGAGTTACTGAAGCCGAGAAGGTTGCCGCCGGGCGAGAGCAGGTTGGGCCCGCACGTCACGATCACGCTCAGCTGACATGACACGAGCGGGTCTACGCCCCGCAGCTGCCCGATGTACTCGAGGTACAGCAGGAACGAGACCGCCCATCCGAGCAGGCCGGCGATGATCCAGAAGGCGGCGAGCGCGCGTGAAGGCGGCGCGGTGGGAACGCTCATGCGCTCAGTGTGCGCGCGAGGAGTCCGCTCGCGGAGCGCGGCGGCCGTGACTAATGCGGCCGACTCACCGCATCCCCTGGAGCCGGTCGACCGACACGACGCCGGGGTGCAGGGCGCCGTCGGCGATGAGGGTGGGAACGGTCGCCGTGCGGATCTCCTGCTCGACGATCCGCTTGCCGTCAGCGACGATGTCGTGCACCCGATCGGATGCGGCGAGCCGGGCGACGTCGTGGATGTCGGCCGCGTCGTAGCCGGCCTCCGCGAGCCACTGCTGCAGCTGGGTCTCGGCCTCATCCGCCGAGGCCTGCTCGTTGAACCAGATCTGCCAGGCGACACCGTCGGGGCGCTCCCCCGTGAAGATGTGCTCGAGGATCCGCCAGTCCGTTCCTCCCATGGCGGGGACATCGCCCTGCTCCGTGAGGCGTACAGCGGTGAGGTAGTCGGCGATCAGGGGCGAGTTCGTGAACTTCGGGGCGGCATCCGGTCCGATCGGGTACGGAATGTAGGCGAGGTTGTGTTCGTCGGCGAAGCCCGCACTCTCGATGTTGCGGAAGAGCTCGCCGCAGAAGCGGCACCCCGGATCGATCACCTCGACCGCCACCGGGAGCCCGTCTCGGTAGCCGCCGGCGTAGCTCGCCGCCTCGGGGAGGTACTCGCGGGCGTCCCAGTCCTTGAGCCGGCTCGGAAGCGCGTCGAAGGTCTTGCCGAGCGAGCGGAACTCCGCGGCGAACGCGCCGACCACATCCCCCTTGGCCAGCGCCGAGCCGAAGTCGTCCGCGCCGGCATCGATGCTGCACGCCCCCGCGGACAGACTGCAGGCCTGGGTGTCCTGCGGGTTGCAGGTGCCGTAGACGAAGAGGTTCAGCCCGCTCTTGCCGACGATGTACAGGCTGAGGACGAGGGAGAGCACCATGATCCAGGCGGTCACCTCGATCGCGATGCTCGCCGGCTTCACGAGCCTCGGAGCCCGCACCGCGAGGGGTGCGAGCATGCTGTTCTTCACGTCCTCGCGGAACGACGTGTCGCAGGGACGGAAGGTCATGCGCCGGGTGACGCACCGCCATGCCGTACCGAGCAGGCGCCGGTATTTCGCGGAGACGGCCGCCAGCACGAGCAGCACGAGGAACGCGGCGATGCACAGCATTCAGAGCCCCCTCAGCATCCGGCCGAGCACATCGAGACAGCGCGCGACGTCCTCGTCGGTGTTGTGCGCGCCCAGACTGAACCGCAACAGCGGCTCGACCCGCTCGCGTTCGCGCAGCCAGTAGTGTGCGCAGAAGTACCCGCTGCGCGCGGAGATCCCGGCCTTCGAGAGGAAGACCGCCAGACGGTTGCTGTCGACGCGGTGAGCCAGAAGCGGCACGAGCGCGCCGTCGGGGTCGCCGAAGACGGTGAGGTTCGGGATCTCGCCCAGTCCCTCGCGCAGCGAACGGGTGAGTCGTCGCTCGCGCTGCTCCACCGACTCCCCCGCGGTACGCGCGTATGCCTCCCGCCAGCGGAGCGCCGCGCCGAAGGCGAGGATCTCCCCCCATGCCTGCAGACCCGGTTCCAGGCGGGTGTGCGGCTCGTCGAGCAGCACGAAGTCATCGGCGGTGACCTCGGCAACCTGGCCGCCGCCGATGAATCCGACCTCGAGCGACATCAGCAGCGCGCGTGTCGCGACGACGACTCCCAGTGACGGTCCGTACGCCTTGTGGGCCGAGAAGCAGATCGCATCGGCGTCGAGAGAGTGCAGGACCTCGGGCGCGTGCGCCATCGCCTGGGCGGCGTCGACGATCACGGTCCCGCCGAGACGGTGCGCGTCGGCCACGAGTCCCGCCAGATCCGCGGTGACGGCGCCATCGACGTTGTTCTGGGCCGAGACGACCACGAGGGCATCTGCGAGGTCGGCGTCGCGGTACATCAGAGCACCGAGGGCGTCGCGCTCCAGCACGAGACGATCGATCCCGCGAGCGCGGGCGAAGGCGATGGTGCTGAGGAAGACCGCGTTGTGCTCGGTCACCGTCGTCACGACTCGACGGAAACCGCCGGCCGGCATCTGCGCCAGCAGGAGATTCAGGCCGTACGTCGTGTTCAGCGTGAACGAGACGGCGTGCGTGCGCGAGGTCAACCCGAACGCACGCAGCACCGCGGCCCGCGTGTCGGCGACGCCCGCATCCACCTGTCGCGCGCTCTCGTAAGAGGCGCGCCCGCCGCACGCGTTCCGGGTGCGGAAGTACTCGTCGAGCGCCTCGATGACCGGGACGGGACGCATCGACTGACAGGCCGCGTCCAGGTACACGGTGTCTGCGGGCAGGTAGGCGAAGCCCGGACGCCCCGCAGCGTCCTCCCGCGCGGGGGTGCGGCGCAGTCTCCTCATCTCTCCGATGATCCGCGAGCGCACGCGAGCGCGCAGGCCGCGAGGCCGTGTCTATCCGCCCGATGACGACGAGGGCGTTCGGCTCAGCGCGCCCGCGGGTGAGCCGCCGCGTAGACGTCTCGGAGGGCGTCGACGCTGACGTGCGTGTAGATCTGCGTCGTGGCCACCGAGGAGTGGCCCAGCAGTTCCTGGACGACGCGCACGTCTGCCCCGCCCTGCAGCAGGTGCGTCGCGAACGAGTGCCGCAGCGTGTGCGGCGAGACGTGCGCCTCGAGCCCCGCCCCTTCCGCCGCCTGTTGGAGGACGGCCCACGCGCTCTGCCGCGACAGCGCCGCCCCGCGCGCCCCCAGGAAGAGGCGCGGAGTGCCCCGGCCGCGGCGCGCGAGTTCGGGACGTGCACGCGTGAGGTAGGCGTCGACCGCGGCGCGGGCGTAGGAGCCGACCGGCACGATGCGCTCCTTCGACCCCTTTCCCCGCACCCGCAGCACCTCGCCGTGGGCGAGGTCGTCGACGTCGAGCTGCACGATCTCCGACACGCGCGCACCCGTCGCGTAGAGCAGCTCGACGAGCGCCCGATCGCGAAGCTGGACGGAGCTGGCCTGATCCGCCCGACCGGGCGCGGGCCCCGACGCATCGAGGAGGCGCTCGACCTGCTCGATGGTCAGCGCCTTGGGGAGGCGCTGCGCGAGCTTGGGCGGTCGAAGATCCTGCGCCGGATCGTCTTCGCGGATCCCTTCACGCACGAGGAAGCGGTGCAGCCCGCGGACCGAGGACTGCAGGCGCGCGAGGCTGGATGCGGCCGGCCGCGGCTCGGCCGCCGCCTTCTCCGCGGCGAATGCGGCGATCATCGCCGCATCCACCTCGTCGACCTTGTCGACGCCCCGCTCGGCGAGCCAGGCGACATAGGTCGCCAAATCGCGGCGGTAGGCGTCGACGGTGTGGGAGGCCAGTCCGCGTTCGATCGTCACATGACGCAGGTACACCTCGACCGCGCGGCCGATGCGCATCTCAACCGACCGGGTCGTCCCGGCGAAGCCGCTCGGCCGCGGCGAGCACTCCCGAGATGAGGATCCCGTTACGCACGCCGCCGGCGAGGATCGCGTCGACGACCTCCGACAGCGGCACCCACTGCGCGACGATGTCCGCCTCCTCGTCGGTGCGCTCGTGCGCGCTGATCTGCACGAGGTCGCGCGCCAGGAAGACGTGGACGATCTCGTCGCTGCCGCCGGGGCTCGTGAACAGGCTCACGAGCGGCTCGAGGCTTCCCGCGGCGAGATCAACCTCCTCCGCGAGCTCACGACGGGCGGTCTCGGCCGGGCTCTCGCCCGCCACATCCAGCAGCCCCGCCGGGATCTCCCAGTCGCGGTGACGAATCGGATGCCGGTACTGCTGGATGAGAAGCACACGGTGCTCGTCGTCGACGGCCACGACGGCCGCAGCCCCGGTGTGGTCGACGTAGTCGCGCACGATCTCACCGTCGCCGTAGCGCACCACGTCCGAGCGCACGTCCCAGACGCGGCCGTGGAAGACCACGCTCGTGTCGACGACCTCGCCCTCGAACCGCTCGTCCTGGATCACGGCTGTGCCCCGCTCAGGCGTTCTCGACGTCGAACAGCTCGCTGGCGCGGTGGCGGTCCAGGGCCGCGCCGACGAGCCCGCGGAACAGCGGATGCGGCGCCGTCGGCCGCGAGCGCAGCTCGGGGTGGGCCTGGGTCGCGATGTAATACGGGTGCACGTCGCGCGGCAGCTCGACGTACTCGACCAGACCGAGGTCGGGATTGAGGCCCGAGAAGACGAGCCCCGCCTCGGCGAGCTGCTCCCGGTACGCGTTGTTGACCTCGTAGCGGTGGCGGTGGCGCTCCGACGCGCGGTTCGATCCGTAGGCCTCCGCCGCGATCGAGCCCTCGGCGAGGTCGGCCGGGTACAGCCCCAGTCGCATCGTGCCGCCCAGGTCGCCGTGGTCGAGGATGTCGACCTGCTCGGCCATCGTGGCGACGACCGGGTGCACGGTGTCGGGGTCGAACTCGCTCGAGGACGCGCCCTCCAGGCCCGCCATCGTGCGGGCGTACTCGATGACCATGCACTGCAGACCGAGGCAGATCCCGAGCGTCGGGATGCCCTGCTCGCGTGCGAAGCGGAGCGCGCCGAGCTTGCCTTCGATGCCGCGGATGCCGAAGCCGCCGGGCACGACGATGCCGTCGACATCCGCGAGCGCGGCGGCGGCACCTGCGGGCGTCTCGCAGGTGTCCGAGGGGATCCAGCGGATGTTGACGTGCGTCTCGTGCGCGAAGCCGCCGGCCTTCAGCGCTTCCGTGACCGACAGGTAGGCGTCGGGAAGGTCGATGTACTTGCCGACCAGCCCGATCGTGACGTCGTGCTTGGGGTTGTGCACGGCGTTGAGGACCTGCTGCCAGCGCGACCAGTCGACCTCCGCCGCCTTCTCACTGAGCCCGAGCCGGCGCGCGATGTACGCGTCCAGGCCCTGCTCGTTGAGGGTGGAGGGGATGTCGTAGATGCTCGGCAGATCGACGGTGTTGATGACGCCCTCGACGTCGACGTCGCACATCAGCGCGATCTTGCGCTTGTTGGCGTCGGTGACGGGACGATCGCTGCGCAGCACGAGCGCGTCGGGCTGGATACCGATCGAGCGCAGAGCTGCGACCGAGTGCTGCGTGGGCTTGGTCTTCTGCTCACCCGAGGCGCCCATGAACGGCACGAGCGACACATGCACGAAGAACACGGTGTCGCGACCGAGCTCGTGGCGCAGCTGACGTGCCGCCTCGAGGAACGGCTGGGACTCGATGTCGCCGACCGTGCCCCCCACCTCGGTGATGATCACGTCGGGCTTGGGAGACTCGCTGGCCTGCAGACGCATCCGGCGCTTGATCTCGTCGGTGATGTGCGGGATCACCTGCACCGTGTCGCCGAGGTACTCGCCGCGGCGTTCGCGAGCGATCACCTGCGAGTAGATCTGGCCGGTCGTGACGTTGGCGGCCTGGCTCAGCTCGATGTCGAGGAATCGCTCGTAGTGCCCGATGTCGAGGTCGGTCTCGGCGCCGTCGTCGGTGACGAAGACCTCGCCGTGCTGGAACGGGTTCATCGTTCCCGGGTCGACGTTCAGGTACGGGTCGAGCTTCTGCATGACGACGCGCAGGCCCCGAGCGGTGAGCAGATTGCCGAGGCTGGCGGCGGTCAGGCCCTTGCCCAACGAGGAGACGACACCGCCCGTCACGAAGATGTGCTTGGTGGTGTCGTCGTTGTTCGTACCGTGGGAGAGGCCTGAGCCGGAAGAGTTCGTCACGGGCTTCTATCCTATCAGTGGGCGGGACCGGCGAGGGCGAGCAGCTCCCTCGCGTGGGTGAGTGCTGCGTCGGAGTCTGCCAAACCGGACAGCAGTCGCGCCATCTCCGCTTCGCGCTCGGCCCCCACCAGGCGCCGCACGCTCGACTGGGTGACGGAGCCGTCGTTCTGTTTCACGACGCTGAGATGGTTCGTCGCGAACGCCGCCACCTGGGCGAGGTGGGTCACCACGATCACCTGCGAGGTCTCGGCGAGGCGGGCGAGGCGCCGGCCGACTTCGATCGCAGCCGCGCCGCCGATTCCCGCATCCACCTCGTCGAAGACGAACGTGGGTACCGGGTCGGACGCGGCGATCACGACCTCGATCGCGAGCATGACGCGACTGAGCTCGCCACCCGACGCCCCCTTCGACACGGGACGCGGGGCGGCCCCCGGATGCGGGGCGAGCAGGATCGCGATCTCGTCGCGTCCCGCGGCGGATGCCGGCGTCTCGCTCACCTGCACCTCGACGCGGGCGTCGGGCAGGGCGAGGGCATGAAGCTCCTCGGTGACGTCGGCCGCGAGCCGGTCCGCTGCCTCTCGCCGCGCAGCGGTCAGCACGCCGGCGGCGGCGTCGAGGCGCTCGACGAGCTGAGCGCGTTCGGCGCTCAGTCGTTCGACGCGCGAATCGTCGTCGTCGAGCTCGGCCAGGCGATCTCCGGCGGCGGCGGCGAGCGTCAGCGCGGCTTCCAGGCTGCCGTGGGCGCGGATGAGCCCGGCGAGGACGCTGCGGCGTTCCTCGACCGCGGCGAGCTCCGCCGGCCCCGTCTCGTCGAGGTCTGCGAGATACCCCGCGACGGCCCCGGCGAGATCGACGATCCGATAGGAGATCTCGGCGGCCTGCTCCGCCATCGTCGCCACGGCCGGATCGGCGTCGGAGACCCGTTCGAGGGCGCGACGCGCCTCGGCGACGAGTGTGGACGCATCGGGCGCGTCCTGCTCGCTCGCGAGCGCCTCGTGCGCGAGAGCCGCGGCCTCTCGGAGCTCCTCCACGTTGGTGAGCAGCTCGGCGCGGGCCGCCAGCTGCACGTCCTCCCCCGGCTGCGGGGCTGCGTCGTCGATGGCGGCGAGATCGGCGCGCAACTGCTCGGCCTCGCGCATACGCTCGTCGCGGCGCTGCACCAGCTCGCCCAGCTCCGCATCCAGCGCACGCAGCCGCTCGTACGCGCTCCGATACTCCGCCAGCGGCACGGCCACGTTCTGGCCCGCATACCGGTCGAGGGCGTCACGCTGGGCCGCGCCGGATCGCAGGCGCAGCTGGTCGGACTGCCCGTGCATGGCGACGAGGAGATCGGCGAGATCCGTCAAGACGCCGACCGGCGCCGATCTGCCGCCCACCGTGGCGCGGCTGCGCCCCTCGGCGCTCAGCGTGCGCCCGAGCAGCAGCTCGGCACGGTCGTGTCCGACCGGGTCGAGATCCCCACCGGCCTCGCGGACGCGCTCGGCGGCGGCACCGTCGGCATCCACGAGCCAGACGCCCTCCACGGCTGCGGCGCTCGCCCCCGATCGCACGACACCCGAGTCGGCGCGCGCTCCGAGCAGCAGCCCGAGTCCGGTGACGACCATCGTCTTGCCCGCACCGGTCTCGCCCGTGATGGCGGTGAAGCCCGGCCCCATGGGCAGCGTCGCGTCGGCGATGACACCGAGCTCTCGCAGGCGCATCTCCTCGATCACGCGGTGACCTCTCCCGCCGGCCCCCGCCATCCGGTGACGGGCAGGTGGAACTTCTGCACGAGGCGCTCGGTGAATGCCGGCGGGTGCAGCCGCGCGAGACGCACCGGCTCGGCGGATCGACGTGCGACCACGCGCGCCCCCGGGGGCAGCTCGTGGGATCGTCGGCCATCGCACCAGAGGATGCCGGTGCCGTGCGTGCGCGCCAGCACCTCGATCGCGACCGCGGCCTCGGGCCCGACCACGAGCGGCTTCGCGAACAGCGCGTGCGCCGACAGCGGCACGACCGAGATCGCTTCGACCGTCGGCCAGATGATCGGTCCGCCGGCCGAGAAGTTGTACGCGGTCGATCCGGTCGGTGTCGCAATCACCACGCCGTCGCATCCGAAGCTCGAGAGAGGGCGGCCGTCGATCTCCATGACGACCTCGAGCATCCGCTCCCGACTCGCCTTCTCGACGGTCGCCTCGTTCAAGGCCCAGGTGCTGTAGATGACCTGCCCGGAGGCGTCCTTGACCCGCACCGACAGGGCGAGGCGTTCTTCGACCCGGTAGTCGCGGGCGATGACCCGAGCCACGGCCTCGTCCATGTCGTCGCGCTCGCTCTCGGCGAGGAAGCCCACGTGGCCCATGTTGATCCCGAGCACGGGCGCGGTGCCGCTGCGCACCATCTCCGCGGCGCGAAGGATCGTGCCGTCGCCGCCCAGCACGATCGCGAGCTCGATCTCGTGCAGGGGTACGTCGACGCCGAGAACGGCCAGGTCGGCGCACCGCGGCAGCACTTCGGCGAGCTCGTCACGGTCGTCTTCGGCCAATACCGGGGTGGCGCCCGCGGCCCTCAGGGCGGAGATCACCCGATCGGCCGCCTCGACGGTGTCTGTGCGGCGTGCGTGTGCCACCACGAGGATGTGGCGCGGATCGGTCATCGCACTCCCGTCAGCTCGGTCACAGTGCTCTCCCATTCTGACGGAATGCGCCCGCCGGTGCGGCCGAGGTGCACGAGATACTCCTGGTTGCCGTAGGTACCCACTACGGGCGAAGCGATCAAGCCCGCCGTCTGAAGGCCCGCATCCCATGCCTGCCAGAGCACGGTCGAGATCGACTCGGCACGCTGGGCCGGGTCTGTGACGAGACCGCCGCGCACGGCGGTACGGCCCACCTCGAACTGCGGCTTGATGAGCAGCACGATGTCGCTCGTCTCGGTGACGACCGAGCACACGGGCTCGAGCACGTGCGACAGCGAGATGAACGACAGATCACCCGTGACGACCTCGGGCGTGTACGGCGACCCCGCCGCGGCGGCGAGGGCCGCGGGGTCCATGAAGCGGACGTTGAACCCTTCGACGGCGATCACGCCGGGGTCCCGGCGCACGCTGTCCGCGAGCTGATCGTGCCCGACGTCGACCGCGAGCACAGGCTCGGCACCGCGTTCACGGAGCACCTGCGTGAACCCTCCGGTGCTGGCGCCCATGTCCAGGGCCGCGCGTCCGGCGACGTCGATCGCGAACGCGTCGAGAGCGGCGAGCAGCTTGTGGGCGGCCCGGCTCACGTAATGATCGGATGCGGCGACGGCGATCTCGGCGGAGTCGGGGACGCGATGCGAGGGCTTGACGACGGCGGTGCCGTCGACCGAGACGAGACCCTGCGCGATCAGCGTCGCGGCGTGCGTGCGTGAGCGCGCGAGCCCGCGCGCAGCGACCGCGGCGTCGAGGCGCTCGGTCATCCGGCGTGTGGTCCCGAGTCGAGGCGGCGAGCGATGTCGTCGAGCAGGACCGCGTACGCTGCGGCACGATCGCCGAGGGGCTGCTGCTCGATCACCTCGAGTGCGGGCAGCAGATCATCGGCCGGCTCCGTGGGTTCTGCGTGCATCACCCCAGGATACGGCTCACCCTCCGCACGGACGGCGCGTCAGGGCCGATGGAACGGATCCGCGTACAGCTCCTCAGGCACCCGGAACCCGAAGATCGCTCGCCCCGTCGACCAGATCGCCGCAGCCCCCGCGCGCACGAGATCGATGGGACGCGAGCCCGCGGACAGGATGCGCAGATCCGCACCGTCGACGGCGACGCGCGCGTCGCCCACGATGGTCACATCGCCCTTGACCTTGGTCTGCGGATAGGGCTCATGCAG
>JASCPH010000129.1 GCA_029959545.1 Microbacteriaceae bacterium PS02066 | reverse complement strand
CCGGACGGGTTCTCTTAGTTGATCATGCCGCGGTTGCGGCGGGGATGTGAAGTTTCTCGAACTCCACGGGGCTGAGGTTGCCGAGCGCGGTGTGCCGTCGGGTGGGGTTGTAGAACCCTTCGATCCACTCGAACATCGCCGACGACAGTTCCGCTTTCGACGTCCAGCTGGAGCGGTCGAGGAGCTCGCGCTGCATCGTCGACCAGAACGACTCGATCAGCGCGTTGTCGACGCTGGAAGCGACGCGGCCCATCGATCCGAGCAGACCGGCTTGCCGCAGCCGGTGGCCGAAGAGCCAGGAGGTGTATTGC
>JASCPH010000128.1 GCA_029959545.1 Microbacteriaceae bacterium PS02066 | reverse complement strand
GACATTACGCAGCATCGCGCGAAGGACGGCTGGGTCTACTGCGCCGCCGTCATCGACGCGTTCAGTCGCCGCGTCGTGGGGTGGTCGATCTCGGACAGGATCACTGCCGAGATCGTCGTCGATGCCCCCGAGATGGCCCGATGGAGACGCCGACCCGAGCCCGGAACCGTGGTTCACGCGGACCGAGGAGCGCAATACACCTCCTGGCTCTTCGGCCACCGGCTGCGGCAAGCCGGTCTGCTCGGATCGATGGGCCGCGTCGCTTCCAGCGTCGACAACGCGCTGATCGAGTCGTTCTGGTCGACGATGCAGCGCGAG
>JASCPH010000127.1 GCA_029959545.1 Microbacteriaceae bacterium PS02066 | reverse complement strand
GTGTAGTTCTCAAAGTACGGGCGGTACCAACCCCCACCACCAAAGGCAGCAGAAGAAGGCCCAGAGGTACAGCCGCAACCCCCAAAGGAGTCACACCCGGTCCCTCAGGACCCAACAGCGTGCATGCCCTCACCCAAGAACCCAACTCCGTTCCAAACCCGAAGGTCGTACTAGAAACCAGACACTCACATGAGAGCCTCATCAAATGTTCCACCCATGAGCACCCTGCAGAGACATTCGCTCTGATCAGGGGCCTGGACACCGAAGTGCCAGATGCTCCTTAGAAAGGAGGTGATCCAGCCGCACCTTCCGGTACGGCTAC
>JASCPH010000126.1 GCA_029959545.1 Microbacteriaceae bacterium PS02066 | reverse complement strand
GTGTAGTTCTCAAAGTACGGGCGGTACCAACCCCCACCACCAAAGGCAGCAGAAGAAGGCCCAGAGGTACAGCCGCAACCCCCAAAGGAGTCACACCCGGTCCCTCAGGACCCAACAGCGTGCATGCACCAGAACCCTCCAACCCCACCTTTCCCACCGCAAGCGGCGTACTCAGCAGAATCCTCAGACCCTGATGCCTCATCAAATGTTCCACCCATGAGCACCCTGCAGAGACATTCGCTCTGATCAGGGGCCTGGACACCGAAGTGCCAGATGCTCCTTAGAAAGGAGGTGATCCAGCCGCACCTTCCGGTACGGCTAC
>JASCPH010000125.1 GCA_029959545.1 Microbacteriaceae bacterium PS02066 | reverse complement strand
CGTCGAGCCCTGGATCTGGTCGCGCAGGGCAACCCGGTCGCGTCGACGGCTCGTGATCTTGGGATCAGCGAGTCGTGTCTTCGGAACTGGATGAACCGCGACGCGATCGATTCCGGCCGCAAGGCCGGCGTCACGACCGACGAGCACAAGGAGCTTGTTGAGCTGCGTCGCCGGAACCGGGTGCTGGAGATGGAGATCGAGATCCTCAAGCGTGCTTCGGCCTACTTCGCCAGGGAGAACGTGCTCCCAAAATAGGGTTCCGGCTGGTCCAGGAGCTTGCCGCCGACGGAATCCCTGTCGCGGTGGCCTGCCGGTTCCTGAAGG
>JASCPH010000124.1 GCA_029959545.1 Microbacteriaceae bacterium PS02066 | reverse complement strand
GGGCCTTGACCCTCGATCGTGGACACGGTGTCGGTTCGGTTATGCCGCTTCCGCGAGGGTAGCGGACGCGGTCGCCGCGTGGGCGGCTTCGTAGGTGTTCGGGGTGATGTTGCCGATCGCGGAGTGGCGCCTGCGGGTGTTGTAGCGGTGCGCCCACCGGAACACGGCCCGGTAGGCGGTCGCCTGGTCCGGGAACGCTGCCCGGCCCTCGAGAAGCTCGCGTTTGAGCGCGGCATTGAAGCTTTCGGCCAGTGAGTTGTCGGCACTCGTCCCGATCGCGCCCATGGACTGGGTCATTCTGAACTGCTCGCAGAGCGTGCCGTAGGCCTTGGAGGTGTAGACGC
>JASCPH010000123.1 GCA_029959545.1 Microbacteriaceae bacterium PS02066 | reverse complement strand
GCAGCTTGCATCCTTCGAAGACGATGCCCTTGTTCTCGACGAGCTGGAAGGGCTTGCCCTCGACTCGGCCCTCGGGTTCGAGCAAGGTGCTCACCCGACGCACCTCGGCGTCTTCCGCGATCCGTGGGACGTCGGGTGCGACGCCATCGCGAGTGCCCCACACTGCCGCATATTCCAGATTCGCGCTCGACGCGGGCCAGGTGCGGCTCTGGATTGCGCGGGTGATCGTGAAGCCGCCGTCGACCATCGCGTCGAGACCGACCTCGCGAGAGTCACCCTGCGCGACGGTGTTGGTGGCGATGAGGCCGAGCGTGCCCTTCGCCTGCAAGAGCGAGGTCGCACGC
>JASCPH010000122.1 GCA_029959545.1 Microbacteriaceae bacterium PS02066 | reverse complement strand
TTTCTAAAAGGAGTCCGGCGGTGTCCTACTCTCCCACAGGGTCCCCCCTGCAGTACCATCGGCGCTGAGAGGCTTAGCTTCCGGGTTCGGAATGGGACCGGGCGTTTCCCTCTCGCTATGGCCGCCGAAACACTATTGATGTTTCAAGTCATGCACACAACAAAAGAATGTTGTCTGCGGTTCTCGACCGTACATCGAGAACCACTCAGTGGACGCGAACAGCTTCAGTTCAAACGAAGTGTTATCAAGTCATCGGCTTATTAGTACCAGTCAGCTACACGCATTACTGCGCTTCCACATCTGGCCTATCAACCCAGTAGTCTGGCTGGGAGCCTCTCACCCGAAGG
>JASCPH010000121.1 GCA_029959545.1 Microbacteriaceae bacterium PS02066 | reverse complement strand
GGTTGGGCTGTTCGCCCATTAAAGCGGTACGCGAGCTGGGTTTAGAACGTCGTGAGACAGTTCGGTCCCTATCCGCTGCGCGCGTAGGAAGTTTGAGAGGATCTGACCCTAGTACGAGAGGACCGGGCTGGACGAACCTCTGGTGTGTCAGTTGTTCCGCCAGGAGCACCGCTGATTAGCTACGTTCGGGATGGATAACCGCTGAAAGCATCTAAGCGGGAAGCCGGCCTCAAGATGAGACTTCCATACCTTCGGGTGAGAGGCTCCCAGCCAGACTACTGGGTTGATAGGCCAGATGTGGAAGCGCAGTAATGCGTGTAGCTGACTGGTACTAATAAGCCGATGACTTGATAACACTTCGTTTGAACTGAAGCT
>JASCPH010000120.1 GCA_029959545.1 Microbacteriaceae bacterium PS02066 | reverse complement strand
AGCTTCAGTTCAAACGAAGTGTTATCAAGTCATCGGCTTATTAGTACCAGTCAGCTACACGCATTACTGCGCTTCCACATCTGGCCTATCAACCCAGTAGTCTGGCTGGGAGCCTCTCACCCGAAGGCATGGAAGTCTCATCTTGAGGCCGGCTTCCCGCTTAGATGCTTTCAGCGGTTATCCATCCCGAACGTAGCTAATCAGCGGTGCTCCTGGCGGAACAACTGACACACCAGAGGTTCGTCCAACCCGGTCCTCTCGTACTAGGGTCAGATCCTCTCAAACTTCCTACGCGCGCAGCGGATAGGGACCGAACTGTCTCACGACGTTCTAAACCCAGCTCGCGTACCGCTTTAATGGGCGAACAGCCCAACC
>JASCPH010000011.1 GCA_029959545.1 Microbacteriaceae bacterium PS02066 | reverse complement strand
GGGCGGCCGCTGCCCCCTGGGCGTCGCCGGCGGCGATGAGACCCGCCGTCACTCGCACGTGGGGCGCGCGCGCCTCGCCCGCCACGAACGGCGCCCCCGCCGCGACCACGATCCCGGCGGCGGCGAGTTCGACCATGGCCGCCCGCTCGTCGACGACGGGCACCCAAAGATTGATCCCGTCCGGCGGCACGAGCGGGATCCCCTCTCGCCGAAGCGCCCCCACCATCGCCTCCTGTCGATCCCGGTAGGCGAGGCGGGCGCGCTTCACGGCGGCGACGGAGTCCGGTCGGGTGAGCATGTCCAGCAGCACGCTCTGCAGCAGGCGCGAGGTCCACCCCGGCCCCAGCATCCGGCGCGCGATCACGCGGTCCAGCACCCGGGCAGGGCCCCCCATCGCGGCGATGCGGAGGTCGGGCCCGTGCGACTTCGAGAAGCTGTGCACCTGCACGACCTGATCGGGAAGCCAGCGGGCGAGCGTCACCGCGGGCGCCATCGCGATGAGCCCCGAATGGTCGTCTTCGACCACGAGCACCCGGTCGCCGTCGCGAGCGGCGCGGATCGCGCCCGCGAGCTGCTGTGCCCGCATCGAGGTCATCGAGGCTCCGGTCGGATTCTGCGCCCGCGGCTGCAGCAGCACGGCCGACGGATGCCGGGCGAGCGCACGGGTGAGGGATGCGGGCACCATCCCCTCGTCGTCGACGTCGACCGGCACCGGCTCGGCCCCGAGCGCGTCCAACAGGTCGAAGAAGTAGGGGTAGCCGGGAGACTCGATCGCCACGCGGTCGCCGAAGCGCACGGTCTGCTCCATCACCCGCGCGATGCCGTCCATCGCGCCGTCGACGACCGTCAGCGTCTCCACCCGCGAGGGCCAGCTCTCCCGCAGCACGTCAGCCAGCTCGGGAAGGACCGGGACATCGTGGTACCGGCCCGCTCCCGCTCGCAGGTCGACGCGCTCGAAGGCTGCGCCCAGCGGCGGCAGCAGGTCGGGGTCGGGCATACCGGATGCCAGGTCCCAGCCGGCCGGCGCCGCTCCCGACAGACCCTTGACGCGCGGGGTGAGCCACGCACGACGAGGCGCACGCACGAAGCTTCCCGCCCTCCCCCGCGACACGATGACGCCGGCGCGCGCGAGCGCCTGCCACGCCGCGCTGACCGTCGCCGGGCTCACCGAGAGCGCAGCAGCAACCTCGCGCACGGTGGGCAGACGGTCGCCGGGCGCGAGCACGCCGTCGGTCACCAGACGTCCCAGTTCGCGGGCGATCCCTTCGGGACTGCGCTCACCGACCGCCGCGATCCGTGCTGCGACCGGGTCTTTCGCCGAATCAGTCACGGGTGCACCATTAACCATCACGTCACAGGCTGAAACCGAAGAGAAATGTTCAGTCAGAAAGATAACAGAACGGGGATGACCCGCCGGAGCCACTCCGGTCCCCGTCGCTGCGAGGGTCCTCCACGAGAAACGACCGGGAGGCGACGATGACGACGGTACGCGCAGCGATCACGCAGACGACGTGGACGGGCGACAAGGCGTCCATGCTCGACAAGCACGAACAGTTCGCTCGGGATGCGGCAGCCGCCGGCGCCCAGGTGATCTGCTTCCAGGAGCTGTTCTACGGCCCCTACTTCGGCATCACCCAGGACAAGAAGTACTACCGCTACGCGGAACCCGTGGACGGGCCCATCGTGCAGCGGTTCGCGGCTCTCGCGAAGGAGCTGTCGCTCGTGATGGTGCTCCCGATCTACGAGGAGCAGCAGACCGGCGTCTACTACAACACCGCCGTCGTGGTGGATGCGGACGGCTCGATCGCGGGCGTCTACCGCAAGAACCACATCCCGCACGTCGAGAAGTTCTGGGAGAAGTTCTACTTCCGTCCCGGAAACCTCGGCTACCCCGTCTTCGACACCGCGGTCGGCAAGGTCGGCGTCATCATCTGCTACGACCGGCACTTCCCCGAGGCATGGCGCGAGCTGGGCCTGAACGGCGCACACCTCGCCTTCAACCCCAACGCGACCAAGCCGGGCCTGTCGAACCGCCTATGGGAGGTCGAGCAGCCGGCCGCGGCGGTCGCGAACGGATACTTCGTGCTCGCGCCGAACCGCGTGGGCCGCGAGGACAACGAGTACGGCGACGAGGCCGTCACCTTCTACGGCAAGAGCCAGATCGTCGACCCGCGCGGCAACTACGTCGGCGAGCTCGGCTCGGGCGAGCACGAGGAGATCCTCATCCGCGATCTCGACATGGACCTCGTACAGCAGATGCGTGACGACTGGCAGTTCTTCCGCGACCGCCGGCCCGACACCTACGACGAGATCACGGCCCCCTGAGAGGCGGAGCGATCATGACCACCACACTCATCACGGGCGGCACCGTCGTCTCCGCCACCGGCCGCGTCCTCGCCGATGTCCTGGTCGACGGCGAGCGGATCGTCGCGGTGCTCGCGCCCGGCTCCCAGCTGTTGGGCAGCGACCTCACCGCATCCGTCGACGCCGTCATCGACGCGACCGGCAAGTACGTCATCCCCGGGGGCATCGACGCCCACACGCACATGCAGCTGCCGTTCGGCGGCACGAGCGCGTCCGACACCTTCGAGACGGGCACGCGCGCCGCGGCCTGGGGCGGCACGACCACGATCGTCGACTTCGCGGTGCAGCGCACCGGCGAGCGCGTGCAGGACGGCCTCGCGCACTGGCACGAACTCGCCGCGGGCAACTGCGCGATCGACTACGGCTTCCACCAGATCGTCGGCGGCGTGGATGCGGATGCGCTGGCGGCCCTGCCCGGGCTCATCGACGAGGGCATCACGAGCTTCAAGATGTTCATGGCGTATCCGGGCGTGTTCTACGCCGACGACGCGCAGATCCTTCGCGCCATGCAGGTCGCCGCCGACACGGGCCTGCTCACGATGATGCACGCCGAGAACGGGCCCGTGATCGATGTACTCGCCGAGCAGCTCGTCGAAGCCGGCAAGACCGACCCGTACTTCCACGGGATCGCCCGCGCGTGGCAGGCCGAGGAGGAGGCGACGCACCGCGCGATCATGCTCGCGAACCTGACCGGCGCGCCGCTGTACGTCGTGCACGTGAGCGCGAAGCAAGCCGTCGAGCAGCTCGCCACCGCGCGGGACAAGGGACAGAACGTGTTCGGCGAGACGTGTCCGCAGTACCTGTATCTCTCCCTGGAGGAACAGCTGGGGGCCTCGAGCGAGCAGTGGGGGGCGTTCGAGGGCGCCAAGTGGGTCTGCTCCACGCCGCTGCGCTCCCGGGCCGAGGGCCACCAGGACCACATGTGGCAGGCGCTGCGCACGAACGACCTGCAGATGGTCTCCACCGACCACTGCCCCTTCTGCATGAAGGGACAGAAGGAGCTCGGTCTCGGCGACTTCCGCGCGATCCCCAACGGGATCGGCTCGGTCGAGCACCGCATGGACCTCATGTACCAGGGCGTCGTGACCGGCGAGATCACCCTCGAGCGGTGGGTCGAGCTGACCAGCACCACCCCGGCGCGCATGTTCGGCATGTACGGGCAGAAGGGCGTCATCGCGCCCGGCGCGGATGCAGACATCGTGATCTACGACCCCAACGGGCACACCTCGATCGGCGTCGACAAGACCCACCACATGAACATGGACCACTCAGCGTGGGAGGGCTTCGAGATCGACGGGCACGTCGACACGGTCATCGCGCGCGGCAAGGTCGTCGTCGATGCCGGCCAGTACCTCGGCCGGGCCGGCGACGGCCGGTTCGTCAAGCGCGGCCTGAGCCAGTACCTCATCTGATGACACGTCTGCGTTTCGTCTCGCGGCTCTCGCTCAACGACCGGAAGGTGTGACCCATGGACTTCGGCGTCGTCCTGCAGACCAACCCGCCCGCTTCCCGCACCGTCCAGCTGTCGCAGCTGGCGGAGGCGCACGGCTTCAGCCATGTGTGGACCTTCGACTCGCATCTGCTGTGGGAAGAGCCCTACGTGGTGCACGCCGCCATCCTGAACGCGACCAAGCGCATCACGGTCGGCCCCTTCGTGACCAACCCGGCCACCCGCGACTGGACCGTGACCGCGTCCGTGTTCGCCACCCTCAACGAGATGTACGGCAACCGGACGATCTGCGGCATCGGACGCGGGGACTCCGCTGTGCGGGTCACGAACGGCAAGCCGGTCTCGATGTCGGAGCTGCGCGAGTCGATCCACGTCATCCGCGAGCTCGCGAACTCGCGTCCCGTCGAGTACAAGGGCGCGACGCTGCAGTTCCCCTGGAGTCGCGGGTCCCAGCTCGACGTCTGGGTGGCCGCCTACGGCCCGCTCGCACTGAAGCTGACCGGAGAGGTCGGCGACGGCTTCATCCTGCAGCTGGCCGACCTCGACATCGCGCGGTGGATGATCAAGGTCGTCAAGGATGCCGCCGCCGCTGCCGGCCGCGACCCCGACAGCATCGCATTCTGCGTCGCGGCCCCCATGTACATCGGCGACGACCGGGAGCACATGCGCGACCAATGCCGGTGGTTCGGGGGCATGGTCGGCAACCACGTCGCCGACATCGTCGCCAAATACGGCACGTCGGGCGAGGTGCCGCAAGCGCTCACCGACTACATCGCGGGACGCACGGGCTACGACTACAACAGCCACGGCAAGGCGGCCAACGACCACGTCGACTTCGTGCCGGACGAGATCGTCGACCGGTTCTGCCTCCTCGGCACCGCCGAGGAGCACATCGCCAAGCTCGAGGCGCTGCGCGAGATCGGAGTCACCCAGTTCGCGGGCTATCTGCAGCACGACAACAAGGAGGAGACGATGCGCGTGTACGGCGAGCGCGTCATCCCCGCCCTGTCCGAGCACATCACGGCGAAGCGATGATCACGCGCCGCGCGGCCGCCGCGATCTGGGGCGTGGTGGGCGTCGCGGCCGTCATCGCCCTGTGGGAGCTCTACAAGTTCCTGGGCCCCGCCGATGGCGTGACGATCGGCGGCGACGGATCGACCGGCAGCGGGGTGATGATCCTCCCGCGCACCCATGACCGCGCCATGCCGCACGTGTGGGAGATGGTCGCCCGGCTGTTCGCCTCGACGAGCGGCGGCGACACCCCGCCGCTGTGGGTGTCGGTCCTGTCGGCGGGAGGCGTGACGCTCGGCATCGCGGCGGCGGGATGGGTGATCGGCGTCCTGGTCGGCGGCATCCTCGCGATCGCGATGCAGCGCTGGCGGCTCATCGAGTGGGGCCTGCTGCCCTGGATCGTCGTCAGTCAGACCGTGCCGCTGATCGCGTTCGCGCCTGTCGTGAACGCCCTCGGGGGGCAGTTGGCGCGCGAGGGGATCCCCTGGCCGCAGTGGCTGTCGGTCGCGGTCATCGCCTCATATCTGGCCTTCTTCCCCGTCGCGATCGGCATGCTCCGCGGTCTGCAGGCGCCCGACAGCATCCACGTCGACCTCCTCCGCACCTACGCGGCGGGCTACGGGACGACGCTCTGGCGGTTGCGGCTGCCCGCGGCGGTGCCGTATCTGCTGCCGGCGCTGCGACTGGCCGCCGCGGCGGCGGTCGTCGGAGCGGTGGTCGCGGAGGTGTCCATCGGCATGCGCGGAGGCATCGGACGCATGCTCATCCAGCTCGCAGGTCAGGCGTCGTCCGATCCGGCCGCCCCCTGGGGACCCACCTTCGGCACGATCGCGCTCGGCCTCGTGGCCGCCGCGTCCGTGGCCCTCGTGGGCGCAGGGCTCAAGAACTACCGCAGAGGCGAGGAGACCGCATGAGCACCGCACCCGCCGTCCGTGCCGCAGGCGTGGGCAAGATCTTCCCGACCCGGACCGGCGATGTCGTCGCGCTCACCGATGTCGATCTCGACGTCGCGCCGGGCGAGTTCGTGTCGCTGATCGGACCCTCCGGATGCGGCAAGTCGACGCTGCTGCGCCTGATCGCGGACCTCGACGCCGCCACCGCGGGCACCCTCGAGATCTTCGGCAAGCCTGCTGCCACCGCGCGGCTCGACCAGGACTACGGCATGGCCTTTCAGCAGGCGGGGCTCCTCCCCTGGCGCACGATCGCCGAGAACATCGCCCTCCCCCTGGAGATCCAACGGGTGACGAAGGCAGAGCGCGCAGCACGGGTCGCCGAGCTCGCCGAACTGGTCGGCTTGACCGACTTCGTGCAGCGTTACCCCGACCAGCTCTCGGGCGGGATGCAGCAGCGCGTCGCGATCGCCCGCTCGCTCGCCGCGCGGCCCAAGCTGCTGCTCATGGACGAGCCGTTCGGAGCGCTCGACGAGATGACGCGCGAGCGGCTGCAGGCGGAGCTCACCCGCATCGCGGCCGAGACCGGTGCCGCCGTCGTCTTCGTGACGCACTCGATCCCGGAGGCGGTGTTCCTCTCGGATCGGGTCGTCGTGATGAGTCCCCGTCCTGGACGCATCACGACGGTGATCCCGACACGTTTCGACCGCATCCGCGACGAGGCGCTGCGCGAGTCGACCGAGTACTTCGCGAAGGTCACCGAGGTGCGCGAGGCCCTGCACGGAACGCCGGCGACCCGGGCGAACGAACGATGAGTGCCACCGGAGTCGAGCGTCGGCTGCCGTCGTGGTTGCGCGTCGCCGCCCCTGCCGGTGTCGCCCTGATCGGGCTCGTGGTGTGGGTGTTCATCGTCGATGTCGCCGATGCGGCACCGCGGATGCTTCCGAGCCCCTTCGCGATCCTCGAGGAGTTCTTCGCCCGCTGGTCGATCATCGCGCCCGACATGGCGATCACCGGGACCAACGCTCTCGTGGGCCTCGTCGCCGGAACCGTGCTGGCGATCCTCCTGGCCGCACTGGCGGCGTCAGCCAGACCGATCGACGGGATGCTCGCACCTCTCGTGGCGGCGCTCGCCGTCATCCCGATCGTCGCTCTGACCCCCATCCTGAACACGATGTTCGGCGCCTCGAGCCAGTTCGGCCGGCAAGCCGTCGCCGCCATCGCGGCGTTCGTCCCCGTCTTCGTCAACGTGCTGCGGGGCCTGCGCCAGACCCGCCCCGTGCAGCGCGACCTGCTGCGCGCGTCCGCCGCGTCCCGCGCACAGACGTTCCGCTTCCTGACCCTTCCCACCGCCCTTCCCTACCTGATGTCCGGAATCCGCATCGCCGCATCCCTCGCGGTCATCTCCGCCCTCGTGGCCGAGTACTTCGGCGGGCCCGCCGACGGCATCGGCACCGCCATCGCCAGCTACGCGAAGTCGGGCCGCGCCGCTCTCGCGTGGGCGTTCGTGCTCGGCGGCATCCTCATCGGCCTTCTCTTCTTCCTCGTGACGAGTCTCCTGGAGCGACTGTCGACGAGGCGGGCCCCGGTCTGACCGGAGGCGTTCCATCGCACCACCCGGCACCACCGAACCCGAAAGGAACAGCATGAGACACAGCATTCGACGCACCCTCGTCGCCGTATCCGCCGTCGGCATCGCCTCGATGGCGCTGGCTGCCTGCGCAGGCGGAGACTCCGGCGCACCGGCCGCCTCCGGAGACCCCGACTTCGAGCCCCTCACCTCGATCAAGCTGCAGCTGCAGTGGCTGCCCCAGGCGCAGTTCGCCGGCTACTACGTCGCGCTCGACAAGGGCTACTTCACGGAAGAGGGCTTCGACGACGTCGAGATCGTCCCCTCCGGCGGCGACATCGTCCCCCAGGACGCGCTCGTGGCCGGCGACGTCGACTTCGCCGTCGCGTGGGTGCCCAAGGTCCTCGGCACCCTCGAGGCCACGGGCGCCGAGCTGACCGACATCGCGCAGGTGTTCCAGAAGTCCGGCACCCTCCAGGTCTCCTGGGCCGATAGCGGTATCACGTCCGTCGCCGACTTCGAGGGCAAGCGCATCGGCTCGTGGGGCTTCGGCAACGAGTGGGAGATCTTCGCCGCTATGGCGGCGGACGACCTCGACTCCGAGTCGGTCTCGATCACGACGCAGGACTTCAGCATGAACGCGCTGCTGGACGGCGACGTGGATGCGGCGCAGGCCATGACCTACAACGAGTGGGCGCAGGTGCTCGAAGTCGTGAACCCCGCGACGGGAAAGCTCTACCAGCCGGAGGACTTCAACGTCATCTCCTACGAGGACACCGAGGGCGCCATGCTCCAGGACGCCCTCTGGGCCGACACGGCGCGCCTGTCCGACGACCCTGCATACGCGGACGCCGCCGTGCGGTTCCTGAAGGCCGTCACCAAGGGATGGATCTTCGCCCGTGACAACCCCGAGGAAGCAGCATCCATCACCTACGACGCGGCGATCAACGCCGAGGCGGCCTTCCCCGTCGGCCCGGTGCACCAGCTGTGGCAGATGAACGAGGTCAACAAGCTGATCTGGACCGACGGCGACTTCGGCGTCGTGAACGAGGATGCGTGGAAGAAGACGGTCGCGGGCGCTCTCAAGGCGGTCAACCAGGACGGTCTGAACCTCATCACCGAGGAGCCCTCCGACACGGCGTACAGCAACGAGTACATCGAGAAGGCGCTGCAGGAACTCGAAGCCGAGGGGGTCGCGGTCAAGGGCACCTACACGCCCATCGACGTGACGCTCACCGAAGGCGGTAAGTAGGATCCGCGGTGGGGGGGGGGGGGGGGCCGCCCCCCCCCCCCCGCGGAGGGGGCAGGGCGGGCCCCCCGCCATCGCCCCCACCGCTCATCGAAGGAGAAGAGCATGACCACCGATCTCGACCGCCGCGCCTGGGAACTCGACCGCGCCCACGTGTTCCACTCCTGGTCGGCGCAGGCGGCCCTCGATCCGCTCGTCATCGCCGGCGGGGAGGGCACGCGTGTCTGGGATCATGCCGGCACGCGCTACCTCGACTTCTCGAGCCAGCTCGTGAACGTCAACATCGGCCACCAGCATCCGGCCGTCGTGGCCGCGATCGCCCGGCAGGCCGAGCTGTTGACGACGATCGCGCCGTCGACGGCGAATCTGACGCGGGGCGAGGCGGCCGAGCGCATCGTCGCGCGCGCCCCCGAGGGATTCCACAAGGTGTTCTTCACCAACGGCGGCGCTGACGCGAACGAGAACGCGATCCGCATGGCCCGTCTCGTGACCGGCCGCGACAAGGTGCTCTCGCGCTACCGCTCGTACCACGGCAACACCGGGGCGGCCATCGTGGCCACGGGCGACTGGCGCCGCATCCCGAACGAGTACGCCCGCGGACACGTGCACGTCTTCGGCCCGTACCTCTACCGCTCGGAGTTCTGGGCCACGACGCCCGAGGAGGAGTGCGCTCGCGCCCTCCATCACCTCGAACGCGTCGTGCAGGCCGAGGGCGCGGCCACGGTCGCGGCGATCCTGCTGGAGTCGGTGCCGGGCACCGCGGGCGTGCTCGTACCGCCGCCCGGGTATCTCGCCGGTGTGCGCGAGATCTGCGACCGCTACGGCATCATGCTGATCCTCGATGAGGTGATGGCCGGGTTCGGCCGAACCGGCCGCTGGTTCGCCTTCGAGGGCCACGACGTGGTGCCCGATCTCATCACCTTCGCCAAGGGCGTGAACTCCGGGTACGTCCCGGTGGGCGGCGTCATCATCTCCGACCCGATCGCGGCGGCCTTCGACGAGCGTGTCTTCCCGGGCGGTCTCACCTATTCCGGACACCCGCTGGCGGCGGCCTCCATCGTCGCGACCCTCGACGCGATGGAGGCGGAGGGGATCGTCGAGAACGCGGCACGGATCGGGCGCGACGTGCTGGGCCCCGCGCTGCACGCGCTCGCCGAGAAGCACGACGTCATCGGCGAGGTGCGCGGCGAGGGCGTCTTCTGGGCGCTCGAGCTCGTCGCCGACCGCGGCACGCGCGAGCCCCTCGCCGCCTCCGCGATGGGCTCGCTCAAGAAGGACCTCATCGGACGCGGACTTCTCCCCTTCGTGCAGGACAACCGCATCCACGTCGTTCCGCCCTGCGTCGTGACCGACGAGGATGTGAGCGAGGCCATCGCCATCTACGACGAAGCCCTCGCGGCCCTCTGATCCCCCACCCACGACGACGTGACAGGAGAAACGACATGACCCACACCCTCGGACACTGGGTATCGGGAAGCGATTGGGATGGGGCCTCGGAGCGCACGGCGCCGGTCTACAACCCCGCGCGCGGCGCGGTGACGAAGCACGTGCGTCTGGCGAGCGCAGCCGACGTGGATGCGGCGGTGGCCGCCACCGCGGCCGCGTGGCCCGTCTGGCGCGACGCGTCGATCGCCAAGCGCACCTCCGTTCTGTTCGCGTTCCGCGAGCTGCTGAACGCCCGCAAGCAGGAGCTCGCGGAGATCCTCACGGCCGAGCACGGCAAGGTGCTCTCCGACGCCCTCGGGGAGATCGCCCGCGGCCTCGAGGTCGTCGACTTCGCATGCGGCGTCGGCCAGCTGCTCAAGGGCACCTACTCCGAGAACGTCTCCACCGACGTCGACGTGTACACGCTGCGTCAGCCGGTGGGCGTCGTCGGCGTCATCAGCCCCTTCAACTTCCCCGCCATGGTGCCGCTCTGGTTCCTGCCGATCGCGCTCGCCGCCGGCAACGCCGTGGTGCTCAAGCCCAGCGAGAAGGACCCCTCCGCCTCGATCTGGCTCGCGCGCCTGTTCGCCGAGGCAGGCCTGCCCGAGGGCGTGCTCACGGTGGTCAACGGCGACAAGGAGGCGGTCGACGCCCTGCTCGTGCACCCCGACGTCCGCTCGATCTCGTTCGTCGGTTCCACGCCCATCGCGCAGTACATCTACGCGACCGCCGCCGGCGCCGGCAAGCGCGTGCAGGCACTCGGCGGCGCGAAGAACCACATGCTCGTTCTCCCCGACGCCGACCTCGACCTCGCCGCGGATGCCGCGGTCAACGCGGGGTTCGGCTCGGCCGGTGAGCGCTGCATGGCGGTCTCGGTGATCCTGGCGGTGGATGCGGTCGCCGACGCGCTCGTCGCGAAGATCACCGAGCGGATGTCGACGCTGCGCACCGGAGACGGCACGCGCGGGTGCGACATGGGTCCGCTCATCACGCGCGAGCACCGCGACAAGGTGGCCGGCTACCTGGATCAGGCCGCATCCGACGGCGCCACGGTCGTCGTCGACGGGCGCGGGATCGACGTCGACGGCGAGGCGGACGGCTTCTGGCTCGGGCCCTCGCTCATCGACCGCGTGCCGCTGGACTCCGCCGTTTACCGCGACGAGATCTTCGGCCCGGTGCTCTCCATCGTGCGTGTGGGCGGATACGAGGAGGCGGTCGACATCATCAACGCCTCGCCCTACGGCAACGGCACCGCGATCTTCACGAACGACGGCGGCGCCGCCCGCCGCTTCCAGCGCGAGGTGCAGGTGGGGATGATCGGCGTCAATGTGCCGATCCCCGTTCCGGTCGCCTACCACTCGTTCGGCGGGTGGAAGGCCTCCCTCTTCGGCGACGCGAAGGCGTACGGCCCGTACGGCGTCTCGTTCTTCACCCAGGAGAAGGCGATCACGAGCCGCTGGCTCGACCCCTCGCACGGCGGCCTCAACCTGGGGTTCCCGCAGAACGCCTGAGCGCGCCCGCCCGCCGGCCGGCCGCGTAGCCTGTTCGCACCATCACCACGCCGCATCCGCGGCCGACTTCGACGATCGGAGGTTCCCATGTCCATCGACGCCGCCCACCCCTCCCGTGAGCTCAAGGCGATCATCGGCGAGCCCGAGGTCGTCGAGGACGCAGCGAACCTCGCGATCGGCGTGGAGGACGATCCGGCCTGGCTCGAGCTGAAGGACGCCGCCGTCGCCCTGCAGGGGATGCAGGCGAAGGACGGCTCGGTGCCCGACGCGGAAGACCGGACGGCGGCCCGGGTGGAAGTCGAGCGGATCGTGGCGGCCGTGCAGGAGCTCGCGCCGCGCTTCCCGCACGACGCCGACTACCTGCAGGCCCTCGTGGGCGATTTCCTGCGCTGGTCGGCGGAGGACTTCGGCGTGCCGGATTTCTTCGACGCGCTCGTCGTCTTCCAGCCGCAGCTGCATCGCGTCGACGGGATGCGCCACCTCGTCGTCTTCCCGATGTACACGCAGAACGGCTCGCCGAACCGGTACATCGAGGCGGTGCTCGTCGAGGTCATCTGGCCCGAGTTCATCGCGCAGCTCGAGACCGAGTACACGAACGCCCTGTTCGTCTCGCTCCGCCTCGTGGACTTCACCCCCGGCTACGACACGAACTCTGCCGTGCTGTTTCCCGAGACCGTGTCGATGCGGGAGATCCCCGCGTTCACGTGGGGCGCGATCTTCCAGGACCGCGAGGCCGCGCGCTACCGCAGGGTGGTCGCGGCCGCATCCGAGATCACGAAGCTCGAACTGCCCGAGGACGCGGCCCGGATGCTCACCGATCAAGCTCTCACCGAGCAGACGTTCGTGATGTGGGATCTCATCCACGACCGCACGCACATGCGCGGCGACCTGCCGTTCGATCCGTTCATGATCAAGCAGCGCATGCCGTACTTCCTGTACTCGCTGGAGGAGCTGCGGTGCGATCTGACCGCGTTCCGTGAGTGCGTGCTGATCCGACGGCGCCTCGATGAGCGGGTTGCGGCCGGCGAGCAGCTGAGCGAGGTCGACGAACGGATGCGGGAGCACGCCGGACTCGTGCTGTACGCCGTGCTCTTCGATCGCATCTTCCGCTTCGCCATCACGGGCACCCGCGTGCGCAACTACGACGGGCTCGGCGGTCAGCTGCTGTTCGCGTGGCTGCACCGTCGCGGCGTGCTGCACTGGACCGACACCCGGCTGCGCATCGACTGGGATCAGGTTCCGGATGCGGTCGTCGCGTTGGCGGATGCCATCGACGAGCTGTACTGGCGCTCGATCGACCGCCCCAAGACGGCGCACTGGCTGGCGGCGTACGAGCTCGTGAGCTCGGTCGTGACCCCGCATCCGGCCTCGGTCTGGGCGCGGGGCCTGCCGGACGAGGTGCTGTCGGGCCCGCCGTCGGGCTACACCGACCAGGTGCTGACCGACGAGTTCCCGCTGTCGATGTTCTATGAGGCGCTGGAGAAGAAGATGCGCGACGTCATCGCCTCCACCGCCGGCATCCGCGCGGCCGACTGACCCGCCCGAGCGGCTCGCCGCCGCATCCGCTCATCAGGAGAAATCCGTTGTGCAGGACGATTCCCCCGGCGATCGTCCTGCACAACGGTGATCTCCTGCACAAGGGCCGCCCGACCCGGCGGACGGATGCGGCCAGCAGCAGACGTAGATTGGACGATTGTGACGACTCTGCATGACACCGCCGTGCGCGGCTTCGCGTCCGACAACTACTCCGGCGTGCACCCCGAGGTGCTGGCCGCGATCGCGGCCGCCAACGAGGGGCACCAGATCGCCTACGGCGAGGACGTCTACACGGCCCGCCTGCAGGAGGTCGTCGCCTCCCACTTCGGCGACCGCGCGGAGGCGTTCCCCGTCTTCAACGGCACCGGCGCGAACGTCACCGGCCTGCAGTCGATGCTGCCCCGCTGGGGTGCGGTCGTCGCCGCATCCACCGCGCACATCAACGTCGACGAGGGCGGTGCGCCGGAGCGCGTGGGCGGCATGAAGCTGCTCACCGTCCCCTCGCCCGACGGCAAGCTCACCCCCGAGCTCGTCGACCGCGAGGCATGGGGCTGGGGCGACGAGCACCGCGCACAGCCCCTCGTGGTCTCCATCACGCAGACGAGCGAGCTCGGCACGCTCTACACGCCGGACGAGATCCGCGCCCTCGCCGATCACGCCCACGAGCGCGGGATGCGGCTGCACCTCGACGGCGCCCGCATCTCCAACGCGGCGGCCGCCCTCGACGTGCCGCTCGCCGCCTTCACGACCGACGCCGGCGTCGACGTGGTGAGCCTGGGCGGCACGAAGAACGGCGCGCTGGGCGCGGAGGCGATCGTCGTGCTCGACCCCGCCGCATCCACCGGTCTCACCTACCTCCGCAAGCTCAACATGCAGCTGGCCTCGAAGATGCGTTTCGTCTCGGCGCAGCTCGTGGCGCTCTACGAGGGCGATCTCTGGCTGCGCAACGCCTCGCACGCCAACGCGATGGCCCAGCGCCTGCGCCGAGGTGTGGATGCGGGGCTCGCCGACGGCACGATCCGCGGCGTCTCGTTCACGCATCCCACCCAGGCCAACGGCCTGTTCGCGATCCTGCCCGAGGGCGTGGCGGAGCGCCTGCGCGAGAGCTTCCGGTTCTACGACTGGGATGAAAGCCGCCGCGAGGTGCGCTGGATGTGCTCGTTCGACACGACCGAGGACGACATCGACGCGTTCGTCGCCGCGATCGCGCGCGAGACCACGCGCTGACGCGCGCTCAGGATCCGGACGGACGCCCGAGCACGAACGACGCCACCGACGGACGCCAGTGGCGGGCCACGTCGTCGACACCGAGCGCGCGCGACGTGCCGTAGGCGACGAGGAGGACCACCGGCAGCGCGACGGCGAAGTCGACGAGCGAGGGGCTTGCCGGGAACGCGGATGCGGCGAGCGCCATCTCAGCGCAGGGCGCCGACGCTGGCCAGGCCCAGGCGGATGAGGGTTCCCCGGCCGCCTTCCATCTCGGCCGCGAGGGCGTCGGATGCGGCCTCCGCCGGCTCCATCCAGGTCACCTCGAGGGCGTCCTGACGCGGCTCGCACGTGCCGGTCACCGGCACCACGAAAGCGAGGGAGACCGCGTGCTGGCGGTCGTCGTGGAACGCGCTCACGCCCGGAAGCGGGAAGTACTCCGCGACCGTGAACGGCGTCGGGCTCGGCGGCAGCAGGGGGAACGCCATCGGGCCCAGATCGTTCTCGAGGTGGCGGAAGAGCGCGTCGCGCACGGTCTCGCCGTAGCGCACGCGCCCCGACACGATCGTGCGGGTCATCTCCCCCAGCGGCGTCGCCCGCAAGAGGATGCCCACCTGCGTCACCACACCCACGCCGTCCGTGCGCACCGGGATCGCCTCGACGTAGAGCATCGGCAGGCGACGGCGCGCCTCGGCGAGCTCGACGTCGCTCAGCCACGCCGGATTGCCGGCGCTCCCGGGCAGCCCCCCGAGACCCAGGGGATCGCGCGACGAGTCGTCGCCGGGCTCGTGGGGATCTGGATCGGGCGTGCGGACCGGCATGCCTCCTGTATACCCCACACGCCCGCCTTGCATGGCGGATGGGGGTGGTGGGTAAGAGGATGGAGCGATGGATGCCACCCCGATGCTCGACGACGACGCCGTGCTGTTCTCCGACGACGACAAAGCTGCCGACCGCCCCTTGCTCGTGCTGCTGCACGGCTACGCGAGCGACGAACGCGACCTCTTCTCGCTGGCGGCGCATCTGCCTTCCGAGTACCGCATGGCGGCGGTGCGCGCGCCGCTCGCGCCACCGTGGCCGTCGCCGGGCTACTCGTGGTACCCGATCGAGGGCCTGAACGGCCGCGACGCGGCGGCGATCACCGCTGGCGCGGACGCTCTCATCGCCTGGCTGGATCGCACGAGCACGGCCGAGAGCGTCGGGCTGCTGGGGTTCTCGCAGGGCGGCGCCATCTCGATGCAGGCGCTGCGCCGACAGCCCGAGCGCTTCGCGTTCGCGGTGAACCTCAGCGGTTACGCCGCGCCGGGCGAGCTCGAGACGGATGCGGCGCTCGCGGCGCGGCGCCCGCCGGTCTTCTGGGGGCGCGGTTCCGCCGACGACGTGATTCCCGCTCCTCTGATCACCCATACCGCGCAATGGCTGCCCGACCACGTCGATCTGACCGGGCGCCTGTACCCCGGTCTCGGCCACTCCGTCAGCGCGGAGGAGCTCATCGACATCAGGGCCTTCCTCGAGCGGCAGCTCGGCTGATCCCCGCGCTCGGTCTGGACATCGCCCTTCGACACCGTCGTCGAGATCGACGAGAAGGGGATGTAGGAGGTGCGACAGGCGACGCCGCCTCATAGGGAGCGCAAAGAAATCTCAAAGAGCGCGCCTCGTCGGATCTCTCATGATCGGTTCAACACCGCTCGCCGACATATCAGGAGACGATCATGAAGCGCATCCCCGATGCCGAGCAGACCCCCCAGGGCCCCGCCTACGAAGGCAGGCTGCTCGACCGGCCGAACGAGGAGATCGTCGACCAGGGCGCGCCCTTCGACGTCCGCACGCTCATCACCCGGCGCGGAGTCCTCGGGCTGGTGGGAGTGGGATTGGGAACAGCGGCGCTCGCCGCGTGCGCACCCGTCAGCTCTGCCAGCACCACAAGCTCGACGTCGACGCCCAGCGCGACGCCGTCTGCATCGTCCACCAGCGCAACGACGACGACCGCACTGCCGGCCGGAGAGATCCCGGACGAGACGGCAGGACCGTACCCGGGCGACGGCTCCAACGGACCCGACGTGCTCGAGCAGAGCGGCATCGTGCGCAGCGACCTGCGCACCAGCATCGACTCCTCGACGGCCGTCGACGGAGTGCCGTTGACCTTCACCCTCACCATCACCGACATGGCGAACGGCGACGCCCCCTTCGCCGGAGTCGCCGTGTACGCCTGGCACTGCGACGCCCAAGGCCGCTACTCGATGTACTCCGAAGGGGTCGAGGATGAGACGTGGCTGCGCGGTGTGCAAGTGGCCGATGCGAACGGGCAGGTGACCTTCACCTCGATCGTCCCCGGCTGCTACACCGGCCGCTGGCCCCACATCCACTTCGAGGTGTACCCGAGCATCGACGACATCACCGATGCGTCGAACGCCATCGCCACTTCGCAGCTGGCCTATCCCGCCGCCCCCCTCGCCGATGTCTACGCGCTGAGCGCCTACGACGGCTCGGCCCGCAACCTCTCCCAGGTCTCGCTGTCCAGCGACAACGTCTTCGGCGAGGACGAGGGCGTGCTGCAGCTCGCCACGGTCACCGGAGACACCACCAGCGGCCACACGGCGACCCTCACCGTCCGTATCGACACCACCACCACTCCCTCCGCCGGTGCCGCGCCCGGCGGCGGCCGCTGACCGAAAGGACCCGTCATGTTCCAGAACCTCACCGGATGGCACGCGCTCATCGTGCTGGCCATCGTCCTGCTCATCTTCGGTGCCGCCAAGCTGCCGGCGATCGCGCGCAGCGTGGGCCAGTCCGTCCGCATCCTCCGGTCCGAATCGACGGAGTCGCCCGTCGCCGCGCCGGCTGCACCTGAGCGCGGCGACCTCGCCCCCGCACAGCGCGAGAGCGACGACCGTCTCCGCACCGGTTCGAGCTCATGAGCACCGCCGTCGCACCGCCGGCCGGCATGCCGCTTCGCACGCACGTGCGCGAGCTGCGACAGCGGGCGACGCGGGCGACGGTTGCCATCGCGCTCGGAGTGGTCGTCGGGTTCGCCCTCTCCGGCAACCTGCTGGATATCGTGCGCGTGCCGATCGAGCAGATCGCGGCGACACGGGACGCGAGCTTGAACTACACGAGCATCACCGGGGCGTTCGATCTGCGACTGCGCGTCGCCCTCATCGCCGGGCTCGCCCTGTCGAGCCCGGTGTGGATCGCCGAGATCTTCGGATTCGTTGCCCCCGGTCTCACCCGTCGGGAGAAGCGCTACCTGTTCGGCTTCTTCGCGGCCGCGCTACCGCTCTTCATCGTCGGCGCCACCTTCGGTCTCGCACTGTTTCCGCACATGGTGGAGCTGTTGAGCTCGTTCGCCGCCGCGGAGGACTCCACCGTGCTCGACGCATCGACGTACGTCGATTTCGTCCTCAAGATCGTGGTGGTCTGCGGGATCGCCTTCGTCGCGCCGGTTCTGCTGGTTCTGCTCAACGCACTCGGCATCCTCCCCGCACGCACCATCGCTCGGAGTTGGAGATGGGCAGTTGTGGCCATCGTTCTCTTCAGCGCGATCGCCACCCCTGCCGCGGACATCCTGTCGATGTTCGTGGTGGCCATCCCCCTCGTCGCGCTCTTCGCCGGCGCATGGGCGGTCGCAGCCGCACATGACCGCCTCGACGCGCGGCGGAAGAGTCAGACCCCGACCTCGAGAGGAGAGGCCCGTGTTCGGACTCACGGTTGAGAAGCTCTTCCTCGTCATCCTCCTCGCGGCGCTCGTCTTCGGCCCGCATCGCCTGCCGGAGGCTGCTCGAGCTCTGGCGCAGGTCCTCCGCAGGGCGCGCGGTGCGATCGAGGCGGGCCGCGATCGGGTGATCGCGGAGACGGGGCTGCGCCAGGAGGACTGGCGCGAGCTGGATCCGCGCCAGTACGACCCTCGCCGTATCGTCCGTGAGGCGCTGACCGCGCCCGACGTTCCCGCGGTCGCTGCAGCGGCCGACCCGGCGACGTCCGCGCCGATCAGGTGGCGGATCGAGGGGACCTCGGCCCACCCCCGACGCGTGAGGGTATGGGAGACGCAGCCATCCGGCGAGGCACGAGGCCCTGATCCCGCGCCCCGTTGACCTGGGCGGGGGCAGGCGTCTACGCCTGCGCTGTGAGCGCAATCCCCGCCCGGGTGTCGGCGGCTACGGCCACAATGATCGGGTGAGTGATGTGCTCGACCAGTTCTCGCCTGCCACGCAGGACTGGTTCCGGGGCGCCTTCGCCGCTCCCACCGACGCGCAGCGAGGAGCCTGGCACGCGATCTCGCAGGGGCGCCACGCACTCGTGGTCGCTCCCACGGGCTCGGGAAAGACGCTGTCGGCGTTCCTCTGGGCGATCGACAGTGTGTTCCGCGAGCGGACGGCGTCCCCGACCCCCCCGAAAGATGAGCCGCGCACCCGCATCCTCTACATCTCCCCGTTGAAGGCGCTCGGCGTCGACGTGGAGCGCAACCTCCGCTCTCCGCTCGTGGGAATCGGGCAGTCCGCCCGACGCCTGGGTCTGACCGCGCCGGATGTGCGGGTCGGCGTGCGCTCCGGAGACACCACGTCCTCCGACCGGCGCAAGCTCGTGAGCGATCCGCCCGACATCCTCATCACGACGCCCGAGTCGCTCTATCTGATGCTCACGAGCCAGGCGTCAGAGACCCTGCGCGGTGTGCACACCGTCATCATCGACGAGGTGCACGCGGTGGCGGCCACCAAGCGCGGAGCGCACCTGGCCGTCAGCCTGGAGCGCCTCGATGCGCTGCTGGAGACACCCGCACAGCGCATCGGCCTGTCGGCCACCGTCCGTCCGATCGACGAGGTCGCGCGTTTCCTCGGAGGCGCCGCCCCCGTCGACATCGTCGCCCCGCGCGCCACGAAGGCCTTCGACATGACGGTCGTCGTGCCGGTCGACGACATGCTGCATCCGCCGCCGCCACCGGGACAACAGGCCGACGGCGAAGGCGAGGACTGGTTCGCGTCCGGCGGGGGCGAGAGCACCGAGGTCACGGGATCGCTGTGGCCGCACGTCGAAGAGGCGATCGTCGACCGCATCCTTCAGCACCGCTCGACGATCGTCTTCTCCAACTCCCGCCGCCTCGCGGAGCGCCTCACCGGCCGACTGAACGAGATCTACAGCGAACGGCTGGGGCTCGACCTGCCCGACCCGGCGGTGCCCGCGGCGATGATGGCGCAGGCGGGGGCCACCGCCGGTGCGGAGCCGGTACTCGCCAAGGCGCATCACGGCTCGGTCTCCAAGGAGCAGCGCGCGGTCGTCGAAGACGAGCTGAAGTCGGGCGTGCTCCGCTGTGTCGTGGCCACGAGCAGTCTCGAGCTCGGCATCGACATGGGAGCGGTCGACCTGGTGATCCAGGTCGAGGCGCCGCCGTCGGCCGCGTCCGGACTGCAGCGCATCGGTCGCGCGGGTCACCAGGTGGGCGAGGTGAGCCGTGCGGCGCTGTTCCCCAAGCACCGCGGCGACGTGCTGCACACCGCGATCGTCACCGAACGGATGCTGGCGGGTCGGATCGAGTCGATCCGCGTGCCACAGAACCCGCTCGACATCCTCGCCCAACAGACCGTCGCGGCCGCCGCGCGAGGCGCGATCGAGGTCGAGGACTGGTTCGAGACCGTCCGACGCAGCGCGCCCTTCCGGACGCTCCCCCGCTCCGCCTACGAGGCGACGCTCGATCTTCTGGCGGGCCGCTACCCGTCCGACGAGTTCGCGGAGCTCAGGCCGCGGCTCGTGTGGGACCGTGATCACGGAACACTCACCGGTCGCCCTGGCGCGCAGCGGATCGCCGTCACCAGCGGCGGCACGATCCCCGACCGGGGGCTGTTCGGCGTGTTCGTCGCGGGCGAGAGCCAGAACGCCCGCGTCGGAGAGCTCGACGAGGAGATGGTCTACGAGTCGAGGGTGAACGACGTGTTCACCCTCGGCACGACCAGCTGGCGCATCGTCGAGATCACGCACGACCGCGTCAACGTGGTGCCCGCATTCGGCCAGCCCGGCAAGGTTCCGTTCTGGCACGGCGACGGGCTGGGTCGGCCGGCCGAGCTCGGCGAAGCACTCGGCGCCTTCTCGCGCGAGGTGTCCGCGGCCGAGCCGGCTCGCGCCAGAGAGCGCCTGTCGGAGGCCGGGCTGGATGCGTTCGCGCAGGACAACCTGCTCGCCTACCTCGCCGAGCAGCGCGAGGCCACCGGTTCCGTCCCCACGGATCGCTCTCTCACCGTGGAACGCGGGCGCGACGAGGTCGGCGACTGGCGCGTCATCCTCCATTCCCCGTACGGCATGCAGGTGCACGCCCCGTGGGCGCTGGCGGTGAACGCCCGCATCCGGGAGCGACTGGGAGTCGAGGGGTCTGCCGTGGCCAGCGACGACGGGATCATCGCCCGCGTCCCCGATGCCGAGGCGGAGCCGCCGGGCGCCGAGCTGTTCGTGTTCGACCCGGACGAGCTCGAGCAGATCGTCACGGACGAGGTCGGGGGCTCCGCGCTCTTCGCGTCGCGATTCCGCGAGTGCGCCGCCCGCGCCCTGCTCATGCCGCGCACGAATCCCAACCGCCGCAGTCCTCTCTGGCAGCAGCGCCAGCGTTCGGCGCAGCTGCTGGAGGTCGCCCGCCGCCACCCCACGTTCCCGATCATCCTCGAGACGCTGCGCGAGGTGCTGCAAGACGTCTACGACCTTCCGGCGCTGACCGGGATCGCCCGCAAGATCGCGGACCGCCGCATCCGCCTGGTCGAGACGACGACGTCGCAGCCCTCACCGTTCGCGCGCGACCTGCTGTTCGGCTACGTCGGCGCCTTCATGTACGAGGGCGACTCGCCGCTGGCCGAGCGCCGTGCCGCCGCTCTCTCGGTCGATCCGGCACTACTGGGCGAGCTGCTCGGCAAGATCGAGATGCGCGAACTGCTCGATCCCGACGTCATCGCGCAGTTCGAACGGGAGGCGCAGCGACTCGACGACGAGCGCAAGGCCCACGGCATCGAGGGCGTCGCCGATCTGCTGCGCCTGCTCGGTCCTCTCGCCGTCGACGAGCTGGCGCTGCGCCTGACCGACGGCGAGCAGGCGGCGCAGTACGCCGCGGAGCTGGTCGATGGCCGCCGGGCGATCCGGGTCGGCATCGCCGGGTCGGAGCGGATCGCCGCGATCGAGGATGCGGGCCGGCTGCGCGACGCGCTCGGTGCCGCACTCCCGGTGGGACTGCCCGTCGCGTTCCTCGAGCCGGTGGCGGATCCGCTCGGCGACCTCGTCGCCAGACACGCCCGCACGCACGGTCCGTTCACTGCCGATCAGGTCGCCGACCGCTTCGGCGTCGGGGTGGCTGTCGCGCGGCACACGCTTCAGCGCCTGGAGTCGTCGGGCCGGGTCACGAGCGGCTTCTTCCTTCCCGAGTCCGCCGCGCGCCGCAGCGACGACACCGAGTGGTGCGACAGCGAGGTGCTCCGACGACTGCGGATGCGGTCGCTGGCCGCCATCCGGGGCAGCGTCGAGCCCGTCTCCCCCGGCGCCTTCGCTCGTTTCCTCCCGGTGTGGCAACACGTGACCCGGCCCCTGGAGGGGATCGACGGCACCCTCGCCGTCATCGAGCAGCTCGCCGGGGTCCCGATCCCGGCGAGCGCCTGGGAATCCCTCGTCCTCCCCTCGCGCGTCAGGGACTACACGCCGTCGATGCTCGACGAGCTGACGGCCACGGGGGAGGTCGTCTGGGCCGGCCACGGTGCGCTGCCCGGTCGCGACGGATGGGTGTCACTGCATCCCGCCGACGCTGCATCCCTCACCCTGGCCGTCCCCGAGGACGAGGTCGCGGCCGATTCGCTCGATGCCCGCATCCTCGACGTCCTCGCCGCCGGAGGCGCGTACTTCGCGGCACAGGTGCGCGAGCTCGCGCAGGCGGAGAACGAGCAGTCCGTCATCGATGCGCTTTGGCGACTGGCGTGGGCGGGCCGGGTGACCAACGACACGTTCGCGCCCGTGCGCGGACTTCTCTCGGGGGGATCGCAGGCGCATCGGGTGGCACGCCGGGCGCCCCGCGCGCGGATGTTCCGAGGCACGAGCATTCCGCGGCCGACGGCTCCGGCGCGGCCCGCATCCGTCGGCGGACGCTGGTCGCTGCTTCCGACGCCGGAGAGCGACCCGACGCTGCGACACACCGCGGCGGCATCGCTGCTGCTCGATCGCTATGGGGTCGTGACCCGCGGGTCCGTGCAGAACGAGGGCCTGCCCGGAGGTTTCGCCCAGGCGTACCGCGTGCTCGCGCAGTTCGAGCAGGCGGGGCACTGTCGACGCGGCTACCTCATCGAAAGGCTGGGAGCGGCGCAGTTCGCCGCATCGGCGACGATCGACCGGCTCCGCGAGTTCGCCGCAGTGGGCGACCCACCGCCTCGCTCCGGCGTCACCCTCGCGGCGACCGATCCCGCCAACCCCTATGGCGCGGCCCTCGGCTGGCCGGCGCGCGACGGCGTCAAGCATCGCCCCGGACGCAAGGCGGGAGCGCTCGTCGTGCTCGTCGATGGCGAACTCGTGCTGTATCTGGAGCGCGGCGGCAAGACGGCGCTGAGCTTCACCGACGACGAGGACGCGCTGGCGGCCGCGGCGTCGTCGCTGGCTCAGACCGCGCGCGCCGGCAGGCTCGAGACCCTCACGATCGAGCAGGTCGACGGGGCCTTCGTCTTCGGCACGGTGCTGGGTCGGTTGCTGCGCGATGCCGGTTTCGTCGAGTCCACACGGGGCCTGACACTGCGGCGGCTCACCGCCGGAGACGCCGCGCGAGCGGAACGGTCGACGCGTGCCTGAGGGCGACACCGTCTACCGGGCGGCTGCCCGTCTGCACGCCGCCCTGGCGGGCCGCGTCGTCGAGCGGTTCGACCTGCGTGTTCCGCAGCTCGCGACACTCGACCTGCGGGGCCAGACCGTGCACGCGGTCGTGCCGCGCGGCAAGCATCTGCTGGCGCGCATCGGCGATCAGACGCTGCACTCCCATCTGAAGATGGAGGGCGAGTGGCACGTCTACGCCCCCGGCGCCCGATGGCGCAAACCCGCCTTCAAGGCCCGAGCGATCGTCGGCGTCGCCACGGCGGATGCGGTCGGTTTCGACCTGGCCATGATCGAGGTAGTGCCGACGGCACGGGAGGATGAGCTCGTCGGCTACCTCGGCCCCGACCCTCTCGGCGAGTCGTGGGATGCGGCGGAGGCCGCCCGGAGACTCGCAGCGGACGCGCGCGCCGCCCACGTGGCCGTCCTGGATCAGCGCAACGTCGCAGGCTTCGGCAATGTGTACGCGAATGAGCTGTTGTTCGTGCGCGGCATCCACCCCGAGACGCCCGCCAACGAAATCGATGCCGCCGGGCTGATCGAGACCGGCGCGCGCATGATCCGCGCCAACCGCGATCGTCCGGCCCGCACGTTCACCGGCCAAGACCGCGCCGGGCAGCGCACCTGGGTGTACGGCCGCGCCGGCAAACCGTGCCGCCGGTGCGGCACCCTCATCCGCGAGACGGCCCTGGGCGCCTCGCCCACGGCGGAGCGCAACGTGTTCTGGTGCCCGCGCTGCCAACCCGCGCCCGCCTGAGCATGTCCCACTTTCCGCAGAGCATGTCCCACTTTCCGCAGAAATCCGGCCCCAAAAGTGCAGCAAGTGGGACATGCCGCGGGAATCGGACCCCAAGAGTGCAGCAAGTGGGACATGGATACGGGAAGCCCGCCCCGGGCGGCGGATGCGGGACGGATGCCGGTGGCTGACGGCCCGGAATGTCAGTGACCGATGTAGCGACCGGGGCGGTGGTTCATGGCGAGGACCAGGTTCAGCAGCACGGCGCCGATCGCGCTCAGGAGCACGGCGGGTGCCGGGATCACCAGCAGCGAGATCAGGATGATCACGAGGTCGAGGATCAGCTGGGTCCAGCCCGCACGGAAACCGGTGCGCTCCTGGATCAGCAGGGCGACGATGTTGATCCCGCCCAGGCTCGCCTTGTGGCGGAACAGGATCAGCAGACCGACGCCCGCCAGCAGGTTGCCGCCGAGCGTGCCGTAGATCGGGTCCAGGCTCTCGATGCGCAGGAGAGCGTGGTGCACGACCGACCACCCCGACACGAGCGCGATCGAGACCGCGGTGCGCAGGGTGAAGTCCCACCCCTTCTTCCAGATCGCGAGCGCAGCGAAGGGAAGGTTCACGACGGCGAAGATCAACCAGAACGGCCACGACGTCGCGTAGTCGAACAGCAGGGCGACGCCCGCGGTGCCGCCGGTGACCGAGCCCGCCGACTGCAGCAGGTAGAGACCGAGCGAGGCAGCGAAGGTTCCGGTCAGAATGCCGAGGATGTCCTCAGGCACACTGTGCGCCGTCTGCTTGACGTCGAAGACCAGTGTCGATGCGGTCTCCGGAGCGCTCGGGCGCGCTCCGAGCTCCGGTTCCATCGCGTCGGCGGATGGCTCGGCGGGCTCCGGCTGCGGCTCGTTCACGTCGTCCATCGTGCCACCTGGATGCGGCTGCGCAGTCTCGTGGATAGGTCCTCGGAGCTTGCGGCGCAACCCGCATCCGATCCCGCGACGGCTCCGAATATGGTTCGAGGCCGGAAGAGTGCCGGGTCGGGAATGAAACCCCGTACCGGATCGTTTCGATCATTGCTGGCACCTCGAGGTCCGGAGGAGGCGATCGTGGGCAAGAACTACATCGATATCGAGAACGAGCGCGGTGAGATGCTGCGCTACCGCAAGCACGTGAACGGGCGCGGTCTCATCGCGAACGGCGCGAAGGTCCACCCGACGGCTGTCGTCGAAGCGGGCGCCTATGTGGAGCCCGGAGCGCAGATCGCGGCGGACGTCTATGTCGGCCGCGGCGCGTGGATCGAGAGCGACGTCGTCATCGGCCCGAAGGTCAAGATCGCGCCGCACGCGCACATCGGTTCCCGCGCACACGTGGGCGCGGGCGCGCAGATCGGCGTGCGCACGCAGGTCGGCCCCGGGGCGAGCGTCGCCGGGGGTTCGCTGATCGGCGACGACCAGACCATCGCGCAGGGTGAGCGCGTCGCGACCGACCGTCGGGGACTTCGCTCCGCCGCCTGAGCGCACCGCATCCGTCACCCGCATCGTTCGCCTGTCCCAGATCGCGCCAATCCGCGCGAGATGTGACAGGCGAACTGTCGTTTGCGGGCGCGCGGGGCCGGATAGCCTGGGGGCATGGCTGGTCGTGGCGCGCCCAAGGGCGGGAAGAAGCCCACTCGCGCGGGGACGGCCCGCGGCGCCACGGCGAAGCGACCGGCCAAGAGCGGCTCGGCCGGTGCGAAGAAACCGACCCCGCCGCCCCCCGCGGGCCCGTTCCGCCTCGGCGCGATCCCGGGAGCCACACCCGGCAAGTGGATCGACATCTGGCAGGAACGGATGCCGCGCACGGTGCTCGAGCTCGTGCCGCTCGAGGTCGCCGCGCAGGAGGAGGCATTGCGGAGCGGCCAGGTGGATGCGGCGCTGGTGCGTCCCCCCGTGGACACCGACAGCTGGCATCTCATCCGCCTCTACGAGGAGACCGTCGTCGTCGCGTTCTCGGCCGATTCGCACCTCGCCGCGGGTGAGGAGCTCACCGTCGAGGACCTCGAGGGCGAGGTGCTGATCGTCCCGGTCGACGACGTGCTGGACCCGCATGTCGCCGGCACCGCCGCGCCGGCCTTCGCGGCACCGCCGACGACGGCGGATGCCATCGAGATCGTCGCGTCCGGTGTGGGCATCGTGATCGTTCCGATGTCGCTCGCCCGGCTGCACCACCGCAAGGATGTCGAGTACCGACCACTCTCGGGCGCCGCGACCGCACCCGTCGGATTCGCGTGGCCGCGGGAGGATGCGTCGCTGCTCGTCGACGCTTTCATCGGCATCCTCAGGGGCCGCACCGCGCAGTCGTCGCGCGACTGAGCGGCCTCCGCGGAGGCCGCCACAGCCGCGCCATAGAATCGCAGGATGGATTTCCGCCCGCTGCTCTACCTCTGCGCGCGCCCGCAGCGGGATGCGGCCCGGGCGGAGTGGGCGTCGTTCCGCGTCGCGATGGGGCGCGACGAGGACGGGCTCCACGCGTGGGACCTGGTTGCCGACGCCCTGCCGTCCGACGCGATCGAGCGCTACGCGGGCTTCGTCGTCGGCGGCAGTCCCTTCAACGTGACGACGCCCGACAAGGGCGCCGTGCAGACCCGACTCGAGGACGACCTTGCCCGCGTGGCCGAGGCCGCCGCATCCGGTGCGACACGAGCGATGTTCACCTGCTACGGCATCGGCGTCGTCACTCGCGTCTTCGGGGGCGCCGTGGCCGACACGTATCCCGAGGGCACGGGATCGACGACTGTCACTCTGACGGATGCGGGACGCCACGACCCGGTGTTCGGCGGCCTGCCCGAGCGATTCGAGGCGTTCACGGCGCACAAGGAGGGCACCGACATCCTGCCGCCGGATGCCGTGCTGCTCGCCACGAACGAGGACTGTCCCGTCCAGGCCTACCGCGTCGGCCAGAGCCTGTACACGACGCAGTTCCACCCTGAGCTCACGCCGAACGACTTCACGGCCCGCATGCGCATCTACCGCGACGGCGGGTACTTCGATCCGAGCGAGTTCGACGCGGTCGCGGCGCGGGTGTTGGCTTCGCCCGTCACCGAGCCCGCACGCATCCTGCACGCCTTCGCGCGCCTCTGAGAGAGCGCCGGCTCAGCGTCGGCGCAACCGCTGCACGACACGCACGACGGTGACGAGGGCGATGAGAGCAGCGGTGCCGACGGCCGCCGTGCCGATCGCGGCGCTGTGCGGCTGATCGGTGAGGCGGCCCACGGCGAGCCACGACAGTCCCCAGCACAGCGCGAGCGAGGGAGCGATGCGTCCGAACCAGGCGATGCCGCATCCGATCGCCGCCATAGCGATCAGCACGACGATGCCCCAGACGTCCGCCGCGTCCTCGGCGCCGGCGGGCAGGATGCGGGTGAGCCAGGCTGCGGTGTTCGCGACCGTCGCGAGTGCCACCCACCCGAGGTGCAGCCCCGTGACGCCGTCGATGAGCACGGCGGAGACGACGCCCTCGCTCGGCTGCATGATGGCCCGGCGCCAGGTGATCGAGAGGGCGACGAGCAACAGCACGATGACCAGGACCGTCAGCGGCAGCGTGGTGAACTGCGCTGCGACGAGCCAGAGCCCGTTGAGCACCTCGGTCACAGCGATCAACCACCCGAGGCGTCGCTGGCGTTCGCTGGCCCGCTGCCCGGGCAGCGCCTGCCAGACCGCGTACGCGATGAGACCGAGGTACACGGCCGACCAGATCGAGAAGGCCTGCCGGGCGGGGGCGAGATAGCTCGCATCCGCGTCGAGCGCACCGTCTTGCAGGTCCTGCACGGCTGTGCCGCCGAACAGTCCCGTGCCCACCATGGCCGCGACCAGCATGAAGCCGGTCGCGGCGAGGACGGCGATCTGCCGGGTGAGGTCGGATGAGCGCGATGTCGCGACATTCATCCCATAAAGCTAGATAATCTAGCTACTTCGCGCCAGGGGTTGACAGCGTCCGCCGGCGCTTGCGCCGTCGAGCGAGCACCCGTTCGCCGAGCGAGCACTCCATCGCGTACTCGCTCGACGAACGGATACTCCTTCGGCGGCCGGATCGACGCGCAGAGCTCAGCGGTAGCTCGAGAGCACCCGCTGCGACTCCCGCTCCGCCTTCTCGTTCGCCTTCCCTTCGCGCGAGCCTGCGAGCTTCGCACGGATGTGGTCGCCCACGGTGATGGGCTCGTACAGATCCGGGTGCTCCGCGTCGACGCAGGACGGCAGCGTCTCGATGAGCGCATCGACGTCGCCGTCGTGGAAGAAGGCGGCCGATCGACGGCGCTCGATCGTGCCGTCGATCACGGGCGGCTTCACCCGGTGCAGGGTGGACATCCACCGCTCGTTCGTCCAGCGCGCCGTCACATCGCCGAGGTTGATGAGAAGCGCGTCGTCGGCGGGAGCGACGTCGTTCCACGACCCGTCGGCGCCGAGCACCTGCAGACCCTTCACCTGGTCGGCCCAGAGGATCGTCACGATGCCGTAGTCGGTGTGCTCGCCCATGCCGACGAGGTCGCCGTCCAACGTCACGTCGGTCCCGGGCGGCAGCGCGTAGTTGTTCATCCGCATGACATCGAGGGAGTGGCCGGTGCGTCGGTCGAAGAAGTCGGCCTCCAACCCGAGCGCGTCGGCGAAGATGCGGGTCATCGTGCGTGCCACGCGCGCCGCCTCGGCGAAGTACGCCTGCACCTGCGCCTCGAAACCGTCGACGTCGGGCCACAGGTTGTCGGCGTACTCCGGCTGCGGAAGATCCGGGGATGCGGGATAGTCCGCCTGCGCGGCACCGACGTTGAACGCCTCGAAGAAGTCGTTCATCCGGTTCGCCGACTCGACGCCGAGCGAGAGGCTGAGGGACTCGGATTTGGGCGGGCTGTAGCCGCGGTTGATCTGCGGGGGTGTGCGATAGGTCTTCTTCTGCTCCAGATCGAGGGCGAAGAAGCGATCCATCGCGTCGGTCAGGCCGGCGGTGACCGCATCCGGGATGCCGTGTCCGGTGATCTGGATGAAGCCGACGGTGCGGCAGGCCTCATCGATCGCGCGCGCGACGGCGGCTTTCGCCTCGGGGCTGCCGTCTGCGACGTACGCAGTGATGTCGACGAGAGGGACGTGGAAGGTCATGGCGACTCCTGGGTGGGGATCGCCCTCGGAAGGGCGACCGATGGGTATCGAGGTAGCCACTTCACGGTTTCCCACCGCGGCTGCGAGGGCCGCGGCGCGTGTTTACATGAACGCTGCCGCCAGGCTAGACGGCCCGCGTTTCCCCCGCGTTACATCTCGCACGGTGCACTTCGTTCGCCAGTTCCGGCTGAACACGTCGACGCGCCCGAGCCGTTCGCCGAGCGAGCATCCATTCACCGAGTGAGCACTGCATTGCATGCTCACTCGACGAACGAATGCTCATTCGGCGGGATGCGGCGACCTCAGCCCAGGGGCGGGCCGAGCACCACGGCGGCGTCCGCCGGGACGGTCACCGCGCCGGCAGCGGGCGAGACGGGGACGGTGGCGAGCAGCACGTCCTCCGCCGCGGCGAGCGGCACCTCCCATGGATCTGCCGCGAGGTTCACGATGATCCGCAGCGCCCCGCGCCCCAGCACGAACCGCCTGGCGGACGGCGCCGCACCCGGTCGCTCGATCGCCGCGGACAGGTGCGCCGACGAGGGGTCGGTGAGCTCGGGCCGCTCACGCCGCAGCCGCGCGAGGTTTCGGTAGAGCGCGAGGATGTGGGCATGGTCGCCCATCTCCGCCTCCTCCCACGCGAGCTTGGCGCTCTGGAACGTCGTCGGATCCTGCGGGTCGGGCACGAGGGATTCGTCCCAGTCCGTCTTCGCGAACTCCTCCGCGCGCCCCTTCCGCACCGCCTCGCCGAGCCACTGCTCCGGATGCGAGGTGAAGAACGGCCACGGGGTCGACGCGCCCCACTCCTCGCCCATGAAGAGCATGGGCGTGCCGGGCGCGGTCAGCGTCAGGACGGCGGCGACCGCCAGCCGGGCGGGCGAGAGCGTCGCACTCAGCCGGTCGCCCGCGGCGCGGTTGCCGATCTGGTCGTGGTCCTGGGTGAAGGTCACGAGACGCCAGGTCGGCACCTCCGCGGGGATCGGATGCCCGTGGTGGCGCTCGCGGAACGATGAGTACGTGCCGTCGTGGAAGAACCCGCGCGTCCACACCTTCTCGAGCGCATCGGATGCGGCGAAGTCCGCGTAGTAGCCGCTCGTCTCACCGGTGAGCGCGACATGGACGGCGTGGTGCCAGTCGTCGCTCCACTGCGCGGCGAGCCCGTAGCCGCCCGCCTCGCGCGGCAGGATCAGGGTCGGGTCGTTCATGTCGCTCTCGGCGATGAGTGTCAACGGGCGGCCGACGTGCGCCGACAGCGCGTCGACGGCCTCCGCCATCTCGCGCAGGATGTGGACGGGCCGTTCGTCGTGCAGCGCGTGAACCGCATCCAGTCGCAGCGCATCGACGTGGTAGTCACGGAGCCACATCAACGCGTTCTCGACGATGAAGGCGCGGACGGCCGGCTCGTCGAGGTTGACGGAGTCGCCCCACGTGTTTCGGGTGCCCTCCCGCAGGTACGGGCCGAACTCCGGAAGGTAGTTCCCGGACGGGCCGAGATGGTTGTACACGACGTCCTGCACGACGGCGAGGCCGGCGGCGTGGGCCGCGTCCACGAAGCGCGCGTAGCCCGCGGGGCCGCCGTAGGCCTCGTGCACGGTGTACCAGGCGACCCCGTCGTAGCCCCAGTTCCAGACGCCGTTGAACCCGTTCACCGGCAGCACCTCGATGTGGCTGACGCCCAGCTCGACCAGGTGGGGAAGACGCTCGATGGCCGCATCCAGCGTCCCCTCGGGCGTGAACGTGCCGAGGTGCAGCTCGTAGATCAGACCCCCCGCCAGCTGCCGGCCGGTCCACCCCGCGTCCGTCCACGCGAATGCGTCGGTGTCGACCCACGCGGATGCCGCGTGCACGCCCTCGGGCTGACGGCGCGACCGCGGGTCGGGGCGCAGCTCACCGTCGTCGAGCACGAACCCGTAGCGCTCACCGTCGGTGAGATCCAGCGGTGCCCGCCACCATCCGTCGACTCCCGCCGTCAGCTCCCTCTCGCGTGTCAGGTCGGCACCCGAGCGCATCCGTACCCGCCGCGCCTTGGGCGCCCAGAGCTCGATCATCGTCTCGTCCTCGTCTCGTGGGTCGTCATCCGCGCGGTGCCGCGAGCGCGACCGGCGCGAGCAGCGCGACCGGGTAGGTCGCCAGCAGCTCGGCGAGCGGGATCTGCTCGGTGTCGAAGATCCGGCCGGTCAGCTCGTCCTGCACAGCGCCGGCGGGATGCAGGAGGGTCGCGTCGCCCCATCCGCCACGAGCCGCGAGGCCCATCGGCAGCCGGGTCGCGACCGCGATCGCGCCGCCGCGGTCGAAGGCCACCGCATGCTCGGCGGCGGCGCCGGTCACGGTCACCGGCGTGTAGCGGGTGAACAGGTGGGGGCGGTCGCGGCGCAGACGCAACGCGCGGGAGACCAGCAGGAGCTTGGCCGCCGCACTGCCGTCCACGGGCGGCACGAGTCCCTCATCCAGCCGTGCGAGCGTGGCGGCGCGGGCCGCGAAGTCGACGTGGCGGCGGTTGTCCGGGTCGACGAGCGACTGCTCCCACAGCTCGGACCCCTGGTACACGTCGGGAATGCCGGGTCCGGCGAGCTGGAGGATCTTGGCGGACAGGCCGTTCGAGTGCCCGGCCGCAGCGATCTCTGCGACGAACGACTCGACGAGCGGGCGCGCCTCGCCGAAGGCGGCGTCGACGACGGCATGCATCCGCCGCTCGAAGTCCTCGTTCACGTCGAGCCAGCTGGTCGCGTCGCCGGCCTCGCGGGCGGCCTTCTCGGCGTAGGCGTGGAGGCGCTCGGCGCTCGCGGGCCAGGCACCGACGATGGCCTGCCACAGCAGCGCGTCGAACGGGCCGTGGCCGGTCGTCGCGATCTCCCGAAGCGCGTCGAGCGTCTCCGCCCACCGCTCGGGGATCTCCGCGAGCACATCGAGGCGCGCCCGCACATCCTCGCCCCGCTTCGTGTCGTGCGTCGACAGCGTGGTGAGCGAGTGCGGCCACGACGCCTGCCGCCGCGCGAAGGCATCGTGGAACCCGGCGACGTCGAGCGAGAACGCGGAGGGGTCTCCCCCGACCTCCGTGAGCGACCCGAGACGGGTGAAGCGATAGAACGCGGTGTCTTCGACGCCCTTCGCCATGACCGGTCCTGTCGTCTGCTGAAAACGCTGCGCGAGCTCGCTCGAGCCGTCGGCGAGCAGCGGCACGAGGGCGGCGATCGCCTCGGCGAGATCCGGGCGGGCAGCGGATGCGGCCTCCGCCGCTTCGTCGAGCCATGCGCGCCCCGCGGGCAGGTAGCTGCGGTAGGTCGGGAACAGCGCGAGGAGTTCGGCCAGCGCCTCTCGGGCACCGGGAACGGGGATCGGCAGCAGGCGCACCAGCCGCGCGACCTCGGATGCCTGGATCGTGTCGGCGATCTGACGCTTCGTGCCGTGGATGAGCTCGCCCCACGACGGCGCCGACGGGAGACCCGTCTCGATGCGCAGCTGCGCATCCAGCGCATCGAGGCCCGCACGCCCCGCGGGATCGACGAGCACACGCTCGATCTCGCCGAGGGCGTCGTAGCCCGTTGTGCCGACGGTGTGCCACCACGAGGGCAGCTCCTCGCCGTGTTCGAGGATCTTCTCGACCCAGACCGGCAGGCCGTTCGTGACCTCGGCCAACCGCGCGAGGTATCCGCCCGGGTCGCGCAGGCCGTCGGGGTGGTCGACGCGCAGGCCGTCCACGAGTCCCTCGCGCACCCACCGCAGGATCTCGACGTGCGCGTCGTCGAAGACGTGCGGGTCCTCGACGCGCACGGCGGCGAGCGTCGTCACGGCGAAGAACCGGCGGTAGTTCAGCAGCGCGGCCTCGTCGCGCCAGAAGCGCAGTTCGTAGTGCTGCCGGTCGAGTACCGCGGCGACGTCGTCGAGCTCGAGGCCGGCGAGCGAGCCCGGGGCGAGCGGCAGCTCGTGGTCGTAATACCGCAGGAGTCCGTCGGGAGCATCCGGGGCGGGCACCGGGTCGACGGTGATCTCGCCGATCACCTCCGCGAGCGGGGCGCCGAGGATCGGCAACCGGACCCGGCCATCGTCGAGCGCGCGGTCGACGTCGAACGCGGACGCGCGCTCGGACGCCTCGCCGAGGCGCAGATAGTCCCACCACCACGGGTTCTCGCGCGGGATCGAGACGCCCATGTGGTTGGGAACGATGTCCACGAGTACGCCGAGCCCCGCGTCGTGGGCGGTGGAGACGAACCGGTCGAGCGCCTCACCCCCGCCGCGGGCGGGGTCCACGAGGGAGGGATCGACGACGTCGTAGCCGTGATCGGAGCCGGTCGTCGCCTTCAGCAACGGCGACAGGTACACCCATCCCACGCCGAGGTCGGCGAGGTAGGGCACGACGGCGGCGGCCACATCCAGATCGAAGCTCGGACGGATCTGCAGGCGGTAGGTCGAAGCGGGCAGCATGCGTCCTCCGGGTCAGTGCGGGAGCTCGGACTTGGGAGCAGCGCCGGGCACCTCGTCGACGGGGACCGTGAGGTTCTGCGTCAGGGATGCGGCGACGGAGTGGTCGGGCTCGGCCTCACTCCCGCGGTGCTCGCGCAGCACGATGAGCGACTTCGTCTCGACCGGGAGCACGTCGCCCGGACGGACGGGATCCGAGTCGGCGCGGTTGCCGGCCGTGTCGACCAGCACGTCCCACTCGGGGGAGAAGTCGACGTTCGGCAGCGTGAACTCGACCGGCTCGTCGCCCGCGTTGAAGAGCACGATGAAGTGGCTGTCGATGATCTGCTCGCCGCGGCGATCGCGTTCGCGGATGCCGTTGCCATTGAGGAAGACGCCCACGGCACGGCCGAAGCCGGAGTCCCAGTCCTCGGGCCGCATGGGCGTGCCGTCGGGACGCAGCCACACGATGTCGGGGACGGGTGCGTCCTCTTCCTGCAGCACCGGACGACCGTCGAAGAAGCGGCTTCGTCGGAACGTCGGGTGATCGCGGCGGAGGCGCGACAACGCTGCGGTGAACTCGATCAGGGGCAGGTCGGCGTTCTCCCAGTCGACCCACGTGATCTCGTTGTCCTGCGCGTAGCCGTTGTTGTTGCCGCCCTGCGTACGCCCCAGCTCGTCGCCGTGCAGCAGCATGGGGATGCCCTGGCTCAGCAGCAGCGTCGCGATGAAGTTGCGCTGGGCGCGGGCGCGCAGCGTCAGCACCTCGACGTCGTCGGTCGGGCCCTCGACGCCGAAGTTGTAGGAACGGTTGTGGGACTCGCCGTCGTTGCCGTCCTCGCCGTTCGCCTCGTTGTGCTTCTCGTTGTACGAGACGAGGTCGCGCAGGGTGAAGCCGTCGTGGGCGGTGACGAAGTTGACGGAGGCGACGGGTCGCCGCCCGGAGTTCTCGTAGAGGTCTGCGGAACCGGTGAGGCGCGAGGCGAACTCTCCGAGCGTGGCCGGCTCGCCGCGCCAGAAATCGCGCACGGTGTCGCGGTACTTGCCGTTCCACTCCGTCCACTGGGGCGGGAAGTTGCCCACCTGGTAGCCACCGGGTCCCACATCCCACGGCTCGGCGATGAGCTTCACCTGGCTGACGATCGGGTCCTGCTGCACGAGCTCGAAGAAGGCGGCGAGGCGGTCGACCTCGTAGAACTCGCGAGCGAGGGTGGCGGCCAGGTCGAACCGGAAGCCGTCGACGTGCATCTCGAGCACCCAGTAGCGCAGCGAGTCCATGATCAGCTGCAGCGCGTGGGGATTGCCGACGTTGAGGCTGTTGCCGGTGCCCGTGTAATCCGTGTAGTACCGCTTGTCGTCGTCTTCGAGTCGGTAGTACGCCTCGTTGTCGATGCCCTTCATCGACAGGGTGGGACCGAGGTGGTTGCCCTCGGCCGTGTGGTTGTAGACCACGTCGAGGATGACCTCGATACCGGCGGCGTGCAGCGCCCGCACCATGCCCTTGAACTCCTGAACCTGCTGGCCGCTCCCGCCCGTCGACGAGTAGGTGTTCTGCGGCGCGAGGAACGCGATCGTGTTGTAGCCCCAGTAGTTCGACAGCCCCTTCTGCTGCAGGGTGTCGTCGTCGACGAACTGGTGCACCGGCATGAGTTCGATCGCGGTCACGCCGAGCTTCTTGAGGTGCTCGATGATGACCGGATGCGCGATGGCGCTGTACGTACCGCGGATCTCCTCGGGGATCGACGGGTGGAGCTGGGTGAGACCCTTCACGTGCGCTTCGTAGATGAAGGTCTCCGAGTAGGGCGTCTTCGGCTGCCGGTCGCCGCCCCAGTCGAAGAAGGGGTTGATGACGACGCCCTTCATCATGTGGGCGGCCGAGTCCTCGTCGTTGCGGGAGTCGGGGTCGCCGAAGTTGTAGCCGAACAGCGACTGGTCCCAGTCGATCTGGCCGTCCACGGCCTTCGCATAGGGATCGAGGAGCAGCTTGTTCGGGTTGAACCGCTGACCGGATGCGGGGTCGTACGGCCCGTGCACGCGGTACCCGTAGCGCTGTCCCGGCCCCACGTTGGGAAGGTAGGCGTGCCAGACGAACGCGTCGACCTCGATGATGTCGAGACGGGTCTCGACATCATCGTCGTCGAACAGACACAGCTCGACGCGTTCGGCCCCTTCGCTGAAGAGCGCGAAGTTCGTACCGTTCCCGTCGTACGTCGCCCCCAAGGGATAAGCCGATCCGGGCCAGGTGTGCACGTCGTCGCCTCCTGAGGCTTCGGATGAGGGGGATTTCACCCTAGTGGACGCGGAGGGCGCGGAATCGTCGGTCACCATCGGAGCATGACCCACGAGCATGAAGGGCGCGCGGGGGTTGACGCCGACCGCCGCGAGGGCTCCGGATCCGGGCGGCGCGATCACGCTCCCGCGGGCGGGGTGCGGGCAAGCGCCACCCGCTCGGCGAGATAGGTGCTGAGCGGCATGAACCCGCCCGCCGCACTCCAGCGCACCATGGGTCCGTCGACACCGATCCGCAGCGGCGAGGATGCCGCATCCACCGCGTCCGGATCGATCGGCTCCCAGCCGACGTGCACGCTCTGCCCCTCCGCGAATCCGCCCCGGAAGGCTGCCGCGGCGATCGCTGCCCGCTCCCGCTGCGACTCGGCCGCGAACCCGCGCCGCACCTCCTCCCGCGCCCGGACGACCTCGCCCGTCGCGAGGACGGCGTCATCCGTCAGCAGGAGCACGCCCAGATGCCATGCAGAGCCTGCGGGCACGATGCGCGGCGACGTGGGGATGCCGAGGATGCGGCGGCTGCGCCACACGCCCAGCGCCTCGCGCGGTACCTCGCCCAGCTCGCGCCGGGCCGCATCCAGCAGTTCGGCCACGGCGTCCACGCGCCGAGCCTAACCGCGCTGCAGCCTCAGACGCGGATGACGTTCGACGGGCTGCTCGCCTGCCCCTGCTCTCCGTGCACCTCGCGGTGCAACCGCTCCATGCGCTCGTCGAGCGCGGCCGCGGTCTCGGCCGCCTCGCGCAGGCTCTCCGTGAGCCCCATCGGCACCTGGCGGTCGTACTTGTAGTAGATCTTGTGCTCGAGACTCGCCCAGAAATCCATCGCGATCGTGCGGAACTGCACCTCGACCGGCACGCGTACGGGGCCGGTCGAGAGGAACACGGGAACCTCGACGATCGCGTGCAGGCTCTTGTAGCCGTTCTCCTTGGGGGTCGCGATGTAGTCCTTGACAGTGCGCACGCTGATGTCGTCCTGCTGCGTCAGCAGGTCGAAGAGCCGGTACGCATCCGTCGTGAAGCTGCAGGTGACGCGCACGCCGGCGATGTCGGTGATGTGCTCGCGGATCGAGGCGAAGTCGGACGGGATGCCTTTGCGCGTCACCTTGTCGACGAGGCTGTCGGGCGACTTCAAGCGGCTGGTGACGTGCTCGATCGGGTTGTACTCGTGCATGTGCAGGAACTCGTCCCGCAGGATCGAGATCTTCGTCTCGATCTCCTGCATGCCGAAGCGGTACTCGAGCAGGAACCGCTGCAGCTCGTCACGCACCTCGCGCAGCTGCGCGGGGGACATCATGATCTGTTGCTGCTCGAGCGGCACCTTCATGTCTCCGACCGTACGGGCACCCGCTCGGTGGGTGGTGTGAGGACCGACCGGATCGGCCATGTCCCGGCCGGCCCTCACGCTCAGTCCAGGCTGCGGGCGGCCTGGCGCGCGGCACCCAGCGCCACGTACTCGCCCGGCTCCGGAACCTCCACCGGCAGTCCGAAGACCTCGGGCGCCACGCGGCGCACCGCCTCGGACTGGGCGGCACCGCCGATCAGCAGCACGCGCTCGAGCGGCACGCCCAGCGAGCGGAGGGCGTCGAGACCCGCGCCGAGCCCGGACAGCATGCCCTCCACCGCCGCGCGGGCGAGGTTCTCCCGCGTGGTCGAGGCGAGCGTCATGCCCTCCAGGGATGCGGTCGCGTCCGGCAGGTTGGGGGTGCGCTCCCCCTCGAAGTACGGGATGAGCCGCAGGCCGCCTGCGCCCGGCTTCGCCGTCAACGCGAGTGCGCTGAGCTCGGCGTGGTCGACGCCGAGCAGCCGCGCGATGGCATCGAGCACGCGCGCGGCGTTGAGGGTCACGACGATGGGCAGGAAGTTTCCGGACGCGTCGGCGAACCCCGCGACCGTGCCGGTGGCGTCGATCGTGCGTTCGGCGCTCACCGCGAACACCGTGCCCGAGGTGCCGATCGACACGATCGCATCGCCCGGGACCGCGCCGACGCCGAGGGCGGCACCCGCGTTGTCGCCGGCGCCCGGGCCGACGCGGCGGCCGGCCGCATCCGTCACCCACTCGTCGGGGCCGAGCACGCGCGGCAGCAGGGCATCGTGGCCGAGAGCGGCGACCAGCAGCTCGCGGTCGTATCCGCCCGTCTCGGGCGACCAGTAACCGGTGCCGGAGGCGTCGGAGCGGTCGGTGACGAGCTCGTCGAGCACGGGACCGAGGGCGCTCTCGCCTGCGGGTCCGTACCCCCGCAGCCGCCAGGTGAGCCAGTCGTGCGGCAGCGCGACGGCGGCCACGCGCGCCGCGTTGTCGGGCTCGTTGTCGCGCAGCCACCGCAGCTTCGTGATGGTGAAGGAGGCGACCGGAACGAGACCCGTGCGCTCGGCGAGCGCTTCGGCGCCGAACTCGGCGGTCAACTGGGCGGCGGCGCCGCCGGAACGGGTGTCGTTCCACAGCAGCGCAGGACGGATGACCCGGCCGTCGGCGTCGAGCGCCACCATCCCGTGCTGCTGCCCGCCGATGGACCACGCGGCGATGTCGTCGAGTCCGCCCGCATCCGCGATGGCCGACTGCAGCGCCTCCCACCAGGCCGCCGGGTCCACCTCGGTGCCGTCCGGATGCGGGGCGCGTCCGGTGCGCACGATGGCACCCGATTCCGCGTCGATCACGACGACCTTGCACGACTGGGTCGACGAGTCGACCCCCAACACCAGCGTCATCGCTGCTCCTTCTTGTTCAGGATGCCCTTCCGAGGGACGTCTGCTTCTTCAGAGGGCACCTCCCGCATCCGCTTCGCGCCGTGTCCCACTTTCCGCAGTTTCGGGGTCGAATCCTGCGGAAAGTGGGACACGGAGTGCGGCAAGTGGGACACGGGGCGCCCGGACCGCGGCGGGCCGGATGCGCGGCGAACCGGATGCGGGTGCGTCAGCCGCGGGCGCCCAGCAGGTGCTCGGTCGCCAGCTGCTGCAGACGCACGAAGCCGCCGCCCTTGCCGCCCATGTACGCGTCGGTGTCGAAGTCCTCGTAGGCCGAGCGGTCGGCGAGGAACTGCTCGTACGTCTCGCCGTCATTGAGGGTCGGCACCGACAGCTCGGGGACCTTGGCCGCGGCCAGCGCCTCCTGCACCTCGGGGTCGGCGCGGAAGGCCGCGGCGCGCTCCTTCAGGAGCAGGTAGGTGCGCATGTTGGCCGCGGCCGACTCCCACACGCCCTTCTCGTCCTCGGTGCGGCTGGGCTTGTAGTCGAAGTGACGGGGACCGTCGTACGCGGGAACACCGCCGGGGCCGCCGTTCTCGAGCAGGTCGACGAGCGCGAACGCATTGTGCAGGTCGCCGTGTCCGAACACGAGGTCCTGGTCGTACTTGATGCCGCGCTGGCCGTTGAGGTCGATGTGGAAGAGCTTGCCGTGGTACAGCGCCTGGGCGATGCCGGCGGCGAAGTTCAGGCCCGCCATCTGCTCGTGCCCGACCTCGGGGTTCAGGCCGACGAGCTCGGGACGCTCGAGCGAGTCGATGAAGGCGATCGCGTGGCCGAGCGTCGGCAGCAGGATGTCGCCGCGGGGCTCGTTCGGCTTCGGCTCGATCGCGAACTTGATGTCGTAGCCCTTGTCGGTGACGTAGTCGCCCAGCAGGTTGACGGCCTCGCGGTAGCGTTCGAGGGCGACACGGATGTCCTTCGCGCTGTCGTACTCGGCGCCCTCACGGCCGCCCCACATGACGAAGGTCTTGGCACCGAGCTCCGCGCCCAGGTCGAGCTGGCGGAACACCTTGCGCAGCGCGTAGCGGCGCACGTCGCGGTCGTTGGCGGTGAAGCCGCCGTCCTTGAAGACGGGGGCCGAGAAGAGGTTGGTGGTGACCATCGGGATGATCAGCCCGGTGTCGGCGAGTGCGCCCTTGAGGCGATCGATCTGCTTCTGGCGCTCGGCATCGGTGGAGCCGAAGGCGAAGAGGTCGTCGTCGTGGAAGGTGAGGCCGTAGGCGCCGAGCTCGGCGAGCTTCTCGACGGCGTGGACCACGTCGAGAGGGGGACGGGTAGGCCCGCCGAACGGGTCGGTGCCGTTGTATCCGATGGTCCAGAGGCCGAACGAGAACTTGTCGGCGGGAGTGGGGGCGGGCATGACGCTCCTTCGCGATGCGAGGCGGATATGTTGTTATTCGCAACTTACTACACTGGAGCCATGGACGCCATCGGCATGCGGCAGCGCAACCTCTCCCGCATCCTTCAACTCGTGCACCGCGAGGGCGCCCTCTCGCGCGCCGCCCTCACCGAGGCGACGGGACTCAACCGCTCGACGGTCGCGGCCCTCGTCGCCGAGCTGGCGGCGCAGCAGCTCGTCGCAGAGAAGGCGCCCGATCCCGCGAGGCGGGCGGGGCGCCCCTCCCCGATGGTGGCCCCGCAGTCCCGCACGGTCGCGATCGCGGTCAACCCGGAAGTCGACGCGGTCACCCTCGCCGCCGTCGGGCTCGACCTCTCGATCCCCGTCCGCGCTCGCGTCACGATGCCCGAGTCGCCCACGCCCACCCACACCGCGACGCTCGTCGCCGAGCACATCGACCGTTGGCGGGGCGCGGAGCTCGCCGATCACCGCATCGCGGGCGTCGGACTCGCCGTCCCCGGCCTCGTCCGCACCGGCGACGGCCTCGTGCGCGACGCCCCTCACCTCGGGTGGCGGGATGTTCCCCTGGCCGAGCTCATCCGCGACGCGACGGGGCTTCCCACCGCCATCGGCAACGACGCGAGCCTCGGCGTGCTCGCCGAGCACCTCTTCGGCGCCGCGCGCGGCACGGCCGACGTCGTCTACCTCAACGGCGGCGCGAGCGGCATCGGCGGCGGCGTCATCGTCGCGGGCCACCCGCTGTCCGGCACCGGCGGGTACGCGGGCGAGTTCGGGCAGAATCGGCCGGGGATCGAGGATGCAGCCGATCGTCGGGTGCCCGGCGGCGTCCTGGAGGACGAGGTCAACCGCTCGCTCCTGCTCGCCGCCCTCGGGTTGACGGGTGCCGACGACGCGCAGCTCACGGATGCGGTCGCCGCCGCATCCGGAGACGCCCGCGCCGAGATCGAGCGACAGCAGCGCATCCTCGCGACGGCGCTGGCGAACGCGGTGAACGTCCTCAACCCGAGCGTCGTCGTGCTCGGCGGGTTCCTCGCGGCGCTCTGCGCTAGCGACCTGGGCGCACTCGGCGACGCAGTGCGCGCCCAGGCGATGCCCGCGTGCGCCGAGACCCTCCAGGTGCGCCTCGCCTCGCTCGCCGAGGACCGCCTGCTCATCGGGGCCGGCGAACTCGCCTTCGCCGACCTCCTCGCCGACCCTTCGGAGTTCAGCCCGCGCTGAGCGTGAAACGCGTGATGCGCGCCTGACCCGATCCGACCGCCACCGGCCCCACCCAGGCACCGATGAACCCGCGCGGCGGCTGGGGAGCCAGCACGTCGAGCTCGCAGGAGGCCAGCTCTTCCTCGCCCACGAAGACCCGCGCTGTGAGATCCCGGATGCGGAGGGTGAGCTCGAGCTCGTCGCCGATGGCGTCGCGTCCGAGCGACAGCCGTCCGATCTCGGCTCCGGCGAGCACCGCGATCGCCTCGCCGGCGCCGGTCACCGACAGCTCCAATTGCTGAGCATCGGAGACGCGCAGCAGGATGCCCGCGCGGAACGCGTCGTCTTGCGCAGCGACCCGTACGCGGAGCGACACGTCGCTGTTCTCGTCGGGCAAACGCCGACCGAGGAACGAGACCCCCGCCGTCTTCGACGGCTCGGCGCCGCCGGGAAGCAGCAGGCCGTCTGCGCCCCAGCTCGCAAACTCCTCCGGCAGGCGCCCGGCGCCGTTCCATTCGAGGTCGAGCAGCTCGCCGGCGAAGTGCTCCTCGATGCGGGTCGGCCAGGGGCGCTGATCCGGCACGCCCTCCGCCGTCACGACCTCCTCGACCCGCCCGACACCCGGCGCGAACAGCGGACGACCGTCGGCCCAGGCGACCGGCACGAGGGAGGTCCTGCGCCCGAGGATCCCCCGGCGCCCGTCCACCGGATGCAGCGCCAGCACCGTCGCCCAGCTGCGGCCATCGCCGTCCTCGACAAGATCGGCGTGGCCCACGGCGACGATCGGCGCCACGGGCCCGAGATCGCGGTGCGAGAGGCGGGGGTTTCCCGCATCCGGCGTGTACGGCCCCTCGATGCGATCGGCGTAGGCGACGCACACCGCGTGCTCGAGGTCGGTCCCGCCCTCGGCGACCAGCAGCATCCACCCGCCGTCCGGATGCGGGAGAAGATGCGGTCCCTCGGCCCAGACCGCCCCCACGGCGGCTCCCGTCCAGATCACGACGGGCTCGCTGAGCAGCGCCCCCGAGGCGAGGTCGAGCTCGGCCACCCACACCTCGGTCCGCCCGGGCCAGTGGCCCTCGACGGCCTCCCGCGTGCCGCAGAGCCAGACGCGATCGCCGTCGACCGTGATCGAGGGGTCGAATCCGCCCACGCCGTCGATCCACACCGGGTCGGACCAAGGACCCTCGGGAGCACTCGCCGTCACCAGGAAGTGGCCGGTTCGCCCGCTCCACTCGCCCTCCTCGGGCCCGACGACCGTGCACACCACGACGAGCCGCCCGTTCACCTCGCGCACCGTCGGCGCGTACGTGCCGGAGGACGAGGTGAGCCCGGACAGGTCGATCTGCCCGGGCCGATGCAGCACGTGCCCCGCGAGCGTCCAGTTCACGAGGTCGTCCGAGACGTGCACGGGAAGCCCCGGCAGGTATTCGAAGCTCGAGGTCACGAGGACGTAGCGGTCGCCGAAACGGCAGATGCTGGGGTCCGGATGGCAGCCCGGCAGGATGGGATTGCGGTAACGACCCATGGATGCTCCTTCGCGTGATGGTCGGGTGCCGCCCGGTGCGGGCGGTGGTCTCAGCGCTCCGCGCGCGGCGGGGCGGTGGTGGCGCGCGGGACGAGCCGGGTCGCGAGCCGGACGTGCGTCGCATCCAGTTCCTCGCCGTTCATGAGGGCGAGGACCATGGTCGCGGCCGCGGCGCCGAGGCGCTGCATCGGCTGGCGCACGGTCGACAGCGGCAGGGCCGCACGCGCGGCCTCGGGGACGTCGTCGAACCCGATGACCGACAGATCCCCGGGCACCGAGAGTCCCAGCTCGTGCGCCACGTCGATGATCGAGAGCGCCGAGAGATCATTGGCGGCGAAGATCGCCGTGGGACGGTGCGGCGAGGAGAGCATCTGCACGGCGGCCTCGCGAGCGATGTCGCCGTGATAGCGGCCGACGCCGACGAGGTTCGGATCGAACGGGATGCCGGCCTCGGACAGCGCCACGCGGTAGCCCGCGTCTCGCGCGGCGGAGGAGCGCAGATCCGGGCGGCCCGCGATGAAGCCGATGCGACGGTGCCCGAGCTCGACGAGATGGCGGACCGCCTGTTGCGCGCCGGTGAAGCTGTCGGACTCGACGGTCGGGAGGTCGGCACGCCCGGTGTGCGGATCGACCGCGACGATGGGCACGTCCGAGGTGACGTTCACGATCGTGGGCGTCACCATGATCGCCCCGTCGATGAGCGTCCCGCTGAGCCGGCTCAACGACCGCCGCTCCCACCCCGTCCCCTCCTGATGCGACCCGCTGTAGGCGAGCACATCGTGACCGGAATCGGCCAACGCACTGCCCACGCCCTTGAGCACCTCCGCGGAGAAGGGCTCGAAATCGGCGACGAGGACGCCGATCACGCCCGTGCGCCGTGAGCGCATGCTCGAGGCGACGAGGCTGGACTCGTACCCCAGTTCGTCGACCGCCGACAGCACGCGCGCCACCGTCTCCTCCGCCACGCCATACCGCCCGTTGACGGCTTTCGAGACGGTCGCGACGGACACGCCGGCGGCGGCGGCGACGTCGTGAATCGTGACCCTTCGGACCATGACGCCTCAGCGTAGACCACCGGAAAAGGTTTTCGAAAACGTTTGACACCCTTTCGGGTGGTTGCCACACTGACACCGCTCGAACCCTTCGAGCCCCCGCACGACGCCACGTCGAGGCAGCGACGCCACGGATGCTCGTGCCCACAGCAGCACCTCGGGGTGCGACTCGATGAAGAGAAAAGGTGGATCACATGAGAACCAAGAAGTTGCTGGTCGGTGCTGCTGCGCTGGCCATGAGCGCCCTCGCGCTCGCCGGCTGTAGCGGCGGCGGCGACTCCGGCGACAGCGGCGGCGATGTCACGCTGACCTTCTGGCACAACTCGACCACGGGTGACGGCAAGCAGTACTGGGTCGACACGGCCGCCGCCTTCGAGAAGGCCAACCCCGGCGTGAAGATCGAGATCCAGTCGATCCAGAACGAGGAGATGGACGGCAAGCTCCAGACCGCCCTCAACTCGGGCGACGCGCCCGACATCTTCATGGCGCGCGGCGGCGGCAAGCTCGCCGATGTGGTCAAGGCGGGTCAGGCCATGGACCTCACCGACGGCCTGACGCAGGCGACGAAGGACGCGATGGGCGGCTCGCTCTCCGCCTTCGCGATCGACGGCAAGAACTACGGCGTTCCGACCGCCGTCCTGCCCTCCGGCATCTACTACGCGTCCGATCTGTTCACCCAGGCCGGCGTCACCGAGACCCCCACCACGATCGACGAGCTCGAGGCGGCCAACGAGAAGCTCCGTGCGGCGGGCATCGACCCGATCGCCGTCGGCGCGAAGGACGCATGGCCCGCCGCGCACTGGTACTACAACTTCGCCCTCCGCGCCTGCTCGAAGGACGCCCTCGACAAGGCGGCCTCCGACCGGTCCTTCGACGACCCCTGCTGGCTGGATGCGGGCGAGAACCTCGAGGCCTTCATCAAGACGAACCCCTTCAACGACGGCTTCCTCACCACGACCGCGCAGCAGGGCGCCGGCTCGTCGGCCGGTCTGCTGGCCAACCACCAGGCCGCGATGGAGCTCATGGGCGCCTGGGACCCGGGTGTGATCGCCTCGCTGACGCCGAACGAGGAGCCTCTCGCCGACCTCAAGTGGTTCCCCTTCCCCGAGGTCTCGGGTGGCAAGGGTGAGGCCGGCGCCATGATGGGCGGCGTCGACGGCTTCAGCTGCTGGGTCAACGCCCCCAAGCAGTGCGTCGACTTCCTGAACTTCATCGCCGAGAAGGAGAACCAGGAAGGCTACGCGAAGGCGTTCCAGACCCTTCCGGCATCCACCGAGGCGCAGAGCGTCGTGACCGACCCCGCTCTGGTCGACGTCCTCAAGAGCTACAACGACGCGCCCTACGTGGTCGTGTGGCTCGACACCCTGTACGGCCAGAACGTGGGCAACGCGCTCAACGTCGCCGTCGTCGACCTGTTCGCGGGCAAGGGCACGCCGCAGGGCATCGTCGACGCCGTCAACGCCGCGGCCGCGAAGTCCTGAGAGGTCGATGACGATGGCTTCCGTTCGCGAACACGCGAGTACCGTCGCTGACGCGGCGGACAGCCTTCCGCCGGTGGGCGGTGCCGCATCCGCGGCATCGCCCACCCGGCCCCGCCGACGCGGGGGCAGGTGGCGCCTGCGCGCCGAGCTGCTCCTGCTGCTCGGCCCCGCCCTGATCGTCTTCGTCTCGTTCGTGATCTTCCCGGTCGCGATGGCGGCTTTCTACGGCTTCTTCAGCTGGTCGGGCTACGGCGCCCCCACAGACTTCGTCGGCATCCGCAACTACGTCACGATCCTCACCGACCCGGCCTTCCACGAGGCCCTGGGCCACAACGGCTTCATCGTCGTCATGTCGCTCGTGATGCAGGGACCGCTCGCGCTGGGACTCGCACTTCTGCTGAACCGCAAGATGCGGTTCCAGTCCCTCATCCGAGTACTGATCTTCGTGCCGTACGTCATCTCCGAGGTCGTCGTCGGCCTCGGCTGGGGACTGCTCCTGCAGTCGAACGGCGCACTGAACGGACTGCTCGAGAAGATCGGGCTCGGCGCTCTCGCGAACGACTGGATCTCGAATCCCTCGCTCGCGATCTGGACCCTCATGGTCATCATCACGTGGAAGTACGTCGGCTTCGCCGTCATCCTCTTCCTCGCAGGCCTCCAGGGCATCCCGGAGGAGCTGTCGGAGGCGGCCGCGATCGACGGCGCGTCGTACTGGCAGATCCAGCGCCACATCGTGCTGCCGCTCATGGGACCGACGATCCGCATCTGGGCCTTCCTCTCGGTGATCGGATCGCTCCAGCTGTTCGATCTCGTGTGGATCGTGTGGGGTCAGTACGTCGCCTCGACGGCGGGCACCTCCACCATGGCCACCTACATGGTCGCCAACGGGCGCAACGCCGGCAGCTACGGCTACGGCAGCGCGGTCGCGGTCGTCATGTTCCTCATCTCGCTGGCGGTCGCACTGCTCTACCAGCGCTTCGTCCTGCGCCGAGACACCGCCGGCGCCATCACGGGAGGTGCCCGATGACCGCCACCGCTGCCGTCGTCACCCCGGGCCGGCGCACCCCGACCCGCCGACACTCGAGCGGTCTTCCCGGCCAGCGGAAGTCGTCCAACCTCGCCGTCTACTTCGTCGCCCTGGTGCTCGTGGCCCTGATGCTGGCGCCCGTCGCGTACATCATCTTCGGCGGGTTCCGCACGAACTCCGAGATCACCCTCGACCCGTCCGGCCTTCCGACCACGTGGAACTGGGAGAACTACGTCAACGTGCTGGCCAGCGGCGTCTTCTGGCGCCAGGTGGGCAACTCGCTCATCGCCGCCGTCGCCACGACGCTGTTCGTTGTCGTCCTGGGGCTCATGGCGGCCTTCGCGCTGGCGCGGTACAACTTCCGCGGACGCGGTGCGTTCTACGCGCTGTTCACCGCCGGACTCATGTTCCCGATGACGGTCGCGATCACTCCCCTGTACATCCTGGTGCGCGACCTCGGACTCATGAACTCGCTCGCCGGCGTCATCGTGCCGCAGATCGCCTTCGGCCTGCCGATGACCATCATCATCCTCGTCCCCTTCCTCGCGGCGATCCCCCATGAGCTCCAGGAAGCCGCATCCATCGACGGATGCTCGCGCCTCGGCTTCTTCTGGCGCATGGTCGTTCCGCTCGCGGTGCCCGGCATCATCACCGTCGGCATCCTCGTCTTCGTCCAGAGTTGGAACTCCTACATGCTCCCGCTGTTCATCCTCAACAACGAGGCGTCCTTCACGCTGCCGCTGGGTACGCAGGCGTTCGCGTCGCAGTACTCGGTCGACACGGCCAAGGTGCTCGCCTTCACCTCGCTGTCGATGATCCCCGCCCTCGTGTTCTTCAGCCTCTTCGAGCGCCGCATCGTCGGCGGCCTGACCGGGGCGGTGAAGGGCTGATGTCGCTCGAACAGGATGCGGCCGTGTCGGCCGCGGCCCCCAGCTCCCGCGTCGTCGATCTGCTCGGGCAGATGACCCTCGAGGAGAAGCTCGCTCAGCTCGTCGGATTCTGGATCGACCAGGGCGACGAGGTCGTGGCGCCGATGGCCGGCGAGATGGCCGGCTCCACGCGGTACGCGGATGCGTCGGTGCACGGCATCGGCCACCTGACCCGCGTCTACGGCACGCGTCCGGTCGACCCGGTCGAGCGCGCCCAGTGGTTGTGGTCCGAGCAGCGCCGACTGCGGGAGCAGACGCGGCTCGGTATCCCCGCGATCGTGCACGAGGAGTGCCTCACGGGCCTGGCCGCGTGGCAGGCGGCGACGTTCCCGACCCCCCTCGCCTGGGGCGCGGCGTTCGACCCCGAGCTCGTGGCCGAGGTCGGTGAGGTGATCGGCGAGTCGATGCGCGAACTCGGCATCCACCAGGGTCTGGCCCCCGTGCTCGACGTCATCCGCGACCCGCGCTGGGGACGCGTCGACGAGTGCATCGGCGAGGATCCGTACCTCGTGGGAACCGTCGGCACGGCATACGTGCGGGGCCTGCAGGATGCGGGTGTGCACGCGACGCTCAAGCACTTCGCGGCGTACTCCGCCTCGCAGGCGGGCCGCAATCATGCTCCCGTACACGCCGGCCGGCGCGAGCTGCAGGACGTGTTCCTGCCGCCGTTCGAGATGGCCGTCCGCGACGGCGGCGCGCGCAGCGTCATGAACTCCTACGCCGACATCGACGGCGTCCCGGTGGCCGCATCCGGCGAACTGCTGACGGGGCTGCTCCGGGAGGAGTGGGGCTTCGACGGCGTCGTCGTCTCGGACTACTTCTCCGTGGCGTTCCTCGAGACGATGCACAAGATCGCGGCGGACCGGGGCGAGGCGGCGGCGCTCGCGCTCGCGGCGGGCATCGATGTGGAGCTTCCCACCGGCGACGCCTACGCGGAGCCTCTCGCCCGACGGGTCCGCGAGGGAGCGGTGCCCATCGCCGACGTCGACCGCGCGGTGCTGCGTGTGCTCACCCAGAAGGAGGAGCTCGGCCTGCTGGATGCCACCTTCGAGGAGCCTGCACCCGCATCCGTCGATCTCGACACCCCTCGCCACCGCGAGCTCGCCCGCCGCCTGGCCGACGAGTCGATCGTGCTGCTCACCAACGACGGCGTCCTGCCGCTCGCCGAGCCCACGCGCATCGCGCTGATCGGACCGAACGCGGATGCGGCCTCGGCGCTGATGGGCTGCTACTCGTTCGTCAACCACGTATTGGCGCACCATCCCGGCGTTCCGATGGGATTCGAGATCCCGTCGCTGCGGGAGGCCCTGACGGCGCGCTACCCCGGCGCATCGTTCGACGTCGCCGAAGGGTGCGCCGTCGAGGGCGACGACCGCTCCGGCTTCACGGCCGCGATCGATGCCGCCCGCGGCGCCGAGGTGGCGATCGTCGCGGTGGGCGACCGCGCCGGGCTCTTCGGTCGGGGAACGGTCGGCGAGGGCAACGACGTGGAGTCGCTCGAGCTGCCCGGCGTGCAGCGCGAGCTGGTCGAGCGCATCGTCGCCACCGGCACGCCCGTCGTCCTGGTCGTGCTGTCGGGCCGCCCCTACGCGATCGACTGGGCGCTCGAGGGCGAGGCCGCGCCGGCCGCGGTGCTGCAGTCATTCTTCCCCGGCGAGGAGGGTGCCACTGCCTTGGCCTCCCTTCTCGCCGGGGATTCGGTACCGTCGGGGCGGCTGCCCGTCTCCCTCCCGCGGTCGGCGGGGGCGCAGCCGTACAGCTACCTGCATCCACTGCTGGGCGCGGCGAACGAGATCACGAGCGCCGACAGCACCCCGGTGCGGCCGTTCGGCTTCGGCCTCTCCTATACGAGGTTCGCGCACCGCGACCTCGAGGTGGATGCGGACGCGAGCACGGCGGGCGGGTTCACGGCGCGCGTCGTGGTCGAGAACGTCGGCGACCGATCCGGGGTCGACGTGGTGCAGCTGTACACGCACGACCCGGTCGCCTCGGTGACCCGCCCGGTCGCGCAGCTCGTCGGCTACGCCCGCGTCGAGCTCGCCGCCGGCCAGCGGGCCACGGTGGAGTTCGCCGTCCCCGCCGCGCGACTCGCGTTCTCCGACCGCGGCTATCGCCGGGTGGTGGAACCTGGCGCCCTCGAGGTCTGGGTCGGACCGTCCTGCGACGAGCGCGAGACGGCAGCCGAAACGACTCTTGCGGGAGGGGTCCATGAGATCACGGCGCGTGACGGGCGGCTCACGGTGGTGAGCATCACGTCGTAGGCGCCGAGCGAGACGGGCCGGCGCGCGCTGGGGGACAGCTCGCGCGCCGGCCTCTTCGCGTCCTCCCGTCTCGTGCCCCGGTCGTTGAGCGAGCGCAGCGAGACGAAACGCCGCGACCCCGCATCCGCATCCGTCCGCGCGGCCCGCATCCGCCACACTTCTGCGCAATGGCCACTGTTCATCACTGGCGCATGTGCGCAGAAGTGCCGCATCTGCGCACATGCGACGCAACTCGGGCAGAGGAGGAGAGGACCGTCCGGCGGGCACAGTTCGGCCGGCGGCGGGAGTATCGTCGGGCGCAACGAAAGGCGCTGACATGACTGCTGAGCCCGCACCGTCCTTCGATATCGCCGATCTGCAGAGCAAGGCGCGCGACCACCTCTGGATGCACTTCGCGCGGCAGTCCACGATGGACTCGCCCGACGGGGTCCCCATCATCGTCCGCGGCGAGGGCCATCACATCTGGGATGCGGCGGGGCGCCGCTACATCGACGGACTCGCCGGCCTGTTCGTCGTCAACGCGGGTCACGGCCGCCGCCGCCTCGCCCAGGCGGCCGCCCGTCAGGCCGAGCAGCTCGCCTTCTTCCCGATCTGGTCGTACGCGCATCCGGCCGCGATCGAGCTCGCCGACCGACTGGCCGATCTCGCCCCCGGTGATCTGAATCACGTCTTCTTCTCCACGGGCGGCGGCGAGGCGGTCGAGACCGCGTTCAAGCTCGCCAAGAACTACTGGAAGCTCGTCGGCACGCCGGGAAAGCACAAGGTGATCTCCCGCGCCATCGCCTATCACGGCACCCCGCAGGGAGCGCTCGCGATCACGGGGCTCCCGGGCATGAAGCAGATGTTCGAGCCACTCACGCCGGGCGGCTTCCGCGTTCCGAACACGAACTTCTACCGTGCCGCCGAGATGGGCTTCACCGGTGCCTCGGAAGAGGAGTTCGGCCGGTGGGCGGCGGATCGCATCGAGGAGATGATCCTCTTCGAAGGTCCCGACACGGTCGCCGCCGTCTTCCTCGAACCGGTGCAGAACTCCGGAGGATGCTTCCCTCCCCCACCCGGCTACTTCGCGCGGGTGCGGGAGATCTGCGATAGACACGACGTCCTGCTGGTCAGCGACGAGGTCATCTGCGCCTTCGGCCGCGTCGGAGAGTACTTCGCCGCCGACGCCTTCGGCTATCAGCCCGACATGATCACCTTCGCCAAGGCGGTCACCAGCGGCTACTCCCCCCTCGGCGGCACGATCGTCAGCGACCGCATCTACGAGCCGTTCGCGACCGGGACGACGAGCTTCGCGCACGGCTACACCTTCGCGGGGCACCCTGTCTCGGCCGCTGTCGCCCTCGAGAACCTCGACATCTTCGAGGAGGAGCAGCTCAACGCGCACGTCCGCGAGAACTCTCCCCTCTTCCGTGCGGCTCTCGAACGGCTCACCGATCTGCCGATCGTGGGCGACGTCAGAGGCGCCGGGTACTTCTTCGGCATCGAGCTCGTCAAGGACAAGGCGACGAAGCAGACGTTCGACGAGGCCGAGTCCGAGCGTCTGCTGCGGGGGTTCCTCTCCAAGGCACTCTACGACGCGGGGCTCTACTGTCGCGCGGACGACCGAGGGGATCCCGTCATCCAGCTCGCACCGCCGCTCACGATCGGGCCGGCGGAGTTCGATGAGATCGAGCAGATCCTGCGCGGTGTGCTCACCGAGGCCTGGCAGCGCCTCTGACACACTGTCGGTCACAGAGACGATTCGGGGGGATCATGTCGCACACCAGTGTCTTCGCCGCTCCTTTCGCGCGGTCGGCGGATCGTGACTTCGTGGTTCGCTGCGTGCTCGGTCTCGCGCCGTCCGGCGGCGCGGACATCGGCGAGGTCCTCGCGGCCGTCGGCGAGGTGAAGCCGAAGGACGCGTCCGCATGGCGTTCGGCGTGGCAGACGCTCGGCGAGCGCGTCGCGGGGCAGGCGGAGGAGGCGGCGGCCGACGGGCGTTCCGACACGGCACGCTGGGCGTCGCTGCGGGCGGCGAACTATCTGGCGGTCGCGGTGGACGCCGCATCCGCCGCCGACGACACGGACCGGGCCGCGTCGCTGTTCGCCGCGCATCGCAGCGCGTGGGATGCGTTCGCCGCCGACGCGGGCGTGCGGATGAGCCGGATCGATGTGCCGCTCGACGGCGCCACGATGCCCGGCTACCTCTTTCACGCGGATGCGGCGGGTCCCCGCCCGACCATCGTGTTCGTCAACGGCAGCGACGGCTCGATCAGCTCGCTCTGGGGCACCGGCGTCGCCGCTGCCCTGGCACGGGGCTTCCACGCGTACGTCTTCGACGGGCCCGGCCAGCAGTCGATGCTCTTCCAGCACCACGTGCCGTTCCGCCCGGACTGGGAGAACGTGCTGACCCCTGTCCTCGACGAACTCGTGCGCCATCGCTACGTCGACGAGCGCCGTCTCGTCGTCTGGGGCATCAGTCAGGCGGGTTACTGGGTGCCTCGGGCGCTCTCCGGCGAGCATCGCTTCGCGGCCGCGGTCGTCGATCCCGGCGTCGTCGACGTGTCGACGTCGTGGACGGATCACCTGCCGGCGTCGCTCGGCAAGCTCCTTGACGAGGGGAAGGATGCGCAGTTCGACCGCGACATGGCTCTGGGGATGCGGTTCTCCCACGATCTTTCGGCGACGTGGACGTTCCGCGCGCGGCCGGTGGGTGTCGGCGGATACGCCGCGGTGATCCGCCGCATCCGGGAGTTCGCCTTGACGGATGCTCAGGCCGCGAGCATCGACACGCCCCTGCTCATCACCTCGCCCGAGGGCGAGCAGTTCTGGCCCGGTCAGTCGCAGAGACTCGCCGCCCTGACGACGACCGTCTCCCACCTGGTGCGCTTCACCGCCGCCGAGGGAGCGGACGGCCACTGCGAGCCGTTGGCGAGGACGCTCGTGCACGAGCGCGTGCTGGACTGGATCAGCGCGACGATCCCGGGCTGAGGGGGCCGTCCGTGCGCGGCAGCAGCTCGCCGTCCACGACGTCGATTCCGGGCACGCTGTCGAACAGCGTGCCCGCCTCGGGCGGATCGGGTTGAGCGTTCTCGTCGCGGGGGCGCATCGGCCTCACCTCCTGCGGAAGACAAGCCTGCCTCATCCGCGAGACGAACCCGGGCGCTCTTGACAGCGCGAACTGGGCGCCGTAGAGCTTCTCAGCCGTGTTCGACGGGCTCGTCGGCCGGCTCCGGCACGATCGAGAGCCCGTGCGGACCGGATGCGGCGAGCATGAGGTCTTCGACCCAGGCACGGTTGATCTTCGGCTGACGCGAGCCGTAGAAGTGGAACTGCATCGGCACCGACGGATGCACCCAGAAGCTGCGGCGGCCGCTGCCGTCGCCCACCTCGACGTCGAACATGAACGGCTCGCCGCGGCGCAGCTTGTTCATCACGACGATGCGCAGGTGCGCGAGAGTCCTGTCCTCGATCTCGACGGCGTTCGAGGAGGTGTCGTAAATGAAGCGGCCCACGGTACGAGCATAACCAGCACGCTCCGAATGCCGTGACCTCCCGTTGCGGGCGGGTCGGGATTAGGGTGTGCGCATGGGAACCATTTACTACGGCGGCGGGAGCACGCCGATCCACATCGAGGATCGTGCTCTCGCGCATCTCAAGGTCGTCATCGCGACCAAGCTCCGCCGCGGTGAGAGTTTCACTCTGTCGTGGCGCCACCCTGACGACCAGCCGCGCGGCCGCAGCACACTCTGGCTGCATCCGTCGATCCCGCTGCGCTTCGTCTTCGACGACCCGGAGCCGGCCATGCTCAGCCGCGAATGGGTCGAGGAGCTGGCCAACTCCGCCAACTCGTCGGGCGGCATCATGCTCGTCGCCGAGCACTTCGACACCCAACCCGCCCCCACGACGTCCTGACTCAGGCGGTCGGGGTGAGCGGGCCCCAGTGCCCCGGTGCGGGAAGGTCCGCGTAGCGCACGTCCACACCGCCGGCTACCCCGACACTCGCCACGCACACGAGCAACGACAGCGTCGGGATGCCGAGATGGCGGTGATCCCGGATGAGCGCGCGGTCGTCCGTCGCCTCCAGTTCCGCGCTGCGCTCGATGACCTCGAGCCAGGTGCGCCACCAGCCGTCGCCGGATTCCTCGTCGGCCACCGCGGCGAACTGCGGCAGCCAGTGGGTGATGCGCGCCGTGCGCGGATCGTCGAGGTCGTCGTGGGCGATCATGTGCGTGCCGGGGCTCAGGACGCTCTCGCGCAGCGCCTCACCGTCCCACGAGATCACCCGCGCGCCGGCCGGCGAGACATCGAGCAGGTTGAAGCCGCGCGTCGGCGGCGCTCCCTCGGGCGCCCGGCCCGCCACCGCCTCCAGCGGCAGCACACCGCGCGAGGTGACCGCGTCGTCCGCGAGGGGTGAGCTGTCGGCGCGGTTCAACAGCACCGCCAGCCGGGATGCGGCAGGATCGGCGGCGAGCCACGCCCCGCCGGCTCGCACATCATGCACCCCGATGACACCCGGGTAGGTATCCGGCCACCAGGGGCCGAGCCGATTCCAGGGACGATTCGGGTCCTCGTCGCGGATGGCAACGATCCGTGTGGGCTCGCTGGCATCCTCGGGCACGCGGACGATCACGGTGCACATCGGCGGAACGGACTCCTTCGGTCGGCGGGGCCGGATGCGACAATCGAGACATGTTCGTCGTCGTCGCAGTCACGGGCGGCATCGCCGCATACAAGACGGTACATCTGGTGCGCGACCTCGTTCGCGCCGGCCACGAGGTCCACGTCGTCCCCACGGCCGATGCCCTCCGGTTCGTGGGCCTGCCGACGTGGGAGGCGCTCAGCCGCAACCCGGTCACCACCTCGGTGCATGACGACGTCGCGCGCGTGCGCCACGTCTCCCTCGGGCAGCAGGCGGATCTCGTCATCGTCGCGCCCGCCACCGCGAACACGATCGCCAAGATGGCGGCAGGCATCGCCGACGACCTGCTCGGCACGACACTGCTCGCCACGACCGCGCCCGTCGTCATCGCCCCGGCGATGCACACCGAGATGTGGCGCCACCCCGCCACGACCGCGAACATGGCGACCCTCCGCAGCCGCGGCGTGATCGTCGTCGGCCCCGACGACGGACTGCTCACCGGCGGCGACAGCGGACCCGGCCGGATGAGCGAACCGGCGGACATCTTGCGCACGGCCCTCGGCGTCGTCTCAGCCCCCGACCTCGCGGGCCTGCGGGTGCTCGTGAGCGCGGGCGGCACGCGGGAGCCGCTCGACCCGGTGCGCTTCATCGGCAACCGCTCGAGCGGGAGGCAAGGCATCGCCCTCGCGCTCGCCGCTGCCGATCGCGGGGCCGAGGTCGATCTCGTCGCCGCGCACGTGGAAGCCGCCGTCCTCGCGGCCGCCTCCCACCCCCGTATCCACATCTCGCATGTGGGCACGACCGCCGAACTGCAGGATGCGGTGGTGGCCGCCGCATCCGTCGCCGACGTCGTCGTGATGGCCGCGGCGGTGTCGGACTACCGCGTGAGCGAGGTCGCCGACACGAAGCTCACGAAGGAGGGCGGCGACGGCACACTGACACTGCGGCTCGTCGAGAACCCCGACGTGCTGGCGGGGCTCGCGCGCAGCCGCCGACACGGGCAGACGATCGTCGGGTTCGCCGCCGAGACCGCATCCGGCGACGAACTGCGCGAGCGCGGGCGCCGCAAGCGCGAGCGCAAGGGTGCCGATCTGCTCGTGGTCAACCGCGTCGGCTGGAGCGAGGGGTTCGAGTCCGAGGAGAACGCCGCGCTGCTGCTGACGGAGAACACCGAGACCGAGGCCGCCGGCACGAAGCGCGAGGTGGCCGACGCGGTCTGGGATGCGGTGCTCGGCCTGCGCTGATCAGGCCACCACTCTCTCGTCCATCGCCTCCTCGGGCAGAGCCGGCACCACGACGATCGACACGTCCTGCATCTTCCAGTCGATCTCCGCCACGGCGCGGCGCGCCTCGTCGAGCTCGCGCACCCGCACCTTCCGGCGTCGAGGCACGACATAGGCCTCGACATGGAAGACCTGGCCCATGTCGCGCATGCGCACCGCGGCCGCATCCACCCACGGCAGCTCCTCGAGACGCTGGACGATGCGGCCGATGAGCGGATGGGCGCCGCTGTCGTCCTCTGTTCGTGCCCGCTGATCGATCAGATCGAGGATGGCCGTGCGCGCGTTCTTGATGCCGTCCCAGACGATGCCGACCGAGATGAAAAGTGCGGCGACGCCGTCGAGCCACCAGAGGCCGATTCCCACCCCGAGGACTCCGACGATCGAGGCGACCGTCGTGGTCCAGTCGGCCTTGGCCATGTCGGCATCCGCGTAGAGCACCTTGTTGTGCAGCACCGGCGCGAGCTTCGCCTTCGCATGGCCGTAGAAGAATGGCCCCACCACGACGAGCGCCATGACGGCGACCATGAACCATCCGAGCCACACGGTCGTACCGAACACGCGCACCGTCCCGATCGCCGGATGCTCGGCGTTCACGAGTCCGATGACCGACTCGATGGCGAGGCTGCCGCCGATCGCCAGCAGAGCGACACCGGCCACGAGATGCCCGACGCCCATCACGCGGTGCAGCCCGTACGGGAATGCCCGTGTCGGTCGCCGTCGGATGAACAGCAGCGCGATCAAGAACGAGATCTGCGGGATGAGGGAGAGTATGTCCTCGATCCACGCCGTCTTCATCGCCTGAGATCCGCCCACGACCAGGGCGATCACCACGATCGTGACGGTCGTGTACCCGATCGTGAACCACTCCCAGCGCACGGCGGAACGCAACGCATCCCGCTGCTCGTCGGGAAGATCGGTGCGCCCGACCGAGTCGATCCGCATCAGTGGACCTCCTCGTCGAGGAAACGCTCGATCGCCGCCTGGAGCCCGTTCTCGCCCATCGGGAGGAGGATGACCACATCCGCCCCGTTCGACCCGGGGAGCTCCGGATACGCGCGGGTGACCGAGACCCGCTCGGCCCACGGCGTCTGAGCGGTCATGCCTCCCACGGCGACGTCGAGAAGCCCCGAAGCCAGATCGTCGACGAGATCCTCTTCACTGTCGACCGTCCATTCGACGCGGGCATCCCGCGTCGCGGCGAAGTCCTCGATCACCTCCGGGAGGACGCCCGACACCTCGTCGCCGTCCACGATCACGAGGTTCCCGCTCGGCGATGCGCCGGCGCGGAGCACGCCACCCGTGATGCGATCGAGCGATCCGTCCGGATCGGCGGGGATGCCGCATCCGGTGAGCACCAGTGCGAGCGTCGCCGCCACGGCAAGCGCCGATGCGATCCGCGGTCTCATGTCGCCTCCGTCCGCTTGCACATCGTGGACGCTACCCGCACCTCCCGCCCGCCGCAGCGGCTTGACAGCGAGCGTCGCCTGCCGCATCCGCGGGCTCGGCGCAAGGCCCGGGTGCCCGGCCGTGCGGGGCATAGCGTCGCTGGCACCCCTCACGGAAGGACGATGCGATGACACGTTTCGGCTACACCCTCATGACCGAGCAGAGCGGGCCGCGCGAGCTCGTGCGCTATGCCGCCGGCGCGGAAGAAGCGGGATTCGACTTCCTCGTCTCCAGCGACCACTTCTCCCCGTGGTTGACGAGCCAGGGACACGCTCCGCACGCGTGGACCGTGCTGGGAGCCGTCGCGCAGGCGACGAGCCGCGTCGAGCTGATGACCTACGTCACCTGCCCCACGATGCGCTACCACCCCACGATCGTCGCCCAGAAGGCGGCCACACTGCAGCTGCTCTCCGAGGGGCGCTTCACGCTGGGTCTCGGCTCCGGTGAGAACCTCAACGAGCACGTCGTCGGCGAAGGCTGGCCGGCCGTGCAGATGCGCCAGGACATGCTCGTCGAGGCGATCGAGATCATCCGGGCGCTGCACACGGGCGAGCTCGTCACGTACGACGGCCAGTACTTCCGGGTCGATTCGGCCCGCATCTGGGACAACCCGGAGGGCGGCGTGCCCATCGGCGTCGCGGTGTCGGGCGACAGCTCGATCGAGAGGTTCGTCGACCTCGCCGATCACCTCATCGCCGTCGAGCCGGATGCGGATCTCGTGCAGACGTGGGACAGCAAACACCCGACGGGAGGCTCGGATTCGGGCGAGTCGCGCAAGATCGGGCAGATCCCCATCAGCTGGGATCCGGACCGCGAGGCGGCGATCGCCCGGGCGCACGACGAGTTCCGCTGGTTCGGCGGCGGCTGGGGCGTCAACGCCGACCTGCCGACTCCCGCCGGATTCGCGGCCGCATCCCAGTTCGTTCGTCCGGAGGACGTCGCGGACTCGATCGCGTGCGGGCCGGACCTCGACGAACTGGCCGAGAGCGTGCGGCCGTTCCTGGATGCGGGCTTCACCGATGTCGCCGTCGTCCAGATCGGCGACGCGCAGCAGGAGCGTTTCGTCGCGGAGGTCGCCGCTCCCCTGCTGGAGAAGCTCCGCGCCCTCTGATCCGGGCGCCCCATCCTCCCCACCAGGCCCCATCCTCCCCACCAGGCCCCTTCTGCACCACGGGTCGTGCAGATGTCGCGGTACTCGGCCCGGGCGGTCAGTCCACGGGCAGGCGCACGGCGGTGCGCGCCGTGGCGAGTTCCGCCGCGGTGCGCTCCGGGCTCCAGCCACGGGCCTCGGCCATGATGTCGGCGGCGAGACCGAGGATGCGCTCACCGGGGTCCTGGAGGCGTCCGATACCGGTACGCCGCAGCAGCACGTCCGTCAGATGCTCGGGCGCCTCGTCGCGCACGGCCCACGCGACCGCTGCGAGCGGTTCGCCGTCAGAGGTGGCCCGCTCGGCGAGACGCGGGTCGGATGCGGCGAGCGCCAGCACGGAGCGGGCCCTGCTGCCGTAGTGCGCGAAGAGCACGTCGGCCGTGTCCGCCGCGAACCCGAGCCCCGCGGCATCCCGGCGCAGCACCGCCTGCGCGGCCGTGACGTCGTCGACATCGCCACCGGGAAGGGGCGTGGTCGCGGTGGCCGACGGGGCGGGGTGCAGACCGTGCGCGGGCAGCCCGTCGACGATCTGCTGGGCGAACGCACGGGAGGTCGTGTACTTCCCGCCGAGCGCCGAGAGCAGACCCGCGGCGCCGTGGCGCGCATGATCGACGAGATCGGATGCGCGGGATGCCCGGTACGTGTCGGTGCCCGCCGACTCGGCGAGCGGACGCAGACCGCCGTACGCGGCCGTGACATCCTCGAGCGTCAGCGGCTCCGGCAGCTTCGCGCCGGCGTTGATCTCGGCGATGAACCGCTCGATCGCGCCCAGCGTGAGTCGCCACTGATCGACAGGGCCCGTGTACGGCGTCTCCGTGGGCCCGATGAGGCTCCGATCCCGCCACGGCGCGACACTGAAGTGCCCGCCGGAGGAGACCGTGAGCACCATCGTCTCGCCGAGCCGTCGGGTGACGAGGTAGATGCCCTCCGAACGCACGGCCGGCGCCGGACCGATGGCTTCGCGCAGCAGCGGGGTCTGGGCGAGGAAGTCGTGCGAGAACGAGCCGGTCGCATCGATCGTCACCGTGGCGGCGATCTCCGCCGTCTCGTCCGCGACGAGATCGTGCACCTCGGCCCCGACCACGCGCCCGGAGCGCACCAGCAGCCGGGTCGCACGGGTGTAGGTCGAGATGGTCGCGCGGTGGGATGCGGCCGCCTCCGCGAACGCGAGCGTCAGGCGTTCCGGCGAGAGCATCATCGCGTCGTAGTAGAGGATGCCGTGCCGCATCCATCCGAGTCCGCGGTCGACGAGTTCGGATGCCGACAACGACCGGTGCCGGGGGATGTGCGCGGCCGCATCCGGGAGCCGGTTGCGATCGAACGACAGCACGTCGTACGCGGTCAGACCGAGGTGCTCGATGAGTCCCGGCTCGGGCAGCACCATGCCGATCGGGCGGACGAGGTGCGGCGCGATGGCGAGCAGGGTGCGCCGCTCGGCGAGGGACTCGCGCACGAGCCGCACCTCGAGGTTCTTGAGGTAGCGCAGGCCGCCGTGGATGAGCTTGCCGGTGGCCGCGCTCGTTGCGCCGCCGAGATCGTCCGCCTCCACGAGCGCCACAGAGAGCCCCCGGCTCGCCGCCTCGTAGGCCGTGGCGACGCCGGTGATGCCGCCGCCGACGATCAGCACGTCGACCGCTCCGTGAGGCAGGGCACGCCGCAGACTCATGCCGCCGCCAGGTCGGCGCGGATGCCGGCGATCATGCGCTCGCGTTCGGACGCGATGTCGAGCAGCCCCAGACGCAGCACGCGCGCGGCGATCTCCCATCGATCGAGGTCGGCGATGCTGACGGTGCCGGCCCGCAGGTACGACCGCAGATAGAAGCGGAGGAGGATGCGGCGCACCGCCCCGTAGACGACGCGCATCGGCGCCGAGGTACCGGGGAAGAGCTCCGCCTCGCGAAACAGCAGACGCGTGAGGGCGACATCGGCGGCGGGTTGACCGGCGACCGCGGTCTGCCAGTCGATGACGACGTTGCGCTCGGCGAGCACGAACACGTTCTGCGGGTGGAAGTCGAGGTGCAGCACCGCATCTCCCGCCGGGAGGGCGCGGATGCGGCGGGCGACGGCATCCCGTTCGGTCGGCGTGAGGGCCGAGAGCGCCGGGGTGTCGAGCTGAGCGACGGCGAGCTCGCGCACGTCGGGCAGCCGGTCGGTGCGGGCGCGGTGGACGAACAGGTGCTCGGCCGCGAGCGTGCTGCCGACCTGAGGCAGGCGCAGGATGTTGCGCTCTGCCACGGCCGTGAGCGTGATGCCGTCGATGCGGTCGAACACGATGCCGTGGCGTCCGTCGATCTCGACGCCGCCGTGACAGCGCACCGGGGTGATGCCGAGCTCGTAGGCGAGACGCGAGGCGGCGATCTCCTGCGCGACCTCGCCGGCGTCGATGCCGCCGAAAGCGAGCTTGACGACGCGGTCGTCGCCGTCGGCGAACACCTCGGCGGACCGACCTCGGGCGATCGGCCGGGAGCCCACGGCGCTCATCGCTCGGCTCGCTGCGGCTGGCCGTATCCACGGCGCGTCGCGGCCTCGACGACCGCCTGCTGCGCGGCGGCGTCCAGCGCGCGGGGCTCGCCGATTGCGCGCGCGTGCCAGTACAGGTCGCAGATCCACTCCGTGAGCAGCGCGTTCTCGACGGCGTGGACGAGGTCGCGCCCGAGGGCGACGGCGCCGTGGTTGGCCATGAGCGCGGCGAGCCGCCCGTCGAGCGCCGCCCCGACGGCGTGCGCGAGTTCGACGCTGCCGAAGGGGTGGAAGGGCGCGACCCGCAGCGCTCCGCCGAGAAGCAGCTGCTGGTAGTGCACGACCGGCACCTCGTCGAGCACGAGCGACAGGCTCGTCGCCATCGGTGCATGGGTGTGCACCACCGCGCCGACCTGGTCAGCGGGCGCATGCCGAAGCACGCCCAGATGCAGAGCCGTCTCGGATGTGGGCGCCCAGTCGCCCTCGACGACCTCGCCGTCGAGCGTGACGATCGTCACCTGTTCCGGGGTGAGCTCGCCGAGCACGGCACCGGTCGCCGTCACGGCGGCGAACTCGCCGACGCGCATGCTGACGTTGCCGGCCGTGCCGACGAGAAGGCCTGCTTCGGCCAGGGATCGGGAGGCGTCTGCCACCGCGACGCGCGCGGTGGAGATATCTGACGTCGTTGTCATGGCGCTAGCATGACCGCGAGGACAAACCAAAGTCAAGTTTGGTTTCTGAGGGAAGGATGCGGCGACCGTGACACCCCTCGCTCCGACAGAACCGGACTGGGACCGCATCCCGCTGCAGCGCGCTCCGCGTCAGCAGCGCTCGCGCGAGAAGGTGGCGCGTGCGCTGGCGGCCGCATCCGAGCTCGTGGCTCGAGAGGGCGTCGCCGCTCTGACGCTCCCGCGCGTCGCCGAGGCCGCGGGGGTCAGCGTGGGCGCGCTGTACCAGTACCTTCCCGATCGCGACGCGATCGTGCGCGCACTCGTGGCGGAGTACCACGCACGACTCGAGGCGCTGTTGGAGAACGCGGTCCTCCTGACGCGTGCGAGCACGCCGCCCGCCGATCCCGTCGGCCACGTGATCGACGCCGTCGCCGAGGTCTACCGCGACCGCGACGTCGTGCGCACTCTCGGCACCGCGTCGGCCGGCGGACTCATCGACGCCGACCGCGCGGCCCACAAGCAGCGGATGGCCGAGGCCGCCGCGCGTCTGCTGAACGCCAGCGGACTCACCCGCGACGAGACGGATGCGACGGCCCGCGCCCGCGTCGCGTTCCTCGCCGCCGACGCCGTGCTGCACGACGCCTTCGCCGCCCCGCCTGCCGCGCAGGAGCAGACCCTGCAGGAATTGCGCCTGCTCCTGTGCCGCTACCTCCAGCCCTGACCCCCGCCCCGCCGCCCCCACGCGCCCGGCGCGGCTCGCCCGGCTCACCTCCCCCGCCCGGCTCGCGTCCTCCCGCCCGGCTCGCGTCCTCCCGCCCGGCTCGCCTGTCAGAGATCGAGCCAAACCTGTCGATCTGCGACAGGGGAACACGGACTGCCCCCGTTCACCTGTCACAGAACGACGGCTGCGAGTCGATCTGTGACAGGTGAACGGTGCGTCGGACGCAGGTCGCGGGGGTCAGCCGATGGGGCCGCGCATGTCGTCGAACCCGGCGGCGCGCGCCGAGGTGCGCACCCAGTCGAACACGATCTGGGTCTCCGTGGAGGCGACCGCGGGATCCATGCTCAGGCGCGTGGCCACGAAGTCGCGCAGCTGCTCGGGCGAGGTCGTCACGACATGGATGAGGAAGTCGGTCTGACCGCCGAGGAAGAACAGGTTCAGGACGTTCGGCAGGCGCGAGACCTTCTCGGCATAGGTCTTGATCGCCGGACGTGCCTGCGCGCGGAGCTTGACCGCCACGATGGCCTGGAGCGGGAGCCCCAGAGCGGCGAAGTCCACGTCGGCGTGGGCCGAACCGAGAGCGGCGGACTCCCGCAGGGCGCGCACGCGGGCGTGCGTCGCCGAGGGCGAGAGCCCGACCCGCGCGGCGAGCGCCGCATTGGTCTGCGACGCATCGCGACGCAGCTCCCAGAGGATGCTCTCATCGATCGGATCCGTCCGTCGGTTCTGCGCCTGCGCCATGCCCCACCTCGCATCCAGCCGGAGATTCTCCGCGATTCCGCGCCAACAGAGAATTTTCTTCGGCTGCTAGTGATTCTGACACGGTTTTCTTCTAGATTCGGCCCGCTCCAGACGAACATCCTGATACATCGACACGAAGGACGGCGCCCATGCGCATCGGAATCCCCGCCGAGGTCAAGAACCACGAGTACCGCGTCGCCGCCACACCCGCCGGGGTGCGCGAGCTGGTGCGACACGGCCATGAGGTCATCGTGCAGAACGGTGCCGGCGTCGGCAGCTCGATCACCGACGAGGAGTTCGCCGCCGCGGGAGCGCGGCTCGTCGACGTCGCCGAGGCGTGGTCGGCCGAGCTCGTGCTCAAGGTCAAGGAACCGGTGGCCTCCGAGTACGGCTACCTGCGCGACGACCTGACGCTGTTCACCTACCTGCACCTGGCCGCCGACGAGCACCTGGTCGACGCGCTGCTGGCCGCCGGCACCACGGCGATCGCCTACGAGACCGTGCAGCTGCCCGACCGCTCCCTGCCGCTGCTGGCCCCCATGAGCGAGGTCGCCGGACGCCTGTCCGTGCTGACCGGCGGCTACCACCTCCTCGGGTCGCAGGGCGGTCGTGGCGTCCTGCTGGCCGGCGTGCCCGGCGTACGCCCCGCCAAGGTCGCGGTCATCGGCGGCGGCATCGCGGGCAGCAATGCGGTCGCGCAGGCCGTCGGGCTCGGAGCGGATGTCACCGTGCTCGACATCTCGATCCCGCGGCTGCGCCAGCTCGACGATCTGTACCGCGGTGCGGTGCGCACGGTCGCATCCAGCGCGTACGAGATCGAGCGCACGGTGCTGGATGCGGACCTCGTCATCGGCGCCGTCCTCATCCCCGGCGCGAAGGCGCCGCACCTCGTCTCGCACGAGATCGTCGAACGGATGAAGACGGGCAGCGTGCTCGTGGACATCGCCATCGACCAGGGCGGCTGCTTCGAAGACTCCCACCCGACGACCCACGACGACCCGACGTTCCGCGTCGGCCCCACGATCTTCTCGTGCGTGGCCAACATGCCCGGGGCCGCGGCGGGCACCTCGACGCCCGCCCTGACCAATGCGACGCTGCCCTACGCCCTCGCCCTCGCCGACAAGGGCTGGGAGCGGGCGCTCGCCGACGACCCGGCCCTCGCGCTCGGGCTCAACACGCTCCGCGGTTCGATCGCGAACGCGGGCGTCGCCGCCGCCTTCCCCGACAAGCCCCGCACCTGACGCCGGCCGGATGCGGGGACGCCTCGCATCCGCAACGCAGGAGATCACCACCGCGCAGGAGGATTCCGCCGGATCCGTCCTGGTGAACGCATACCTTCCTGCGCACCGCACATCGCCCACGCCTGACGCCGGTCGGATGCACGCCCCGCACGTTACGGCGGCGTTTCCCGCACCTGCGAATCGCGCCCAACGCTTGCCCCGGGCGGGGGGCGTGCGTTTTCATGAACCAACTTGGTCAAACGTCCAACTGCGAAGGCGCAGTGGCGGAGGAGGCTCACATGCAGGAGACGCGACGACCCGTGGCGGTCGTGACGGGGGCGAGCTCGGGGCTCGGGCGCGGGTACGCGCAGCGCTTCGCCGCCCGCGGCCACGACCTCGTGCTCATCGCCCGCCGAGCGGACCGACTCGAGGAACTCGCCGCCGTGCTGCGCGCGCAGCACGGCCGTGGAGTCGATGTGATCCCCGCCGCCCACACCGACCCCGCCGCG
>JASCPH010000119.1 GCA_029959545.1 Microbacteriaceae bacterium PS02066 | reverse complement strand
TACAACCACCACCGCCGGCACTCCTCGCTCGGCTACCTACCCCCAGCCGAGTACGCTCGACAGTGCACCCATCAAATGGAAACCGACGACTCACAGAACGTCCGGACCGAATGAAGGGGGCGGCTCACCACTCCTTCAACGCACCCCGGGAGATCCCGAGATCGACCGCGATGCCCTTGAGCGTCGCGCCAGGCGTCGATTCGTACAGGTCCACCGCCCGCCGCCGGAACTCGTCGGTGTAGTTCTTCCTTGCCATCCTTGGATTCTCGCTTCCCCAGCGTTCATGCTGGAATCAGCGTGTCCAAGATCAGGGGTCAAGCCCCGTCGAGCCCTGGATCTGGTCGCGCAGGGCAACCCGGTCGCGTCGACGGCTCGTGATCTTGGGATCAGCGAGTCGTGTCTTCGGAACTGGATGAACCGCGACGCGATCGATTCCGGCCGCAAGGCCG
>JASCPH010000118.1 GCA_029959545.1 Microbacteriaceae bacterium PS02066 | reverse complement strand
GGGCATCGACGACGATCTCGGCAGTGATCCTGTCCGAGATCGACCACCCCACGACGCGGCGACTGAACGCGTCGATGACGGCGGCGCAGTAGACCCAGCCGTCCTTCGCGCGATGCTGCGTAATGTCACAGAACCAGAGCCGGTTCGGCTCAGACGCGCGGAACTGTCGCTTCACGAGATCCTCGTGCGTGGCGGTGTCGGGCTTCCAACCCCGTCGCTTCCGCCGATGCGAGACCCCGGTCAGGCCGTCGAGACGCATGAGTCGGGCGACGCGCTTCTTGCCGACATGAACACCGAGCCCGAGCCGCAACTCGGCCAGCACCCGCGGCGCCCCGTAGGTTCCGCGCGAGTCGCGGTGAACCTTCCGAATGGTCACCGTGAGCGCCTCGTCCGCGACGCCGCGCGACGATGGTGGCCGGGACGCCCACTCGTAGTAGCCAGACGTCGAG
>JASCPH010000117.1 GCA_029959545.1 Microbacteriaceae bacterium PS02066 | reverse complement strand
ACGCGGGTGCCCCGCCGGCGGGCGTCACGGGTGCGGCGGACGCGGGCGCGCCGTCGTGCGTGGGGGCCGAGCCGGGGTCCGCGGCCGATCCGGCGGTCACGGCGGAGTCAGTGTCGGGTGCGGAATGCGTCGCAGCGCCGATGTCCGGAGCGGTCGCCACGGCGGCGGCCAGCCGCGTCCGTTCCGCCGGGGGCCACGGCTCTCCACCCGCAACGCGCGGCAGTCCCCGCCGTACGGGTTTCGACCCTTGCTCGCCTGTCACAGATCGCGCGCTGTCCGCGCGATCTGTGACAGTCGAGCCGGGGTGGGAGTGGCCCTGGAGGGCGGGAGCCGAACCAGTGGCGACACTCGGCACCGCGGCCACGCGTGCAGCATCCGCGGCGGAGACCGCGCCGTCGGGTCCGGGAACCCGAACGACGGGAGACGCCGGATCGACCGTCTGCGCCGGAGGCCAGGGTTCTCCCCCCGCCACCCGCGGCAGCCCCCTTCGCACCGGGCGCCGGCCATGTTCGCCTGTCACAGATCGCGGGGATACCCCGCGATCTGTGACAGGCGAACCGGGGGATAGCGCCACCGCGGGCGCACCGCCCGCGGCAGCCCCGGCGGAGACGAAGGATGCGGGGGGCCACGGCT
>JASCPH010000116.1 GCA_029959545.1 Microbacteriaceae bacterium PS02066 | reverse complement strand
GTTCGGTCGTCTCTCGGTAGTTGCCGCTGACGGTCGCGAACACTTGCTGCTCGAGTTCATCGGCTTCGGCCTCCCAGTTCGAGTCGCAAGCGTCGCAACCGCAGACTGGGTAGTGGAAGTCGTGCAAGCACGATTCTCAGACTCGATATCGAAGTAATCCGTTCCGCGGATCGTGACGACCTCGGACGGGCTGTACTGATACTTGTCGGGATCCTTCGCGTGGATCAGGTAGCTCAGTGCGTTCTCAATGTGGATACCCCGCCCAGGCGAAGCCCTCACGACGCTCTTCGAGCCGAAGCCAAAGATCTGGTCCATCGCGAGGCATTGCAGCTTGCCGCTGACGTTGGGGCCTGCGCTCTGCTGGAGCAGAACGTGCACGTGGTCGTCCTTGCTTGAGCCATCTGCGAGGACGTCTCTGTCGTGCTTGATGATCCAGAGACCCTGCGCGACGCCGCCAGCCGTTTCATAGCGACGAAGAACCTCCTCACCGATCTTCCTCGGGTCGCCCGCCAGGATCAGAGCCACGTCCCACCCGAGCCAGAACTCCTGAGCCGCCCCCTTCATTCGGTCCGGACGTTCTGTGAGTCGTCGGTTTCCATTTGATGGGTGCACTGTCGAGCGTACTCGGCTGGGGGTAGGTAGCCGAGCGAGGAGTGCCGGCGGTGGTGGTTGT
>JASCPH010000115.1 GCA_029959545.1 Microbacteriaceae bacterium PS02066 | reverse complement strand
CGGACGACCTGCTCCGGGGTGTGACGCTTCCTGCTGTTCGTCATGATCTGACCAGTCTCCCTGCCCGCGACCGCGGACAACAGGACGACTCTCATAACGACTGGACCTACGAAACGGGGTCAGCCCAGTGGGTCGACAAGCTCGGCTCCGGGAAGACCGCGAGCGGTGGCGTGGCGGTGCCTGATGGGCCGCGGCCGGAGTCGCAGGCGGCGCGGGTGGCGCGGCTCGAAGCGGAGAACTCGGCGCTTCGCGCGGAGGCCCGCAAGCTCGAGACGGAGCGGGACATCCTCCGTCAGGCGGCGAAGTATTTCGCCGGGGAGACGAACTGGTGAACCGCTTCCAGTTCGTCGAGGACCACAAGGACGCCTACGGCGTGAAGCGGTTGTGTGAGGTCATTGAGATCGCGAGGTCGTCGTTCTACGCGTGGCTCGCCGCCGCGCCAGGACGAGCCGAGCGTCAGGCCGCGGACGCGGCGTTGGCGTCGCGGATCCGGGTGCTGCAGGACCCCGCGCAGGGTGGCGACCGCGCTTACGGGGCACCGCGGATCACCGCCGACCTCAACGACGGCGTGACCGCGACGGAGCGGGTCAATCGCAAGCGGGTCGCTCGGGTGATGCGGGAGCACCGGCTCGCGGGGATCCGGCTGCGGCGGCGCGTGAAGACGACGATCCCGGACCAGTCGGGACGCCGCTTCCCGGACCTGGTCGAACGCGACTTCTCCACAGGTGAACCGAACCGCAGGTACGTCGGCGACATCACCTACCTGCCGATCGCGGACGGTTCGAACCTCTACCTCGCGTCGGTGATCGACCTCGGCTCCCGCAAGCTCGCCGGCTGGCAGGTCGCCGACCACATGCGCACCGAGCTCGTCGAGGACGCCCTCCGCGCCGCCGCCCGCGACCGCCGGAGCCTCGCCGGCGCGATCTTCCACAGCGACCACGGCAGCGTCTACACCTCCAAGGCCTACGGCACGCTCTGCGAGCAGTTCAGAATGACCCAGTCCATGGGCGCGATCGGGACGAGTGCCGACAACTCACTGGCCGAAAGCTTCAATGCCGCGCTCAAACGCGA
>JASCPH010000114.1 GCA_029959545.1 Microbacteriaceae bacterium PS02066 | reverse complement strand
TGGGCTGACCCCGTTTCGTAGGTCCAGTCGTTATGAGAGTCGTCCTGTTGTCCGCGGTCGCGGGCAGGGAGACTGGTCAGATCATGACGAACAGCAGGAAGCGTCACACCCCGGAGCAGGTCGTCCGTAAGCTCGGGCAGGCCGACAGGATGCTCGCCGACGGTCAGGACGTCGCGGCGGTGTGCCGGGAGCTCGTGGTGTCCGAGCAGACGTACTACCGGTGGCGGAACCAGTACGGCGGCCTCAAGGCCGACGACGCAAAGCGCCTGAAGGAGCTGGAGAAGCAGAATGCGACCCTGAAGCGTCTGCTCGCGGAAGCGGAGCTGGAGAAGGCCGCGCTCAAGGAGCTGGCTGAGGGAAACTTCTAAGCCCGGACAGGCGCCGCGCCGCCGTCGATCACCTCAAGCGCAAGCTGCGGGTGAGCGAACGGATGGCGTGCCGTCTGGTCGGGCTGAGCCGCTCCGCGTATCGGCGACCGCTCAAGGGCGACACGGTCGCGGACCCGGATCGGGCGTTCAGGGAGTGGCTGCGCGCCTGGGCGAAGGACCATCCCCGCTACGGGTACCGGCGGGCGTATCACGACGCCCGCGCCGAGGGGTGGGTGGTGAACCACAAGAAGATCCAACGCCTGTGGCGTGACGAAGGGCTCCGGGTCCCGCAGCGGCGTCGACGCAAGCGCGTCGGGTCCTCGACCGTCGACGCGCCGACGGCGGACGCGCCGAACGTGGTGTGGGCGGTGGACTTTCAGTTCGACGCCGACGAGCACGGCCGACCGATCAAGATCTGCTCGATCGTCGACGAACACACCCGGGAGTGCATCGGCGGCCTCGTGGAGCGCTCGATTACCGCCGACCGACTCACCGCCCACCTCGAGGACCTCGTCGCCGCCCGGGGCGCCCCGGCGGTGCTCAGGTCGGACAACGGGCCGGAGTTCATCAGCGAGGCGATGGCCGACTGGGCCGGCACCCGCACCGGCCTGTCCTACATCCCTCCGGGCTCGCCGTGGCGCAACGGGTACGTCGAGTCGTTCAACAGCCGGATCCGCGACGAGTGCCTCAACATCAACAGCTTCTACTCGCTGCTGCACGCGCAGGTCATCATCGGCGACTGGAAGGACGAGTACAACCACCACCGCCGGCACTCCTCGCTCGGCTACCTACCCCCAGCCGAGTACGCTCGACAGTGCACCCATCAAATGGAAACCGACGACTCACAGAACGTCCGGACCGAATGAAGGGGGCGGCTCA
>JASCPH010000113.1 GCA_029959545.1 Microbacteriaceae bacterium PS02066 | reverse complement strand
TTTTTTGTTAAATCCCCACGCCCCCCCCGGGCGGGGGGGGGGGCCCACGCCCCCCGCCCCCACGTCGGTGGCACGCCGTAGGCTACTGGGGTGACCACAGCCCTCTACCGCCGTTACCGTCCCGAGGCGTTCGGTGAGATGATCGGGCAGTCCCAGGTGACCGACCCGCTCATGACGGCCCTGCGCGGCGACCGCATCGGCCACGCCTACCTGTTCTCCGGCCCGCGCGGATGCGGCAAGACCACCAGCGCCCGCATCCTCGCGCGCTGCCTGAACTGCGCCGAGGGTCCCACCGACACCCCGTGCGGCACCTGCGACAGCTGTGTCGAGCTCGGCCGCGGCGGCGGCGGGTCGCTCGACGTTGTCGAGATCGATGCGGCCAGCCACAACGGCGTCGACGATGCGCGTGATCTCCGTGAGCGGGCGATCTTCGCCCCGGCCCGCGATCGGTTCAAGATCTTCATCCTCGATGAGGCGCACATGGTCACCCCGCAGGGGTTCAACGCGCTGCTGAAGCTCGTCGAGGAGCCGCCCGCGCACGTGAAGTTCATCTTCGCGACGACCGAGCCCGAGAAGGTCATCGGCACCATCCGCTCGCGGACGCACCACTATCCGTTCCGGCTCGTCCCGCCCGCGGCGATGCTCGAGTACGTGCAGCAGATGTGCGAGACCGAGGGCGTGACGGTCGAGCCCGGTGTGCTGCCGTTGGTCGTCCGGGCGGGGGGAGGATCGCCGCGCGACACGCTGTCGTTGCTCGACCAGCTCATCGCCGGCTCCGAGCACGCGGCCATCGGCTACGAGCGTGCGGTCGCCCTGCTGGGCTACACGCACGCCGAGCTGCTCGACGAGGTCGTCACCGCCTTCGGCGACCTCGACGCGGCGTCCGCGTTCGCCGCGGTCGACCGGGTCGTCCAGACGGGGCAAGACCCGCGGCGCTTCGTCGAAGACCTGCTCGAGCGCCTGCGCGATCTCATCGTCATCGCGGCCACCGGTGCGGGCGCGTCCGCCGTGCTGCGCGGCATCCCGTCCGACGAGCTCGAGCGCATGTCGCGTCAGGCCGAGATCATCGGCACTTCGCGCCTCTCTCGCACCGCCGACATCGTCGTGGCCGCCCTCGACGAGATGTCGGGGGCCACCTCTCCCCGCCTTCAGCTCGAGCTCATGGTCGCCCGGGTGCTGGCGAACGCTCCCGCCGTCGGTTCGGCTGCCCATGTCGCCGTCGCTCCCGCGGCGGCGCGTCCCGCCCCGCCGGCACCGACCGCTGCCCCCCGCGCAGCGGAGGCCGCGGCCGTTCAGGTTCCCCCGGCGCCGGTGCCGGTGCCGGGGGCCGCACCCGCACCCGCTGCACCCGCCCCAGAAGCCTCGGCGCCGTCCGCACCCGTCGCGGAGCCGCCGGCAC
>JASCPH010000112.1 GCA_029959545.1 Microbacteriaceae bacterium PS02066 | reverse complement strand
CCCGGTCCTCTCGTACTAGGGTCAGATCCTCTCAAACTTCCTACGCGCGCAGCGGATAGGGACCGAACTGTCTCACGACGTTCTAAACCCAGCTCGCGTACCGCTTTAATGGGCGAACAGCCCAACCCTTGGGACCTACTCCAGCCCCAGGATGCGACGAGCCGACATCGAGGTGCCAAACCATGCCGTCGATATGGACTCTTGGGCAAGATCAGCCTGTTATCCCCGAGGTACCTTTTATCCGTTGAGCGACAGCGCTTCCACAAGCCACTGCCGGATCACTAGTCCCGACTTTCGTCCCTGCTCGACCTGTCAGTCTCACAGTCAAGCTCCCTTGTGCACTTACACTCGCCACCTGATTGCCAACCAGGTTGAGGGAACCTTTGGGCGCCTCCGTTACTTTTTGGGAGGCAACCGCCCCAGTTAAACTACCCACCAGGCACTGTCCCTGAACCGGATTACGGTTCGAAGTTAGATATCCAGAGTGACCAGAGTGGTATTTCAACAACGACTCCACAAACACTGGCGTGTCTGCTTCACAGTCTCCCACCTATCCTACACAAGCCACACCGAACACCAATACCAAGCTGTAGTAAAGGTCACGGGGTCTTTCCGTCCTGCTGCGCGTAACGAGCATCTTTACTCGTAATGCAATTTCGCCGAGTTCGCGGTTGAGACAGTTGGGAAGTCGTTACGCCATTCGTGCAGGTCGGAACTTACCCGACAAGGAATTTCGCTACCTTAGGATGGTTATAGTTACCACCGCCGTTTACTGGGGCTTAAATTCGCAGCTTCGCTTACGCTAACCGCTCCTCTTAACCTTCCAGCACCGGGCAGGCGTCAGTCCGTATACATCGTCTTGCGACTTGGCACGGACCTGTGTTTTTAGTAAACAGTCGCTACCCACTAGTCTCTGCGGCCACCACACCCTTTTCCAGGCAAGCTGGTATAAGTGGATGGCCCCCCTTCTCCCGAAGTTACGGGGGCATTTTGCCGAGTTCCTTAACCACGATTCTCTCGATCTCCTTGGTATTCTCTACCTGACCACCTGAGTCGGTTTGGGGTACGGGCAGCTAGAACCTCGCGTCGATGCTTTTCTCGGCAGCATAGGATCACCCACTTTTTATCCGCATCGTGTCTCAGCCGAACGAGTCGCGGATTTGCCTACGACTCAGCCTACGCACTTGCCCCGGGACAACCATCGCCCGGGTTGGGCTACCTTCCTGCGTCACACCTGTTAATACGCTAACCGCACCAGCATGGGGTCGAGCGTTCACCAAGACGGCATCACCCCGAAGGGATCCACACATTCCTGGCTAGGACTCTTAGCACCACTGGATTAGCTTGGGCGGTTCTTCGCCGGTACGGGAATATCAACCCGTTGTCCATCGACTACGCC
>JASCPH010000111.1 GCA_029959545.1 Microbacteriaceae bacterium PS02066 | reverse complement strand
GCGGGGTTGGTGGGGGAGGGGGCGCGCGCGCGGGCGGCGACGGCGCTGTCCCTGCCGCACCGCGCCGACACCACGGCGATCGCCGATGCCGTCGCCGCAGCCACCGGCATCCCACCCGCGCGCAGTCGCGCCCTGCTCGGCGACGAGCCCGTCTCCGACGACCGGTCGCTCGCCCGCCTCGCCGCAGACTTTCGCGCCCTCGAGGCGCGATTGACCCCGTCCCGTCCGCGAAAGGAACCGCGATGACCGAGAACTCCGATGACGCTCTGCGGCTGGCGATGCACGGCGTGCGCACCCAGATCGGCAAGGCCGTGGTGGGACAGGACGGCGCCGTGACGGGGCTCCTGGTCGCACTCCTGGCCCGCGGCCACGTGCTGCTGGAGGGTGTGCCCGGCGTCGCGAAGACGCTGCTCGTGCGCGCGTTCAGCCGCGCGCTCGGACTCGACACGCACCGGGTGCAGTTCACCCCCGACCTGATGCCCGGCGATGTCACCGGATCGCTCATCTACGACGCCCGCTCCGGCGAGTTCGAGTTCCGCGAGGGTCCCGTGTTCACGCAGGTGCTGCTCGCGGACGAGATCAACCGCACGCCGCCCAAGACCCAGTCGGCGCTGCTGGAGGCCATGGAGGAGCGCCAGGTCTCCGCCGACGGCGTCACCCGCCCGCTGCCGGCGCCGTTCCTCGTGGCGGCGACCCAGAACCCCGTCGAGCACGAGGGGACCTACGATCTGCCGGAGGCGCAGCTGGACCGGTTCCTGCTGAAGCTGCGCATCGACGTGCCCGATCGCGACGCCGAGGTGCAGGTGCTGCGGCGCCACGCGGACGGGTTCGACCCCCGAGTGCTCGACGGCGTGGCGCCGGCCACGGATGCGGCGGGCATCGCCGCAGCGCAGCGGGCAGCCGCATCCGTCGAAGCCTCCGACGACCTGCTCGGATACATCGTCGACCTCGCGCGGGCGACCCGCGATGCGCCCTCGGTGCAGCTGGGGGCGAGCCCCCGTGCCGCAACGGCTCTGCTGGCGACCGCGAAGGCGTGGGCCTGGCTGGGCGGCTATCCGGCCATCACGCCGGATCATGTGCAGACGATGCTCACCCCGACCTGGCGCCACCGGCTGCGGCTGAACCCGGAAGCGGAGTTCGAGGGCGTCACGGTCGACGGTGTGCTCACCTCGGTCCTCGCTCAGACGAGGGTTCCGATCTGACGTGTTCGTCACCGGTCGTCTTCCGATCGTCGTCGCCGGCGGTCTCATCCCGTTGGTCCTGTTGTCCGCCGCGGGAGTGCCGGCATGGGCGGTGTTCGGCGCGTGGCTCGGCCTCGTCGTCGCGGCGGTCGCGCTCGACACCGCGCTCGCGCCGAGCCCCGGCGACCTGCGCGTCGCGCGGTCTCTGCCCGCGCGCGCCCGGCG
>JASCPH010000110.1 GCA_029959545.1 Microbacteriaceae bacterium PS02066 | reverse complement strand
GTCGGCCTCGCCTTAGGTCCCGACTTACCCAGGGAAGATTAGCTTGACCCTGGAACCCTTGGTCTTTCGGAGGACGTGTTTCTCACACGTCTTTCGCTACTCATGCCTGCATTCTCACTCGTGTAGCCTCCACGGCTGGTTCACACCGCCGCTTCGCTGGCCACACGACGCTCTCCTACCCATCAACACGGCTGGACCACGAAGGCCTACCAATAATGTCAATGCCACAACTTCGGTGGCGTGCTTGAGCCCCGTTACATTGTCGGCGCGGAATCACTTGACCAGTGAGCTATTACGCACTCTTTCAAGGGTGGCTGCTTCTAAGCCAACCTCCTGGTTGTCACAGCAACTCCACATCCTTTCCCACTTAGCACGCGCTTAGGGACCTTAGTTGGTGGTCTGGGTTGTTTCCCTCTCGACTATGAAGCTTATCCCCCACAGTCTCACTGCTGCGCTCTCACTTACCGGCATTCGGAGTTTGGCTGACGTCAGTAACCTTGTAGGGCCCATCGGCCATCCAGTAGCTCTACCTCCGGCAAGAAACACGCAACGCTGCACCTAAATGCATTTCGGAGAGAACCAGCTATCACGAAGTTTGATTGGCCTTTCACCCCTATCCACAGCTCATCCCCTCAGTTTTCAACCTAAGTGGGTTCGGTCCTCCACGACGTCTTACCGTCGCTTCAACCTGGCCATGGATAGATCACTTCGCTTCGGGTCTAGGACACGCGACTGAATCGCCCTATTCAGACTCGCTTTCGCTACGGCTACCCCACACGGGTTAACCTCGCCACGTATCGCTAACTCGCAGGCTCATTCTTCAAAAGGCACGCTGTCACCCCTACTAAGGAGGCTCCAACGGTTTGTAAGCAAACGGTTTCAGGTACTATTTCACTCCCCTCCCGGGGTACTTTTCACCTTTCCCTCACGGTACTTGTCCGCTATCGGTCATCTGGGAGTATTTAGGCTTATCAGGTGGTCCTGACAGATTCACACGGGATTTCTCGGGCCCCGTGCTACTTGGGATACTCTCCACGCCAGAACACGCATTTCGACTACGGGGCTGGCACCCACTATGGCTGGCCTTTCAAGACCATTCGTCTATACGCTTCTGTCACGTCGATCACCCGGCAGGATGATCAAGAAAGTCCCACAACCCCCAACGTGCAACGCCTGCCGGCTATCACACACGCTAGGTTTAGCCTCTTCCGATTTCGCTCGCCACTACTCACGGAATCACGGTTGTTTTCTCTTCCTGTGGGTACTGAGATGTTTCACTTCCCCACGTTCCCTCTACCCGCCCTATATATTCAGGCGGGAGTCACTAGGTCGGCACGCCGCCCAGCGGGGTTTCCCCATTCGGAGACCCTCGGATCAAAGTGTGCTTATCCACTCCCCGAGGCTTATCGCAGATTGCTACGTCCTTCTTCGGCTCCAGATGCCAAGGCATCCACCGTTTGCTCTTAAAGACTTGAAATCACATGAGTTTGAATCGTCAACTCGAAAATTGACTAAATGATCTAAAAAAGATCACCTGTGAAATGAATCCGAAGATTCATCTCTAAGATGCTCGCGTCCACTGTGTAGTTCTCAAAGTACGGGCGGTACCAACCCCCACCACCAAAGGCAGCAGAAGAAGGCCCAGAGGTACAGCCGCAACCCCCAAAGGAGTCACACCCGGTCCCTCAGGACCCAACAGCGTGCATGC
>JASCPH010000010.1 GCA_029959545.1 Microbacteriaceae bacterium PS02066 | reverse complement strand
TCGCGTTTGAGCGCGGCATTGAAGCTTTCGGCCAGTGAGTTGTCGGCACTCGTCCCGATCGCGCCCATGGACTGGGTCATTCTGAACTGCTCGCAGAGCGTGCCGTAGGCCTTGGAGGTGTAGACGCCCCCGTGATCGGTGGGCGGTGACGCGTCTTGGGCATGGCGGAGTTCCGGGCGTCGCATCCCGGTCGTCCACGTTGTCCTCGGTCATGCCGCGGTCGCGGCGATGGTCAGCTGGCCGTTGCCGGTGGTGGTGCGTGCGTGCTCGTGAAGAGCCTGTCGAATGCGATCTGCCAGGGCCACGCTTCGGGCAGGTGCAGCGTGATCCTCCGTGCGGAACGTGCCAGTCGTGCCGGCACTGAGATGAGGGTGCGTCGGATCGTCGCGGTCGTCGCTTTCGCGAGCCGGCCGCCGCGGTCGGCGAGGATTCCGGCGGCACGGGTGAGGTTGAACGCGATCACGGCGAGCACGAGCCAGGCGCTGTTCGCGGCGAACACCCCGGACGGGAGGTGAGCGAGGGGCCCTTGTTTGAGGTCGGCGTGGACTTGCTCGATGATCGCGTGAGCGCGGTGGGTCTTGTCCGCGACCACCGTGCCCAGCGCTTCTTTCGCTGTGGTGGTGAAGAACGCGTGATGCCGGAAGACATCGAACAGCGTCGGCTGCTCCACCCGCGTCGGATTGAGGTCGGGGATGCGCCGGACCACGAGCCGACCATCGATGCGTTCGGCCTTCTTCCGGGAGCGGAACGCGGTGAACGGCACCTCGGCGACCTCGGCTTTCGAGATCCACCGGCCGGTGGACTCGTCGCGGATCGCGTTCGGGTACTCGATCGTCTCCCACGCGTCCTCGCCTATGGTCGCGATCGCCGCTTTCACCGCGGGGTCCATCCGGACCGTGACCGACACGTCCGCGCCGGCCTTGATCGCGGTGCCGACGGTCGCATAGCCGTAGAACGCGGAGTCCGCCCGCAGCAGTGGCCGCGCTCCGTTCCCGAGATTCATCCGGCGGAGAGTGGCGAGGGCGTCGCCGACGATCCGTGCAGCTCCTTTCGGGGACCCGGTCTTGCCCTGCCGCAGCCGCTGGCCGAGGATCACCGGCGCCGACGCCGACGTTGATGCCGTGGCGAGAAGGGCATTCAGGCCGCGGACGCCGGAGTACCCGAACCCGGCGCCCTGCTTCTGGTATCCGTGGACCTCGATGATCGTGTCGTCCAGATCCACCATCACCCGCTCGCCGGCGGAGATCTGCAGAAGTGGCGCGTTGACGGCGAGGTTCTGGACGACGCGGGTTGCGACGGCGTCGAGCTGCCGGACGTGGCCGAACCGGAACTCACGCAGGAACCATCCCAGCGTCGACGGCGCATACGTCCTGTCGAACAGTCGGCCCATCCCACCGTGGCGGAGCACGTTCATGTCGTCGATCGAGTCCGCCCCCGCGAGCATCCCCGCGACCAGTGCGGAGACCTTCGCGCCGGCGTTCGAGCCCTTGTCAGTCGGGACGCTCAGCCGCTCTTGAGCCAGTTCCATCAGCCCTGCGTGCTGCGCGAGTCGCAGCATCGGGACCAGCCCGGCGGCCGACACGAGATTCGGGTCATCGAAGACCGCTGACACCGCGGCAGGGGCATGCTTGAATTGCATCTACGAGATGCCTCTCGGATCGGTCGAACAGTGGCCTAGACAATCACTATTCTTCCCGGTCAGAGGGGCATTTCCGTGTCACGGCACCCGCTCAACACCTCACTACATCGGTGGATCGAGGCTAAGAAGCTGCGGGCCGAGACACTCACTCGGCGCTACCCCGACGGCGACATGACGCTCACCCAGTGGCACTCGCGGCACTGGTCGGTCATCGAGGGCAGCGTGCGCGCGTCCACGGCGCGGGCCTATGAGCGCGGTTGGCGGCTGCGGGTGAAGCCGTGGCTGGGACACGTCAAGGTCGAGAAGCTCACGGCCGGCCTCATAGAGGAAGCGATCGCCGGATGGGAGGGGAGCACCTCCACGCGGATCGACGCGCTCTCGGTGCTGAGCCGTCTGCTCGACGGGGCTGTGCGTGCGCGCGTCGTGCCGCTGAATCAGGCACGTCTCGCGCGCCGACCGAAGTCGGATTCGGCGACGAGTCTGCGCTCGCGAGCGCTCACGGCCGCGGAGGTGCCGATGCTGCTTGCAGCGATCGATGATGCGCACTATCGGCGCTACATCGCCGCTCTCGTCTACACCGGAATGCGCGCAAATGAGGCGACGGCATTGCGCATCGAAGACGTCGATCTTGCGCATCGGACGATCCACGTCCGCCGGGCATTCAGCATCGGCGCGGACGGTCGCGGAGTCGAGCTGACGCCGAAGAGCCATAAGGAGCGAGACGTGCCGATCCCGACGCCACTCGTCGCGCCGCTGACAGACGCAATGACCGGCAAGCATCGCGGAGAGCTCGTCTTCACGGGGCCTCGCGGCGGCCGGATCAACGCATCGAACGTGCGTCGCGCGATCGACTGGAAGACGCTCCGCGCGAAGCTGCACCGCGACGATCTGCGACTCCACGACTTGCGCCACACGCTCGCCACGATGCTCTTCGACGCGGGCGCCTCGGCCAACGACGTCCAGGCCGTGCTCGGACACTCCAGTATGCAAATGACGGAGCGCTATAGCCGCGCCCGCTCCGATGTCGCCCGCCGCGCGGCAGCTGCGATCGACTCGCTCTTCGGTGAGGGGGAGTGATGGACGTTCACCACGAACTCGACGAACTGCTCGCCAACCCCGAGTGCCACGCGATCCTCGTCAATGCTCTCGGGGAACATCGCAATCTGCTCGATCGCAACGCCGACGAGTTCGCGGATGAGCACGAACTGGCGCACATCGAGCGCTCGCTCGCGCACGTCGATGCGTTCGACGACGTCTTCAAGCGATGGCCATGAACACGAAACTCCCGTGTCCGCGAAGGAGCGAAACCCAGGCCCATGCAAGTAGGGCTTCAGATCGGGGTCCGGTTAGGACGACGGCGATGCCAGACTTCATGCTTCCGGGCTTCTCATCGGAAGAGCCCACGCACTCCAACGACTATGTGTTCTCGAGCCTTACGTACGAGATCAAAGACAAGCAATCTCCGCTCCGCAAGTACTTCGATTCACTGGTGAAGGATCTGCGTGGGCTGCAGCGCGACTACCGAGTCGCAGCCGGACCGATGCTGATCGATTGGACTGGGGTGAACGCTGGCACCCTCGGTGCGGCGTTCGACTTTGCGATTCGATTCCGTCTCGACCCGATGTACGACGCCGACGTTGCCCGCAGCGCATTCACGACTCGTCCCGAGATTCTCGCTGGCGTCGACGCTGTGATCCGAAGGGCTCAGCTCGCTGCAACCGAACACTCGTGGAACGACTTGCACGCGAGCTGCTGGGCCATTGCGCTCTTCACTGAGGTCTATCGAGTCGGCCTCACAGCAGGCTCGCCTCTTCAGGCGTTCCTCACGGACGGCGAGATGGACGTCGACGGCTTGCTCGCCGTCGTGCCCAACGATGCCTCTCGAGAACTGGGGGATTTGATGGCGCTGGCGGAATCGAGATTGCTGCCCGCCCTGAACGGCCCGTTCGATCTCGGGCCGACATTCGCCGGCTCAGCCTTCTGCAAAGCCGATGCCGACTTGATCGCGTCCGGCTGCTTGCTCGATCTGAAGACGCGAATCGGGGAGCGGAATGCGCGAACAAAGCGGTGTCACGATGATCTACGTAACGTGGACGTCTACCAGATGCTCGGCTACGCCCTGTTCGACCTCGACGACGAGTATGGGATCACACGCCTCGGGATCTACTCGTCACGCTACGGGCACCTGACAAGGTGGGGCCTCGTCGACTTCATCGAGCGAATCGCGTGCCGGTCTGTGGACATCGAGGAGGAACGGGCGCGGATCAGGTACCTGCTCAGCGGGGAGACTCGCGGTGAGCGGAAGGGACAGCGGGGATGACTGACGAACGACCTGAGGCGATGGGTTTCGACTTCGATGCCATCGACTTCGTGACGAGTGATCATCACTTCGGGCACGCTCGCATAAGCGAGCTGGCTGACCGGCCCTTCGATTCAGTTGATGAGATGAACGCCGTCATGGTCGAGCGCTGGAACGATCTCGTGGGTCCCGACGACACCGTGCTGCATCTCGGCGACCTCGCTCTCGGTCCGATCGAGCAGAGCGTTGGGCTGACATCGCGCCTCAACGGCAGGCGCCTGCTCGTCCCCGGCAATCACGACCGCGTCTCGCCGGCGACTCAGTCGAACCGAGCAATCGAGAGGTTCCGGCCGATCTACGAGGATGCAGGGTGGACGGTTTTGTCTGAGGTTCTTGACGGGCACCGGCACGGCCGTCGTCTGCTCGCATCGCATTATCCATTCGTGGGCGACTCGACCGGAGTAGAGCGACACAGTTCCCGCCGTCCAAATGACAGTGGCGTGCCGCTGGTCCACGGTCACACGCACGACAGGGGGTTCGGACCCCACGGTTCGCACGAGTTCCACGTCGGCGTGGACGCCTTCGACTTTCGACCTGTGCCCTTTGATGTGATTGATCGATGGCTCGGGAGCCTTTCCGATATGCGGCGTGATGCGCCCGTGTCTGTCGAGATAGCTGGCCTTCTCGATCGGCTGTACGTCCCGAGTGCTGCGCAGGCATGGCTTCGCGGGCACAACGCGAACCTCGATGGCGCACGACCGATCGATCTTCTTGTGCTCGGACGTGAATCCGACGTCATAGACGCTCTCAAGATCGAGTTAGAGGGCGGAATGACTTGAGCAACGGTGGCCCACGCGGCGACTGTTGCCATGGGGAGTGTCCGCGCTCCGTGCGCGTTTGTGCAATGAAAGGGGACGGTTATGGAGACTGCGATGGACATCGTGAGACGGGCGCAGCGCGGGGAGATCGATCACGACGAGCTGGTTCGGATTCTCAAGACATGGAGATACGAACCGCAGTACAAGACGACCGGACTCGAAGATGACTGGCAGATGGTGCCGAACAGCTTCGACGCGGTCGAGTTCGCATACATGTCGCTGGATCTACTCACGGAGGGGGATTATACCGCCATCCTGCTCGCAACTCAGTAAGTCAGCAGCGACCCTGCGGCTCGTCCCAAGTGCTCAGTGACGAATGCTTGCTGAGGATGGTCCCGGCTCCAAGTCAGGCGGCACGATCACGCCGCGGGCGAGGGGTCGGTCAGGCGTGAGCGGGCTCGCGAGCGGGCGCAGTGGCGAGTTGTCGCAGCGCTGCGGTGTCGGGCGATCGCGACGTTCTCGCGGCTGCACGAGCATGCATCGCCCGGAACGAGTGACCGCTATTAACCTTCGGCGTTGTCGAAGAACTCGACGACGCACTCTCTTCAAGGCCTAGGGTTGTCGTTCGGGAAACGGGTCAGGCTCTCTAATTTGCACACGGTAGGCTGTTGGCGATGGTCTCTTCGGCCCGGACTCCGCGCTCCGTGACGCTGAATGAGCAGCTGTTGATAATGAGGCTCATTACCAGCGTCGGTTTGGCGTTGTTGCTGATGCTGGGTCTGGCAGCGACGGGTCACACAGAGGCGGACGGTTCGACTCCTGTCCCGCTGGTGATTTCTGGGTTGATGGACCCGCATGTCGGACCCGTGGCTGATGCACCGGCTGAGCATGAGGCGGTCGCCGGTGGTGTCGCTTCTGGGCCGAACGCGTTGGTGGGCGCTGCGCTGTGCATGTTGGGCGTGTTGTGCGGGCTGACGTTCATGGTGGTGCTGCGGGGATTGTGGCGTCGGCGGATGCCTCCGGTTCTCGGTGACGGACCACGCATGCCTTCGCTGCTTCCGGCGCCGGCCGCCCGTGCTCACCCGATCGTCTTCTCGCTGACGCAGTTGGGTCTTTCCCGAACCTGACATCTGGCACGCCGCCCTTCCGGGTGGCGCTTCGTCCCGGGCTGCGTGCCCGGGTTCTGTCCTGTGCCGTGTCTTGGTTTGGAGTACCCGATGAAAACCCCTGTGAAGGCGACACTCGTCACCATTGCCGTTGTGGTGGTGATGGTGGTCGCCGCGTTGATCTACGTCCTTGTCAATCAGAGCCAGACAGCTCCACCTTCATCTGGGGGCGGTGACGCATCCCCGCAGGTGGTGCGGGAGAGCTCGCATGTCCTCGACGACGGCGGGGAGGGCGCTGTCACCCTGGTCGAGTTCCTCGACTTCGAGTGCGAGGCGTGTGGCGCGTTCTTCCCGATCGTGGAGGATCTGCGGGAGCAGTTCGCGGGGGAGATCACATATGTGGTCCGCTACTTCCCGCTGCCGGGCCATTTCAACTCCAAGAACGCGGCGGTCGCAGCGGAAGCGGCCGCGCAGCAGGACCGGTTCGAGGACATGTATGTCCGGCTGTTCGAGACGCAGGCGGAGTGGGGTGAGGCGCAGGAGTCTCGCGCCGACCTGTTCCGTGGCTTCGCGGAAGAGATCGGTCTGGACATGGCCGCCTATGACGCCGCCGTGGCGGACCCGGCCACGACGGAGCGGGTGGAACTGGACTTCGAAGAGGGCCAGGCGCTTGGCGTGAGCAGCACCCCGACGTTCTTCCTCGACGGTGAACTGCTCGAGCTGCAGGAATGGGACGACCTCGAGAACGCCATCCAGGCTGCGGTGAACGGTGGCCAGTGATGCGGGCGGGTTTGACGCATCGGCGGGCGATCATCGTCGGCGCCGGGCAGTCCGGGCTCGCGGTTGCCGCGGCTCTGAGCGCGGAAGGGCTGCGGCCGCAGCACGAGTTCGTGGTGATCGACGCCGCCAGCACGGGGCAGCGTTCCTGGTCCTCACGGTGGCATTCGATGGAGCTTCTCAGCGACGCACGGCATAGCGCGCTGTCTCCGCGGCGGCTGCTGGGCGACCAGCGCCGGCATCCGCGAGTGGACGAGATGGCCGACTACCTCACCTTCGTGGAAGCCGGGCTGGGCGTGGAGACGGTCTGGGGCATCCAGGCGACCGGGGTGGAGCACCGCGGGAACGGCTCGACTCTGCTGCTGTCGACGACGGCAGGGGAGGTGCAGACCCGCAACGTGATCTGCGCGACTGGCGCGGCCGCGCACCCGCGGCTTCCGGAGTGGGCGTCTCTGCTGACGGTGCCCGGGGTGGTGCTGCACAGCAGCGAGTACCTGTACCCGAGGCAGATCCCCACCGGGGACGTGCTGGTTGTGGGCGGCGGGAACAGCGGTGCACAGCTGGCCCGCGAACTGTCCGCGTCGCACACCGTGACACTGTCCGTGAGAACTCGGCGGCAACATCGCCCCGCGATGAGCTATCCCGCCGCGGCAGGGGAGAGGGTGCCGCTGTTCTCCCGGGAGCGTCGCCCCGAGCCGGTCTTCGGCGACAGCTATGAGCAGCTGCGCCGCGCCGGGGTCACGATCGCAGCTGCGGTGGAGGACGCTACCGGCGACGTGGTGACCTTCGCTGACGGTACGCAGGCATCCCCCCGCTCGGTGATCCTCGCCACCGGCTACACCCCAGGCGACGACTGGCTCCCGGAACCGGCCCGTGTCGACCGGCCGCGGCGCACCCTGACCGGGCTGCCCGGGCTGTTCGTAGCGGGGATGCCGCAGTACGGCGGCCGCGGCTCCGACACCCTCGCCGGGGTGTGGAAAGACGCGACGACGATCGCCCAGCACATCATCAACCGGCCCTGAAAGGACCACCGCCTTGACCACCGTCACCGACCACGAACACCCGCACCGATCCGGCTCACGGAGACGCGTCTTCCTCCTGCCCGCTCTGACGACGCTGCTGCTGGCCGCCGGGCTCCTGTTCGCCCCCGCGGCGCCCGCAGCCGCGCACGATGAGATCGTCTCCTCCTCCCCGGAAGCCGGATCCACGGTCAGCATGGTCCCGGAGGAGATCTCGCTGACGTTCAGCGGCGAGATCCTCACCGATTTCAGCGCCGTGATCATCGAGGTGGTCGCCCCGGACGGGCAGAACATCGCATCGGGGGACCCGGTCATCGACGCGACCACGGTCACCCAGGCGGTGACACCCGGTCAGGCGGGCGTGCACACGGTGCGATGGCGGGTCGTCTCCAGCGACGGGCACCCGATCAGCAACGAGTACCAGTACACCGTCGAAGCGATCACCGTCCCCACCAGCGCCCCCACCCCCGAAGCGACCGAGGAGCAGACACCCGACCCGTCTCCGACGTCCACCGACACCACCGGGAACCCCGGTCACGGTGAGCCCTCCGGGGGTGGGGAGCTTCTGCCGATCTTGGCCGTCGCCAGCGGCGTGATCGTGCTGGGCGGCGTGCTGGTGGTCGTGCTTATGGTGGCCAGAGAGCGTCGTCGCCGCGACCGATCAGCCGCAGCCGCGGCCGCCGCGGATGGCGGACCCGCCGACGACCAGCAACAGAAGGAGAACCCCTCATGAAATGTCCGGTCGACGGGACCGCCCTGCTGATCACGGAACGCTCCGGGGTCGAGATCGACTACTGCCCGCAGTGCCGGGGCGTGTGGCTGGACCGTGGCGAGCTCGACAAGATCCTCGACCGTGCCGCCGACCTCGCCGGCGGCGGCCGGCAAACCAGCACCGCCCCCTCTCCGCGGGAGGGCGACCACCGTTCTGACCGTGACAGGGATCATCACGGTCGCTCCGGGCGTCGGCGGAAGGAAGGGTTCCTCGGTGACCTCTTCGACTTCTGACACCAAAGGTCTCTTCCTGATCGCCGGTCTGATGGCCGGCGTATCAGCGGCCCCCGCGAACGCACGAGGAGCCGCTGATGGTTCGTGAGCAGACCCGGCGGTTCGCGGTCGCGTGCCTGGCCGCCGCTGTGGTGGTCCTGGTCGACCAGGCGACGAAGGCGGCCGCACTGGGCGGGTTGAGTCAGGAGGAGCGGATCCCGCTGCTGGGGGATCTGCTCGGGCTGCAACTCGCGTTCAACCCCGGCGCGATCCTCTCCCTCGGCGCCGGGGTCACCGGGCTGCTCACTCTCCTCGGGGTCGGTGCCGTGGTGCTGCTGGTCGTCGCCGCCGCGCGGGCGCGGACCGGAGGGTGGGCGCTGGGGATCGGCCTGATCCTCGGAGGCGCGATCGGGAACCTGATCGACCGGCTGTTCTCCCCCCCTGGGTTCGGGGTCGGGCACGTCACCGACTTCCTCGCCTACGGGAACCTGTTCATCGGCAACCTCGCCGACGTCGCCCTCGGCGCCGGCGTCATCGTCCTCGGCCTGAGCCTGTGGACCCGACACCGCCGCTCCCGCGCCAGCGCGGACAGCGCGGCGCCTGCGACGGGCTCCGTGGTGAGCGGGTCATGATGGCGAAGCAGCGGACCCCGTCCGTATACCAGCGCAACGCGTTCGCACCGGGGCTGCTCGCGGCGGCGGTATTGTTCCTCGCGCCGGTACTGATGGGCGGGGACTGGTTCACCGTTGTGCTGTTCGTCGCCGCGATCTTCGCGGTCATCGTGGGGTGGTTCGCGATCCAGGCGCGGCAGTGGTGGTGGCTGCCGGTATTCGTCGTGATCGCCGTGATCTGGAACCCGGTGTTCCCGTTCCCGTTCACCGGCCCGGTGTGGACGGCCGCACAGCCGGTCGCCGCGGTCGTGTTCCTGATCGCCGGCGCCCTGATCAAAGTCAAGCGCGCATGATCCGCCGCCGCGTCCTTGCCGCCATGACGCTGGTCGCAGCGCTGCTGCTGGCCGGGTGCACGTCCAGCGACTCGCTCGCGCAGCAGTACCGGGACGGAAACGAGAAGGGCTACATCGCCGGCGACTTCCAGATCGTCGAGATCCCGGAGCCCGACCGCGGGGAGCCGGTGGCGTTCGAGGGCGTCACCGAGACCGGCGAGACGGTGTCCAGTGACGACTACCGCGGCGGAGTGCTGGTGGTGAACTTCTGGTACGCCGCCTGCGGGCCGTGCATCGTCGAAGCGCCCCTGCTCGAGGAGGTCTGGCAGGACTACCAGGACCAGGGCGTCGCGTTCCTCGGGGTGAACACCTACGACCAGCCCGCCACCGCACTGTCGTTCGCGAGAGACAACAACGTCACCTACCCGAGCGTGATCGACGTGAACGACGGACGGGTCAAGCTCGCGTTCGCGCAGGTCACCCCGATCCAGGCCACCCCGACCACCCTGGTCATCGACCAGGAGGGGCGGGTCGCCGCTCGGATCATCGGGCAGCTGGCCAGCGCGTCGATCCTGTCCACCCTGGTCGCCGACACCCTCGCCGAGGGCAGCTCGTGAATCCGGGAGCGGTGATCGTCGACGGCGCCCTGTGGGTAGCGATCCCGGTCGCGATCCTCGCCGGGCTGGTGTCGTTCGTGTCCCCGTGCGTGTTGCCGCTGGTGCCCGGCTACCTCGGCTACCTCGGCAGCACCACCACGACGACCGCGGCCCCCACGGTGGACGGGGGGCGCACGGTGACGGCGGAGCGCGCTCGGCTGCTGCTGGGCGTGACACTGTTCATCGCCGGGTTCACCGTGGTGTTCGTCGCCGTCACGATCCTCGGCGGCACCTTCGGGTACCTGCTGCTGCAATACGCCAATGTGCTCACTCGCGTCTTCGGGGTCGTCATCATCGCCCTGGGCCTGGTGTTCCTCGGGTTCTTCGGCATCGCGCAGCGCACACTCCGCCCCCGCGCCCAGGGCAGGGCCGGGCTGATCGGGGCGCCGCTTCTCGGGTTCGCGCTCGGCGTCGGCTGGACCCCCTGTATCGGTCCGACGCTCGCGGCGATCATCTCCATGTCGTGGAACCTCGGCGACCCCGCCCGCGCGGGCCTGCTCGGGCTCGCGTACTCGCTGGGCCTGGGCATCCCGTTCCTGATCCTCGCGGCCGGATGGGGGTGGGCGTCCCGATCCGTGACGTTCCTGCGTCGCCACATCCGCGCCCTGAACATCATCGGCGGGGCCATGCTCATCGCCCTCGGCCTGCTGATGGTGACCGGGCTGTGGACGGCGCTGATGTCGCAGCTGCAACAGGTGGTGATCAATGTCCCCCTCCCGCTCTGACACCGGCACCGACGTCACCGCCGACCCGCTGCGCCCCGGCGACCACGCCGACAGCGAATCCGCGACCGAGATCACCCAGCCGACGCTGGGCATCACGGGATGGTTGCGGTGGGCATGGCGGCAACTGACCAGCATGCGCACCGCGCTGGTCCTGCTGCTGTTCCTCGCGATCGCCGCCGTGCCCGGGTCCCTGTTCCCGCAGCGCAGCGCCGACCCCAACGGCGTCATCCAGTGGGAGCGGGACAACCCCGACGTGTTCCCGCTGGCGGATGCGGTCGGCCTGTTCGACGTGTACCTGTCGCCGTGGTTCTCCGCGATCTATCTGCTGCTGTTCACCTCCCTGATCGGCTGCGTGATCCCGCGCGCTAAGCACCACTACAAGGCGCTCCGCTCCCGCCCGCCGCGCACCCCGGCCCGGCTGTCGCGGCTCTCGGAATACCGGGAACTGACCTTGCCGAAAGAGGAAGGGCAGACCGACCCGGCCGCGCACGCGATCGACGTTGCCGCAGAGCAGCTGCGCAAGGCCGGGTACCGGGTGGAGCGCTACGACACCCGCGGAGCCGCGTCGGTGTCGGCCGAGCGCGGCTACCTGCGCGAGACCGGCAACCTGATCTTCCACGTCGCCCTCGTCGGCGTGCTCGTCTCGGTCGCGATCGGCGGGTCGTTCGCGTACACCGGGCAGCGGGTGTTGGTGGAGGGCACCACGTTCGTGAACGCGCTCAGCGACTACTCCTCGTTCAACCCCGGCCGGTTCGTCGACGGCACGGGCCTTGCCCCCTACTCGCTCACCCTCGACGACTTCCAGGTCTCCTACCGGCTGCCCGGCACCCCTGGCGCAGGGCAGGCCGGCGACTTCTCCGCCGACATCACGATCCGCCAGCCCGGGCAGGACGACCGGGCGCAGAGCGTGATCGTGAACTACCCGATCACCGTCGACGGCGACCGCATCTACCTCCTCGGCAACGGCTACGCCCCCACCCTCACGATCCGCGACGCCGCCGGCGAGGTGGTGTACAGCGAGTCGCAGCCGTTCCTGCCGCAGGACTCCAACATGACCTCGCTGGGGATCATCAAGATCCCGGACGGGCTGCCCGAACAGGTCGGGCTGGTCGGGTTCTTCTACCCCACCCAGGGGGTGCTGCCCTCCGGCGCGTTCACCTCCGTCTACCCGGACGTGGTCAACCCGGTGCTGACTCTCAACGTGTTCAGCGGGGATCTCGGCATCGACGACGGCACTCCGAGGTCGGTGTACACGCTCGAGGTCGACGGTCTCACCCAGCACACCGGCGGCGACACCGCCGCCGACTCCCTTGAGCTCACCCCCGGCGCCACCGTCGACCTGCCGAACGGGTGGGGCACGATTACGTGGGAGGAGGTCACGGCGGAGGAACCGGTGAAGCGGTTCGCGTCGCTGCAGATCCAACGCGACCCCAGCAGCGGCTGGGTGCTCGCGTTCTCCGTGCTCGCCACCCTCGGCCTGTTCGCCGGCCTGTTCGTGCCCCGCCGCCGGCTCTGGGTGAAAGCCCGCACCACCCCGGATGGTGTGCACGTCGAGTACGCGGGACTGGCCCGCGGCGAAGACCCCGCTTTGGCGCGCGCCGTCGACGAGTTCGCGACCCGCCACGCGCGCGCCCTCGGCGTAGACCAGCAGGCGAAGGACACGCCGTGACGACCGTGTGGATCCCGGACGCCCCGCCGACCCTCGGCGGGTTCCTCACCCCGGCCCCACTTCCGGCTCCGGTGCTACCGCTCCTCGCGGGACTCCTCGCGGTCGCCTACCTGGCCGGTGCGATCCGGATGTGGGTCCGCGGCCGCGGCTGGCCGGTGTGGCGGACGATCAGCTTCCTGCTCGGCTGCGTCGCCCTCGCCGCGGTCACCGGCCTGGCGGTGGAGAGCTACGGGTACGCCCTGTTCTCGGTGTTCATGTTCCAGCAGCTCACCCTGATGATGGCGATCCCGCCGCTGCTGGTCCTCGGCTCTCCCGGCACCCTGCTGCTACGCGCCACCCCGCACCACGGCCCAGGTCTCCTGGTGCTCCGCGCCGCGCATGCCGGGCTGCGCAGTCGCACCGCACGGTGGCTTCTCAGCCCGTGGCTGGCGGTGCCGCTATACCTGGCCGCGTTCTACGGTCTGTACCTGGCGAACTTCGCCGACCCGATCCTGTCCACCGTCACCGGCCATACCCTCCTCGAGGTCGGGTTCCTGGTCGCCGGGATGCTGTTCACCATCCCGATCCTGTCGTCGGACCCGCTGCCGGTGCGGATGAGTCACGGCGGCCGCGCCCTGGACGTGTTCGCCGAGGCCGCCCTGCACGCCTTCTTCGGCGTTTTCCTGATGATGGCCACCACCACCCTCATCGACGGGTTCGGCGGCCCGACGAGCGCGCTGGGGATCGACCCGATCGAAGACCAGGGCCTCGCCGGCGGGCTGGCCTGGTCCTACGGCGAGGCCCCCACCCTGCTGATGCTCATCTACGTCATGCACCGCTGGTTCCGCGATGACACCGCCCAAGCTGTCGCCGCCGACCGTCGCGCCGACGCACACGGCGACCCTGAGCTCGACGCGTACAACGACTACCTCACCCGACTCCACCAGAAAGACACCTGACCGATGCGCACGCCTTTGCCGACCCCCGCCCCGGAGCAGGAGACGCCGCGCCGCACCGTGGCGGCATGGTCGCTGCCGGTGTGGGCGGCGGTGCTGGCATCCGCGGCCGCCGGCCTACTGCTGGATCTCGCCTCCGCACCGGTGGGGTGGTGGCCGTTGACGTTCGTGAGTGTCACGGTCGCCCTGGTGGCCCTGATCGGCCGCAGCATCGGCGGGGCGCTGCTGGTCGGCACTGTCTTCGGCGCCGTGTTCTACACGACCCATCTGGTGTGGGTGGGGGAGTTCCTCGGCCCGGTGCCGTGGCTTGCCCTCGCCGGGCTGGAAGCGGTCCTGTTCGGCGCGGGCGCGGTGCCGATCGCGCTTGCCTACCGGTGGACCGCCCGCTATCCGGCCCGCGGCCTCGTGCAGCTGCTCGCGGTGCCTCCGCTGATCGCGGTTCTGTGGACGGCCCGTGAGGTGGTGATGGGTGCGTGGCCGTACTCCGGGTTCCCGTGGGCGCGCCTCGGGATGACCCAGGTGGGTGGGCCGCTCGCGGAGGTCGTGTCGTGGACGAGCGTGACCGGCCTGTCGCTGCTGATCGTCGTGGTGTGCGCCTCTGTGGTGCAGTGGATCCGCGCCGGCGGCATCCGGTTCATGCTCGGGTTGCATCCTGCCGTGAGCGTCGCTGCTCTCCTGGTGATAGCGCCGCAGTTCCCCACCGCGCCGGCCGGGGAGTTCCGCGTGGGATGGGTGCAGGGCAACGGCCCCACCGGGTACTTCGACGACAAGGCGCCCGGCGACGTCCTGGCCGCGCAGACCGCCGCCACGGTGCCGCTGTACGGGCAGCCGATGGATCTGCTGGCCTGGCCGGAGGGCGGCGTCGACGCCGACCCGCTCAGTGATCCCGCCGCCGCCGAGGCGTTGGACCGGGTCGTGCGCTCGGCCGGGGCGCCGTTGCTGATGAACGCCGCCACCACCCGCGGCGACGATGTCTTCAACACGTCCCTGCTGTGGACCGCGGATCCCACGGGCCGGCAGTGGCACGACAAGGTCAACCCGGTCCCGTTCGGGGAGTACGTGCCGGACCGGTGGTTCTACGAGCTGATCGTCCCCGACCTGGTCGGACTGATCCAACGCGAGTACACCCCGGGCACCAACCCGCCCATCGTGCAGGTCGGCGACGTCGGGGTAGGGTTGGCGATCTGCTTCGACGTGATCTACGACGCCGTGATCTGGGACGGCGCCCGCGCCGGCGCAGAGGTGTTCGTGTTCCAGACCAACAACGCCGACTTCCGCGGCACCGACGAGAACCTGCAGCAGCTCGCGTTCGCCCGGATGCGCGCCATCGAAACCGGCCGCGCGGTCGTCAACGTCTCCACGGTGGGCACCAGCCAGGTCATCGCCCCGGACGGCACCACCGTCGACAGCATTGGCGTCGATACCGCTGACGCGTCGATCAGCACCGTCCCGCTGCGCACCGGACTCACCCCGGCGGTGATCCTCGGTCCCTGGCTCACCGCACTCATCGTCCTCGCTGCCGCCGGCGCTCTCACCGCGACGGGATTCTCCCACCGTGCCCGCACGCGTGCGGCCGCCGCAGATCGTTCGACTGATCCGGGGAGGCACCCATGAACACGCCACGGATGAGGCCTGCCGGAGGCCGACTTGCCGGTTCGCTGCGAACGCTGGCGACGGGCAGCGATCTCACCCTTCCCAGTGACCTGACGGCGGAGGAGTGCGGGTGCGCGCCCACGCCCGCGGAGAGCCGCGCATTCCGGGCCGGGGTGAGCCGGCGCACTCTGCTGACGGCGGGAACATTGAGCGCGGCCGCCGTCCTGGTTGCCGGCCCGCTGCTGCCGGCAGCGTTCGCGGCGACCTATCCGTCCTGGGAGGACGTGCAGGCCGCGAAAGCGAACGAGGCCACCAAAGCTGCCGAGGTGCAGCGGATCCAGGGCCTCATCCAAAGTCTTACCGGCGAGGTGGCGCGCACCCGCACCGCCGCCGAGCAGGCCGCCGGCGCGTTCTACACCGCCCAGCAGGAGTACTTCGACGCATCCATCCGCGCCGACACGTTGCAGTCCCAAGCCGACCTGGAAGCGCAGAACGCGACCGACGCGGCGAACAAGGCCGGCCGCATCGCCGCGCAGCTGTACCGCGACGGGGGCGACACCACCTCCCTCGAGCTGTTCCTCTCCGGCTCGGCCGCGACCGCGGACGATCTCCTGTCCCGGCTGGGAGTGATGGACAAGCTGCTGGAACGCAACCAGGCCGTCTACGCTGCGGCGCTCACCGCCCGCGATGCCGCGCAGAGCCTGACCGATCAGGCGGTGGTGGCCCGGGATGAGCGCGACCGGCTGCAGCAGGTCGCCGAGCAGAAGATGCTCGAGTCGCAGCAGGCCGCCGATGCTGCGCAGGCCGCGCTGGACGCGCAGACCCTCCACCTCGGCGAGCTGCAGGCCCAGCTCGCCGCCCTCGAGGACACCACCGCGAAGACCATCGCGGACTATCAGGCCGGGGTGGAGGCTGCCCGCATCGCCGAGGAGCAGCGGCGAGCGGCGGAGCGCGCCGAAGCGGAACGGCTCGCCGCCTCGGGAGGTGGTGGTGGGGGTGTGGTCAGCTCCGGGTGGGCACGGCCGACCTCCGGGCACCGCACCTCGGGGTTCGGGCCGCGCAGCTCCCAGTGTGGCAACGGGTACTGCTCGACCAGCTACCACTACGGCGTCGACCTCAGCGGCGGATGCGGCGCGGGGATCTACGCCGCATCCGCCGGCACCGTCGTCTACGCCGGGTACAACGGCGGCTACGGCAACTACATCAAGATCGACCACGGCGGCGGGATCGGCACCGGATACGCCCACATCCGCCCCGGCGGCTTCTACGTCGGATACGGCCAACGGGTGAACGCCGGCGACCTGATCGGCAGCGAAGGCAACACCGGCAACGCGTTCGGCTGCAACCTGCACTTCGAGGCCTACGTGAACGGCTCCCCGGTCAACCCCATCACCTTCCTCGCCGCCCGCGGCGTGTCCATCTGACCCGAAACGAACCAGGACATCATGACTGACCAGACCACCCCACCCGGCGGCGGCGACCAGCCCCAGACGCCCCCCACGCGCCGCAGCCTCCGCCGCGCCGCAACCCCGCCAGCCACCAGCATCACCACCCGCCCCCCACGGCGCCCGCCCGCATCACCACCCGCCCGTGGTCGGGTAATCGCGCTGCGCCCAGTGCGCTCCCTGGCGGTCCTGACGGTGGTCACCGGCCTGATCGCCACCTTCGCCCTCCCCGCGTATGCCGCCTGGCAGCCGGCGGACCTCGAGATCCCGACACTGCAGCAAGTCGCGTCCGAGGACGCGCAATCCTTGATCGTCGCCTCTGACGCGACGGGGACGCAGCTCACACGGGAGAGCTACTCGGCCACCACCCAGGCGGAGATCGACCAGAAGAAGGCGGCAGAAGCAGCCGCAGAACGTGCCCGCGCCTCCGCACAAGTCGCCTCGGCGCCCTTCGACTACAGCATCGTGCCCCAAGGCAGTGGAGCCGTGCGGTGGCCGGTGGGCGGTCCGTTCACCGTGACCGATCGCTTCGGTGCTCGAGGCGGCGCGCATATGGGCACCGACATGGTCGCTGCCGGCGGAACCCCCGTCTACGCGTCCGTCGACGGCGTCGTGCGGATCTCGCAGGACAGCTACGGCGGCTACGGGGTGACCGTCGTGGTGGAGTCCGTGCTGAACGGGCGACAGGTGAGCACGGTGTACCCGCACATGCAGACCGGAAGCCGGCAGGTCGCCGCCGGGCAGACCGTCACGGCCGGGCAGCTGGTCGGACTCGTCGGCAGCACGGGACGCTCCACCGCGAACCATCTGCACTTCGAGGTCTACCTCGACGGAACCGCCGTGGACTCGCTGGCCTGGCTGGAAGCGAATGCGGGCTGACCCATGTGCCGCACCGATCTACCGCGCCACCCCGCTCGCGGGCACCCCCTGACCGAAACGACGAAGAGGACGACCCTGCCATGACCGGAACCGACGCACTCTCCCTCGACGGCATCTCACTGCTGCTGGTGTGGACGGCGATCGCCACCTACCTGCTCGCGTTCATCGCGTACACCATCGACCTGGCCGGGCGCTCCGTCCCCGCCAGCGTCCCGCAGCGGGAGCCGGCCCTGGCCGGCGCTACCGCACGGGCGGGCCAGCAGACGGACAACGGCCAGAGTGGGTCGGTGGACAGTGTTCGCACGCCGCCCGCGCAGCGGCAACGGCTACTGTGGGCGCGGATCGGGACGTCGCTGACGGTCCTCGCGTTCCTGTTCCACCTGGCCGGCACCATCCTGCGCGGCATCGCCGCGGAGCGGGTGCCGTGGGCGAACATGTATGAGTTCGCGCTGACCGGCACTGTCCTGATCGTCGCCGTCTACCTGCTGGTGCTGCGCCGCTACGACCTCCGCTTCCTCGGTGCGTTCCTGATCGGCATGGTGGTGCTGCTGCTGGGTGGCGCGACGATCTCATTCTACGTCGAGGTCGTTCCGCTGATGGATCCGCTCAAGAGCGTGTGGCTGGTCATCCACGTCTTCGTCGCCTCCCTGGCCACCGCCTTGTTCGCAATCGCCTGCGGCATCTCCATCACTCAGCTCCTGCAGACCCGCCGGGAGCGCCGCGCCAGAGCATCCTCGGACACTGCCCGCGCAGCCGGTCCCGGGTTCCTGCGCACTCTGCCCACCGCCGACGTGCTCGAGTCCCTCGCGTACCGGTTCGCGATCGTGGGGTTCGTGTTCTGGACGTTCACCCTGATCGCCGGCGCGATCTGGGCCAACGACTCCTGGGGTCGCTACTGGGGCTTCGATGTCAAGGAGGTGTGGACGTTCGTGATCTGGGTGCTCTACGCCGGCTACATCCACGCCCGCGCGACCCGCGGCTGGCGCGGTACCCGCTCCGCCTGGCTGTCCATCATCGGGTTCGTCGCGGTGCTGTTCAACTTCACGATCGTGAACATGTTCTTCCAGGGCCTGCACTCCTACTCCGGGCTCACCTGACCCCGCACCCCTGCTCCGCCCTCTTGCCCGAACTGAAAGCACGCACATGACCCCGATTCCCGCCACCACGCGTGCGGATGCCACTGAACGCGGACAGCGGTCACTCCGACCGCGACAGGAATGACTCCTCGCGTCTTGCGGGTCGCAGGGCCTGCGATCCTCGGCGGGGTCGCACTCATCGCCTTGGTCGGGGCGTTGTGGTTCGGTGGGGGTGCTGCGCAGATCCCACTCGGCGACGCCGGCCCTGTTGTGCGCTGGGGGCTTCCGGTCACGAAACTGGTCGTGAATCTCGCCGCCGCGGGCATGGTCGGTGTGCTCGTGACCGCCTTGTTCACGCTGCGGTCCGGTGAGCGCGAGTTCGACGTCGCCCTCGATACCGCGTCGATCTCTGCCGCCCTGTTCACCGTGGCCGCGGGCGCGACCGGGTTCCTCACGTTTCTCAGCGTGTTCAACCCGGCCATCGACGCAGGCCCCCAGTTCGGTGCCCAGCTCGGCCGGTTCCTCGTCGAGCTCGAGGTCGGCAGGACATGGCTGATCACGACGGTCGCCGGCGCCGCCCTCACCGTCCTGACATTCGCCGTGCGGTCCTGGGTCGGGACGCTTCTGGTCACCCTGGTGGCGGTGGCATCGCTCGTGCCGATGGGCACGCAGGGGCACTCCGGCGATGACGCCTTCCACCACGAGGCGATGATGGCGCTCATCCTGCACATCATCGGCGCCGCGGTGTGGCTCGGCGGGCTCCTGCTGCTCATCGCCGTCCGTCCAGTCCTCGATCGTCGCCGCATCCCCGATGTCGTCGCCCGCTACTCGAGCATCGCTCTGGCCGCGTTCGTGCTCGTCGCCGTGTCCGGCACGGTGCGCGCGGCGATCGGCCTGCAGGAGTGGTCCGATCTGCTCTCGCCCTATGGCGCGATTCTGGGCGTCAAGGTCGTCGCGCTCGTCGGTCTCGGCCTCTTCGGGGCGTGGTACCGCACCCGCCTGATCGGCAGGATGCGCAGCTCCGACGCAGCATCCCGCCCTTTCTGGATGCTCATCGCGTTCGAGCTGGCACTGATGGGTGTGGCCAGCGGCGCCGCCGCAGCGCTGGCCCGCACCCCGCCACCGAACCCGGCCCCGCTTCCCGAGATCCCCTCGCCGGCAGAGCGCCTGACCGGTGCCCCGCTGCCCCCGGAGCTCACGATCGAACGGTGGGTCACCGCGTGGAATGTGGACATGTTGTGGGCGGTGCTCGCCGGGTTCGCGATCTTCTTCTACCTCGCCGGGGTGTGGCGGCTGCGCCGCCGCGGCGACGCGTGGCCTGTGTATCGCACGATCATGTGGGTCGCCGGCATGGTGCTGCTGGTCTGGGTCACCGGCGGAGTCGTCAACGTCTACCAGGACTACCTGTTCAGCATGCACATGGTGGGGCACATGCTGCTCACGATGGCGATCCCGGTGCTGCTGGTCGCCGGCGCCCCGGTGGCCCTCGCCGCCCGGGCGATCCGCAAACGCGACGACGGCACCCGCGGCGGGCGGGAGTGGATCCTGTGGGCGGTGCATTCGCCCGTCGCCCGCATCCTGACGAACCCGTTCGTCGCGGCCGCCCTGTTCATCGGCTCACTGTGGGTGTTCTACTACACGGACCTGTTCCGCTGGTCGCTGTACGACCACCTCGGTCACCAGTGGATGATCGCGCACTTCCTCATCACCGGCTACCTGTTCGCGCTCTCCCTGATCGGCATCGACCCGGTGCCGTGGCGGCTTCCCTACGCCGGCAGGCTGCTGCTGCTCATCGGCGTGATGGCGATGCACGCGTTCTTCGGCATCGCCATCATGATGCAGTCGGGGCTGATGGTCGCCGACTGGTTCGGGTCGATGGGCCGCACCTGGGGTGCCACACCGCTCGAGGATCAGTACACCGGCGGCGGTATCGCGTGGTCGATCGGTGAGATCCCCACCCTGATCCTCGCGATCACGGTCGCGATTCAGTGGAGTCGCAGCGACGCCCGCGAGACCAAGCGCCGAGACCGGCACGCCGACCGCACCGGCGAAGCCGAGCTCGAGGCCTACAACGCACGCCTCACCGAGCTCGCCGACCGCGATGCTCGCAGCCGCAGATAGGGCGCACTACGTGACGACGAAAGAGGAGCTCGCCGACCGCTACGGTCGGGGACCGCGGCCCATCCGCCGCCGCGTGTTCTGGGTCACCGTCGCGACGGCGGCAATCCTGTCTGTCGCCGGGCTTTCGTGGCTGACTGTCTCGAACTCGCTCGACGACGTCGGATTCGACGAGACCGGATACGAGCTGGTCGATGCGCGCACCGTGACCGTATCCTTCCAAGCCACCCCGCCCGCTGGGACGTCGTTCGCATGCGCGGTGCAGGCCCTCGACGAGGACTTCGGCATCGTCGGTTGGCGTGTCATCGAGTACCCCGCGTCCGAGGCGATCACACGAGCACTCGTGGAGACCATCCCGACCGTCGCGCAGGCAACGACCGGCACCGTGCAATCCTGCTGGGCCACATAGCAGCGCAAAGGAGGCCGCCGCCTGCGCCGGCTGAGTCTCTCAAGCGGTGGGCCTGTCTTCGTGGTCGATACCGTGATGCTCTTTGCCGCGCTCGAAGTTGAGCAGGCGGAGTGCGTTGCCGACGACGACCAGGGTGGAGCCTTCGTGGATGAGCACGACCGCGCCGATGTTCAGGCCGAGGAAGGTGGCGAGGATGAGGAACGCGACGATCGCGAGGCTGGCGATGAGGTTCTGCCGGATGATGCGGCTGGTGGCGCGGCTGAGCCGTACCGCGAACGGGACGCGACCGAGATCGTCGCTCATCAGCGCGATGTCGCAGGTCTCCAACGCGACGGTGGAGCCGGCGGCGCCCATCGCGATGCCGACGTCGGCGCGCGCCATCGCGGGGGCGTCGTTGACGCCGTCGCCGACCATCGCGATCGGACGGTGGGTTTCGGCGAGGCGGGTGATCTGAGCGACTTTGTCCTCGGGGAGCAGCTCGCCGATCGCGGTGTCGACGCCGACTTCCCGGCCGACCGCGTCGGCGACGCGCTGGTTGTCGCCGGAGATCATCACGAGCTGCCCCACGTTCGCGCCCCGGAGTGCACTGAGCACCTGGGCGGATTCCGCGCGGGAGGCATCCATCACGCCGACGATGCCGAGGAACCGGTCGCCACGGCGCACGATCATCAGCGTCTGCCCGGAGTCCCGCGCCTGCGTGTACGCGTCGGCGAGCGTGCCGGTGAGCGTGAGCTGCTGCTCGTCGAACATGCGCAGGTTGCCGACATCGACCCGCTCGCCGTCGATCGTCGCCGTGACGCCACGCCCGACGACCGCGTTCAGGTCCGTCGCGGTGAGGCGCTCGGTCTGGGGGACACGAGGTTCGAGGTCGCGGACGATCGCCTCGGCCAGAGGGTGATCGCTGAGCGCTTCAACGGCAACCAGAGTGCGGATCAGCTCGGACTCGGGAACGTCGCCAGCAGGCGTGACGGACGTCACCCGGGGGGCACCCCAGGTCAGGGTGCCGGTCTTGTCGAACGCCATCGCCTTGACCCGTCCGAGCGTCTCGAGCGGGGCGCCGCCCTTGACGAGCACGCCGGCACGCGCAGCACGGGCCACACCCGCCAGCACGGCGGCCGGGGTTGCGATTGCGAGAGCGCAGGGGCTGGCGGCGACGAGCACCGTCATGGCGAGGTAGAACGCGTCGGGGAACGGTTGCGCGAACGCGAGCCAGGAGATCAGGAGCGTACCGGCGACCCCGAGGATCACGGCGGGCACGTACCAACGCTGGAACCGGTCGATGAACTGCTGTGTGGGGGAGGCGGCCTGGTCGGCGGAGCGGACGAGCTCGACGACCTTGCTGAGCGTCGAGTCCGCGGAGGTCGCGGTGACCTCGACCTCGAGCACGCCGGACCCGTTCACGGTGCCGGCGAACACACGGTTCGCGGCGGGCAGGGTGTCGACGGTGCGCATCGCCCGCTCCGGGTCGGCCACCGGCTCCTTCTCCACCGGGATCGACTCCCCGGTGACCGCGGACTGATCCACCGCGGACACCCCGGAGATCACGAACCCGTCTGAGGGAATGCGGGAGTTCGGGCGGATGACGACGATGTCCCCGACGACGATCTCCTCCACCGGCACCTCCACCGGCTCGTCCCCGCCGCGGCGCACCAGGGCGCTGCGGGGAGCGAGCTCGGCGAGCGATTCGATGGACTTGCTGGCACGGCTGAGGGCGTACTCCTCGAGCGCGTGGCCGAGGCTGAACAGGAACAGCAGCACCGCCCCCTCCGCCCACCGGCCGATGAGGGCGGCGCCGATCGCGGCCACCAGCATGAGGAAGTCGACCTCGAACTTCCCTCGCATCGTCGAAGCGATCGCGGTGCGGAACGTGAAGAACCCACCGAAGAAGTAGGTGGCGAGGAAGAACACCAACGGCCACCCGACCATCGGCAGCCCCAACGCGAACTCGGCGATCATCCCCCCGGCGTAGGTCACGCCCGCGGCGATCGCGAACCACAGCTCCCACCGGGCCGAACCGTGGGAATGGTCGTGCGTCTCCGCAGCGGGCGCGGCAGTCGTCGGGGAAGAAGCAGTCATGCGACCAGGATACATCACAAGATCATGATATGTTGTAGTTGTGAATGATTATCGTGATCGGAGGGCACAATGGTGAGCATGGTCGGTACTGAGACGCGTCGGGAAGCAGGCTCCCTGTCCGTGGCGGATGCTGAGCGTCTCGCCGAGATCATGCAGGCGCTGGCGTCACCTGTGCGGCTGCGCATTCTGAGCGCGCTGAGTGTTCAGCCGAGCACCGTGACCGACCTCAGCGAACAGCTGCACATCGGACAGACGACCACATCGAACCATCTGCGGCTACTGCGGCATCTGAGCCTGGTCATCGGCACGCGCGACGGCCGGCACATCCACTACTCGCTCTTCGACGACCATGTCTCCGAACTGCTCGAGGAAGCCATCGGGCATCTCGAGCATCTGCCCGGCGGAGGGTGACGCTGCCGGAGCTTCCCGATGGGCGAGGGTTATTCCGCGTTCGCATCGACGGGCACTGTTGTGGCCGGAGAGTGTTCGTCGCTGGCGGTCCGCAGCCGTTGCATGACGGCGTATCCGGTCGCCGCAGCGGCCGCGACGGCGGCAATGGCCAGGAGCACCGCGGCGGCAGCGAGGCTGACCGCGCCGATCCACCCGGCGATCGGATAGGTGATCAGGAAGCAGACGTGGGACAGCGCGAACTGCGCCGTGTAGACGAGGTTCCGGTTCGCCGGCGTCGACGCGTCGGCGAGCAGCCGCGACGACGGGGTGTTCACGAGCGACGTGCCCATACCCAGGAGCACCCAGGTCGCCAGCAGCCATCCCCACCTAGTGCCTGACGCCGTGTCGACGGCGGTGACGATCACCGCGGCAATCAGTCCGGAGGTGATGACGATGGTGCCTGCGACCATCGTGCGCACTACGCCGATCCGGTCCACGATCCAGGGGACGTTGAGCGAGACCAGAAGGGAGCCGGCGCCGTAGCAGGCGAGGGTGATCGCCAGCGCGGTGTCGTCGAGCTCGAACAGGCCCTTGGTGTAGACGACGGAGTTGACCAGCACGATCGCGGTCCCGGCGGCGACAACCACGTTTGTCAACAGCAGGAACCGCAGCGTCCTGGTTCGGGTGAACACCTTCACTCCGAGAGGCAGCCGTTGCCAGAAGGTCAGCCCACTCTCCTCGCCGGGGCGGGACGGCGGTTGGGATGCGAGAACGAGGGTCGCGGAGACGGCGAAGCCGATCGCGGTTCCGACGAAGAGGTTGTTGTAGCTGACGACGGTCAGCAGGGCGGCGGCGATGGTCGGGCTCAGCAGCGACTCGAGGTCGTAGGCCAAGCGGGACAGCGACAGGGCGCGCGTGTAGTCGCGGGGGTCAGGCAGCACGGCGGGGATGAGGGACTGGAACGCGGGGGTGAACGTGGCCGACGCGGACTGCAGGATGAACACCAGCAGATAGATCTGCCACACATTCGTCACGAACGGCAGCGAGAGGGCGAGCACCAACCGCACCACGTCGGCGGTGACCAGGACAGCCTTCTTCGGCAGCCGGTCCACGGCCGCGGCAATGAGCGGAGCGACGCCGACGTAGGCGATCATCTTGATTGTCAAGGCGGTGCCCAGCACAGACCCGGCAGCGCCGCCGGCGATGTCGAACGCCAGTAGCCCGAGCGCGACGGTGAGCAGCCCGGTGCCGAGCAGGGCGATCACCTGCGCGGAGAACAGCTTCGCGTAGGTGCTGTTGCGCAGCACCCGCAGCATCAGCGCGTCTCCTCCGGAGTCGGGTGGGTGCCGCGGTGGTGGGCGGGATCGGTGCCCAGCGAGTGCTCGGCCTGGAAGATCGCATCCGCCACCAGCTGCCGGGCATGCTCGTTCGCCAGCCGATAGAACACCTTCGTGCCCTCCTGCCGAGTGAGCACAATCCGCGCCAGTCGCAGCTTCGCCAAATGCTGCGACACCGCCGCCGGCGACTTTCCCACCGACTCCGCGAGAGCGTTCACCGGCAACTCCCCGGCGCGCAAGGCGAGGATGATCCGCACCCGCGTCGCGTCCGCGAGCATAGAGAACACTTCTACTGCCAGCTCGACATAGTTGCTGCTGGGGGCAAGTGAACATTTAGTATCTGCATGCATACGCAGATACTAAAACAAATGGTCGGAGACGAAGGTGTGTCACTTGCTCACTCGATTAGGGCGGGGCGGGCTACACCCGACAGGCTTGTGCTCGTGGGCGCAGCTGTGGAGTGGTGGGAGCGGCATCAGGTGGTGCTCTACCTCGGAGCGATCGCCGTGGGTGCGGCGGTCGGTCTACTCGTGCCGGCGCTGGCGGATCCGCTCGAGTCGACGATCAATCCCGTGCTCGGGTTGTTGCTGTACGCAACATTCCTTGGGGTGCCGTTCACGGCGATCGGCCGGGCCTTCACGGATTGGCGATTCCTGGGTGTCGTCCTCGTCCTGAACTTCGTTGTCGTCCCGGTGGCCGTGTTCGGGTTGAGTCGCGTGGTGGCCCCTGATCAGGCGGTGCTTGTCGGGGTGTTGTTCGTGCTGCTGACGCCGTGTGTGGACTACGTGATCGTGTTCACCGGCTTGGCAGGGGGTGCGCGTGCGCGGCTGCTTGCTGCCACGCCGCTGCTGATGCTTCTGCAGATCCTGTTGCTGCCGGTGTACCTGTGGCTGATGGCTGGAGCGGAGGTTGTGGGGGCGTTCGACCCGCATCCGTTCGTGGAGGCGTTCTTGTTGTTGATCGTGCTGCCGCTCGTTCTCGCCGCCGCCACGCAGCTGCTGGCGAAACGGTTCCGTGCCGGCCGTGCGATCGAGGGTGTGGTGCTGGCGGCGATGGTGCCGCTGATGATGCTGACTCTCGCCGTGGTGGTCGGTTCGCAGGTGTTCGGGGTGAGTGGCGCTTTCGGGCAGCTGCTGATCGCGGTTCCCGTGTTCGTCGTCTTCGTCCTGGTCGTGGCGCCACTCGGTGCTCTCCTCGGGCGTGCCGCACGCTTGGACGTTCCTAGCCGGCGGGCTGTCACGTTCAGTGGGGCCACCCGTAACTCGCTGGTCGTGCTGCCACTTGCTCTCGCGCTGCCGGCATCTTTCGCCCTGACACCGCTGGTTGTAGTGACCCAGACGTTGGTGGAGCTCGTCGCGATGGTGGTTATGGTCGCCGTGGTTCCGCGACTGATCCGCGCTCGCATTAGTACAGCGGAGAATGTATAGTCAGCGTGTGCTGACTCTTGCTTCTCGTCTCGATGTGATGAACCGTTTGGGTCGGGCGATGGCCGACCCGACCCGTTCCCGGATCCTCCTCACACTGTTGGATGCTCCTGGTTACCCGGCCGAGCTCGCGCGGGATCTCAAGCTGACGCGGACGAACGTCTCGAATCACTTGACGTGCCTGCGTGGCTGCGGGCTGATCGTCGCGACTCCGGAGGGGCGACGCACCCGGTATGAGATCGCCGACCCGCATCTGACCCAGGGGCTGCGCCAGTTGCTCGACGCGGTCGTCGCCGTCGACGAGGGCGCCCCGTGCATGGATGATCAGTGTGAGTGCTGCGCATGAGCCTCGTCGACCGTGACTTGCTGCCGGTGGCTTGCACGCTGACGCCCGGCGCTGGCGCTGCACAGCTGGCCGCGTGGCAGGAGTTCAACGACGATTACCTCCTCGACCTCGACAGGGCGGCCGGCCAGACCACCTTCCACTACCCGAAGATCGACGACGCGACCGCCCGGCTGACGGAGCTGGTCCGCACCGAGCAGTCCTGCTGTGCGTTCGCGACTTGGACGATCGACACGACTCACCCCGACCTGCGCCTGACCGTGACCGGCACCGATGACGCACTGGCTGCGCTCACGTTCCTCGAGCAGACGCCCACCCCCGCAACGAAGGAGCGCGAGCAGTGAGCGAAGAGTGCTGCGGCCCCGATGAGCCGCGCAAGCCCGCCACGATCCGGCGAATCGAATTGTCCCGGCCGCTCGCGACCGGTGACGCCTGCTGCGCCCCGGAACCCTCCTCCAAGACCACGGCGCCACGCGCGGCGCACGAGGCGGGCGATGCCTGCTGTGGACCCGACCTCACCACCACCACCGCTGCGGCGGACGAGGAGCCGGAGGTCCGCCCGCTCTGGTGGCGCGACCTCGCCCTGCTTCCCTCCGCACTGTCCGGGGTGTTCCTCCTCGCCGGGTACACGTTCGAGTGGACTGGTCTGGACATCCCCGCGCTGGTGTTGCAGTGGGCGGCGCTGCTCGCCGGAGCCTACACTTTCGTTCCCGGCGCGATCCGCCGCCTGATCCGGGGCCGGCTCGGGGTCGGGCTGCTGATGACAATTGCCGCGATCGGCGCCGTGCTGCTCGGGCATGTCGGGGAGGCGGCGACGCTGGCGTTCCTTTTCTCCCTCGCCGAGGCGCTCGAGGACCGGGCGATGGACCGCGCCAAGGAGGGCCTGCGCGCCCTACTGTCCCTCATCCCCGACACCGTTCGCGTCTCCCGCCTGACTGGCGACGTCACGATCCCCGCCGCCGACGTGCGTGAACTGGACATCCTCGTCGTCGGCGCCGGCGACCGCGTCGCCACCGACGGCGTGGTCGTCGAGGGCAGGTCGAGCCTGGACACGTCGGCGATCACGGGCGAGTCCATCCCGGTCGAGGTCGGCCCCGGTGACCCGGTCGCCGCCGGGTCGGTGAACGGGTCCGCGACCCTGCGGATCGAGGCGACCGCGGACGGCCGCGACAACTCCCTCACACAGATCGTCGCCCTGGTGGAGCAGGCCCACGCCCGTAAGGGCGAGAGGGCACGCCTGGCCGACCGGATCGCTCGCCCCCTCGTCCCTGCTGTCCTGATTGCCGCGGCCCTTGTCGCGCTGTTCGGGCTGCTGGTCGGCGACCCGTGGACCTGGATCGAACGTGCCCTCGTCGTGCTCGTCGCGGCGTCCCCGTGCGCGCTGGCGATCGCTGTCCCGGTGACGGTGATCAGCGCGATCGGCGCGGCGTCGAAGTTCGGCGTCGTGATCAAGTCGGGTGAGGCGTTCGAGCAGCTCGGCACGATCCGCGCCGTCGCCCTCGACAAGACCGGCACCCTCACCCGCAACGAGCCCACCGTCGTTGATGTGCAACCCGCATCGGGCGTCAACCGCGACGACCTGCTCGCGTGGGCTGCGGCGGTGGAAGCGACCAGCACACACCCTCTTGCCGCCGCGATCACCAAGGCGGCGTCCGGCGTGCGTCCCGCCAGCGATGTGGTCGAGGACGCCGGGCACGGCATCACCGGAACCATTGACGGACGGTCGATCCGGGTCGGAAACGTCCGCTGGCTCGATCCCGGTGCCCAGCGGACTACCGCGGAGTCGATGGCCGAGCAGGGGATGACGGTCGTCGTGGTCGAGGCGGACCGGAAGATCGCCGGGCTGATCGGGGTGCGCGACGAGCTGCGCCCGGAATCGGCTGAGACCGTGCGGATGCTGCAAGCGCAGGGCATCGAGACGATCATGCTCACAGGCGACAACACCCGCACCGCCCACGCCATCGCCCAAGAGGCCGGCATCACCGATGTCCGTGCCGAACAACTCCCCGCCGACAAGGCCGCTGCGATCGAGGCGCTCGTTACGCAGCGGCCGACCGCGATGGTGGGCGATGGGATCAACGACGCCCCCGCTCTGGCGACCGCGACGGTCGGGATCGCGATGGGCGTGAAGGGATCCGCGGCGGCGATCGAGTCCGCCGACGTCGCCTTCACCGGCCACGACCTCCGCCTCATCCCCGGCGCCCTCGCCCACGCCCGCCGCGGCCGGCGGATCATGACCGCCAACATCGGTCTGGCGCTGGCGATCATCGTCGTGCTGTTCCCGCTCGCGCTGTTCGGCGTGCTCGGGCTCGCCGGCGTGGTCCTGATGCACGAGATCGCCGAGGTTGTCGTCATCCTCAACGGCGTCCGCGCCGCCCGTCGCCCCGCTGCACTCCGGCAATTGGCCGCGATACCCGCTCGCGAGCCCGAACACGCCCATGCCTGACTGCGATGCGCGTGTGCCACGCGAGCGAATGGAGCCGATGATGAGACGCCCGAACTCCTGATCCTCGGTCGGAGCCTGACCCATTGCGCGGACGATATTCCGGGTGAACCGGCCCAAGACCGGCCCAACCTGGCGAACGTGTGGTCTTCGACTGGGTATGTCGTGCTAGCGATTCGGGTTCGCAAACAGATCAAAGCCGCTCGAAACGCGCCCTGACCGGGGGATACAAGAAACCCCCGTGCGTAGAAGCCACACGAGGGTCCCAGTGGCTCCGACGGGCGTCGATCCCGTGACCTCACGATTTTCAGTCGTGCGCTCTACCAACTGAGCTACAGAGCCCCGCAGCATCCGTATCGCGCGAGGCGACGCGATGCCGCGTCCTAAACGAAAGGCCCTTCGAGAAGGGCCCGTCGCTCAGAGCGACCCTGACGGGACTTGAACCCGCGACCTCCGCCGTGACAGGGCGGCACGCTAACCAACTGCGCTACAGGGCCATGCTTGTTTAATTGTATTCGGTTGTGTGACCCCAACGGGATTCGAACCCGTGCTACCGCCGTGAAAGGGCGGCGTCCTAGGCCGCTAAACGATGGGGCCGGATGAACCCTTCGGGCTCACGCTTACCGAAGAGCAAGCATAGGCGAGGTTCCGGCAAATGCGAAATCGAGTCCGAACGCCCGCGCGCGTCGCTGCCCGGCGGGTCGTCGATCAGGGGAGAGGATGGCGCGGGACCACCAGCATCCTGCGCTCGATGAAGCCGTTGCGGATGTGACTGATGTTGTTAGTGTTGTCCGTGTTGCGCCGGTGAATGAGGGGCTGTTGTGTCTGCCGAAGATCTGTCCGGAGCGGAAGAGGACTGCGGCTGCGGCCCCACCGCCCAAGAGAAGCGCGCCCTCTGGCCCACGATGACCCGCCGCTTCGCTCTCGGCGCCGGTGCTCTCGGCGTCGTCGGGCTCGCTGCGCTGGCCGGCCCGCTCCAGCCTCGTGCGTTCGCGATCGAGGGCTACCCCTCGTGGGACGACGTGCAGCGCGCGAAGAACAACGAGGCCGCCAAGGGCGCCGAGATCCAGCGCATCGAAACGCTCATCGCGCAGTTGCAGGCCGACGTCGCCGCCAAGCAGGCGATCGCCGACCAGAAGTCCCAGGAGTACTTCACCGCACAGCAGGCGTACTTCGATGCCGCTGCGCGTGCCGACAACCTGCAGTCGCAGGCCGACGCCCAAGCCGCCGCCGCGACGGAGGCGGCGAACAAGGCCGGTCGCGTCGCCAGCCAGCTCTACAAGGCCGGTGGTGACGACACCTCGCTGCAGCTCTTTTTCGCGGGCTCCGCAGCCGGCGCCGACGACCTGCTCGCCCGCCTCGGCACGATGGACAAGCTGCTCGAGCGCAACCAGGATGTCTACGCGGCCGCCGTCTCCGCGCGTAACGCCGCACAGTCACTGACCGATCAGGCGACGACAGCCCGCGACGAGCGCGACAAGCTGCAGCAGGCCGCCGAGCAGGCCATGCAGGAGGCACAGGCCGCAGCGGATGCCGCGCAGGCCGCCCTCGACGCGCAGAACCAGAACCTCGGCACGCTGCAGGCGCAGCTGGCCGCACTCAAGGACACGACTGCGAAGACCGTCGCCGACTACCAGGCCGGTGTCGCCGAACAGAAGCGCCGTGAAGAGGAAGCCCGAAAGGCCGCCGAAGAGGCCGCTCGGCGTGCGGCAGAAGAGGCGGCGAAGAACAACCCCGGCGGCGGCGGCAGCAGCAGTGGCGGCGGTGGCGGCGGCAGTGGTTCAGGCTGGGTGCGTCCCGCGGGCGGCAGCATCACGTCCGAGTACGGCCCCCGCTACTCGCAGTGCGGCCCGAGCTACTGCGCCAGCAGCACCCACTACGGCACCGACTTCGGCGCCGGATGCTGGGGCAACATCTACGCTGCGTCCTCCGGCACCGTGACTTACGCCGGCTACAACGGCGGGTACGGCAACTACATCCGCATCGACCACGGTGGCGGCATCGGCACCGGCTACGCGCACATCTCCAACGGCGGGATCTACGTGTCGCGCGGACAGTGGGTCAACGCAGGTCAGGTCATCGCCGGCGTCGGCAACACCGGCAACTCGTTCGGCTGCCACCTCCACTTCGAGGTCTACACGCCCAGCGGCACCGTCAACCCGCGCAACTTCATGGCGGCTCGCGGCATCTACTTCTGATTCAGCCCAAGACAGAAAGAGAGCGGATGCGGCCGGTGCCGCATCCGCTCTCTTCGTCTGAGTGGTCTCAGAGGGAGTTGGGTGCTTCGCCCTCACCCTGCGTCTTGGTCTGACCCTCGTGCTCCTCGAAGCGCTCGAACGCCTCGGCGACGAGACGCTCGGCCTCGGCGGCGCCGGCCCACTCGTCGACCTTGACCCACTTGCCCGGCTCGAGGTCCTTATAGTGCTCGAAGAAGTGGCCGATCTCGCCCTTGGTCCACTCGTCGATGTCGTCGACGTCCTGGATGTGGGCCCAGCGCGGGTCCTTCGCCAGCACAGCCACGACCTTGTCGTCGCCGCCGGCCTCGTCGCTCATCTTCAGCACGGCGACCGGGCGCACCTTCGCGAGCACGCCGGGGTAGATGTCGCGGTCGAGCAGCACGAGCACGTCGAGCGGGTCGCCGTCTTCACCCAGCGTGTTCTCGAAGAAGCCGTAGTTGCTGGGGTAGCCCATGGGCGTGAACAGAACGCGGTCCAGGAAGACCCGGCCCGTGCCGTGGTCGACCTCGTACTTCACGCGGCTGCCGCGCGGGATCTCGATGACGGCGTCGTATGCGCCCATTCCTGTGCTCCTTCGGAAGTTCAGCGGATTCGCCACACAGCCTAGTCGGCCCGTCTCGCGCCTTCCGCGGGCAGGGCTCAGCCAGAACCCGCGGAAAGCGGCGCCGAGCGGATGCGGATGCGCCTTCCGGCTGAGCGGTGTCGGCCGAACCGCCGCGACCGGCGCCAGTAGCGTGGTGGGATGCGACCCGGACTCGACCCCGCTACCGCCGAGGTGCGCCGCGCCGTTCGCGCGGTGCTCGAACCCCGGCGGGGACAGGCCATCGTCATCGGACTCTCGGGCGGTGCGGACTCCCTGGCGCTCGCCGCCGCCGTCGCCTTCGAAGCCGTTGCGCTCGACGTGCGCGCGATCACGGTGACGGTCGATCACGGACTTCAGGACGGATCGGATGAGGTCGCCGCACGCGCCGCCGACCTCGCCCACGGCCTCGGGCTCGCCGCCGAGGTCGTACGCGTCGAGGTGTCGGCGGCGGGCGAGGGACTGGAAGCCGCTGCCCGCAACGCCCGTCGCGCGGCGCTCGCGGAGGCCGCCGCGCGTCTCGGCGCGTCTGCGGTGCTGCTCGCGCACACGCTCGACGATCAGGCCGAGACCGTGCTGCTCGGACTCGCCCGGGGCTCGGGAGCGACGAGCCTCGGCGGGATGGCCCCGGAGCGCCTGGACGACGCCGGTCTCACGTGGCTCCGACCGCTGCTGGGCGTTTCGCGCGCCACGACGCTCGCCGCGTGCGCCGCCGTGGAGCTCGAGCCCTGGCACGACCCTCACAACGACGATCCCGCCTTCACCCGCGTGCGGGTGCGTCAGCGGGTGCTGCCGGTGCTCGAGCGGGAGCTCGGACCCGGCATCGCCGAAGCCCTCGCCCGCACCGCCGAGCAGCTGCGAGCGGATGCGGCGGCCTTCGCCGAGATGATCGACGAGACCATCGAAGACATCGTCGAGCCCGCCGAGGCGGGGATCGCCGTCTCGGTCGCCGCCCTGGCCGCCAACCCGGCGGCGCTGCGCACCCGCATCCTGCGTCACGTCGTCGCCAGTGAGTTCCACGTCTCCCTCACGCACCGCCAGACGCAGGAGGTCGAGCGGCTGGTCACCGACTGGCGCGGCCAGGGCCCCATCGACCTGCCCGCCTGCCGCGCGGTCCGCGTCGGCGGCCGGATCGTCTTCAGTGCACCGACCTGACCCGGCCCGCGCACAGGGCGCCGCCGGTGCCGCCGCCTAGACTCGACGCATGCGCGCAGCGGACATCGCAGACGACCTCACGACCGTTCTTGCCACCGAGGAGCAGATCCTCGCCAAGCTCGAGGAGATCGCGGCCCAGGTGGCCGCCGACTACGAGGGCAAGGACCTCGTGCTCGTGGGCGTACTCAAGGGCGCGATCATGGTCATGGCCGACTTCTCCCGCGCACTGCCGAGCCTCGTGCCGATGGACTGGATGGCCGTCTCCTCCTACGGAACCGGTACGCGATCGAGCGGTGTCGTGCAGATCCGCAAAGACCTCGACACCGACATCCACGACAAGCACGTGCTCATCGTCGAGGACATCATCGACTCGGGGCTGACCCTCAGCTGGCTGCTGGAGAACTTCGCCGCTCGCGGCGCCGCATCCGTCGAGGTGTTCGCGCTGTTCCGCAAGCCCGAGGCCGCCAAGGTGCAGGTCGACTGCCGTTACGTCGGGTTCGAGATCCCCAACGAGTTCGTCGTGGGCTACGGCCTCGACTACGCCGAGCGCTACCGCAACCTGCGCGACGTCGCGGTGCTCGCCCCCCACGTCTACAGCTGATCGCGGGGAGTGCGCGCCCTGTACGCCGTGGGCGAATGCACAGACCCGGCATAGAGAGCCCGCGCTACCCTGAAACGACCGTCGGGAGGCGGTACGTCGACGAAAGGGCCGGGGTCTCCCCGCGAAATGGACTTCAAGAAGATCACGCGCAACCCGCTCCTGTATGTCCTGGTGATCGGGCTGTTCCTCATCGTTGGGTTCTCGCTCATCTCGAGCCTGGGAGCGGCGAAGCAGATCACGACCCAGCAGGGCCTCGAACTGCTCAAGGGTTCCACCGTCACCGAGGTGACCAACACCGACGGTGACCAGCGCGTCGATCTGAAGCTCTCGGCGCCCTACGAGGGCGCGAACGACGTGCAGTTCTACTACGTCGGTGCCCGAGCCGACGAGGTGGTCAAGGCCATCGACGCCGCCAAGCCGTCCGACGGCTACAACGACGTCGTGCCCCGTGCGACCTGGTTCGACGGGCTCATCTCGCTCCTGCTGCCGATCCTGCTGCTCGGCATCATCTTCTGGTTCCTCATCTCGTCCGCCCAGGGCGGCGGCAGCAAGGTCATGCAGTTCGGCAAGTCCCGCGCGAAGCTCGTGACCAAGGAGTCCCCGACCGTCACCTTCCAGGATGTGGCCGGCTCCGACGAGGCCATCGAAGAGATGCAGGAGATCAAGGACTTCCTGAAGGACCCCACGAAGTTCCAGGCGCTGGGCGCCCGCATCCCGAAGGGCGTGCTGCTGTACGGTCCTCCCGGAACGGGTAAGACCCTGCTCGCGCGCGCCGTCGCCGGCGAGGCCGGGGTGCCCTTCTACTCGATCTCGGGTTCCGACTTCGTCGAGATGTTCGTCGGCGTCGGCGCAAGCCGCGTGCGCGACCTGTTCAACCAGGCCAAGGAAAGCGCCCCGGCGATCATCTTCATCGACGAGATCGACGCCGTCGGTCGTCACCGCGGTGCCGGTCTCGGCGGCGGTCATGACGAGCGCGAGCAGACCCTGAACCAGATGCTCGTCGAGATGGACGGCTTCGACCCGAAGGCGAACGTCATCGTCATCGCCGCGACGAACCGTCCCGACATCCTCGACCCGGCGCTGCTGCGCCCGGGCCGCTTCGACCGTCAGATCGGCGTCGACGCCCCCGACCTCAAGGGTCGCAAGCAGATCCTCGAGGTGCACGGCCGAGGCAAGCCGCTGGCGGACTCGGTCGACCTCGAAGTCGTCGCCCGCAAGACGCCCGGCTTCACCGGTGCCGACCTCGCCAACGTGCTCAACGAGGCGGCTCTGCTCACGGCGCGCTCCGACGCCCAGCTCATCGACAACCGCGCCCTCGACGAGGCGATCGACCGTGTCATCGCCGGTCCGCAGCGTCGCACGCGCGTGATGAAGGACAAGGAGAAGCTCATCACGGCGTACCACGAGGGCGGTCACGCGCTCGCGGCGGCGGCGATGAACCACACCGACCCGGTCACGAAGGTCACGATCCTGCCGCGAGGCAAGGCGCTCGGCTACACGATGGTGCTGCCGGTGGACGACAAGTACTCCGTCACCCGCAACGAGCTGCAGGACCAGCTGACCTACGCGATGGGCGGTCGCGTGGCCGAGGAGATCGTCTTCCACGACCCCACCACCGGTGCCTCGAACGACATCGAGAAGGCCACCAACATCGCCCGCAAGATGGTCACCGAGTACGGCATGACCACGGATGTGGGCCCGGTCAAGCTCGGCGGATCCTCGGGTGAGGTCTTCATGGGTCGCGACATGGGTCATGGTCGTGACTTCAGCGAGCGGGTGGCCGAGCGCGTCGACGTGCAGGTGCGGGCTCTCATCGAGCAGGCGCACAACGAGGCGTACCAGGTCATCAACGACAACCGCGACATCCTCGACAAGCTCGCGCTGGCGCTGCTGGAGAAGGAGACGCTGGATCACATCGAGCTCGCCGAGATCTTCTCGGACGTGAAGCGGCTGCCCCCGCGTCCGCAGTGGCTGTCCAGTTCCGAGCGCCCGGTCTCGCCGCTGCCTCCCGTCGACGTGCCGGCGCGTGCGCCGCAGGTCGGTGTGGCCGCGGCCCAGGAGGCGGATGCGGCGGCTGCCCCCGCGACGCCGCGTCAGCGTCCGTCGGGTCAGGCTCGCCCCGCGACCGCGTAAGGCCGTCGTGGCCGTCGACCGCCCTCGCGTCGCGGACCTCGTCCGCCAGCTGCTCGAGGCGATCGGGGAGGATCCCGACCGCCCCGGGTTGAAGCAGACCCCGCACCGCGTGGCAGAGCTGTATGCCGACTTCTTCGCCGGCGTCGGTGAGGACGCATCCGAGCCGCTCTCGCACACCATCTCGGTGGCGCAGGGACCGGCGCCCGAGACGCTCCCCTCGGGACCGGTCGTGCTGCGCGACGTGCGCTTCCGCTCGGTGTGCGAGCACCACCTCCTGCCCTTCGCGGGCAAGGCGCACCTCGCCTACCTGCCCGCCGAGCGCGTGGTCGGGCTCGGGGCGCTGCCGCGGGTCGTCGACATCCTCGCCTCCCGCCCGCAGGTGCAGGAGCGTCTGGGTGAACAGATCGCTGACGCGATCGCCCACGGGTTGGATGCGCGCGGGGTGCTCGTCGTGCTGGATGCGTCGCACGAGTGCGTCACGATGCGCGGCGGACGCCAGGTCGACGCGACCACGGTGACCATCGCCGCCCGCGGCGAGTTCGCCGAGCCCGCGGCGCGTGCCGAACTCATCGCGCTGATCGCAGGAGGAGCCTCATGAGCTGTCTCATCATGGGCATCGTCAACGTGACGCCCGACTCCTTCAGCGACGGGGGCCGTTTCCTCGCGCACGAGGAGGCGGTGCGCCACGCGCTGCGCCTGGTCGGCGAGGGCGCCCAGATCATCGACGTGGGCGGCGAGTCCACCCGGCCCGGCGCGGAGCGCGTCGGCGTCGAGGTCGAGCAGGAGCGCATCCTGCCGGTCGTCCACGCTCTCACCGAGGCCGGGGTCATGGTCAGCGTCGACACGATGAACGCCGCGACCGCCGCCGCCGCGGTGGCCGCGGGTGCGCGCATCATCAACGACGTCTCGGGTGGACTGTCCGATCCCTCGATCCTGGATGTGGCCGCCGACGCGAACGTCGACATCGTGCTCGGCCATTGGCGAGGGCACTCCGACGACATGTACGCCCCGGCGCAGTATCGAGACCTGGCCCGCGAGGTGACCGGAGAGCTCATCGCACGGATGGAGGCCGCCGCATCCGCCGGCATCCCGCCCTCTCGTCTGGTGCTCGATCCCGGCGTCGGTTTCGCCAAGCGCGGCACGCAGAACTGGGAGATGCTGCGGGCGCTGCCTCAGGTGGTCGGGATCGGTCCGCGCGTGCTCGTGGGCACGAGCCGAAAGCGATTCCTCGGAGAGACGCTCGGCACGGACGACCTCGCCCGCCGCGACCGGGCCACCGCCGTCACCAGCGCCCTGGCCGCTCACGCCGGGGCGTGGGGCGTGCGCGTGCACGATGTGCAGGCCACCGCCGACGCCCTCGCGATCGCGGAGGCATGGCGCTCGGGAGGAGCAGGATGAGCCGCGACACGATCACCCTCACGGGCCTGCGCGCCCTCGGCTTCCACGGCGTCTACCCCGATGAGAAGCGCGACGGGCAGGAGTTCATCGTCGACGTCACGATGCGCCTCGACCTCGCCCCGGCCGCCGTGAGCGACGACGTCGCCGACACGGTGCACTACGGCGAGATCGCGGAGGAGGTCGTGGCCGTCGTCACGGGTGAGCCGGTCGATCTCATCGAGACGCTCGCCGCCCGCATCGCCGTCGTCGTACTGGAGCGGCCGCTCGTCGACGAGGTCACGGTCACGGTGCACAAGCCGCAGGCGCCCATCACGGTGCCCTTCGCCGATGCAGCCGTGACGATCGTGCGCGCCCGGGGGGAGCGATGAACCGCCGGCTCGCCCAGGGATTCGACGGCTCGTCGACGCCGGTGGAGGCCGCATCCGTCACCGCGGTGATCGCGATGGGCTCCAACCTCGGCGACCGCGGCGCTCTGCTGGACGAGGCGGCGACCGATCTCGCGCGTCTGCCGCTGACGGCGAACGTGCGCGTCGCGCCCGTCATGGAGACGGTCGCGGTGCGACTGGACGGGCCCGACCCCGATGCCCCGCGCTATCTCAACACCGTCGCGCTCGTGGACACCCGCCTCGCCCCGTCGGTGCTGCTCGAGTTCCTCCACCGCATCGAGGCCGACCACGGCAGGCGCCGCCGCGAGCGCTGGGGCGATCGCACGCTCGATCTCGACCTCATCGCCCACGGCGATGTGCGCTCGGAGACGGCGACGCTGACGCTGCCGCATCCGCGGGCCGCCGAGCGCGACTTCGTCCTGCGGCCCTGGCTCGCCCTCGACGCCGACGCGGTGCTCCCAGGCGCCGGCCGCGTCGCCGACCTTCTCGAGGCCCTCTCATGAAGCGCACCTCGCCCGCATCCCTCGCGATCGCCGTCGTGCTGGGCGCCGGCGTCGGATTCCTCATCGACCAGGTGCTGACCGCATCCGGTCAGGCGACGTTCACCCCCGTTCTCACGCTGCCGATCCTGTTGGCGCTGCTCGGCGCCCTCGTGTTGGTGCTGGGCATCGGGGTGCGGCGCGCGACGCGCGGACGCTCGGCCGGCCCGGTCGATCCGTTCCGCGCCGTGCGCATCGCGATGCTCGCCAAAGCCGCGAGCATCGTCGGGGCGGCCATGGGCGGCATCGCGATCGGGCTCTCCGTCTTCCTGCTGACGCGGCCCGTGATCCCCTCGGTAGGCTCGTTCAGCACCCTGATCGCGACGATCGTGGCCTGCGTCTTCCTCGTCGCGGCCGCTTTGGTGGCCGAGAGTCTGTGCACGATCCGGAAGGACGACGATGACGAACCCGACGCCGGGAGCCCCGGAGGCGACACCCTCTCCCACCTCTGACGAGGCGGTGCTGGATGCGGGGACCTTCGAGGAGCTGCTCGAGTCCCGTCGTGAGGGACTCTTCGTGCGCGACGGCTCCTGGCACCAGCTCGCCCGCGCGTATCGCACCGTGCAGCTGATCTCGCTCACGGCGGCGTTCGTGCTCGTGGCGGTGGCGGCGCCCGTCATCGCGGCGGTCACCGGCACCGGCTGGGTGTGGATCCCCGCGGGCGTGCTGCTGGTCGTGCTGGCCATCACCCTCATCCTGACCCCGCGTCAGATCCGCTCGTTCGGCTACCGGCTGCGCGAGAACGACCTCGTGCTGCGCCGCGGCATCCTCTTCCAGCGCGTCGTCGCCGTCCCCTACGGCCGTATGCAGCTCGTGGACATCACGCACGGCCCGCTCGACCGGGCATTCGGCATCGCGCAGCTCAAGCTCGTGACCGCGGCCGCCGCATCCGCCGTCGTGATCCCGGGGCTCACCCAGGACGCCGCCGAGAAGCTGCGCGACGTGCTCATCGCGGTCGCGGAATCCCGGCGGACGGGACTGTGACCGAACCGGATGCGGGTCGTTCCGCGCTGAGCGACGGCGAGTGGCATCGGCTGCACCCGCTGACCCCCCTGCTTCGCGGCGGACTGTTCCTCGTCGTCGTGCTCGGTTTCGTCGTGGCCAACCTGCGCGACCGGTTGATCGAGATCTTCGCCCCCTGGCTGGCGCCCGGCTTCTCGGGCCCCGTTCCCGGCGACCCGGTGGACTACGTGCTCGGTCACGACCTGGTGCCGCTCGCGCTGGGCGTCGTGCTGCTCGTGGTCGTCGCCCTCATCCTCGTGTTCTGGATGTCGTGGCGCTTCCACACCTTCCGCATCACGGGCGACGATGTCGAGGTGCGCTCGGGTGTCGTCTTCCGCACCAATCGTCGGGCACCTCTCGACCGTGTGCAGGGCGTGAACCTCACGCGTCCTCTCGTGGCGCGCCTGCTCGGTCTCGCCAAGCTCGAGGTCGTCGGTGCAGGCCTCGACGCGAACGTGCGCCTCGAGTACCTTTCGACCTCGAACGCGGAACAGGTGCGCGCCGACATCCTGCGTCTCGCCTCCGGCCGCACGCTCGGCGAGAGCCGTGCGAGCGGTGCCGGCGCGGCGGCGTCGTGGCGCTCGGCGGCCGTGCAGACCGCCTCGCAGGCGATGGACTCGCTCGTGGCGGGAACCGACGAGCCCGAGGTGGAACCCGCATCCGTCGTCCGCATCCCGGCAGGGCGGGTCATCGGCTCCATGCTCCTGCGCGACTCGACCGTCGTGGTGTTGGCGGTCATGATCGCGCTCGTCGTCTGGGCGGTGACAGGGCCCGGATGGCTCGTGTTCGCCATCCTCCCCACGATGATCGGGTTCGCGACCTACGTGGGCCGGGGAACGGTGAGGGCCCTCCGCTACGCGATCGCGCCGACCGACCACGGCGTGCGCATCGTGTTCGGCATCCTCACGACCGTCACCGAGATCCTCCCTCCGGGCCGCGTGCACGCCGTGCGGGTGCACCAGCCGATCCTCTGGCGCCCCGCGGGATGGTGGACGATCACGGTCAACCGTCTGTCCGGCTCGCGCGCGGGCCAGGAGGCGGCGGAGGCGTTCACCCGCGTGCTGCCGGTCGGCACCCGCGAGGATGCGGAGCGGGTCGTCGCGTTGCTGCTGCCCTGGCTCGACGACGCCGAACGCGCGCTCCTGTTCGACCGCGGTCTGCTCGGCGCCGACGGCGACCCCGCCTTCACGACCACGCCGCGCCGCGCCCGCATCCTGCGGCCCGTGTCATGGCGACGCAACGGCTTCGCGCTCACGGATGAGGCGCTGTTTCTGCGGCGCGGCAGATTCTGGCGTTCGCTCGTCGTGGTACCGCTCGCCAGGCTGCAGTCCATCGCGCTGCAGCAGGGGCCCATCGACCGCGCGTTTCGCGTGGCCTCGGCCCGTGCGCACACCGTCGCCGGAGCGGTGGACACGAGCCTCGGCGGTATCGATGTCGGGGCTGCGCGCGGGATGTTCGAAGACGTGGCGCGCCGAGCGGTGACGGCGGCCCGTAGTGACAGATCGCACCGGTGGTTCGTCGAGGACACCACGACCCTCGCGCGCGGCGAGGAACGAGACGAGGAGGAGAACGGATGAGGCGTGACGGCCGTCTGGGCGTCGGAGTGATCGGTGCGGGCCGGGTGGGACCCATCATGGCGGCCGCTCTCGGCGGGGCGGGGCATGCGCTCATCGGCATCACCGCGGGCAGCGATCAGGACCGCGTGGAGGCGATCCTGCCCGGAGTGCCGGTGCTGGATGCGGCCGAGATCCTTCGGCGCAGCGAGCTCGTGGTGCTCGCCGTCCCGCACGACGAGCTCCCCTCCCTCGTCGCAGGTCTTGCCGATCTCGGTGGCTGGCAGCCGGGGCAGCTCGTGCTGCACACCGACCCGGGGTACGGCACCGAGGTGCTGGCACCCGCTCAGCGACTCGGCGCGATCGGCCTGGCGGTGCATCCGGCCATCACCTTCACGGGCACCACGATCGACCTGCGCCAGCTCGCCGCCTCCTACGCGGCCGTCACGGCGCCCGCCGCGGTGCTGCCGATCGCGCAGGCGCTCGCCGTCGAGATCGGCTGCGAGCCCGTGGTCATCGCCGAGGCCGACCGCCCCGCCTACGCGGAGGCGATCGCGACCGCGACGGAGTTCTCCCGCGTGATCGTGCAGCAGGCGACGGGGCTGCTCGCGGGCATCGGCGTCGAGAACCCGGGCGGGTACCTCTCGGCCCTCGTGCGCTCTACGGTCGACCATGCCCTGACACGCGCGGATCCGCGCGGACCCGTGGGCGATACGATCGACGGATGATCCGCACCATCGCGGAGCTGCGCACCCGACTGGCAGACGCCAGAGCCGCGGCTCCCCAGGGCACGCGTGTCGCACTCGTCTCGACGATCGGTGCGCTGCACGACGGCCACACCGACCTCATCCGCACCGCACGCGAGAGCGCCGGAATCGTGGTCGTCTCCTCCTTCGTGAACCCCCTGCGCTTCGCCACGCACGCCGAGTACGAGGCCTATCCGCGCACCCCCGACGCGGATGCCGCGCTGCTCGAACGCCTCGGCGTCGACCTCGTGTTCGCTCCGGATGCGGACGAGCTCCTGCCCGCGGGCAAGGCCACGACCAAGGTGAGCGCGGGCGATCTGGGCCTGCGCTACGAGGGTCGGGTGCGCCCGTTCTACTTCGATGGGCTCCTGACGGTCGAGGCGCAGCTGCTGAATCTCGTGCGGCCCGACGTCGCCGTCTACGGCGAGCGGGACCGCCAGCGCGTGTTCCTCGTGCGCCGGATGGTGCGCGACCTCTTCTTCGACGTCGAGATCGTCGAGGCGGAGACGGTGCGCAGCGACGACGGTGTGCCGATCTCGACGCGGCTCGCGACCCTCGACGCCGCCGACCGCGCTGCGGCGGCGCTGCTGCCGCGGGCGCTCGAGGCCGCGGCATCCAACGCCGACCGCGACGTCGACGCGTGCATCGCGGCGGCGCAGAGCGCGCTCATGGGCGAGTCCCGCATCCGGCTCGAGTACCTCAACGTCGTCGACCCGGCGACGTTCCTGCCCGTCGACGAGGGCCATCAGGGGCCCGCGCTGGCCTTGATCGCGGCGACCGTCGGCGGTCACCGTTTCGTCGACAACGCCGAGATCTTCGTTCGCTGAGCCCCTCCGGAGGCAACCGGGCGCACCGGGCGCCGCGGATAGACTTGACGGCGACTTCCGAGGAGCCCCCACGATGATCTCTCAGCCCGAGAACGCCGCGCCCGCCGAGACCCCCGAAGAGGACGTCTTCGAGCAGAAGGCGGTGCGACTGGCCAAGCGCGAGCGACTCATCGCGGAGCGGACGGATGCGGCGGGCGGCGCCTATCCCGTCGCCGTCGCCGTCACCGACACCATTCCCGCGCTGCGGGAGCGTTTCGCGAGCCTGGAGGCGGGTGAGGAGACCGGCGTCATCGCGGGCGTCGCCGGCCGCGTCGTCTTCAGCCGCAACACCGGCAAGCTCTGCTTCGCGTCGTTGCAGTCGGGCGACGGCAGCCGCATCCAGGCCATGGTGTCGCTCGCTGCCGTCGGCGAGGAGTCGCTGCAGCGCTGGAAGGAGCTCGTCGACCTCGGCGACCACGTGTTCGTGCGCGGGCAGGTCATCTCCAGCCGCCGCGGTGAGCTCTCGATCATGGTCGAGGACTGGCAGATCGCCTCGAAGGCGCTGCTGCCGCTGCCGAACCTCCACTCCGAGCTGAACGAGGAGACGCGCGTGCGCTCGCGCTTCCTCGATCTCATCGTGCGCGACCAGGCCCGCGCGACCGTGCGCACTCGCGCCGCGGTCAACGCGAGCCTGCGCGAGACCTTCGCCGGCCACGACTTCATCGAGGTCGAGACGCCGATGCTGCAGGTGCAGCACGGTGGCGCGTCGGCGCGTCCGTTCGTCACGCACTCCAACGCCTTCGACACCGAGCTGTACCTGCGCATCGCCCCCGAGCTGTTCCTCAAGCGCGCCGTCGTCGGCGGGCTCGACCGGGTGTTCGAGATCAACCGCAACTTCCGCAACGAGGGCGCCGACTCGACCCACAGCCCGGAGTTCGCCATGCTCGAGGCCTATGAGTCGTACAGCGACTACAACGGCATCGCCGACCTCACCCAGGAGCTCATCCAGAACGCCGCCGCGGCCACGAACCGTCTCGCCGGACGCCCCGAGGCCGGTCACGTCGTGACGTGGGCCGACGGCACCGAGTACGACCTCGGCGGCAATTGGGACCGCATCTCGATGTACGACTCGCTCAACGACGCGCTCGCCGCATCCGAGATCGACGCCGAGCCCATCACCCCGCAGACGCCGGTCGCCGAGCTTGCCCGCATCGCCGAGGTCGCGGGCGTCGATGAGCCGCCGCACGCGACCCACGGCAAGTACGTGGAAGAGCTGTGGGAGCACTTCGTCAAGACGCACCTGGTGCGCCCGACGTTCGTCATGGACTTCCCGCTCGACACCAGTCCGCTCGTGCGCGAGCACCGCTCGATCCCGGGCGTCGTCGAGAAGTGGGACCTCTACGTGCGCGGCTTCGAGCTCGCCACCGGGTACTCCGAGCTCATCGACCCGGTCATCCAGCGCGAGCGCTTCGTTGAGCAGGCGAAGCTCGCCGCGCGCGGCGACGATGAGGCCATGCGCATCGACGAGGAGTTCCTGCGGGCGATGGAGCACGGCATGCCCCCCATGGGCGGCATGGGCATGGGCATCGACCGACTGCTGATGGCCGTGACCGGCCTCGGTATCCGCGAGACCATCCTCTTCCCGCTCGTCAAGTGAGTCAGCCGGGCTGAGCCCGGAACGCCCAATCGGGTAGATGGCCTGCGTCGACCATCGACAGCACGATGAGCGACAGGCCGTGCTCCGCGTCGATCGCGAGTGCCTGTTCGCAGTAGCGCGCGGCGTGGGTGGAGCGCCCGAGAGCCCAGGAGAGCCAGGCGCTCGCCGCCAGGACCCCCGGTCGATACGCGGCGGGAGCGGATGCGGCCGCGAGCCGGCAGACCTCGAGGGCGCCCGTGAGGCGATCGACGTCGGGGCGGGGACCCTCGCCCATCATCCACGCACCCAGCTCGTCCGGGTACGCGACACCGGCCTCCCACTCCTGCTGGGCGGTGAGGGCGGCGTCCCCGCCTTCGACGCCGCGCACCCATGTCGCCAGCGCAATGTCGCGGAGCGCGGGACGCGCGAGGCACCAGATCAGCAGCGCGAGATCCTGCACGTCTGCGTGCTCCGAGCCAGTCGCGCCGCCTGGCTGGATCCAGGTCTCGAAGAACGCTGGCAGGTCCTCGAGAGCGAGCGATGCGACGAGAGCACCGGGATGGATGCGGGCGTCCGCCGGACGCGACCCGTGCAGCACCCACTCCAGCGCGCGGGCGCATTCCGACAGCGCCCGACCGACCCGCTCGCTCCGCGCGAGGTCGACGTGCGGCAGCGAGGCTCCGGCGCCCTGGTCGGCGGCGGGGCGGTGCGCGCCCGCATCCGCATCCGCCGCGATCTCTCCGCCGAGAGCGGGATCGAGGTACGAGCGCCAGCGCCCCGAAGAGATGTGCAGCGCGTCGATGCGGCGCAGCCCGCACGCCTGCGCCCTGACCTCCAGTGCCGCGATCAGCTCGGCATGCGTCACGGCATCGGCGTCGTCGTACACGAGCACGGCGTAGGCGTCGGTGTGCTCGACTCGGCAGGCGAAGCCGATGAGGGTCGAGGCCACCGCATCCGTGTCGGCCGCCGCGGGCGGCAGATCGACGCGCAGTCCGCCGCCGGTGCGCCCCGCGCTGAAGGGGATCAGCACCATGCTGCGTCGCGGCTCGTAGCCGAGCAGCCGTGGAATGAGAGAGAGGAAGTCGGCCGCATCCCGGGCCTTGATGATCGTGGTCATGCGTCGAGGCTGCGCGCTCGTGGCAGGCGGGAGCCGAACCCACAGGCCGCCGCGCCGGGGCCTGGCCGGTGTGGAGAAGCCGTCGCGTACCATGGAGGCGTGGAGAACATCTGGGTCGCGGCGCTGTGGTCGATTCTGCCGACCATCGTCGTGACGGCGACGTTCTTCTTCATCGTGCGTTCGATTCTGCGCATGGACCGCACCGAGCGGCGCGTGTACTCGGAGATCGAGGCCGAGGAACGCGCCAAGCGCGGCCTGCCCCCGGTCGCCTCCGACCACTGAGCGTCCACCACGCGGCCATCCTGCGTCCTGCCAGTACGCTGAGCAGGATGCGGGCGGGGGAGACGGCATGATCAACATCGACATCGATCTCGGATCGTGGTGGCTGATCGCCGTCTTCGTCTTCGATGTCGTGATCCGCATCGCCGCGATCATCATTGTCCCCCGTAATCGACGCCCCACGGCGGCGATGGCCTGGTTGCTCGCGATCTACTTCATCCCCGTGATCGGGGTCGTGCTGTTCCTGGTGATCGGCACGCCGCGGCTGCCGCGCAAGCGCCGGCGGAAGCAGCGCGCGATCAACGAGTACATCCAGCAGGCCACGGCGGGACTCGACCACGGCACGCTGCGTCCCGGCGCGCCGGGCTGGTTCACCTCGCTCGTGCGACTGAACACCAACCTCGGGGCCATGCCGCTCTCCGGTGACAACGAGGCGCACCTGATCGCCGACTACCAGGAGAGCCTCGACGCGATGGCCGACGCGATCCGCAGCGCCCGGCGTTACGTGCACGTCGAGTTCTACATCCTCCAATCGGATGCCTCGACCGACAACTTCTTCCGCGCGCTCGAGGAGGTCCGCGGGCGGGGCGTCACCGTACGCGTGCTGCTGGATCACTGGGCCAACCGGGGCAAACCGTTCTACCGGCGCACGCTGAAGCGCCTGGATGCGATGGGGGCTCAGTGGCACCTGATGCTGCCCGTGCAACCGCTGCGCGGCAAGTATCAGCGCCCAGACCTGCGCAACCACCGCAAGCTTCTCGTCATCGACGGCGACATCTCGTTCATGGGTTCGCAGAACGTCACCGATTCGACGTACAACCTGCGCAAGAACATCCGTCGCGGTCTGCACTGGGTCGACCTCATGGTTCGCCTCGAAGGGCCCGTCGTCGGCAGTGTCAACGCCGTCTTCCTCTCCGACTGGTACAGCGAGACCGACGAACTGTTGACGGAGGAGGTCGACGTGTTCGACCTGCGCCAGGCCACCGGTGATCTCGATTGTCAGATCGTGCCGAGCGGTCCGGGATTCGAGTTCGAGAACAACCTGCGCCTCTTCCTCGGGCTCATGTACGCCGCGCAGGAGCGGATCATCCTCGTCAGCCCGTACTTCGTGCCGGACGAGTCCATCCTCATCGCCATCACGACCGCGTGCCACCGCGGTGTCGAGGTCGAGCTCTTCGTCTCCGAAGAGGGCGACCAGGCGATTGTCTACCACGCTCAGCGCAGCTACTACGAGGCGCTGCTGCGCGCGGGCGTGCGCATCTGGATGTACCGCAAGCCCTACATCCTGCACACCAAGGCCATGACGATCGACGACGAGGTCGCGGTCATCGGATCGAGCAACATGGACATGCGCTCGTTCGGTCTCAACCTGGAGATCTCGATGCTCGTGCGGGGCGAGGAGTTCGTGGACGAGATGCGGCAGGTCGAGGACCACTACCGCAGTCTCAGCCGCGAGCTCACCCTCGAGGAGTGGCTGCGCCAGCCCCTGCGCTCGACAGTGCTCGACAACCTCGCCCGGTTGACGTCCGCCCTGCAGTAGCGGCGATCGTGACCGGCCCGTTACCGGGCTTTCCGGTGATGCGCAGACCACTCGGACAGGATGAGAGCCGGAGGCCGCGTCGCGGCCGCATCCGCAGATCTCCGAGGGAGCCGTCATGCGCCGCACCACGACCCTGCTCACCGTGACCGGCTCGTTGCTGATCGCCGCCGGCGTGCTCACCGGATGCGTCGGCGAACCCGCGCCCGGCGAGTCGGCCGTCGCCGACCTGCAGCTGGATGCGGGGTGGGTCGACGGTGGCCGGATGATCGCGGTCGTGACCGAGGGCAGCTCCACCTGCGTGCCGGTCGCCGAGGAGGCCGTTCTCACCGACGGCGTCGTCTCGGTGACGCTGGCCGACCCCGCCACCGACGCCGACCGACCCTGCACCGCCGACATCGCTCAGCGCGTCACGCTCGTGGGCGTGCCTGAGGGCGTCGATCCCGCGCAGGCGACGCGTGTGGATGTGACGTTCGGCAACGCGTCCGGCAGTATCGAGCTGCCCGGGGCGGAGGGGCTCGCAGGGCCCGGCACCCAGACCGACTTCCTGCCGAGCGCGGGATGGCTCACCTCGGGTGGATTCGCGCTCGTGACGTGGGGTTCCTCCTCCTGTGCGCCCGTCGTGGACACGATCGAGAAGACGGCGGACGCGGAGATCACCGTGACCTTCCAGACGCCGTCCGCGGATCGTGCCTGCACGATGGACATGGCCCCGCGCGCGCTGATCGGCTCCGCCGGGGTTGTGACCGAGCAGGCCGGCGTCGAGCTGGTGCTGGTGGGCGACACGTTCGAGAACACCCGCGTCCCCGTCCTCTGACCGGTCCTCGCTGATGCCGTCGGACGTCAGTTGCTTCGCCTGTCCCAGATCGACGAAATCGGCTCGATCTGGGACAGGCGAGCGGCTGGTCCGGATGCTCACCTGTCACAGACAGATCGCTTCGGCTCGATCTGTGACAGGCGAGCGGCGGGGGATCGGACGCTGTGCGGCGCGGGAACGTTTCTCCACACGGGCTCGTTGCGGCGTGTCCAGGTGGGGATGATCTGCCGTCGGTCCGGCGTGCATCCAGTGTGGAGCCGTGTCAGGAGGCATCCCCCACGATCTCGGACCCGCATTTCGTGTGGGTGCCGCACGGAAGCTCGGTGTTTCCGAGGCGACGCTACGCGCGGCCGATCTGCTGCGACCGTTCCACGGGGTGCGCGCGAAGGAGCGTGAGCTCCCCGCGCAATGGCGCGGGGGTCTGCTCGGCGTCCATGAGGCCCGCCACATCGGGCGAGCCTTGGATTTCGCCACTCAGATGGGCGCACATGAGTTCTTCACCCACGCAACGGCGGCGGTCCTCCTCGGGCTGCCGTTGCCGCCGCGCCTGGTTCGCGATGACGAGGTACACGTGGGTGTCTTGGCTCCGCGGCGTCCTCCGCGGGGACGCGGCGTGGCCGGTCATCAGGCGGTCCCCGACCTCACCTCGGTGGTCCAGCATCGCGAAACGGGTCTGCATCTCACCTCCCCGGCGACGACCTGGGCGATGCTGGCCGCATCCCTCCGCCATCCGTACGACGTGGTGGCCGTCGGTGACGCGGTCCTGCGCGACTGGCGGCTCGAGCCGCTGGCGTCGATTGCTGAGCTGACCCGAGCAGTGGATGCGGGACGGAGGGTCGGGGTGGCGCGTCTCCGGGAGGCGCTCCCACGTCTGCGTGCCAGATCGGGGTCGCGACCGGAGACGTGGCTCCGGCTCACGATCGTCGATGCAGGACTGCCCGAGCCGGATCTGAATGTCGACGTTTTTGTGGCAGGCGAGTACGTCGCGTGCGTCGACCTCGCGTATCCGGAGCGTCGCATCGCGTTCGAGTACGAGGGTGAGCACCACCTGCGTGACCCGCGTCAGTGGGCGTTGGACATCGAGCGTTATGAGCGTCTCGCCGCGGCCGGGTGGCTCGTCATCCGGGCAACGAAGCAGGATGTCTTCGAGCAGTCCGGTCGCTTCATCGCACGCGCCCGTCGTGCGCTCGCGTCCCGATGGTGATGCCACGCCGCGGCGGTCGTGCTCGCCTGTCCCAGATCTAGGCGTTCGCGTCGATCTGTGACAGGCGAGCAGCAAGATGCCTCGTTCCCCTGTCACAGATCTGGGCGTAGGCGTCGATCTGTGACAGGGGAAGGAAGGGGGGCGGACCCCAGGCGCGCCCGTGGACCCAAGAACGCGCTGCCGGAGGCGACGCAGCGAGACGGCGGGGTCAGTCCTGGCGGACGAGGAGGTCGCCGATCTCGCAGTCGAGGGCGCGGCAGATCGCCGACAGCGTCGAGTACCTGATGGCGCGGGCTCGGTCGTTCTTCAGCACCGACAGGTTGACCACCGAGACCCCTACGGTGCGGGACAGCTCCGCGAGCGTCATCCCGCGCTCGGTCAGCAGCTCATCGAGCCGGCAGTGGACGCCGCTGGGGCCGTCGTCCTCGGCGGGGCTCATACCAGGCCCTCGGTGTCGCGCTGCAGCCGGTCGCCGACTGTGAACACGGTGCTGGCCATCGCGACGATGAAGGCGGCGAGGATGACCGGCGGCAGGTCCACGCTCATGACGGGGTTGTCGAACGTGCCCTGCGAGATGTCGCGGAAGGCATCGTTGGCGACCATGTTGCCGAAGAACGGGACTCCGAACATTCCGGCGAGCCCCGACGCGCCCGCGGCTACGACGAGCACCGTGTTGCGACCGTTGAAGACGCGCCCCCGCATGACCGACAGCGTCACCAGCAGCAGGCACACGACGACCGCGGTGACGGATGCGGCGAGCACGAGCTGCTGGATCACCAGCGCGCCCGTGCCTGCGACCGAGAGGCTGTTCGGGGTGATCCACCCTCGCTCGAGCACGACGTCGCGCATCGCCCCGTCCGGGCCGATCGGAGCGGTGACCGTGATGTCGGAGAAGAGCGCCTCCACGCGAAGTGCCTTGCCGCTGAGTGCGTCGACGATCCGCCCGATCGCGAAGAAGAGCGTGACACCGACGACCGCGATCCCGGCGCCGACGAAGATCCACATCGCGGCGATGTCGCTGCCGCGCAGCACACGGGCTTGGGTGGGGGTGGTCATGGGGTCCTCCCTGGCATATCGAATATCGTTGTTATCGAAAAACGATATGGCATGACGGATGCGGCCGCAAGCGGCTGATGCGGTGCGCCCACGGCGAACACGGGCTTGCCGCATCCGTGCGCTGGTTAGCCTCGATGTACAGCGCGCCGGAGGGTGCGCCCGATGTTGGCGTCATCTGGCGCCGGAGGAGTAGCCGCGATGTTCGAGAGATTCACCGACCGAGCCCGTCGCGTGGTTGTGCTCGCCCAGGAAGAGGCGAAGATGCTCAACCACAACTACATCGGTACCGAGCACATCCTGCTCGGTCTCATCCATGAGGGCGAGGGCGTCGCCGCCAAGGCGCTCGAGAGTCTGGGCATCTCGCTCGACGCCGTGCGCGAGCAGGTCCAGGACATCATCGGCCAGGGGCAGCAGCAGCCGACCGGCCACATCCCCTTCACGCCGCGCGCGAAGAAGGTGCTGGAGCTGAGCCTGCGCGAGGCGCTGCAGCTGGGCCACAACTACATCGGCACCGAGCACATCCTGCTCGGCCTCATCCGCGAGGGCGAGGGCGTTGCCGCTCAGGTGCTCGTCAAGCTCGGCGCCGACCTCAACAAGGTGCGCCAGCAGGTCATCCAGCTGCTGAGCGGCTACCAGGGCAAGGAGCCCGCGGGCGTCGCCACCGGTGCCGGCGAGCAGGCCACGACCGGTGCGCAGGGCGGCTCGGCCGTGCTCGACCAGTTCGGCCGCAACCTCACCCAGGCCGCGCGCGACAACAAACTCGACCCGGTTATCGGGCGCGAGAAGGAGATCGAGCGCGTGATGCAGATCCTCTCGCGCCGCTCCAAGAACAACCCCGTCCTCATCGGCGAGCCCGGCGTCGGAAAGACGGCCGTCGTCGAGGGCCTCGCGCAGGCGATCGTGAAGGGCGACGTGCCCGAGACGCTGAAGGACAAGCAGGTCTACTCGCTCGACCTTGGCTCGCTCATCGCCGGCTCCCGTTACCGCGGCGACTTCGAGGAGCGCCTGAAGAAGGTCACCAAGGAGATCCGCACCCGCGGCGACATCATCGTCTTCATCGACGAGATCCACACCCTCGTGGGTGCGGGTGCCGCCGAAGGCGCGATCGACGCCGCATCCATCCTGAAGCCCCTGCTCGCCCGCGGCGAGCTGCAGACGATCGGTGCCACGACCCTCGACGAGTACCGCAAGCACTTCGAGAAGGATGCGGCCCTCGAGCGCCGCTTCCAGCCGATCCAGGTCGCGGAGCCGAGCCTGCCCCACGCGATCAACATCCTGAAGGGGCTGCGCGACCGCTACGAGGCCCACCACAAGGTGCAGATCACGGACGGTGCGATCGTCGCCGCCGCGAACCTCGCCGACCGGTACATCTCGGACCGCTTCCTGCCCGACAAGGCGATCGACCTGATCGACGAGGCCGGCGCCCGCCTGCGTCTGTCGATCCTCTCGAGCCCGCCGGAGCTGCGCGAGTTCGACGAGAAGATCGCCAAGGTGCGCGAGCAGAAGGAAGCCGCATCCGAGGAGCAGGACTTCGAGAAGGCCGCGTCTCTGCGCGACGAGGAGAAGTCGCTGCTGGCTGAGCGGCTGCGCCTGGAGAAGCAGTGGAAGAACGGCGACGTCGCGACCACTGCGGTCGTCGACGAGGGCCTGATCGCCGAGGTGCTGGCCCAGGCCACGGGCATCCCGGTGTTCAAGCTGACCGAGGAGGAGACCAGTCGCCTCGTCTTCATGGAGAAGGCGCTGCACCAGCGCGTCATCGGCCAGGAAGAGGCGATCGCGGCCCTCAGCCGCACGATCCGTCGTCAGCGCGCCGGCCTCAAGGACCCGAAGCGTCCCAGCGGCTCGTTCATCTTCGCCGGCCCCACGGGCGTCGGAAAGACCGAGCTCGCCAAGGCCCTCGCGGAGTTCCTGTTCGACGACGAGGGTGCGCTCATCTCGCTCGACATGAGCGAGTTCGGTGAGAAGCACACGGTGTCGCGGCTGTTCGGTGCCCCTCCCGGGTTCGTCGGCTTCGAAGAGGGCGGCCAGCTCACCGAGAAGGTGCGCCGCAAGCCGTTCTCGGTCGTGCTGTTCGACGAGATCGAGAAGGCGCACCCCGACATCTTCAACTCGCTGCTGCAGATCCTCGAGGAGGGTCGTCTGACCGACGGTCAGGGCCGCGTCGTCGACTTCAAGAACACGGTCATCATCATGACCACCAACCTCGGTTCGCAGGCCATCGCCGGCGGCCCGGTCGGGTTCCAGGTCGAGGGCAACGCGCAGACGACCTACGAGCGGATGAAGGGCAAGGTCGACGAGGAGCTGAAGCGTCACTTCAAGCCCGAGTTCCTCAACCGCGTCGACGACGTCATCGTCTTCCCGCAGCTGAACAAGACGGAACTGCGCCAGATCGTGGGCCTGTTCACCAAGCGTCTCGCCGAGCGTCTGCTCGACCGCGACCTCACGGTGGAGCTGTCGGATGCGGCCAAGGACCGCCTCATCGAGATCGGGTTCGACCCGACGCTCGGTGCGCGTCCGCTGCGCCGTGCGATGCAGCGCGAGGTCGAGGACCAGCTCAGCGAGAAGATCCTCCACGGCGAGCTCAACGCGGGCGACCACGTGAAGGTCGACGCCGAGGGCGGCCGGTTCACGTTCGACATCGCTCCGCGCGGCGAGAAGGTCGCGCTGGGCGCGAGCGTCGCCGGTGAGATCTCGGCCACGCCGGACATCGTCGCCGGAAGCTGACACGCCATACGCACGAAGGGCCGGATGCACACCGCATCTGGCCCTTCGGCGTTCGTGCCGCATCCCGGCGTAGGGTTGCACCGTGAGCGAGTTCACCGTGCGGCCGGCGCGGACGGCAGATGTGCGTGCGATCCACCGGATGCTGGAGCCGTACGTGCAGCGCCGCATCCTGCTCGGCAAGGACATCGTCGTGCTCTACGAGGCGGTGCAGCAGTTCCTGGTCGCCGAGGATGCGAACGGCGAGTTGATCGGATGCGGCGCGCTCCACGTCATGTGGGACGACCTGGGTGAGATCCGCACGCTGATCGTCGACGACGCCTGGCTGCACCGCGGTGTCGGGCGGGCGCTCGTGGAAGGTCTCGAGGAGCAGGCGCGCACGCTCGGGCTCTCGCGTCTGTTCTGCCTCACGTTCGAGGTGGACTTCTTCACGCGGCGCGGCTTCGCGCCGATCGGCGAGCACGTCGTCGACCCGGACGTCTACTCGCAGCTGGTGCGCAGCCCCGACGAGGGCATCGCCGAGTTCCTCGACCTCGCGCACGTGAAGCCCAACACCCTCGGCAACACGAGGATGCTCAAGCAGCTCTGAGGTTCGCGCGCGGAGAGCCGTAGGGGCGGGACGCCGGGTGCGACGTAGCCTGGATACGTGAGCTCTCCCACCCCGCGTCGTCGCCCGTCGAGGGCCGTATACCGCCGTCGCCGCCTCGTCGCGCTGATCGGTCTGCTGGTCGTGGTCGGTCTGGTGTGGCTGTTCATCGCTCAGCCGTGGAACTCCGCCGCTGCGCCCGCGCCGGCCGCATCCACGCCCGCCGCGTCGCCCGACGCCTCGACGCCGGCCGCAACCGACGCCCCGGCAACCGACGCGCCCGCGGACGCGGCGACGGATGCTGGCACTCCGACGTGCACGAAGGACGACGCGCGCGTGGAGGCCCTGATTAACAAGTCGACGTACGCGGCGGACGAGAACCCGCAGCTGTCGATCCGGCTCACGAACACCTCGGCCGCGGACTGCACGATCAACGTCGGCACGACGAGCCAGACCTTCACGATCACCTCAGGAGAAGACACCTGGTGGCGCTCGACCGACTGCCAGAGCGAGCCCAGCGACATGGTCGTGACCCTCGCGGCGGGCCAGGAAGTGACGAGCGCGACCCCCATCACGTGGGATCGGACGAGGTCCGCGGTCGACACCTGCCAGAACGCGAACCGGCCCAAGGCGCCGGGCGGCGGCGCCTCGTACCACCTGGCGGTGTCGATCGGCGGTATCCCCTCCGCGCAGTCGGCGCAGTTCCTGTTGAACTAGCGGCCCAGCCCGAACGTCTCGGCGGCGAGGTCGGCGAGCGAGATGTTCGTGGCCGTGCGGCCGATCAGGCGCGGTCCGGGCTGGGGTCCGGGAACGGTGTGGCCGCCGCCGTGCACGGTGACGAACATGACGGGCGGGTGGCTCGCTTCGCGCCAGTCGGTGCGCTCGACGCGCGCGCCGTCGGGATGGGGTCCCGCATCCGCTCGCGAGGTCGGGGGCGAGGTGATGCCGTTGCGGCGGGCGAAGTATGCGGCGGTCTCGGGCGCGGAGAGGGACGAGCCGCCGACGCGGAACACGAGCTGCGCCCATCGCCGCATCCGTCCGCCGACGTAGGGGACGACGCCGATGATGCGATCGCGGTTCATGCGGTCACGGTAGCGGCGCGGCCGGCTCCCGTTGCAGGAATGCGTCGACGTCGTCTTCGTGGTACAGCACGAAGCCGTGCCGCTCGTACAGCCGCCGGGCGGGCGATCCCTGCAGCACGTTGAGCCGCAGCGGTGCCTCGCCGGCGTGCTCTTCGAGCACGAGCGAGAGCACCCGGGAACCGATTCCACGACCCTGGTGGGCGGTGGCGAGGTAGAAGTGCTCGACCCAGACGCCGTCGGATGCGGGCCGCACGGCGATGCTTCCGGCATCCGCACCGTCGACGACGATCACGCGGGTGAGAGCCGGGTCGAACGCCCTGAGGAAGCGCTGGCGCACGTGGACCGGGTCGTATCGCCCGAGCCGTTCGAGATCGGGCCGCATGACCTCCGCGCGAAGCTCCGCGATCCACGCCGCGTCGTCGGGGGAACTCGGACGCAGGCTCCAGGTCATCCGTCCATTCTCCCGTGCCGGCGGGTGTGGAATGGGGAGGTGAGTCGTGCCGTGGTCCGCATTGCCTCCGCCGGCGACGCCGCGGCGGTGTCCGAACTCCTGCGCGCGTACCACGAGCACACGGAGGCGGAGAAGGTTGCGCACGATCTGCAGGAGTTCGGGCCGCTCGCTCCTGCCTACGCTGCGGAGACCGACGCCGCGGCCTTCCCGGGCGCGGATGTCCTGCTCGCCGAGCGCGATCGCCGGATCGTCGGGATGGTCGTCGTGCGCGTGGACGGAGCGGATGCGGAGGTCAAGCGACTGTGGGTCGACTCCGCCGCGCGCGGGGCGGGAGCAGGCGCAGCGCTCATCGCCGAGGCGGCGCGACGCGCGACGGCGGCGGGGGCCGCATCCCTGCGTCTGTCGGTGTGGGACTGGCGACACGATGCGCTCGGGCTGTACCGGAGCCGCGGGTTCGTCGAGGTTGCGTCATGGGAGACGAGGGCGCGTCTCGTGTGCCTGCGGATGCCGCTTCGCTGACGACGCGGCGGATACGCTGGGGGGATGGCCGGTAAGCAGAAACGCGGGAAGAAGCAGCAGCCTCCGCTGGAGTTCCGCAACACCGCGCTGACCGATGCGCTGCAGACGCAGGACATGGCTGCCGTGGCGTTCGCGCTGCGGCACGGGCCCACGGTCGTCCCCCTCATGCGCACCGGTGAGAGCGACAACCCGCTGGACGCCGGCGAGGTCTGGACCTACCGGGACCCCAACACCGGGCAGGTGGCGCTGCTCCTGTTCAGCGATGCCGCCCACAAGCCCGAGACGCTGCCGCCCACGGTCGGGTTGCAGGGGCCCGACTGGCTGCGGAGCTTCTTGAGCGTGCACCGCGAGGAGATCACGACCGTGTTCTTCGACATCGCGGGACCGCATCCGCTGCAGGCCACTCCCGGCGACCTCCTGGCCGCGCTCGAGGTCTGAGTCCCCGGGCGGGGCCTTCGCGCGTCACCAGGCGCGGTGAGGTCCTGGCCCGCGAGCGCCGCACCGACTCGCGGCCCCGATGAGTGCCACACTTCTGCGCAGATGCGCCAGTGAACCTCTGTAGCGGATGCGGAAAAGTGTGGCAGTTGCGCAACTGCGACGCAGTTCGGGGGACGGGAAACGTGTGCCGGCGGAGCAGCGCGGGGTCAGCGACCGGAGGCGGCGGGGGTGGGGATGTGCACCCGGCCGAGGGCGGAGAGCAGATCCTTCGCGCCCGAGTCGATGACCGTCGTGTAGCCGAGGCGACCGGCCTCGGTGCGGCGCTGGGCGAGCTGGGCCACCGGACGCACCTCGCCGGTGAGGCTCAGCTCGCCGATCGCGGCGACCTGGTGACCCACGGGCCGGTCGGTCGCGGCGCTGGCGATGGCGAGGGCGATCGCCAGGTCGGTGGCGGGCTCGGTGATCTTCAAGCCGCCGACGGTCGAGACGTAGATGTCGCGCTCGCCGACCCGCAGTCCGGTGCGGCGCTCGAGCACGGCGAGGATCATCGCCACCCGTGACGATTCGACGCCGTTCACGACGCGGCGCGGGTTGGGTCCGGATGCGGCCACGACGAGCGCCTGGATCTCGACCGGCAGCGCGCGGCGCCCCTCGAGGGCGACCGTGACGCACGTGCCGCTCACCGGAGCGCCCTTGCTGAGGAACAGGCCCGAGGGATCCGGGACCTCGCTGATGCCGTCGCCGGTCATCTCGAAGCAGCCGACCTCGTCGGTGGGGCCGAAGCGGTTCTTGAGCGCGCGGACGAACCGCAGCGAGGTCTGCCGGTCGCCCTCGAAGTGGCAGACCACGTCGACGAGGTGCTCGAGCAGGCGAGGGCCGGCGATCGAACCGTCTTTCGTGACGTGACCGACGATGAGCACCGGCAGGGCGCGCTCCTTGGCGATGCGGATGAGGGTCGCCGCGACCTCGCGTACCTGGCTGGGATGACCCGCGAGGCCCTCGCTGAGCGAGGAGGAGACCGTTTGCACGCTGTCGACGATGAGCAGCGACGGCTCGACGTCGTCGATGTGGCCGATGAGGGTGGCGAGGTCGGTCTCGCTCGCGAGGTACAGCTCGTCGTGCAGCGCACCCGTGCGCTCCGCGCGCAGGCGCACCTGCGCGGTCGACTCCTCCGCGCTCACGTAGAGCACCCGGTGTCCGTCGCGCGCCGCGCGCGCCGCGACCTCGAGCAGCAGGGTCGACTTGCCCACGCCGGGCTCTCCCGAGAGCAGGATCGCAGCACCCGGCACGATGCCGCCGCCCAGCACCCGGTCGAACTCGGCCACGCCGCTCGCGCGCCGCGGGGACTCCGCGGTCGTGAGCTCGGTGATCGGCCGGGCAGCGCGCGCGGCGGTGGGGCTCACAGGCGTGAGCGAGCGCATCACACCCGTCGGCTGCGCCGCCTCGACGACGGTTCCCCACTGCTGGCATTCGCCGCAGCGACCGGCCCACTTCGCCGTCGTCCACCCGCATTCGGTGCAGCGGAAGGGCGCAGGGGCGGGGCGACGGGTGGCCATGGTCTCAGGCTACGCGCCGCATCCGACACCCCCGGCGCGGGGCCGGGTCAGTCGGCCGCGGAGACGGAGACGAAGTCGCCGGGCTTGGTGCCGCCCGTCGGCGAGAAGAGGATGCGCTGGACGTTGCCTGCATCCGCCGGATCGAAGAGCAGGGGGCGGCGCGAGCCGGTCGTGGGGAACTGCTTCGTCGGCACGACGACGATGGTCTTCACCCAGCGGCTCGTGCCCTCGGTGTCCTCGAAACGCAGCGTGACCTCCGCCATCATCCGGGACGAGTTCGGCTCGCGAAGCGGGGCGTCCGTGACCTCCGCCTCGACCTTCGCGCCGCTGAGGAGCAGACGCGTGGCGAGTTCGTGGTTCAGGCGGCGGCGCTTCTGGGCGCCCAGGCGGCCGAGCAGGGTCAGCAGCGTCAGAAGCGCGAAGATGCCCGGCAGCCACCACTGCGCGGCGTACATGATCCATGCGCCCGCATCCCAGCTCTCGTTCTGCCCGAACGTGGGGTCGATCGCGATGCCCACCGCGTCCGGCGCGGTCCACAGCGTGGTGGCGTACCAGGAGCCGAGGGTGAGACCGGCCAGCACGATGGGCAGAGGGCCGAGGAACGCGTAGCCGTCGGTGCGCCCGGAGTAGCGGTGGTTCCAGGTGCTGTAGCCACCGACCATGATGATCGTGGCGACGATGCCGATCGGCAGCGACCAGCCGCGCAGCCAGACGGGGATGGGGGTGTCCCACGTGCTGAAGACGCTGTTGAGACTCATCACACGGAACTGATCGACGAAGCCGCCGATGCCGAAGCCGATGACGGCGGTCGTCGCCAGCGAGGCGACACCGAACACGAGCGTCGCGATCAGAGCCGTCGTGCTCCCCCGATACTTCTCCGTGCGACGGGCTTCCTTCTCGCGGGGATCGATGAGGCTCATCATTCCAGCGTATCCATGGCCGGGCTCACGGTGAGACGGCCGGACGCCGAACATAAGGATGCGTGGCGGCGGCCGCCGGGAACGTCGAGGAGGGGGGTCCTCGGCGTGCCTCGGGCGGAACATCGCCGCCACGCACCCCGACCCGGGCACCGCTTCGCAGAGCGAAGGCGGCACCCGGGGGTCTCACCCGCTCAGCACCCAGCCTCCGACGAGTTCGGAGCTGAACGGAACGGAGTAGGCCATGAGGGCGCCCGCCTGCGCGTCGCGGAAGATGCGCTGGATCGGCGAGGAGACGAGGAACCCGCCGCCGCCGCCGATACGGACCGCGAGGGCAGCCGTGCGCTTGGCGACCTCGTTGGCCAGCATCTTCGTCTCGGTCGCCGCGGGCATCGCCTCGGGCGAGCGCTGGTCGGCGAGCCAGGCGGTGCGCTCGGCCATGAGCGTCGCCGCCGTGAGCTCCGCCCACGCCATGCCGGTCTCCTGGCGGACCCAGGTGGCCTCGGCGAGGCTCGTGCCGCCGCGCACCTTGCCCGCGGTCTGGGCGATCGCGTCGATCGCGGATGCGGCGATGCCGAGCGAGAGGAACGCGAAGCCGACCGTGATGAGGTTCGCGTACTCGGGGGCGGGCGGTCCCGTCAGCCGGGAGCGCAGCAGGGGCGTGCCCTCGAAGAGGATCGTGCGGCTGCGGGTCGCCCGCATCCCCATCGTCTCCTCGATCGGCGGGAACGAGACGGTGTCGTCGATCGTGACGCCGAAGAAGGCGGGTGCGCCGTCGATCCGGGCGTTCAGGAACAGGTGGTCGGCCGCCTCGGAACCCGAGACGAAGAGCTTGCGGCCGGTCAGCGACCAGTTCTCGCCGACCGCATCCGCATCCTGCTGGGACGCCAGGAAGTGATTGCCGCCGGCGGGCTCGCTCAGGGCGTTCGCGAACCGCTTGCCCGCCTTCAGCTCGGAAGCGAAGAAGGCCGCCTGTTCGTCGGACGACAGCGTCACGAGCGCGTGCGCCGCTCCGAGGTGCATGAGCCACACGGTGGCCACGGCCGGATGAGCCGCGGCGAGCGTTTGCACCACGGCACCGAGGGTGGCGTACGACAGCGCCTCTCCGCCGTGCTCGCGCGGCAGGAACGCGGCATCCAGCCCCGAGGCCGCGAGGGCCCGCAGGTGCTCGATGGGCAGGCGCGCCTCGGCGTCGTCGGCGGCCACGGTCGCGGCGAAGTCGGCGGCGAGCTCGCGGGCGGTGTCGACCCAGTGCTGCTCGTCGGCGGGAGGGGCGACGGGGGACGGGCGGGTGAGCATGGACGGGTCCTTTCGGGTCAGGACAGACGGAGGACGGACAGCTGGCGGCGCAGCTGGGCGCGGGAGGTGAGCACGAGCACGACGAGGGTCACAAGGTACGGCAGAGCCGTGTAGAGCTCGCTGGGAAGCTGGACGCTGGTCGACTGCGAGAGCAACGAGAAGCTCTGGAGGAAGCCGAACAGCAGGGCGCCCAGCGCGATGCCGATCGGGTTCATCCGACCCATGATCACGATCGCGAGCACGATGTAGCCACGTCCCGCCGTCATGTTGGGTGTGAACGAGCCGATCGTCCCGACGGCGATCACCGCGCCGGCGAGGCCGGCCGTCGCACCGCCGATGAGCAGCGCCCGTGCTCCGACGCTCCGCGGGCGCACGCCGCGCAGGGCCGCGGATGCGGGGGCCGAGCCTGTGGCGCGCACCTGAAGACCGAAGCGGGTGAAGCGCATCACGAGCCAGGCCGCGGCCAGCAGCACGAGCGTCGCGTACACGAGTGGGCTCTGACCAAACAACGCAGGTCCGATGAGCGGGATGTCGGTGAGCAGGCCGAGGTCGATCGGGGCGATCGTCGGAACGCTCGCGTTCGTCCGGCCGGCGGGGATCCAGAGCTGGAACAGGTAGGTCGACAGTCCGAGGCCCAGCATGGTGATCGCGAGGCCGACGACGATCTCGTTCGCCTTGAGCGTGTAGACCAGCAGGTTCATGAGAAGCGCCAGGGCGATGCCGACGACGGCGCCGGCGACGAGACCGAGCCAGGGGCCGAACGAGCTGCCGACATAGATGGCGGTGAAGGCGCCGAGGATCATCATGCCCTCGATGCCGAGGTTGAGTCGTCCCGCGCGTTCGACGAAGCCCTCGCCGATCCCCGCGATCACGAGCGGGGCGGCCAGGGCGATGGCGCCGGCCAGGATCGACGCCCAGAGTGCGATGGTCATCGGGTGCCCTCCTCTGCGGTGATCTCCGGCTCGACGACCGGTTCACCGGATGCGGCCGCCGCATCCGTGATCTCCTCAGCGGAGAACGCGCCGTCGTCGGGCGCCGGAGCCGGTCCCGGATGCGCGGGGGCGACCAGCCCCGGCCGCGACGCGGCGATCACCGCGACGCCCAGCAGCAGCACGCCCTTGATGACCTCCGCGATGGACGACGGGATCGTTCCGGTCGCCGACTGCATCCCGACCGCGCCGACCGTGAGGGCGGAGAAGAAGACGGCCGCGACGGCGATGCCGGCGGGAAGCAGGCCGCCGAGCAGGGCCACGGCGAGACCCGAGAACCCGACGCCGCCCGAGACCGAGCCCAGCAGTCGCTCGTTGACGCCCGCGATCTGCAGCCATCCGACGACGCCGGCGCCCGCGCCGGAGACGAGCATGCTGCCGTAGAGGGTGCGCTGCCTGGTCGCGCCCAGGCGCAGCGCGAGCGCGGGGCGCTCCGCGAAGACGGCGACGCGGGTCGCCTGCCGCGAGCGGCGCCACCACTCGAACAGCACCACGGCAACGACGACGAGCAGGATGCCGACGTGCGCGCGGGTGCCGGGGATGAGAGCGGGAAGTGCCGCCGCGTCGGGCAGCCGCTCGCTTTGCGGTGTCGCCGTCGCCTCGCCGCTGGCGAGCCAGGTGCGCAGCGTCCAGCCGAGGAAGCCCGTGGCGACGTAGTTCAGGAGCAGGGTCGAGAGGATCACGTTGACCCGCCAGCGCACCGCGAGCCAGGCGGGCACCAGAGCGAAAGCCGCCCCGCCGACGGCGCCGGCGACGAACCCGACCAGCGCGTAGAGGATGGCGGGGGCTGCATCCGCCGTCACATCGCGCACCCACAGGATGGCGGCGGTGGCGAAGATCGCGCCCATCGTGACCTGGCCCTCGGCGCCGACCGAGAACACGCCCGCCCGGAGCGCGGGGATCAGCGTCAGCGCGACGATCGCCACGGGAGCCGCTCCCACGAGCAGCTCGCCCACGCGGTACGGCGAGCTGGAGACGCCCTCCACGAGCCCGCGCAGCCCCGTGAGCGGGTCCGCGCCGGCGAAGACGATGAGTGCGATCGCCACCAGAACGACCGCGGCGACCACGCCGCCGGTGAGGGCGACGGATCGCATCCGGGAGGAACGGATCACACGTGCTCCTCGGGGTCGTGGCCGCAGGCGTCGACGGGGCCCGGGACGAGCACGTCGACGAACTGCTGCGTCGCCGCGTCGATCAGGCCGAGTTCGGTCAGGCCGAGGTCGGGGACCACGTACAGCCCGACGAACGAAAGGATGATGTACGGCGAGGTGATCGTGCAGCCCAGCTCGTGGGTCGCCGCATGCCCGGCCGCGAGGGCCGCGGCGGTCTCTTCGAACGGGGCGTCGCTCATCATGCCGCCCACGGGCAGCGCGACGCGGGCGAGGACTTCGCCGTCGGCGACCGTCACGAACCCGCCCCCCATGCGCCCGAGCTCGGCGACAGCGAGACGCATGTCGTCGTCGTCGGCGCCCACGACCGCGATGTTCATGTTCGGGCAGTTCATCGTGATCGCGATCGCGCCGCGGCCGAGGCCGAAGCCCTTCACGAACCCGCGGCCCGCCAGCGCCTCGCCATGGTGGCGGTCGATGACCGAGATCTTCAGCACGTCCTGCGAGGGGTCGGAGGCGACCTGGCCGTCCACGACCGGAAGGGATGCGGTGAACTCGCGCTTGAAGTAGCCGTTGTACATCTCCATCGCGCGCACGCGCACCCGCGTGGCGCCCTCGGGGGCCGCGACGGTGAGCAGATCCGCCGGGAGCTGCTCCGGCAGGTGCACGGTGTCGCGCGCCCAGTCGGGCAGCACGTCGGTGTTCTCGAAGAGGGCCACGCCGTCCTTGGCGACGAGGCGCCCTGCGACGATCACGGCTTCCGGCCGCACCTCGGCGAGGTCGCGGATGACCTGCAGGTCCGCGAGACGGGAGGGGGCGAGCAGGCCGAGCGCCTGGTCGAGGCGGTAGTAGTGCGCGGGCTGCGTGGTCGCCATGCGGTACGCGAGCTGCGGATCGATGCCGAAACGGATCGCCTGGCGCACATGGTGGTCGATGTGGCCCTGCGTGTGCAGGTCGAGCGCGTGCTTGTCGTCGGCGCAGAAGCTCAGGTGGCGCAGCGCCGGCTCGATCGCGTCGAGGTCGGCGAAGAGGGGAACGGTGTTGTCGGCCAGCGACGATCCCATGACCGTGATCATCGCACCGAGGCGCGTGCGCTCCAGCACCTCGTCGACGGTCGAGGCGTTGTGGTCGTCGCTGATGCCGGCCGCCAGGTAGCCCCAGAGCGACTCGTGGGTCTGCGCCGCCGTGTGACCGGTGAGTCGACGACCGGCCACGAGCGCCTCGCGGAACCGGCCGGTGGAGAGCTCGCCGTAGTCGAACGGGTTGGATTCGCCGAGCGTCGCGGTGTTGTCGTCGTGCAGGCGCGCGCGGACGACCTCTTCTTCGATGACGGCGCCGCCGCGCTCGAGCGCGAACGAGGTCGGGGTGGTCGGCGAGACCTGCTGGAACACGTGCAGCGGCGTCGTCGTGGACAGCGCCAGATCCATCCCGCGCGCTCCCCAGACGTTCGCCGCGCCGTTCGGGTCGGTGAGCACGGTCGTCGTGCCGCGGGCGACCGAGAGACGGGCGAGCTCGCCGGGCGTCAGGTTCGTGTACTCGACGTGCAGGTGGGTGTCGATGAAGCCCGGCACGACGTGGCATCCGCGTGCGTCGATCTCGATGCCCACCGTCGGGACGTGGTTCCAGGGCGTCAGCGTCGCGATGTGCCGTCCCGCGATGAGCACGTCACGCTCGAGCCACTCCTCGGTTCCGGGAGACTGCACGAGTCCGCCGCGCACGATCAGGTCGGGCGCCGCGTGCCCCGCCGCGACGGCGCGCAGGTGCACGAGCTCCTCGGTCGTCGGCAGCAGGTCGGTGAAGTCGGTCATGAGGGCTCCTCTGCGGGGTCGATTCCTGCCATCGCGGCGCCGATGCGGGCGGTGGTCGCCACCTGTGCGGGTAGGTCGGCGACGATGCGTCCGTCGAAGACGACGACGATGCGGTCGGCGAGACCGCGGATCTCGTCGAGATCGTGGGAGGCGACGGCGACGGCCGCCCCCGCCTCGGCAGCCTGGACGAGCCGGTCGCGGATGGCCTGAGCCGCCCGCAGGTCCAGCCCCTGGGTCGGCCCGTAGGCGAGGACGACGCGCGGCGCGCCCCCGGGCCAGACATGACCGAGCTCGCGCGCGGCCAGAAGCTTCTGCTGGTTGCCGCCGGACAGGCCGCCGGCGGCGAGCGTCGCGACGGCGGGGCGCACATCGAACGCGGTGAGGCGCTCGCCGGCCGAGGCCCGGGCCGTGCCGCGGGTGCGGCGGTCGGTGCCGGCTCCGCGCGCTGCGTCGTAGAGCCCCAGCGTGTCGCCGAGGGAGAGTGCGGGAACGAGCGCGTCGCTGCGCTCCTCGGGGATCCACGCCACGCCCCCGCGCAGCAGCTCGACGGCGGAGGGCGCCGTGCGACCCGCGAACACGAGGGATCCGGATGTCGGTGCCCGCAGCCCTGCGAGCACGTCGATGAGTGTGTTCTGTCCGCTGCCGGCGACGCCCGCGATGCCGACGATCTCTCCGGCGCGGAGCTCGAGCGACACATCCGTCAGCGCCGCATCCGTCTCGGACGAGGCGTGGACGTCGTGCACCGCCAGCACCGTCTCGCCCGGGACCCGGTGCGTGCGCGGGGCGGGCTCTTCGAGGTCGCCGACCATGAGTCTCGCGACCTCGGCGGCGGAGAGACCGCGCGCGGGGCCGTGGTGCACGCGGCGTCCGTGCGACAGGACCGTCACTTCGTCGGCGACCGCACGCACCTCCTCGAGGCGGTGCGTGATGAGCACGATCGCCGTACCCAAAGTGCAGAGCGTGCGCAGGTGTTCGAACAGGCCGCCCACTTCGCGGGGGCCGAGGCTGGCGGTGGGCTCGTCCAGGATGAGGGTCGTCGCGCCCTCGGCGAGGGCGACGACGATCTCGCCGAGCTGGCGGTGCGCTTGGCTCAGTCTGGCGGTCGGAACGTCGAGCTCGACGCTCACACCGGCGCGCTCGAGGGTGTCGGCGAGGACCGCCCGCGCGGCGCCGCGACGGGTGATGCGCCTCGAGCCGACGAGCAGGAGGTTCTCCACGAGACTCAACTCGCCCACCAGGCTCAGCTGCTGCGGGACCATGTTCACTCCACGCGCCTTGCCGGCGGCGCGGTCGCGGGGCGCGTAGGAGATTCCGTCGAGCGTCATCGTGCCCGCATCCGCGGACTCGATGCCGGCGAGGATCTTGGCGAGCGTCGACTTGCCTGCGCCGTTCTCGCCGACGAGCGCGTGCACGGTTCCGGCGCGCACGGCGAAGTCGACGGCGTCCAGGGCGTGGACGGCGCCGAAGCTCTCGGAGACCGACCGGGCGACGAGCGCCCGGTCGGTCCCGGGGGTGGGGGTGGTCATCAGGAGATGGTGACACTTCCGTCTTTGAGACCCGCGATCAGCTCGTCGACCTTCGAGGCGACGTCGGCCGGCACGGCACCGTCGACGCTGTTGATCTCCTGGTAGGTCAGGCCGCCGTTCTCGAGGGTCGAGGTGACGCCCTTGCCGCCGAACTTCTCGTCGGCGACCTCTTCGACCCAGGCCTTGACGATCGGGTACATGTCGAGATCGACCGTGGACACGTTGGTCTTGAGCGCCTCGGCGCCGGCGGCGGGGGAGACACCCACCGAGAGGACGCCCGCCTTGGACGCTGCGGCACCGACACCGGCGGCGATGCCGTCGCCGGTCGTGTAGACGAGCTTCGCGCCCTGGCCGATGAGACCCGTGGTCGCGGATGCGGCGGCCTCGGCGTCGTCGAAGCTTCCGGCGTAGACGACCGGGAGCAGCTCGGCCGACGGATTGGCCGCGAGGGCTCCCTGCTGGAAGAAGGAGTCCGTCGCCTTCACGAAGTCAAGCTCCAGGCTCTCCACGCGTCCGATCGGCGATGCCTGGGTGAGACCCGCGATGTAACCGGAGAGGTATCCGACCTCGGGCGTGCTGTAGGTCCAGGTCTCGACGTTGTCGGTGTACTTGTCGAGGATGTCGGCGCCGCCCGAGGCGGTGAAGTGGGTGTCGGGGAAGTCCTTGGCGACGGAGAAGATCGCGTCGCCGAGCTCGATGCCGTGCCCGATGACCAGGTCGAAACCCTGGCTGGCGAAGTCGGCCACGACCGGTTCGCTGGTGGCAGGGTCGGCCATCTGCTCGCGCAGCTCGTACGTGATGAGGCCTTCGTCCTGGAGCTTGGCGAGGGCGTCGGCCAGCGCCTGGTTGAAGGCGCCGTCGTTCGCGTTGCCGGGGGTGAGGGCCCCGACGCGGATCACGTGATCGGATGCGGCGGAGGACGACGTGGCATCGGCGGTACCGGAGCAACCGGCCAGTGCGAGCGCGGCCGTCGCGGCGACGGCCGCGGTGAGAAGGGGGCGAAGCCGCATTGCGGTGTCCTTTCGGGTGGGTGTGGCGG
>JASCPH010000109.1 GCA_029959545.1 Microbacteriaceae bacterium PS02066 | reverse complement strand
GCCTCATCAAATGTTCCACCCATGAGCACCCTGCAGAGACATTCGCTCTGATCAGGGGCCTGGACACCGAAGTGCCAGATGCTCCTTAGAAAGGAGGTGATCCAGCCGCACCTTCCGGTACGGCTACCTTGTTACGACTTAGTCCTAATTACCGATCCCACCTTCGACGGCTCCCTCCACAAGGGTTAGGCCACCGGCTTCAGGTGTTACCGACTTTCATGACTTGACGGGCGGTGTGTACAAGACCCGGGAACGTATTCACCGCAGCGTTGCTGATCTGCGATTACTAGCGACTCCGACTTCATGAGGTCGAGTTGCAGACCTCAATCCGAACTGGGACCGGCTTTTTGGGATTCGCTCCACCTCACGGTATTGCAGCCCTTTGTACCGGCCATTGTAGCATGCGTGAAGCCCAAGACATAAGGGGCATGATGATTTGACGTCATCCCCACCTTCCTCCGAGTTGACCCCGGCAGTATCCCATGAGTTCCCACCATTACGTGCTGGCAACATAGAACGAGGGTTGCGCTCGTTGCGGGACTTAACCCAACATCTCACGACACGAGCTGACGACAACCATGCACCACCTGTATACGAGTGTCCAAAGAGTTCTACATTTCTGCAGCGTTCTCGTATATGTCAAGCCTTGGTAAGGTTCTTCGCGTTGCATCGAATTAATCCGCATGCTCCGCCGCTTGTGCGGGTCCCCGTCAATTCCTTTGAGTTTTAGCCTTGCGGCCGTACTCCCCAGGCGGGGAACTTAATGCGTTAGCTGCGTCACGGAAACCGTGGAATGGTCCCCACAACTAGTTCCCAACGTTTACGGGGTGGACTACCAGGGTATCTAAGCCTGTTTGCTCCCCACCCTTTCGCTCCTCAGCGTCAGTTACGGCCCAGAGATCTGCCTTCGCCATCGGTGTTCCTCCTGATATCTGCGCATTCCACCGCTACACCAGGAATTCCAATCTCCCCTACCGCACTCTAGTCTGCCCGTACCCACTGCAGGCTGGAGGTTGAGCCTCCAGTTTTCACAGCAGACGCGACAAACCGCCTACGAGCTCTTTACGCCCAATAATTCCGGATAACGCTTGCGCCCTACGTATTACCGCGGCTGCTGGCACGTAGTTAGCCGGCGCTTTTTCTGCAAGTACCGTCACTTTCGCTTCTTCCTTGCTAAAAGAGGTTTACAACCCGAAGGCCGTCATCCCTCACGCGGCGTTGCTGCATCAGGCTTTCGCCCATTGTGCAATATTCCCCACTGCTGCCTCCCGTAGGAGTCTGGGCCGTGTCTCAGTCCCAGTGTGGCCGGTCACCCTCTCAGGCCGGCTACCCGTCGACGCCTTGGTGAGCCATTACCTCACCAACAAGCTGATAGGCCGCGAGCCCATCCTGAACCAAAAAATCTTTCCAAACGTTGACCATGCGGCCACGTCTCGTATCCAGTATTAGACGCCGTTTCCAGCGCTTATCCCAGAGTCCAGGGCAGGTTGCTCACGTGTTACTCACCCGTTCGCCACTGATCCACAGAGCAAGCTCTGCTTCACCGTTCGACTTGCATGTGTTAAGCACGCCGCCAGCGTTCATCCTGAGCCAGGATCAAACTCTCCGTAAAAGAAAAATGCATACACACAACGGAAAAAGAAGTGCGCAGCGAGTTTGAACTGACCAAAAGGATGTCAATACTGACAATCCATAACGCCAACCCCAAAGGGTTGGACTTGATCCAAAGGAATCTCACCCAGCCGAAGCTGGAACGAGGTTATTTGGCATTTGACAAGTGCACGCTGTTGAGTTCTCAAGGAACGGATGCTCC
>JASCPH010000108.1 GCA_029959545.1 Microbacteriaceae bacterium PS02066 | reverse complement strand
ACGGGATGGGCTTTATCCTCACGCCTGACATCGCGAACGAGTGGATCGAGCAGGATGAAAGGAACGCCGAGGTTCTCTTCCCGTACCTCAACGGGGAGGACTTGAACTCCCGCCCGGATGGTTCCGCGTCGCGTTGGGTCATTGACTTCAACGACCGATCGGAGGCCGACTCGGCGCGGTTTGCGATCCCATTTCGTCGTGTCTACGAGGACGTGAGACCGGAGCGCCTCAAGAATAATCGGAAGGTCTATCGGGAGCTCTGGTGGCAATATGCCGAGCGCCGCCCGGCTCTTCGTGCCGCGATCGCAGAGATGTCGGAGGTGTTGGTCATCACGCGTGTCAGCAAGACCGTGATGCCCGTCCGGGTTCGCACAGGCCAAGTGTTTGCGGACTCGACCGATGTGTTCGCGGTCGACGACTACGGCGACCAGGCAGTCTTGTCATCAAGCCTCCATCAGCTTTGGGCGATCACCTACGGCTCGGGGATGCGTAACGATCCTAGGTACACGCCGTCGGATGTATTTGAAACCTTTCCAAGGCCGAGCACAAGGGACTCACTCGTCGAGTTGGGTCGTACGCTCGACTCTGAACGACGAGAGATCATGGCTCGCCGTGACCTCGGTCTGACGAAGCTCTACAACCTCGTGAACAGTGCCGACGTCACCTCACACTCCGATCCTGACGTGGCCCGGATGAGGGAGATTCACGTCGAACTGGACCATGCGGTCCTCGACGCCTACGGCTGGCAGGACATTGATCCGGGCCACGGGTTGCACACCTTCCGCAAGATGCAGCGCTGGACCGTAGGGCCGCGCGCGCGCATCGAACTGCTCGACCGGCTGTTGGAGGAGAACCACCGACGACACAGTTTCCAGGCTGGCGAACCCGTGCCCTCCAAAGGCGGTGCGGTCGACGATACCGTCGAGGGCGGGCTGCTCTTCCGGTGACTTCGCCGCGAGGGCGATCACTCGAACAGGGTCGCAGTTCCCCCCGAGGCTTCTTGCCCCCGTGGAAGGACGGTCGTACGTGTCACGGCGGCACGACGGTGATTCTCCATCAAGATTCGGTCGTGCAGCTCGATGCGGGTGGCCGAGCTGAGGGTCCATCGCTCCATCTGTCTGTAGGTGTGGAAGCCGTGGTCTAGGCGAAGATCATCCCAGCCGAAAGCGGCTACGGTCGCCTCATCGATCTCTACATGGATGTCTCGCAGCAGTGCGACATCGGGGTCGCCATCGACGGCCACGTCGTTGACCAAGTTGTACAACTTGGTCAGGCCGAGATCGCGGCGAAGCATGATGGAACGCCGCTCTTCGTCAAGGGTTCGACCTGCTGTGGCGAGACGTTCGGTGATCCTGGGTCGGGGGAACGTCTCGAACACGTCTGATGGCGTGTAACGGACCCGAGTCTCCAGCGTCGACCCGTACGTAATCGCCCAGGCCTGATGCAAGCTTGATGACAAGACTGCCTGGTCGCCGTAGTCGCCGGTCGCGAACACGTCGACGGTGTTGCTGAAGACATGATCGCGAGCTACACGCATGGGCATCACCGACTTGCTGGTAACGGCGATGACCAATACCTCCGGCATCGTGGCAATCGCGTTGCGCAACGCGAGGCGCGGGCGCTCGTAGAGCCACCAATTGTCGCGCAACGGACCGCTCATCTTCGAGCGATCAGGGCGGACTGCGAGGCGCACTTGCTCAAACGGCTCCTCGTAACATGAGGCCTTGTCTTCGCTTAGCCCCGTGAAGTCAATGACCCACCTCGATGCCGACGCATCTGACCGCGAGTTCAGATCGTCGCCGTTGAGGTACGGGAAGAGGACCTGCACGTTGCGAGAGTCAGCCCCAATCCAGGTCTCGGCAATGCCGGGGTCAACGATGAAGCCGGTACCTC
>JASCPH010000107.1 GCA_029959545.1 Microbacteriaceae bacterium PS02066 | reverse complement strand
GGCGCGGCCTGCGGGGCGGCGGGTGCGGGCCTGTGGGTTGGTGGGGCAGGGGCGGCCGGGGCGGTCCGGCGCGGCCTGCGGGTCGGTGGGACGGTCCGGCGCGGCCCAACTCCTGCAGAACGTGCCGTCCGCGGTGTTCTCAGGCCGGGGGTGCGGATTCTGCAGGAGTTCGTGCACCGGGTCCGGCGCCGGCCGCCTCACGCCGCTTGTCTTACCCACGGCTCGCCTGTCACAGATCGCGCGTTCCGCGTCGATCTGTGACAGGCGAGCATCGGATGCCGGTCAGTCGCCCTTCACGTTGACGAGCTGGCGCAGGCAGTGCCGGATCGACACGAGGTCCTCCGCGTCCGTCATCACGCGGTCGATCGGCTTGTAGGCCTGCGGGATCTCGTCGATGAAGGCATCCGTGTCGCGGAACTCGATGCCGGCCATCGCCTCCCGCAGCTGGTCGTGTGAGAACGTCCGCCGCGCGGCGGACCGGGAGTACTCGCGGCCGGCCCCGTGGGGTGACGAGTTGAGCGAGACCGGGTTGCCGAGCCCCTCGACGACGTAGGACGCCGTGCCCATTGACCCCGGGATGAGGCCGGGGCGCCCCGCATCCGCCTGGATCGCACCCTTGCGCGACACCCACACCTTTTTACCGAAGTGGCGCTCGGGCTGCGTGAAGTTGTGGTGGCAGTTGATCCGCTCGTGCTCGACGACCTCCTCGCGGAGGAACTCGCCGAGCTGGCGCGCGACGCGGTCCATCATCTCCTCGCGGTTCAGCAGCGCGAAGTGCTGTGCCCACTGCAGCTCGCGGATGTAGCGCGCGAACTCGGGCGTGCCCTCCACGAGGTAGGCGAGGTCGGGGTCGGGCAGGTCGATCCACCACTGCTTCGCCAGCCGCTGGGCGACGGCGATGTGGTGGGTGGCGATCTTGTTGCCGATGCCGCGCGAGCCCGAGTGCAGGAACAACCAGACGCGGTCGAGCTCGTCCACCGACACCTCGATGAAGTGGTTGCCCGATCCGAGCGAGCCCAACTGCAGCCGCCAGTGACCGACGTACGACGCCGGATCGAAGCCGGATGCGGCCGCCTTGGCCTCGAGCTCCGCGACGCGCGGCGCGGCGGTGGCGACGACCTTGCGGTTGTCGTGGCCGGCCGAGAGGGGGATGGCCCGCTCGATCGCCTCGCGAAGCGGCGCGAGGTCCCGACTTGCGAGCTGCGAGAGCTCGAACTGGGTGCGGACGGCGATCATCCCGCATCCGATGTCGACGCCGACGGCCGCGGGCATGATCGCGCCGAGAGTCGGGATGACCGAGCCGACCGTCGCGCCCTTGCCCAGGTGCGCGTCGGGCATCAGCGCGATGTGCGGGTGGATGAACGGCATCCGTGCCGAGGTGCGCGCCTGATCGAGGGTCTTGTCGTCGATCAGGCTCGCCCACGACATGAGCCGTGCGGAGAGCTTCTCCATGATTCCTTTCCTTGCGTGGGGTGGACCAGCCGGTCCGGGTGTTCTCCCCGCGGAAAGAGAAACGCCCCGGACCTTTCGGTGCGGGGCGTGCGACAGAACTCGTCACATGCTGCGCGCCGGAGGGTGCGACTCATAGCGGCCGCTGCGCTTCGGGAGAAGCTGCAGGGCCGCGTTCTGACGCAGGCCGTCGCGTGCGTGCATGGGTCGGTCTCCTCGGCTGACGCCGCGCCGAATGAGGCGCAGCTCTCCGAGGCTAGGGGTGTGGCGGATGCGGCGTCAACCGCGCGAGGCGCGCGGATGCCGGCTCACGAGGTACGACGCAGGTGGTGAGCAGGGCCCGCGAGCCCGGTGTCCACGGTCGATGTCGTGCGCAACTCCTGCAGAACGGGGCGGGCGTCGCCTCCGAACGGCCGCGAAGCGGATTCTGCAGGAGTTCGGACGCGGGAGGGTGGGGCATCGATGGCCGGCCGGGATCTCTGAGCCGCGCAGCCAAGCTGCGGGGTGTTGCCCGCCCGCGCCGGAGAATGGATGCGTGGACATCGCCGAACTGCTGGAGCACGCACGAGTGCGCGCGGACTGCGTGGTGCTGCCGCCGGTCTCGCTCCCGCTCGTGCGTCGGGACGACGAGCGCCTTCCCGACGGGGTGAGGGAGTTCTACGAAGGCTGCGGCGGAGCCGTGCTGTTCGCCGGGCAGGCTCGGGAGCTCACCGTCCTGCCGCCGGACGAGGTCGTCCCCGCGAATCCGGTCATCTTCGGCGAGCCGGTCGAATCGGATGCGGTGAGCCGGGCCGCGTACCTGATCGCTCGCACTGCCGGAGGAGATCACCTCACCGTCGACATGTCCGCGTCGCGCGGGGGCCGGGTCTACGACAGCTTCCACGAGCTCCACGGCGTCGCGGGCGAGTGGCCGGTGGTCGCACCGTCGTTCGCGGACTTCCTGACCGAGGTGTGGGAGGCGCCGGGCGCGCTGCCGTACTGGTTGCCGCAGGCCAGACCCGAGGGGCGTCTCTTCCCCGACGCGTACGACGAGGCCGCAGGGTGTGCCACCGACTAGATGTACTGACCCTGCTCCTGCGGGCGGCGATCCTCCTCGGCGCGGTGCTGGGTGCGTGGGCGCAGCGGGCGTGGGGCGAGGTCGTGCTGTGGTTCGCCGTGGGGTGGGCGCTCGCGGTGGCCGTGGCGCTGCGGGTGCGTGCCGCACGGACCTGATCCAGACGGACCGACGGCACGGGACGTCAGGCGACGGCGCGGCCGTCCTGCCAGACCCCGCGCACGGCGAGCGACGCGTCCAACAGCACGGCGTCGGCGACGCGGCCGGGCCGGAGCGAGCCGAGCCCGTCCAGGCCGAGCACGCGCGCCGGGGCCTCGGTCGCGGCCCGCACGGCGTCGC
>JASCPH010000106.1 GCA_029959545.1 Microbacteriaceae bacterium PS02066 | reverse complement strand
CGCCTGCACCTCGGCCTGCGCCGCGCGCGTGTGCGCCCGGGCGCTCAGCAGCTCGCGGACCGCGTGCTGCTCCTGGTGCCGGGCCGCATCCAGCGCCAGACGACGCGCCCGGCGTCGCCCGGTCGTGGCCGCGACGTATCCGACGGTGCCGGCACCCACCGCAGCGGGGGCGGTCCACCACCAGACCGCGAGGAACTCGAGCAGGGGTCCCACATCCCCATCGTACGGCGCGGCGGGATGGACGGCTTCGGGAAGCGCGGTGCCGGCTCAGCCGAACAGCAGAGCGAGCACGGTCGAGCCGCCACCGACGAGCACGAGCGCGATGATCACGACCCAGGCCACGACCTTCATGCGCATCTGGCGCTTGTCGGCGAAGCCCTCGTACTCCTCGTCGTTGCTCATCAGGCGCCCTCGGTCACCGTCGGGCCGAACGCGGCGGGAAGGGTCGCGCGCGAGCGCTCCCGCAGCTCGGACACCGACAGGGTGAACACGTCCTGCACCTCGAGCACCGACTCGCCGTCGCCGGAATCGGTGACACCGATGCGCAGCACGGGGTAGTCGCGCCCGTTGCACAGGCCCCGGAACTTCACGTCCTCCTCGCGCGGCACGCTGACGATGACGCGACCGGTCGACTCGGAGAACAGAGCGGATGCGGCATCCACCCCGTCGCGCTCCATGATCTCGGTGAGCCAGACGCGCGCGCCGACACCGAAGCGCATGACGCCCTCGGCGAGTGCCTGCCCGAGGCCGCCCTCCGACAGGTCGTGGGCGCTGGAGATGAGTCCCTGGTCGCCCGCAGCGCGCAGCAGCTGCGCGAGGCGCTTCTCCGCGGCGAGGTCGACCGCCGGCGGGCGACCGCCGAGGTGCTCGTGCACGACCTGGGCCCATGCTGAGCCGCTCAGCTCGTTGGCCGTCACTCCCAGCAGGTACAGGTTCTCGCCCGCATCCTGCCAGCCGCTCGGGATGCGGCGCGCGACGTCGTCGATGATGCCCATCACTCCCACCACGGGGGTGGGGTGGATCGGGACGTCACCGGTCTGGTTGTAGAAGCTGACGTTGCCGCCGGTCACCGGGATGCCGAGTTCGAGACACGCGTCGGAGAGGCCCTCGACGGCCTGGGAGAACTGCCACATGACCTCGGGGTTCTCCGGGCTGCCGAAGTTGAGGCAGTCCGTGACGGCGGTGGGGGTCGCGCCGGTGACGGCGACGTTGCGGTACGCCTCGGCCAGCGCCAGCTTCGCCCCCTGGTACGGATCGAGCTGGCAGAAGCGGCCGTTCGCGTCGGTCGCGATCGCGAAGCCCAAGCCGGACTCCCCGTCGACGCGGATCATGCCGGCGTCGTCCGGGAAGCTCAGCGCGGTGTTGCCCAGCACGTAGTAGTCGTACTGGTTCGTGATCCACGAGGTATCGGCGAGGTTCGGGCTGCCGAGCAGCTGCAGGAACTGTTCGCGCAGCGCCTCCGCATCCGTCGGACGCGGCAGAGCGGATGCGGAATCCGCCTGCAGGGCGTCGATCCACGTCGGGTAGGCGACGGGGCGCTCGTAGACGGGACCGTCAACGGCGACGGTCGAGGGGTCGACGTCGACGATCTGCTCGCCGTGCCAGAAGATCGCGAGGCGCCCGTCGCCGGTGACCTCGCCGAGCACGCTCGTCTCGACCTCCCACTTGTCGACGACGGCGAGGAACGCGTCGAGCTTCTCGGGAGCGACGATCGCCATCATCCGCTCCTGCGACTCGGACATGAGGATCTCTTCGGGAGTCAGCGAGGGGTCGCGCAGAAGCACCTTCTCGAGGTCGACCCGCATCCCGGATCCGCCGTTCGCCGCCAGCTCGCTCGTGGCGCAGGAGATGCCGGCGGCGCCGAGGTCCTGGATGGCCTCGACGAGCTCGTCGCGGTAGAGCTCGAGGCAGCACTCGATGAGCACCTTCTCGGCGAACGGGTCGCCCACCTGCACCGCGGGGCGCTTGGTCGGGCCGCCGTCGGCGAACGTGTCGGAGGCGAGGATGGAGGCGCCGCCGATGCCGTCGCCGCCGGTGCGGGCGCCGAAGAGCACGACCTTGTTGCCGGGGCCCGTGGCGTCGGCGAGCTTGAGGTCCTCGTGGCGCAGTACGCCGACCGCGAGGGCGTTCACGAGCGGGTTGCCCTGGTAGACGCTGTCGAAGACGGTCTCGCCGCCGATGTTCGGCAGGCCCAGGCAGTTGCCGTAGAACGAAATGCCGCTCGTGACGCCGTGCACGACGCGGGCGGTGTCGGGGTTGTCGATCGCGCCGAAGCGGAGCTGGTCCATGACGGCGACCGGGCGCGCGCCCATCGAGATGATGTCGCGCACGATGCCGCCGACGCCGGTGGCAGCGCCCTGGAAGGGCTCGATGTAGCTCGGGTGGTTGTGGGACTCGACCTTGAAGGTCACCGCCCAGCCCTCGCCCACATCGACGACACCGGCGTTCTGGCCCATACCGACCATGAGGCGCTCGCGCATCTCGTCGGTGACCTTCTGGCCGAACTGGCGGAGGTAGATCTTGCTCGACTTGTACGAGCAGTGCTCGCTCCACATGACCGAGTACATCGCCAGCTCGCCGCTCGTGGGACGGCGGCCGAGGATCTCGCGGATGCGGTCGTACTCGTCGGGCTTCAGGCCGAGAGCCGCGTACGGCTGCTCGCGTTCGGGGGTGGCGCGAGCGTTCTCGACGGTATCGGCGGCAGGACGCGAGGCGGTGGCGGGAGTGGTCACGCGGCTGAGCTCCAGGGATCGGGGTGCCGGACCTGCTCAGTCTAGTTGTGGGGGCGGCGCGGCGGGGTGCGGGGTCGGTGGGGGCCGTGGCCTGAGGCGCGGTGGGGCGGTCCGGCGCGGCCTGCGGGTCGGTGGGGCGGTCGGGCGCGGCGGTG
>JASCPH010000105.1 GCA_029959545.1 Microbacteriaceae bacterium PS02066 | reverse complement strand
AGATCGAGGGGCCGCGAGCCCGCGGACAGGATGCGCAGATCCGCACCGGCGACGGCGACGCGCGCGGCGCCCACGATGGTCACATCGCCCTTGACCTTGGTCTGCGGATAGGGCTCATGCAGTTCGCGGAGGTCGCCGAGGATGAAGTCGGGACGGGACGTCGGCGGGGCGGCGAGGACGTGCTTGGGTCGATCGATGCCGGTGAGCACGAGCGCCGAGGGAATGCCGGCGGCCTGCGCGCCCGCGATGTCGGTGTCCAGACGGTCACCGATGAAGAGCGCGCGGCGCGCGTCGAACCGGGCGAGCGCTTCTTCGAAGATCGGCGTCTCGGGCTTGCCCGCGACGACAGCGAGCCGTCCGATGGCGGTGTGGACCGCGGACACGAGCGTGCCGTTTCCCGGTGCGATGCCTCGCGCCTGCGGGATCGTCCAGTCGGTGTTGGTCGCGATCCAGGGGATCCCGCCCTCGTCCTCGGGTGTCTTCAGCGCGAAAGCCGCCTCGGCGAGATCCGACCATCCCACATGCGGCGCGAAGCCCTGCACGACGGCGGCCGGGTCGTCCTCGGCCGAACGTGTGACGACGAAGCCGGCCTTCTCGAGCTCGACGACGAGGCCCTCACCCCCGACGACGAGAATCGTCGCGCCGGCGGGCACGCGGGTGCGCAGCAGTCGAACCGCGGCCTGCGGGCTCGTGACCACGTCGTCGGCTGTCACGGTCAGACCGAGCTCGGTGAGGTGCGCGGCCACACTGGCGTCGGTACGGGACGCGTTGTTGGTGATGAAGCCGAGTCGGCGCGTCGCAGCGACCGTGTTCAGTGCCTCGACGGCGTAGGGCAGCGCACCCGCGCCGGCGTACACGACCCCGTCGAGGTCGGCCAGTACGGTGTCCACGCCTTCGAGCGGGGTGGGAACGGAGCGAGAGAACAGGGCCATCAGCGCTCCTCGTCCTCGTCGTCCGCGCTCGTCGAGTTCTGCGCGTCGGCGGCCGCATCCGCGGCGGCAAGCAGCTCCTCCACCTCCGCGGCGATGGAGTAGTCGTCCTCGTCGTCCTGGGCGGCGTCGACGTCGACGCGCTCGTCGCCTTCAGCGTGGAGATCCTCATCCACGTCGGGCACATCGGCATCGTGCACATCGGCATCGGTGCCCTCGGCGAACTCCTCGTCGAAGATCTCCTCCACGAAGATCTCCTCGTCCGACCCGTTGCCCGCGGCTTCGTCGAGCGCTTCGGCGGCGATGTCTGCCCGCCGCGTCCACTCGGCTGCTTCGTCGTCGCGTCCGAGCTCTTCGAGTACCGCGGCGCGTGCCGCGAAGAGTGCCGGGCTCCACTCGAAGGCCCGGTCGGGGTCGAGCTCGGGGATGTCGAGTTCGGCGAGGGCTCGCTCAGTCTCACCGAGGTCCAGGCGTGCGCCGGAGAGCGCGATCGCGAGAGAGACGCGCACCGCGACCGGGAGCGTGTTCCGGTCGACCGCGCGACCGACCTCGATCGCTCGGTCGGGCCGGCCGACACCACGTTCGCTGTCGACCATGAGTGCGATCTGGTCCTCATTGCCGGAGATGCGACGGTAGGTGCGCAGCTCGCGCAGCGCGAGCGCGTAGTCACCGGTCGCGTACGCGGTGATGGCCACGCTCTCGCGCACGACCGCGATGCGGCCGGCACGGCGGGACGCTGCGAGGGCGTGCTCGTGGGCACGCTGAGCGTCCTCGTCGATCAGCCGCCCTGCCATCACGAGGTGACGGGCGACCTCCTCGGCGTTCTCCTTGCTGAGGGTCTTCAGCTCATTCCGCGCGCTCGGGTGAAGATCCCGTGCCGTGATGTCCTCGGGAACCTCCGGCTCCGCGATCTTTGCCGCCCGCACCGCGTCGCGCTGCGGCGGACGCGAGGAGCGGTCAGAGTCGTAACCGCCGCCGCGGTACGGCCGGTCGCCGCCATCACGGGGACGGTAGGGGCGGTCGCCACCGTCACGCGGACGGAAGGGCCGGTCGCCGTCGCGGCGCGGACGGTCAGACTGCGCACCATCACGCGGACGATAGGGGCGATCGCCGTCATGACGCGGGCGGAAGGGCCGGTCACCGTCACGGCGGGGACGATCGGACTGCGCACCATCGCGCGGACGGTACGGGCGGTCACCACCCTCACGCGGGCGGAACGGACGGTCGCCGTCGCGGCGCGGACGATCGGACTGCGCACCATCACGCGGACGGTACGGGCGGTCACCACCCTCACGCGGGCGGAACGGGCGGTCGCCGTCGCGGCGCGGACGATCAGACTGCGCACCATCACGCGGACGGTACGGGCGATCGCCGTCCTGACGCGGGCGGAACGGGCGGTCGCCGTCCTGACGCGGACGGTATGGGCGGTCGCCGTCCTGACGCGGGCGGAACGGGCGGTCGCCGTCGCGACGCGGACGGTCGGCGCCCTGCCCGTCCTGACGCGGACGATAGGGACGGTCGGAGCCCTCACGGGGACGGAACGAGCGGTCGCCGTCACGACGCGGGCGATCGGAGCCCTGGCCGTCCTGACGCGGACGGTATGGGCGGTCGCCGCCCTCACGGGGGCGGAACGGGCGGTCGCCGTCACGACGCGGACGGTCGCCGCCCTGCCCGTCCTGACGCGGACGATAGGGACGGTCGCCACCCTGACGTGGGCGGTCTCCGCCGCGGGCGCGCGAAGACTCCCGACGCTGGTCGTTGTCGTCGTTGTTCGTCATTCGCTCTCTCCTCGCGACGTAAACCCCTGGAAAAACAGAAATGGCCACCCAGCTTTGGGTGGCCATTTCTAAAAGGAGTCCGGCGGTGTCCTACTCTCCCACAGGGTCCCCCCTGCAGTACCATCGGCGCTGAGAGGCTTAGCTTCCGGGTTCGGAATGGGACCGGGCGTTTCCCTCTCGCTATGGCCGCCG
>JASCPH010000104.1 GCA_029959545.1 Microbacteriaceae bacterium PS02066 | reverse complement strand
CCTCGTGATGACAGCGCCGAGCGAGCATCCGTTCATCGAACGAGCACTCGATCGAGTGCTCGTTCGGCAATCGGATGCTCGCTCGGCGTCAGCAGCTCCGGCCCGCCGATGTTCAGGCGAACGGGTTCGGGGTCAGCGTGTACTTGGTCTGGAGGTACTCGTGGATGCCTTCGGCCCCGCCCTCGCGGCCGAGACCGGAGGACTTCCACCCGCCGAAGGGTCCGGCCGCGTTGGAGACGACACCCATGTTGAGCCCCATCATCCCGGTCTCGAGGCGCTCGATCATGCGCTGCCCGCGGGCGAGGTTCTCGGTGAAGACGTAGGACACCAGTCCGTACTCGGTCGCATTGGCGAGTGCGACGGCCTCGTCCTCGGTGTCGAAGGGGACGATCGCCAGCACCGGCCCGAAGATCTCCTCGCGCAGGATGTCGCTTCCCGCCGCGACGTCGGAGACCACCGTCGGCTCGAAGAAGGTGCCCTCGCCCTGGATCGCCGACCCGCCGGTGCGCACGCTCGCACCGCGCGCGACCGCATCCGAGACCAGAACCTCCGCCTTCGCGACCGCGCGGTCGTCGATGAGCGGACCGATCGCCACGCCCTCCTCGGTGCCGCGGCCGACCCGCATCCCCTGCACCCGTTCCGTGACGCGACGCGTGAACTCCTCCGCGACGCTGCGGTGCACGAGGAAGCGGTTCGCGGCGGTGCACGCCTGGCCGATGTTGCGGAACTTCGCCGCCATCGCGCCTTCCACGGCCTTGTCGAGGTCGGCGTCGTCGAACACGAGGAAGGGCGCGTTGCCGCCGAGCTCCATCGAGGTGCGGAGCACCCCGCCGGCTGCCTGCTCGAGCAGCTTCACACCGACCGGCGTCGAGCCCGTGAACGACAGCTTGCGCAGGCGCGAATCGCGGATGATCGGCTCCGACACCGCGCCCGACTGCGACGTGGTGATGACGTTGACCACGCCGTCGGGCAGACCCGCATCCTGCAGCAGTTGGGCGAAGTACAGCGTCGTCAACGGGGTGAGCTCGGCCGGCTTGATGACCACCGTGCATCCGGCAGCGAGCGCGGGGGCGATCTTGCGCGTCGCCATCGCGAGCGGGAAGTTCCAGGGGGTGATGAGGTAGCACGGCCCGACGGGATGCTGCGAGACGATCATGCGGCCGGTGCCCTCGGGGTTGGCGCCGTACCGTCCCTGCACGTGGGCGGCCTCTTCGCTGAACCACCGCAGGAACTCGCCGCCGTAGACGACCTCGCCACGAGCCTCCGCGAGCGGCTTGCCCATCTCGATCGTCATGAGCAGCGCGAACTCCTCTTTGCGCTCCTGCAGCAGGTCGAACGCACGGCGCAGGAGCTCCGCCCGCTCACGCGCCGGGGTCCGCGACCACGACTCGAACGCGTCGACGGCCGCATCCAGTGCTGCGGCGCCGTCTTCCACCGTCGCGCTGGCGATCGTCTTCACGACCGCGTTGGTGGCGGGGTCGCGCACGTCGAGCGTCCGAGCGTCGGATGCGTCGCGCCACTCGCCTCCGATGAACAGCTGCGAGCGGACGCGGGCGAGCAGGTCGGTCTCGGTGAGTGCGGTCATCTCGGCTCTCCTCGGTCAGGTCATCCCGCCGTCGGGACCTGCCCATTCTCATCCGCCGCGGAGCCCCGAGCATTCGCCCGCACGGCGCGCCCCCGCATCCGGACTCGCCGCCGCGTACAGACCCCTGGCGCCGCCATCCACGTTCGCCGGTCGGAGATTCGGGCCGACGTCGGAGGATCCGGCGCCCATCCTCCGACGGGACGCCCATTCTCCGACGGGACGCGCACAGACAACATGTGTCAACTGGTTGACACACTGGGTGTCAACTGGTTGACTCGTGATGTGGCCGACCGGATCTCCTTCACCCTGCACGAGCTCGTCGCGACCATCGACGCGTTCGCGGATGCACGTCTGCGCAGCGGCTACGGGATCTCGATCGGCGACTTCATCTATCTCGCCACGATCGCCGATCAGCAACCGATCGATCTGACCTCGCTGGCGCGGTGCCTCATGGTCACCAAGGCCGCGGTCAGCAAGCGGATGCCGCATCTCGCCGAGGCGGGGTGGATACGCACCTCGAACGGTCCGAGGCGCCGCATCCTCGTCGGCCTGACGGATGCGGGCGCGAGCCTCGTCGAGCGCGCCGGGGGCGAGCTCGACGGCGAACTCATGAATCTCTTCGACGATCCGCGCCTGATCGACACCGGGGTCGATCGCGCTGTGCTCGCCCGTCAGCTGGAGGTGCTGACGGAGCTCGTCCAAGAGAAGGAGACCCCGTGAGCACCAGGATCGTCGTCATCGTCGGCACCCCGCTGCCCGACACCCTCAACCACGCCCTCGCAAGCTCGTACACGGATGCGGCCCGTGCCGCGGGGGCAGAGGTCCGCGTGATCGACCTCGCGGTCGAAGAGGCTCCCGCGCATCCGCGCACGCCGGGCGAGGTGCGGATGCCCCGCACGTCCGACGACGCACCGTTGGATGCGGTCGCGGCGCGAGCGATCGAGGACATCGCGTGGGCCGAGCATCTCGTGTTCTTCTTCCCGCAGTGGTGGGGCACCTATCCCGGCGCCCTCAAGGTCTTCATCGACCGCGTGTTCCTGTCGGGGTTCGCGTTCCGCTATCGCCCGACCGGCCCCCTGTGGGACAAGCTGCTGACCGGCCGCACCGCCCGCATCCTCATGACGATGGATTCGCCGCGCGTGTGGAACGCCGTCGTGTACCGCCACGCCGCGGAGACGAGTCTGCGAAACGCGGTGCTCGGCTACTGCGGCGTGCGCACGATCGGCGTGACCCGCTTCGACCAGGTGCGCCACCGCAGCGACGAGACGCGTCGGACCTGGATCGCCGAGGCGGGCCGCCTGGGCGCGCGGGATGCGGGGCGCCCAGTCCGACGCCGCATGCCCGCGGGCGCGGGCGCGGGCGCGGGAGCCGGAGC
>JASCPH010000103.1 GCA_029959545.1 Microbacteriaceae bacterium PS02066 | reverse complement strand
GGCCAAGCCCTCGGGCAGCGCGGCATGAGGGCGGTCGTCGTCGGCAGCGGCATCGCCGGGCTCACGGCGGCGCTCGCGGCGGCCGAGGGCGGGGCCGAGGTCACGCTCGTGACGAAGGCGGCGGCGGATGCGGGCAGCACCGCGCACGCGCAGGGAGGGATCGCCGCCGTCACCGCGACCAGCGACTCCCCCGACGCCCACTTCGACGACACCCTGACCGCCGGCGCGGGTCTGAACGACCCCGCGGCGGTGCGGGTGCTCGTCGATGCCGGTGGCGAGACGATCCGCGCACTGGTGGCGGCGGGCGTGCCGTTCGACCGCGACGACGCGGGTGAGCTGCGCCGAGGGCTGGAGGCCGCGCACTCGGCTCCCCGCGTGCTGCACGCGGGCGGCGATGCGACGGGCGCGGCCATCGAAGCCGCACTGCTCGCCCGCCTCGCCGACAGTGACGTGATCGTCCGTGAGCACACGTTCCTCGCCGATCTCGTCCTGCGGGAGGGACGGGTGACGGGCGTCGACGTCGTCGACGCGTCGGGGCGCCGCGAGCGGATCGATGCGGACGCCGTCGTGCTGGCCACCGGCGGCGCGGGCCAGCTCTACGCCCACACCACGAACCCCTCGGTCGCGACCGGCGACGGCATCGCCGCCGCGATCCGTGCGGGCGCCGCGGTCGCCGACCTGGAGTTCGTGCAGTTCCACCCCACGGCGTTCGACGGCGAGGACCCGTTCCTCGTCTCCGAGGCCGTCAGGGGCGAGGGCGCAGTGCTGCGGGACGCGTCCGGGAGACGCTTCGCGTTCGACGCGCATCCCGACGGCGAGCTCGCGCCCCGCGACGTCGTCGCCCGCGCGATCGCTCGGCAGTCCGCCGTCCAGCCCGGCATCCCCGTCGTGCTGGATGCGACGGACCTCGGCGGCGCCGAGGCTCTCGCCGCCCGCTTCCCCACGATCGACCGTGCGCTGCGTGCGCGCGGCATCGACTGGTCGACCACCCCCGTGCCGGTCACCCCCGCCGCCCACTACCTGATGGGCGGGGTCCTCACCGATCTCGACGGACGCACCAGCGTCCCCGGCCTGTTCGCGGTCGGCGAGACGGCGCGCACGGGCGTGCACGGTGCGAACCGCCTGGCCTCCAACTCGCTGCTGGAGGGAGCCGTCTTCGGGGCGCGCGCGGCGGCGGCGCTGCTCGCCGAACCGGCGCGAGCGGCCATGTTCCCGGTCTCAGAGCGTTCCACGCCTGCCGCACCCGCGAGCGACGCGCCCGCGTTCAGCCGGGCGCGACTGCAGCAGTTGCTCTGGGATCACGCGGGGCTGGAGCGTGACGAGGCGGGCCTGGCGCACGCCGCATCCGTCATCGCGGCCTGGCGCCGCGCCGCACCCGTCGCGCAGAGCCTGCCCGAGCAGAACACCGCCGCGCAGGAGGACGCCAACCTCCTGCTGGTCGCCGAGCACCTCGTGGCTGCCGCCCGGCGGCGCACGGTCTCGGTCGGTGCCCACTTCCGTCGCGACGGCGCACCGGTCGCCGCCGCCATCGCCCAGGAGGCCGAGGCATGCTGACATCCGCCACCATCGACCGGGTCGTCGCCGCGGCCCTCGACGAGGACGCCCCCTGGGGCGATGTGACGAGCGAGACGCTGATCCCCGCGGATGCGGTCGCCACCGCATCCCTTGTCGCCCGCGAAGCCGGCGTGTTCTCGGGCGGCGCGGTCTTCGCCGCCGCCTTCCGGCTGGTCGATCCCAGAACGCGGGTCGAGCTGCTCCTCGCCGACGGTGAGGAGTTCGAGCCCGGCGCGGCGCTGGCCACCGTCACGGGCCCGGCGCGTTCCGTGCTGACGGCGGAACGCGTGGGACTCAACTTCGTCCAGCGGATGTCGGGCATCGCGACGCTCACGGCGGCGTACGTCGCCGAGGTCGCGCACACCGGTGCGCGGATCGCCGACACGCGCAAGACCACGCCGGGGCTGCGCGCGTTCGAACGCCACGCGGTCGTCAACGGCGGCGGCCACAACCACCGCTTCAGCCTGTCGGACGCGGTCATGGCCAAGGACAACCACCTCGCCGTGCTGGCCGCCTCCGGCGTCCCCGTCACGCAGGCGCTGCAGGAGGCACTGGCACGCCTCCCGCACACGACACACGTCGAGGTCGAGGTCGACCGTCTGGACCAGATCGACGATGTCCTCGCCGCGGGCGTTGGCACCATCATGCTCGACAACTTCTCGATCGACGACCTCCGACGAGGTGTCGAGCACATCGCCGGTCGCGCGATCGTGGACGCCTCCGGCGGCGTCACGCTCACCACCGTGCGCCAGATCGCGGAGACGGGCGTCGACGTGATCTCCGTCGGCGCACTGACGCACGCGGCCCGCGGGCTCGACCTCGGCCTCGACATCGACCTGCGTCTGGCCGACCCGGTGTGAGCGGCCCGATGTACCTCGACAACGCCGCGACGACGCCCGTGCGTCCGGAGGTGCTCGAGGCGATGATGCCGTTCTGGCGAGGTACGTTCGGCAACCCGTCCAGCCACCACGAGGTCGGCGAGCAGGCGGCGTCCGCCCTCGCCGACGCACGGGCGCGCATAGCAGCGGTGCTGGGCGTGCGCACAGGCGACGTGATCTTCACCTCCGGCGGCACGGAGGGCAACAATCTCGCCGTCAAGGGGATATCCCTCGGCGCGATGCTCGCCCGAGGCCGTCGCCACGTCGTCACGACGGCGGTAGAGCACGAATCGATCCTCGAGTCGGTGGCCGCCCTCGAACGCCTCCACGGTTTCGAGGCGACGGTCCTGGACGTCGACGACGCCGGCCGGGTGTCTCCGGATGCGGTCGCCGCAGCGCTCCGGGAGGACACCGCACTCGTCACCCTCGGCTACGCGAACAACGAGACGGGTACCGTGCAGGATGTGCGCGCCATCGCCGCAGTGACGACCGCGGCGCGGGTGCCCCTGCATCTCGATGCCGTGCAGGCGGCGGGCTGGCTCGCGCTGTCCGGCACGGGGGCCGACGCGATCACCATCGCCGGTCACAAGCTCGGCGCCCCGAAGGGCATCGGTGCCACGGCCATCCGCGGCCGCATCCCGATAGAGCCGATCCTCCACGGCGGCGGACAGGAGCGCGGCCGCCGCAGCGGCACCGAGGACGTCGCCGGTGCGGTGGGACTGGCCACCGCGCTCGAGCGCGCCGAGGCGGAACGCGCCGCATCCGCC
>JASCPH010000102.1 GCA_029959545.1 Microbacteriaceae bacterium PS02066 | reverse complement strand
CACGAGCGCCTCGCGAACGTCGGCGATGCGCCGGGCGAGCTCCGGGGCGGTCTCCGCGGCGCGCCCGCGCGAGGCCGCGTCCGTGCGGCGCCGCAGCGGCGCGAGCGCGGATTCCACGAGTGAGACGTCGCGATCGGCGCTCTGCTTCACGGCTCGCAGGTGGCGCGGCTCGATGCCGTGACGATCGAGGGCGACGAGCGCGCGCAGCATCGCCAGCGCCTGCTCGTCATACGTCTCGCCACCGATGATGAGGCCCGTGCTCAGGGCATCGTTGAGGAGTTGGGTGCCCGCGCCCGCCGTCCGCAGCAGTTCGTCCCGACGGTAGCGCCGCGCGGCGGGAACGATCGAACGCGGTACGCCGCCCGCGGGAGCGGCGGGGTCGCGCCCCGCATCCAGATCGTCGAGGTACTCGCGGATGACCACGAGGGGAAGGTAGTGATCACGCTGCAGCGTGAGCGCCAGACGCAGCCGCTCGAGGTCCTTCGGTGTGAACTTGCGGTAGCCGGTCTCCGTACGTCGCGGAGTGACGATGCCCTGCACCTCGAGGAAGCGCAGCTTGGAGGAGGTCAGCGCGGGGAACTCGGGGGTCAGCCGTGCGAGCACCTGCCCGATGCTGAGCAGGCCCGTGGCGTCACTGCGACCGCGGGCGGAGACCGCCGCCATCAGCCTTCCGCTACCGGAAGGTCGGCGGGCGAGACGAAGAAGTTGAGGCGGAACTTGCCGATACGGACCTCGGCGCCGTTACTGAGCGTGTCGCGGTCGACGCGCTCGCCGTTCACATATGTGCCGTTGAGCGAACGCTGGTCGACGATCTCGAATGCACGCCCGACGCGGGTGATCTCGGCGTGACGGCGCGAGACGGTGACGTCATCGAAGAAGATGTCGGCGTCGGGATGCCGGCCGACCGTGGTGACGTCGGTGTCCAGCAGGTAGCGCGCTCCAGCGGTCGGGCCCGAACGCACGATGAACAGCGCGGCCCCCGAGGGGAGCGCTTCGATCGCCTCGAGCTCGGGCTCGCTCAACTCGCTGCCGAACGGCACGAACGACAGGTCCGAGTCGTGCCCGAAGGTCTGCGTGGTGTCGTGCGCCGGCACGGCTCGCTCGCTCTCGCGACGGATGCTGTCCGGCCGGGGCCTGTACTGCTCGTGCACGTCGTCCTCCTCTCATCCAGCCTAACCGATCCGACCCTCTGCCCGACATCGCCCTCGGAAGCGGATTCTGCGTGCGGCATGCATCGTCCCGACCGCGCGGCGCCGCCACGCACAGCCGACCGAAAGCACGCGGCGTTAGGCTCATCGCCGTGACTTCCCAGACCTCTCGCCGTCGTCCCGTGCGCGCGCTCGTCGCCGCTCTCGCCACGCTTCTCATCGCTTCCGGCGGGGTACTGCTGGGCACGGCGCCCGCATTCGCCCACGATGAGCTCGTCTCCTCGGATCCCGCGTCGGGATCGACGGTCGACGCGCTGCCCGCCGCCCTCACCCTCACCTTCAGCGGTGACCTGCTCTCGGACGCGTCGACGACCGTCGTCCAGGTCACGGACGCCTCCGGCGCGTCACTGACCGACGGGGCTGCCAGCGTCAGCGCCAACGTCGTCACCCAGCCGCTCACCGGTTCGGCCGGCGGCGCGGTCTCGGTGGCCTGGCGCGTCGTCTCCAACGACGGCCACCCGATCTCCGGCGAGTTCGCGTTCACCTCGAACGCGGCCGAGACCGCGACTCCGACGCCGTCCGAGACGCCCGAAGCGACGCCCGAGTCCGCCGCGACCCCCGAGCCGACGATGACGACTCTCGCTGAACCGACCTCGAGCCCCGACCAGTCCGCCCCCGTCTGGCCCTGGGTCGTCGGAGCCGTCGTCGTGCTCATCGCGATCGGCCTCGTGGTGTGGTTCCTGGGCACCAGGGCGCGCCAGCAGAAGCAGGCGGCGAGCGAGCGGACGGCAGGCCGTTCGAACTCCACCGAGCGATAGGCTTGACGCATGCCTCATTACGACGTCGTCATCCTCGGCGCGGGCCCCGGCGGGTACGTCGCGGCCGTGCGCAGCGCACAGCTCGGACTGTCCACCGCCGTCATCGAAGAGAAGTACTGGGGCGGTGTGTGCCTGAACGTCGGCTGCATCCCCTCCAAGGCGCTTCTCAAGAACGCGGAGCTCGCCCACACCTTCGCCCACAAGGCCAAGCTGTTCGGCATCACCGGCGAGGTGAGCTTCGACTACGGCGTCGCCTTCGACCGCAGCCGTGAGGTGGCGGAAGGCCGCGTCAAGGGCATCCACTACCTGATGAAGAAGAACAAGGTCACCGAGTACGACGGCCGCGGAACCTTCGTCGACGACCACTCCATCGATGTCGCGAAGAGCGACGGCTCCACCGAGCGCGTCACCTTCGACAACGTCATCATCGCCACGGGCTCCACGGTGCGACTGCTTCCGGGCGTGACCCTGAGCGAGAACGTCGTCACCTACGAGGAGCAGATCCTCTCGCGCGAGCTCCCGTCCTCGATCGTCATCGTCGGTGCCGGCGCGATCGGCATGGAGTTCGCGTACGTCATGTCGAACTACGGCGTGAAGGTCACGATCATCGAGTTCCTCGACCGCGCGCTTCCCAACGAGGATGCCGACGTGTCGAAGGAGATCCAGAAGCAGTACCGCAACTACGGCATCGACATCCTGACCTCCACCAAGGTCGAGTCGGTCGTCGACTCCGGCGACAAGGTCACCGTCACCTACACCGACAACAAGAGCGGCGCGCAGAGCTCGATCGAGGCCGACAAGGTTCTCATGTCGATCGGCTTCGCCCCGCGCGTCGAGGGCTTCGGCCTGGAGAAGACCGGTGTCGCGCTCACCGACCGCGGCGCCATCGCGATCGACGACTACATGCGCACCAACGTGCCGCACATCTACGCGATCGGCGACGTCACCGCCAAGCTGCAGCTCGCCCACGTCGCCGAGGCGCAGGGTGTCGTGGCGGCCGAGACGATCGGCAAGGCGGAGACCATGGCGCTCGGCGACTACCGCATGATGCCTCGCGCGACGTTCTGCTCGCCGCAGGTCGCTTCGTTCGGCCTCACCGAGGCGCAGGCGCGCGAGACCGGTCGCGAGATCAAGGTCGCGACCTTCCCGTTCATGGCCAACGGCAAGGCGCACGGACTCGGCGAGCCCGTCGGCTTCGTCAAGCTGATCGCGGACGCGGAGCACCTCGAGCTGCTCGGCGGCCACATGATCGGTCCGGACGTGTCCGAGCTTCTGCCCGAGCTGACGCTGGCGCAGAAGTGGGACCTCACCGCACTCGAGTTGGCGCGCAACGTGCACACACACCCGACGCTGTCCGAGGCGCTGCAGGAGGCCTTCCACGGTCTCGCTGGCCACATGATCAACTTCTGATCTTCGGATCCGACGGCGAAGGGGGGCGCCCCCCCCCCGGCGGCGGGCGGCGGTGTTGGGGGGGGGGCCCCCCCCCCGCCCCC
>JASCPH010000101.1 GCA_029959545.1 Microbacteriaceae bacterium PS02066 | reverse complement strand
GCCTCGCGGTGGTCGGCGTCGTGGTGGCGGCGCTGTGGCTGAGCGCTCTCCTGGCGGGAGCCCCGGTGGCCGCTCCCGCTGCGCCCGCCGGCCCGCCCGCCGCACAGGCCATCCCCGCGCCGGTCTTCACCAGGGCACCCGCCGCCGCATCCATCTGCGATGACCCGGCGGTCGCCGCAGCGGTCGCCGCCGGCGACGACGAGGCCGTGATCGTGGCCGCCGGTGGGGGAATGTCCTTTCGAGAGGCCGTCGTCTCCGGAACCGCCCCGTGTATCTCGCTGTCTGATCCCGTCCGCCGCTGGGTCGTCGTCAACAAGCAGCGGCCCCTGAATCCGCTCGACTACGAGCCGCAGGGCATCGTCCAGGTGCAGGGTCTGAAGACCTTCAACGCCGGCGTGCTCCGCCAGGATGCCGCTGCCGCGCTGCAGCAGATGGCGGAGGCCGTCGAGACGGCCGGTGTCGGTTCGCTCGGGCAGCTCAGCGGATATCGCTCCTACGACACGCAGGTGTCGACGTACCAGGAGAACGTGGCGCGCGGCGGGCAGGCGGAGGCGGAGATCTCGAGCGCGCGGCCGGGATTCAGCGAGCACCAGCTCGGCCTCGCGATGGACCTCATGCCCTGCGGCAGCGGATGCGGGACGCTCGACGACTTCGGAGCCTCCCGCGAAGGGCAGTGGGTGGCCGCCAACGCCTGGCAGTTCGGGTTCATCGTGCGCTACGAGCAGGGCTACACGCCGGTGACGGGATACGAGGCGGAACCCTGGCACCTCCGCTACATCGGTCCGGAGCTGGCGCAGGCGTATCACGAGGGCGGCTGGCACACGCTCGAGGAGTTTTTCGGCCTTCCCGCCGCCCCCTCCTACCCCGGATGACCCGGCGCATCCGGCACCGGTGGTCGAAGGCTGCTCATTAGCACGGAGACATGATCCGTCTTCTGTTCTTCGTGGGGGCGGGGATGGCCATCGGCGCTCTCGTGGTCTCGGAGATCGGCCCGCCCGGCGCGGGCGAGATCACCTTCCCGGCCGGGATGGTCCTGGCGATCTTCAGCGGCATCCTGATCCTGATCGCGAGGGCCACGCGAGGAATGCCCGCCGCATCGACCGCAGACCTCGACGCGGCGCGATCCGAGGGCAGGATGGCCCTCGCCCGCATCGACGCCGTGACCCAGACCGGCACGCTGATCAACGATCAGCCGGTGTGCGACCTCGATCTCAGCATCCAGCCGCTGGAAGGCCCCGCATATCGCGCGCGCGTGCGCCAGCTCGTGCGGCTCGTCGACATCCCCGCCGTCCAGCCGGGGAGCCTGCGCGCGGTCGCGCTGCTGAGCGCGGACGGTGCCGAGGTAGCGCTCGCCGACGATGACGTCACCCAGGCGCCCTACGCGCGAATCCGCATCCCCCCGCAGGCCGAACTCGGCGAGCCCCGCCTGCCCGAGCCGGGAGCGGTCTCGATCAAGGGGCGGCGACGCGGACCCCTGATCGGGATCGGCCCGAAGGGGAGGGGGCTGCGATTCGTCCTGTTCGCCCTCGCGTTCCTCGTCGCCGGCACATCGGTGGTCCTGCCCTAGCCGACGGCGGTCGCTCAGACCATCACCGCTCTCGGACAGGGGCGGCTCACCGCGGATCTGCGCCAGCCGGAGACGACCGCCGACGCGGTCGCTGCCCTCACCGCGAAGATCGGGCACGATCGGGTGGTCGGCATCTCCGTCAGTGAGGATGTCATCCTCGTCGATGCTCCCGTGACGCCCGGCTCCACCGACACCGACCGCTGGGAGTATCGCCGTGGTGAGGTGGTCCGCGACGGTCCAGCGCCGTCGCAACCCGATTCGGCCGCCGAGCAGTTCTCGCTCGACGAGGTGTCCTGGCCAGGGCTGTGGACAGCCATGCAGACGGCCGCCGATGCGGAGGGGATCGACAGCCTGAGCGGCGTCGCACTGCGGCTGGAGCGGGCCGCCGACAGTGACATCGATTCGCCGACATTCGCGCAGAACGCGGGGCCGGTGCGCGCGCGTTTCTGGTTCGACGGCGACTACCGCTCGGTCTTCTACGACGTCGCCCCGGACGGTACGGATCCGGTGCGCACCGAGGGGAAATGACCCGCTGGAGGGCCTCCACAATCGCGACACTCGGTTTCGGTGCGCGTGGGATGCGATTCCACAGCGTGGTGTGCTCCGCGCGCACCCGTCGGTCTAGGATCGCGTCAGGCGATGGCGCCGCAGCGTGTCGACGCAGGCGCCCCGAGATGGAGGAGACGTCCGTGGAACGCGACATCTACGACGAGGATCACGAGGCCTTCCGGGAGGTCGTGGTCGAGTTCATCAAGCGCTACGGCACGAACGCCCGGCGCGAAGCGTGGGACGCGGCCGGTCAGATCGACCGCGAGACCATGAGGGCCGCCGGCGACGCCGGGATCATCGGGCTGTCGGTTCCCGAGGAGTTCGGCGGCGCGGGGATGCTGCAGGACTACCGCTTCCGCGCTGTGGTCAACGAGGAGGTCATCAAGGCCGGGCTCGGGTCGCTCGCAGGTGCCTTCGGCATCCAGGACGACCTCGCCGTGCCGTATCTGGCCCACTTCGGCACGCCGGAGCAGAAGCAGAAGTGGCTGCCCGGCATGGCCACCGGCGAGGTGATCGGCGCACTCGCCATGACCGAGCCCGGTGCGGGCAGCGATCTGCGCGGCATCTCGACCGTGGCGAAGAAGGTGGACGGCGGGTGGATCCTGAACGGCGCCAAGACGTTCATCTCCTCCGGTGCGACGGCAGACATCGTCGTCACCTTCGTCAAGACGGGAGAGGGCAACCGCCCCGACGCGTTCAGCCTCGTGCTCGTCGAGAACGGCATGGCGGGCTTCGATCACGGAAAGAAGCTGCACAAGATGGGCTTCGCCGGGCACGACACCGCGGAGCTGTCGTTCACCGACGTCTTCATCCCCGACGAGAACCTCATCGGGGGCGAGCCCGGCCACGGCTTCGTGCAGCTCATGCGCAACCTTCCGCTCGAGCGGCTGTCGATCGGCGTCGCCGCCGCGGCCGCCGCGGAGGCGGGCCTGCGCTGGACGCTCGAGTACACGAGCAGTCGCGAGGCGTTCGGCCACGCGATCGCCGACTTCCAGAACACGCGCTTCCGCCTGGCCGACATGTCCACGACGGTCGATGTGCTGTGGGCATACGTCGACCGCGCCATCGCGCTGTACGGCGAGGGCAAGCTCACGCCGGAAGAGGCGGCCAAGGTCAAGTTCTGGACGACGGAGCGCGAGTGGGAGGTGCTCGATGCCGCCGTCCAGCTGCACGGCGGATACGGCTACATCCTCGAGTACCCCGTCGCGCGCGCATTCGTCGACGCCCGCGTGCACCGCATCTACGGCGGGACGAACGAGATCATGCGCGAGATCGTCGCCCGTCAGGTGACCGGCCGGAAGTAGTCGCGGCGGCGCGAGCGCGCCACCCGGTGTTCGCCTGTCACAGATCGACGCGCGCGCGTCGATCTGTGATAGGCGAACGGGG
>JASCPH010000100.1 GCA_029959545.1 Microbacteriaceae bacterium PS02066 | reverse complement strand
TCTGCGCCGGTGAGCCCCGCGGGAGGGGTTATAGCGCTTTCTGCGACGGCCGCCCCCGGGGGGGGGGCGGCCTTCGCTTTTGTGTGCCCACCCGCCGCGCCAAAGAACCGCGAGACTGCATCCTCTGCACGAGATCACTGTGTTTACCCGTGATCTCGTGAGGGAAATGCAGTCTCGCGGTCAAATGGGGGGTGGGGGATGCGGGCGGGCCGGATGCGGGCATCCCGAGGACGGGAGGGTCAGGAGCCGGCGGCCAGGAGGTCCGCGTGGTGGATCGCCGCCACATCCGGGTGCGCGCGCAGCCGCGACTTCAGAGCGTTCTCGCCGTAGCGGGCGTAGATCGGGTTCGTGGGGTCCTCGGTCACACCCCGCGAACGTGCCGCGAGCTCCGGCGGGAGCTGGATGAGGGGCAGCTGGGCATCGAGCGCCGGGTTGAAGAAGAAGGGCACCGAGATGCGATCTTCGGGGTAGCGGGGCGAGACGACGCGGTGGTTCGTGGCGATCAGATACCCCTGCGTCGCGTACTCGAGCAGCTCGCCGATGTTGACGACGAACGCGCCGTCGACCGGGGGAGCGTCCACCCAGCCGCCGTCGCGCTCGACTTGGAGGCCGCCCTTGCCTGGCTCCACCCACAGCAGGGTGAGCACTCCGGAGTCCTTGTGCGCGCCGACGCCCTGCTGCGGCTCGGGCTCACGGCTGCCGGGGTAGCGCACGATCTTGATGAGCGTGCCCGGATCCGCGAAGTAGGGGTCGAAGAAGTCCTCCGCGGCTCCCAGCGCGAGCGCCCACTGGCGCAGCAGCGTGATCGCGACCTCGCTCAACCGGTCGTGCCACTGCTGCACGACCTCTCGCAGCTCCGGAAGTGCTTCGGGCCACAGGTTGGGGCCGGTGAGGCGGTCGAAGTCGGGAGCGTCCGGGTCGGTCACGGCCTCGCGCTCGGGGCCGATGTCGATCTGCTCGCGCCAATCGACCTGTCCCTGCGTGCGCTCGCCGCCGATGCGCGTGTAGCCGCGGAAGTGGGGGCTGTTGACGTTCTCGATCGCGAGCTTGTCGGCCTCGGGCAGCGCGAAGAAGTCGCGCGCGACCTTCTCGAGGCGCAGCGCCAGCTCGTCGACGCCGGTGCCGGTGAGGTAGAAGAAGCCCACCTCATGGGTCGCGCGACGCAGGTCGTCGCGGAAGGCCGCGGCCGCATCCGGGCCTCCGGACAGGCGGGAGAAGTCGAGGACGGGAAGGGATGGCGTGCTCATGCACCGAAGGTACGTCCCGGCGTCGCGTCGTGGAGAAATGTTGCTGAGCGTTACCGCGCGGCGTGGAATTTGCCTCCGGTCGTAACAGGAGTAATCTCGCTCCGGGCTTAGGTAAGCCTTACCAGAAAGAAGGATGCTGCGGTGCTGTCGAGTCTGCTGATCGGTCTGCGCGAAGGCCTCGAGGCCGCCATCGTCGTCGGCATCCTCGCCGCGTATCTCTCCCGGCTCGGACGGCGCGATGTGCTGCCGCGGCTGTGGATCGGCGTGGGCCTGGCCGTTCTCCTCTCGCTCGTCGTCGGCGCGGTCCTCACGTTCGGCGCCTACGAGCTCACCTTCCAGGCCCAGGAGATCCTCGGCGGCGGTCTCTCGCTTGTCGCCGTCGCGCTGGTCACGTGGATGATCTTCTGGATGCAGCGGGCCGGCCGCGGGCTCAAGCGGGCGCTCGAGGGCGACATCGACCGTGCTCTCGCGACCGGGGCGCTGTGGGGCATCGTCGTCATCGGCTTCATCTCCGTCGCTCGCGAAGGACTCGAGACGACCCTGCTGCTGTGGTCGATGGTGCAGTCCTTCGGCGATGCGCCCACCGCACTCGGCGGCGCCGTCCTGGGCCTCGCGCTGGCGGTCGTTCTCGGCGCGCTCATCTCGCGCGGCATGATCCGCCTCGACCTCCGGGTGTTCTTCACCTGGACCGGCGCCCTGCTCATCATCGTCGCCGCCGGCGTCCTCGCCTACGGCGTGCACGACCTGCAGGAGGCGGGCGTGCTGCCGGGGCCGTTCTCCGACGCGGCCACGATCGACGCGGCCACCGGAGTCGTGGGCGTGGGTCTCGCCGGATTCCCGTTCGGCTGGGCCTTCGACGTGTCGACGATCATTGCCCCCGGCGGCCCCGTCGCTGTGGTGCTGCAGGCCACCGTCGGGTTCATGCCGCAGATGACGTGGCTGCAGGTCATCGCGTGGGTCGTCTACATCGCCGTCGTCGGCGCCCTCTTCTTCCGCGGTGCGCGTTCGCACCCGCGGTCCCACCGAGCGCAAGAAGCCGTCGCTCCCGCACATCAAGGAACCTCATGACAGCTCCTCGTCTGATCGGCGGCGCCGCGGCGCTCATCCTCACCTCGCTCGTGCTCGCCGGATGCGTCGCCAAGGCCGACGTGGCGGCATCCGACGCTCTCGCCGTGACGGCGAGCGACTCCGCGTGCGATCTGCCCACGGCGACCGCGACGAGCGGCACCCTGGCCTTCGATGTCACCAACACGGGCTCGGAGGTCAGCGAGTTCTACCTGCTCGCCGAAGACGGTCTGCGCATCGTCGGCGAAGTCGAGAACATCGCTCCCGGCGCCTCGCGGACGCTCACGGTCGTCGCGCAGCCCGGCAACTACTTCACGCTGTGCAAGCCCGGCATGGTCGGCGACGGCGTGGGGCGGGCCGGCTTCACCGTCACCGGCGACACGGTCGCCGCCTCCGGTGACGACGCCGAGCAGAAGCAGCAGGCCGTCTCGCTGTACGCGGCGTTCGTGAAGGACCAGGTCGAGCAGCTGGTCCCCGCTGTCGACGCTTTCACCGCCGCCTACACCGCCGGTGACGATGAGACCGCCCGAACGTCCTTCCCGCAGGTGCGCTCCTTCTACGAGCGGATCGAACCGGTCGCCGAGTCGCTGGGCGATCTCGACCCCAAGATCGACTACCGCGAGGTGGATGCGGTCGCCGAGGGCCTGGACTGGACCGGCTTCCACCGCATTGAGAAGGATCTCTGGGTCCCCGCGCAGGATGCGCTCAACGCCGACGGCGTGACCCCCGCCTGGCAGGACTGGACGCCCTCCACGCCCGAGCAGCGTGCGGAGCACGCCGACCAGCTCGTCGCGGATGTGGCGCAGCTCAACGACTACGTCCACTCCGACGAGTTCGTGAGCGCGCTGGACGCGCAGGGCATCGCCGGCATCTCGAACGGTGCCATCGCACTTCTCGATGAGGTCGCGAACGGCAAGATCTCCGGCGAGGAGGACTGGTGGAGCGGCACCGACCTCTACGACTTCGCCGCCAACGTCGAGGGGTCCAAGATGGCCTACTCGCTCGTGCGCGACTTCGCTGAGAGCAAGGACGCGGACGGTAAGAAGCTCGTCGCGGCCATCGACAAGGGCTACGCCGATCTCGAGGCGCAGCTGGCGACGTACGGCAGCGCCGACACGTCGTTCGTCGCGTACTCGACGCTCACCGAGGCCGACAAGCGCACGCTGACCGATCTGATCAACGCGCTCGCCGAGCCGCTGTCGCGTCTGACGGTGACCGTCCTCTCGTGAACGAACAGCCCTCCGCCGCGCCGCAGGAGCCCGCCGCCGCGCCGCCCGGGCTCAGTCGGCGGGGTCTGCTCGGTCTGCTCGGCGCCGGTGCCCGCCGCCCCCCCCCCGCGCCCGGGCGCCGCGGGGAGGGATTAAAGAACCA